>JBNKHI010000061.1:0-16540 GCA_050290265.1 Cellvibrionaceae bacterium
CTGGCTATATTATTTATCGTTTATCTTTTTTACTGCCTTCGCCTTTTTAAATATGGTTATCGGTATTGTAGTGAGCGTGCTTGAAACTGAGCAGGCCAAAATACGAGCAGAAGAGCAATCCCTCAACGCTGAGCCAACGCTAGCTGATGTGCAGCGTGAATTGGCGGAGATCAAGACACTGTTGCAGTTGCAAAATACGGCTAAATGAATGTTTTATGACAATGGGCTGTAACCGGTTGTCGTTATATCGTGTTTGAGCGTCTGTATAGAGTGAGAAAAGGGTTGTAGCTTTTCCTAATCATCGCGATAAACTGACGATAATAAAGATGCTTAGAGCTCTAGAGGCATTGGGTAGGACGGATTGTATTGTCCTGCCTCATGCGTGAGAGTCAGCAGGTTCTTCATACTATATTAGCAGGATATTTTCATGCCCTGGCAGTCCATGCTCTACTTTGCGTATCGCCCACCCATCTCAGTTCTTACTTTATTCGTGCTGTCTTCGTCACTATTGTTTTCTGCCTGTGGTGGAGGCGGGGGCGGAACCACTAATACAACCGTTAGTGGCGTACTGCTGACTTGTCCTGCTGAAAGTCAGACTACGGGCGCTGAGGTCGTCGTATCAGGACTGGTTACCTACGATCGTGTTCTCCCAGACAATAATGGCGGGCTAGATTATTCGAATACACAGGTTTTACCCGCCCGTAGTGTCAAGGTCGTAGCCTTGGATAATAGCGGTGTGCAGGTGGCTGCAGGGGTTACCGATAAGAGTGGTAACTACTCCCTGAGTGTCAACGACAAAACCTGCATCACTATTCGCGTGTTTGCACAAACAATTCCTTCAACGACAGACACCGGCAGTTGGAATTTTAAAGTTACCGACAACACCAGTAATAATGCGCTCTATGTGATGGATGGCGAACTGGCCTCTACGGGTACGAGTAATAGTACTCGCGATCTGCATGCTCCATCGGGTTGGAATGGTATTGCGTATGGAGACCGGGTTGCTGCGCCTTTTGCCATTATAGATAGTGTGTATACGGGGCTAAATAAAGTGCTGGCGGTTAAGCCTTCTCTATCGTTCCCGCCTGCGGAGTTACGCTGGAGCGTTAACAACCGGCCTGTTGAAGATGGTGATTACACTACTGGAGAGATTGGCACCAGTTTTTTTACTACCGATGGCGGTAATATTTATCTTTTGGGTGCGGAAAACATCGATACCGACGAATATGATGAACACCTAATACTGCATGAGTGGGGGCATTACTTTGATAATGCTTTTGGTCGCTCCGATAGTTTAGGTGGAATGCATTCGTTAAATGATCGACTTGATTTACGGGTGGCGTTTGGAGAAGGGTGGGCCAATGCGTGGTCGGCAATTGCTACCGATAATCCAGTTTATAACGACTCATTGGGTACGCAGCAGCGTAGTGGTTTTACATTTAATATGGAGAATAACTCACCCACTAATCGCGGTTGGTTTAATGAAAGTTCTGTACAGTCTATTGTTTATGATATTTACGATGACACAAATGAGGCAGGAGATACGATCAATTTATCCTTGGAACCGATTTTAAATGCGTTAACGGACAGCCGTTACATTAATTTCGATGGCTTTACCAGCCTCTACGCTTTTCTAGAAGTACTTCGTAGCAATGTTCCCGGCGCTGAATCTGCAATCGAGATATTAACCAGTAATCAGTTTATATCGGGCACCGGTTTTTATGGTGAAGGTGAGAATAATGGTTCTGGCGCGGTGCCTATCTATTATGAAGTTATTCCCGGTGGCGCAAGCGTTCAAGTCTGTAGTGATAGTGATCATGGCGAATATAACAAATTGCAAAATCGTCGTTTACTGCGCTTACCTATCAGTAATGCTGGCAGTTACAGCATCAGTGTTGCTAAGTCTACATCTGAGAGTGCATCCACTGACCCAGATGTTTTGGTCTGGTTAAAAGGAAGGTTTATAGGTTCGCTTGAAGCGCCGACTAACAATGCCGAAAATGGCTCTGTAAGTTTGCAGGCGGGAGATTATTTGCTGGAGTTGTATGACTTTTATAATATTGATGAAGATGAACTTACTGGTGGAAAGTCCTGCTTTTATGTTCAGGTCGCCCGAACGTGAATAACTATTAAGAATACGCTTTAGTTTACGAGAATTAGGTATGAAGTTATTTTTTTTGTTTTTTTTATTGGCGGCAGCATTTGCTAGGGCCGATACCCTGAATGTGTCCTCCGAGCCACAGAAATTCCCCGGTAAGCTACATTACTCAAAACCTGGTGTAGCGGTGAGCCTTTTATCAGCCAGTCACTTATCCATTCCATTAAGTGGGACGGATAAGGCAGACATTCGACTTGCGGTGCCAGACAATAGTTCAAAAGTTGCGGTAACCATTGAAGCAACTGAGGGGCTGTCAATCCTGAATGCGAAGCCTGAATGGACCTTTTATTCTGGACAGTTACCGGTGATAACGCTCGAACTTTCGGTCGTGAACGAAGGGCAGTTTTACTTAGACTTAAAGGTTGTAGTTACTTCTGAATCGGGCGTTGTCCAGGCTCGCGCGATCAGTATTAGCGTCTTGGCCAGTGATAACGATCTCGATAAAAATGTAAAAAACAAACTGGCTAAGCGTGCATTGAAGTCTGGTGGCGTAGTTAATGAAGGCGGTGGAGAGCGCGTCATAGTGCTTAAAGCTGACGAAACTGTAGCCCACTAGAATGAAAGTTAGCGATCTTTACAGTATAAAAAAACCCGATTCTCGGGGGTGGAGAATCGGGTCAAGACCATTAGGAGTGAAACATTAAAGCTGTAAATAAATTTCAGTGTTAGATACAGCCTCAACAACGAGAGCGCTTAAACTCTCTAACCGGTGCCTACTTCACTTGGGGGATTATGCATCACCAGTACCCTTAAGTATTGGTCAAAATCTGTGAACTTCCAGTCAGATTTGTTCGGTTATTAAACGAATTTGCAATAGCATTTTAGATCAATTATTTCTCTAAGCTATATCATGGCCCGGTGATAGTTACCCAGCAACTACCAACTTCCCCCGTTGACGCCATGGCAATGTTTTCTACAGCTACATATTGGCGTTTTATTCACTATATAGCGGCTTTAATTGAGCGTCACTTTTTCCTTTCGTCTGCCGGTATTCCGATTCAATACTGTTGTTAAGCAGTGTGTAAATAGTACTTAAACTCCAGTTGGCTTCTGTGCCGCCATACAGTGATTGATTCAAAGCCTGTAATTCATTGGCCAAGGCTTTATTTTCTGAAAACCGGCTACCAATCTGGTGTAAACCCGATGGTGGATTATTGGGCCAATGTGCAAAAGCCCAGGCGAGTAAGGCCTTGCGAGCTTCTTCGGCGGTTACCTGATTTTGCTTCGAGAGACGTTTCAGCTGGTTTAGCGTTTGCTTTTCTGTCACTCGCGGAGCGTCGTCTGAACGGGCTCTATCTTGGTGGTAAATTGTTGCCGGTTTACTTAACCAAAGACGCAGGCAGAGTGCGCTAAGTATCACTGATAAAGCACCAAATATAAGCGCTGCCATTTGCCATATCAAAATGTTGCCTTCGTTGCCGGGCTCCTGTGCTGTGCCTGGCGTTGATACCGCTGGTGCTTCTGCCATTAACGGGCTTTCAGTCGTCGTGGGTGTATTCAAGTTGGCGCTACTGCTGTATACAAATATTTTTTGCGCAGGTAGCGTAGCAGTTTCAAGTGATTGGGTTTTCGTATTCCACCACGGGAGTTTTATTTCGGGTAACTCAAATTCACCAGCCTTAGTGGGAACAATAGCTTGAGTTTGCCGAATCGTCGTGACTAGGCCTTTAGCGCTTTTATTTTCATCGGCTTTTGGCGGCTCAGGGTATATGTTTAGAGAATTGGGGGCTGAGCTTTCAATTTGTGGTATCTGTGCGGCGCTTATCCCCTCGGCTTCAATAATCAGGGTGCGTGTGATGGGTTCGCCAACTTTAAAGTTACTTGGCGCTGCGCTCCACTCTTGTCGCAATGACAACTTATTTGCCGGTAGCCAGTCTTTGCTTGCAGGGTAGGTTGAAGGGGCCGGTTTAACATCAATGGATTTCGCTTCAGTACGTAAACGGCGTAATTGTCGGTTGTCCAATCGGTCAAAAAGGCTTTGGGCGCGAGAACCCAGTTGCAAGTCCCAACGCATCGATGGGATTTCCAGTGTTCCACTATTTTGTGGAAAAATAGCATAGGTACGTTCAACAATTACATAAGGGGTGCCGTTGATATTACGCTGGAATTGACTTTCGTTAACCAGCTCTGAGCTTGCGTTATCTAGTTTGAGATCTTCCGGTTCGATATTGCTTAGGCTGGTGTTGGTATAGAGTCGCAGAGTCAAAAGCACCTGTTCCTGTACAAAAACAGACTGCTTATCAATGTCTGTTTCCAGATAAATATTCTGGCTGCCATCGAACTTACCGGTATTAGCTGGCGCATTGTTAACCATTACGGTGATTGCCTGACTCTTTTCGCCCTTAAACGTTAGGGAGGGAATAGTTAATTTACCCGCTTTACGTGGCATAAGTACGATCTGCCAGCGTGTATAAGATTCGACTTGGCCATTGATGCTGTTGTACTGACTGGTTTTTGCGGTGCTGATAATTTCAAAATCTTTTCGTAACGGCGTAAAGTCTGGGCTGCCGCTAAATACCTGTGCTGAGTAAGTAACGGTGAGATTGAACGTTTCATTTAGGCCGATATCCAGCCGGTCAACCTGGCTGTTAAGCGTATTTGCCATGCAATTTACTGCCAGTATTACTCCGCCGAGTAACATCATGATTCTTGCTACTGGTCGTCTCAAAACATGTTTTTTCATAGATATAACAGCTTGTAATGATTTCAAAAAAATTTGCTTAATCATAATTTAAACCTTGTTAAACAAATAGTTAAGCTAGATATTTAATGTTTACAGTTAAGTTTCTTGTTTAACATAACGAGTCTTGATTTTGAGCGTTTTACCAACGGGTTTCGCCTGCTGGCGGCCCTTGCCATTGCTGTTCTCTTTCTTTCAGTCGATGTTCGTAGTCAAACTTTCGTCGCAGCAACCCGCTGGGATCATCGGGTACTTGGCGTAACCACTGCTCTAGAGCCTGTGCTTGCTCTGGTGTTAAATCGTCCTCAGCTGAAACCGCTGCTTGTGCATCAGCTTCATTATTTTCTGAATCCTCAGTGTCTGCCTTACCGGTACCTTGTTCCGCTTGTGTTTGTTCGGGGGACTGCTTTGGTTGATCTGGTGGCCCAGATGGCTTGTCAGTCTGCGATTCGGAATCTGGGAGGTCTGCCTGATCATTGTCACTTTGCTGGCCACCTTTATTTTCCTGATCTCCCGACTTATCCGATTGCTGGCTATCCTGGCCATTTTCTGGATTTGAGTTTTGACCGTCTTGACCGTCTTGACCTTTTTGACCATCCTGGCTTTTTTGTTCGTCACCCTCATTGTCGCTTTGCTGGTTGTCTTTGTTCTGATTGTTGCCTTGATCGTTTTTTTGTTGATCGTCACCAGATTGGTTCTGATTTTGGTCTTGTTGGTCTTGTTTCTGTTCTTGTTGCTTTTTAAGCAAATCTTCTACAATTTTTTTGTTGTACTCCGCGTCTTCCATGTTCGGTCGCATTTGTAATGCCTTGTCATAAGCTTGCAGTGCTTCTTCGAGTTTGCCTGCTTGAGCTAATGCGTTGCCGCGGTTGTAGTTACCGGTGGCCGTGTCTGTTTTAAAACTGCTTGCGGCAGCAGCGTAATTACCTGCCGTATAGTCGGCACTGGCTTTCCAGTTTGGGTTCTCAAACTCTCGTGCGGCGGCGGCTGGATTACCTTTTTCCAGTAATTGTTCTCCACGTTGGTCGGGGGTGCGCCATAATTTATCCCAACTGTTAAATGTCACGTTTTCATTATTTTTTGTGTTTTCAGACGAACTTCCACTTGTCAGTGGTTTATTTTGTCGGGCAGCAGGAATTTGCGGCTGGGTGTTTAATGTTTGTGCACTAGTATCGCTCTGGGCAAATGCAGGGTTTGGTTGAATCGAAAAAAAACCTAGTGCAAACAGGGCACTAAGCAACATGCCTCTTCTGAATGCAAGAGCTGCAAAGGGAAGCAAGAGCAAGCATAAATAAGCGCCGTTATCTCGCCATGTGTCAAACACTCGCTCGGTTTCCTGCGTCTCAGCCATGCCTGGCGCTGAAAAGCTTAGCAGGAAGTCTATATCCCGATTGTCTGCGGTGAGGGTGGTAAATCGGCCTCGATTGTTATGTGCTAAAGCTTGTAACTCAGGGACATTAAGTTTGCTGATTATGAGGTCGCCGTTCCTACTCTTGGCAAAGCCATTGGGAAGTGGAATAGGCGCACCCTCCTGTGAGCCTACTGCAAGTATTGAAAGCGTAAATGGAGTGCCATCCAGTTTGTCAGTTATCGCTTGCTGGGCATCCTCAGCAACGCCATCAGTGATAAGTAAAAACTGTCCTTCGGATATACCGCTGTCATGCATGAGTTGTAAGCCAAGGGTTAAGGCATCTTCAACTCGGCTGCCGGCTACTGGCATTGTTCTTGGGTCGAGGGCAGGTAACAGGCTGATAATAGTGGCGGTGTCATCAGTGAGTGGTGTAACAACATGTGCATCACCTGCGTAGGCGACCAATCCGGTTAGGCCGTCTTGGCGAGCTTTTAACAAGTCGGTCAGTTTATAGCGGCTACGTACCAGTCTGGATGGCTTCAAATCTTGCGCTAACATGGATGGCGATAAATCCAGTAAAACAACCATGGCCTGTTGGGATTTATGCACGGGCTGGGGCAATTTTTGCCAGCTAGGACCCGCTATGGCGATAGTCGCAATAAGCCACGCCGCCCCTAAGGCAGTGATCCATTTGAGGTTATGTTGTTTGCCGCCGTCGACAATCAGTGGGGCCAGCAGGTCTGAGGGAATAATCTTATCCCACTGGTTAGCATTACGACGTTTATAGGCCGCGGCAATCAATAGTAATGCCAGTGGTATCAATGCAAATAGCCAGGTCGGGCGTAGCCAGTGAAAGTCGTGGAGGGCGCTGATCATTCTGCACCTCGCTTGTTGGCGCTAGTAGGCGTTTTCAGGCGGTATCCACCGAAGTACGCAGGCAGTAAATGGCTTAATAGCATGATCACTGTTAGGCCCAGCGCAGTAGCCAATGGCCAATAAAATAGTGCTTTTGTTGGGCGGAAAGTTTCAGCATCTTGCTCAATGGGTTCAAGTTCATCGAGTTTGGCGTAGATCTGCATAAGCTCGGCAGGGTCGCGAGCGCGAAAGTATTGGCCGCCAGTGGTGGTGGCGATATATTTCAGCGTGGTTTCGTCTAGATCCGAAGACGGGTTGACTCTGCGTGGGCCAAAAATGCCATTGGTATTCATGCTTTCTGCACCTATACCAATAGTATAAATTTTCACGCCGGCTTGCTGCGCCAGTTCCGCTGCTTGTGCCGGTGCAACCTCGCCGGCGGTGTTGGCGCCGTCAGTGAGTAATATCAATACACGCGCATTATCCGGGCGATTGCGCAAGCGTTTAATGGCGAGGCCGATGGCGTCGCCTATTGCTGTTGCTTTGCCGGCGAAACCTAATTGTGCTTCTTGTAACAATTTTTGTACCGTCGCCCGGTCAAATGTTAGCGGCGCTTGCAGATAGGCTTGAGTGCCAAACAAGATGAGGCCGAGCCGGTCTTGTTGGCGGCGTTCAACAAATTCGCCAACGACATATTTTACAATGCTTAGGCGGTCAATAGACTGGCCATTAACCACCATGTCGGGTGTTTCCATGCTGCCCGAAATATCTACCGCTAGTAGTAAGTCGCGCCCACTGGCGGGGAGTGCGACAGGGTCACCAATCCACTGTGGGCGCGCAGCAGCGGCGAGCAGGCATAGCCAAACCAGCGAAAGCGCGGCTGCCTTAAATATTCTCGATTTGGCTGGTCCAATAGTCGCGGCGCCATAAGCCTGCGCTTGCTGGAAGAAGGGCACTGCAATACCTGTTTCTTCGATACGCTTTTTGGCAGGCAGCAAATAGACGAGTAATGGCAGTGGTGCCAAATAACCGATCCAACTCCATTCAAATGTCAGCATTGGCAACTCCTCGCTGTTCGTGAGTCATTTGTGGCGGAGTCGATTGGTGTTTCGTTATCCAGGTTCGACAAAAATATTGCATCCTTTGAACATCAATGTTTTCTAAAGCCTCTGGTGCGGGGCTGTAAAGTTGTTGATAAATCAGTGCGACCTGGTCTGAGGTTAGACTTTTCTCCCGAGAATTTGGTTTGGAAAGTGTTTCGCAGCTATCAAACAGAAAGGTGATCCAGTCTTTACCGCTAAGCCCAGTTATCCTGGAGCCGTTAAAACTCATACCAGTGCCGTAAGCCGTTAGCGCTGTACGTTTTAGTAATTCACATAAATTAAAAAAATAAAATTGTTTTAATTCAGTTGGTTGTGTCGATATATTAACAGATTTCTTTAACTTATTTTCAAACTCTCTGGTTGCCTTTTCCAAGAGTCCTAATGCTTCTTTACGGTACGCGTCGCGTTGATGGCGTCGATATAACCAGCAGCCGATGAAAACTGCTGCGATGATTATCAAGGCTCCTAGCAGCCACCAGCCTGGGGCTGGTGGCCAGACCCCAATTGGGTCCGGGAGATGAATGTCGCGCAATTGAGGAAGTGGTACCTGGCCTGAGGCAGGCGCTTGTCCAGTATTTAAGGGATTGCCGGCTGGTAAAGAGTTCATCGACTTTGTCCTCCTAGCGCCGGCGCTGTGAGCTGTAATGCTGTCGCAACAAAGCATTAGGATCGGTGCCGGTGCTGAACGACAAATGTGCAATTTTTAAGGCATTAGCGATATTGCTGAGTTGCTCAGATCGACTGTCAAATCGCGATTGATGGAGTCGTTGGACGCGGGCGTCTTTACTATTAATGGACAACCTGTCGACTCCATTACTGATAGTTAGTTGGCCTGCCTGTTGTGGCAAGTTGCTTTCCAGCGGGTCTGAAATAGCTATCAGCGTTAGGTCTGTATGCTGGGCCAGTAAATGACATTGGGCTTCCGTTTCCTGGTTTAAGTCTTGAAAGTCGCTGATAAAAAATACCGCACATCCGGGTTTGGCAATTCGGCGAACATCGGTAAGCATGGTCGTTAGGTTTGGCCATTGTTCCGAATTAGTGGGGCGTTGCAGCTGGGAATTACTATTGTGTGCTGCGTGAAGCAGTTCCATTTGTGCGTGTCGACTGCGTCGAGGCCGGATATCGTCCTGGGTATTATTGCCAAACACCATGCCGCCGACACGGTCACCTTGTTGCAATGCGGACCAGCCAAGAACTGCTGCAATATGAACGGCTAGTACTGATTTAAAACAGTTAGTACTTCCAAAAAACATTGGTTGACGCTGATCAAGAACAATGTAAACCGGTCGCTCCCGCTCTTCGTGAAAAAGCTTGGTGTGTGGAACTTGTGTACGCGCTGTTACCCGCCAGTCGATATTGCGTACATCATCGCCGGCCTGGTAGAGGCGAACCTCCTCAAACTCCATGCCCCGACCGCGAAAACGTGTTCTTACGTTTCCGCTCATGGGTGCGCGACTTGCTCGGTTTGCAAAGAGCTTAAGCTCGCGACCAATAAATCGCAGACGTAACAGTTGTTGTAAATCTGTGTACGGTCCTCGCGGCTGTAAATTGTTGTTGTCTAAGTGTGTAGCGGTACTCATGGGAGTTGCCATTTAAACAACAGGTACAGTAGCGATCAAACGGTCGATAACCTGATCACGAGTCACACCATTGGCTTCAGCTTCGAAGCTTAATAGCAAACGATGCCGGAATACATCGTGCAACACAGCTTGAATGTTGTCTGGGCTTACAAAGTCCTGGCCTTGCAACCAGGCATGAGCGCGAGCGCATCGATCCAGCGAAATAGTCCCGCGTGGACTCACGCCAAACTCTAGCCATTGCTGTAGCTGGCTATCTGCGGGTGTGCGAGTCGCGATGGTTAACTGAACCAGATAGTTCTCAACAGCCGGGGCCATATGCAAGTCAAGCAAGGCCGTTCTTGCGGCCATAATATCTGCCTGTAGTACTTCGCTTGGGCAGTCGGCCTGACCGTTGTTCTTGGCATCCCCTCGAGTGAGTGCGAGGATGGCATGCTCAGCGGCTGCATTCGGGTAATTTACATTCACATGCATTAAAAATCGATCAAGTTGCGCTTCCGGTAGCGGGTAAGTCCCTTCCTGTTCAATTGGGTTCTGGGTGGCCATCACCAAAAAGAGGGGCGGGAGCGGGTATGTCTTACTACCGACGCTGACTTGTCGTTCTGCCATTGCCTCCAGTAGGGCTGACTGCACTTTGGCAGGGGCCCGGTTAATTTCATCTGCCAAAATAAGATTGTGAAAAATGGGGCCAGCCTGAAACTGGAAATCGCCCGTCTGTGGGCGATAAATGTCGGTGCCGGTAATGTCTGAGGGGAGTAGGTCGGGTGTAAATTGGATGCGATGGAAGTCTCCTTCAACGCCATCAGCAAGGCTTTTAATTGCACGGGTTTTGGCTAGTCCCGGTGCGCCTTCTACCAGTAGATGGCCGTCGGCAAGTATGGCGATCAATAATCGTTCTACGAGATGTTCCTGGCCAATTATTTGCGTTTGCAACCAGGCTTTAAGGTTTTGCAGGGAATGTATGGTTGTTTCTGTCGTCATAATTTTCTCTGGCAGCGTCAATTTACTAGACCCTATATCATTGGGGCTATTCTTTGAATTCCAATAGAAGTAGCGGTAACAACCTTCACAACAATGGAATCTTCTATCATCAGAAGGTTGTGGTGCCATCACTTGCTTTTGTTTCAGTGGCTAGCTTAATTTACGCAGCCATAGACCGTGGTCTTCTAGAAAAGGTTCCGGTAAAAAAATTGCAGTGGAGGATATGCGTCTGGCGTCTGCCAATTAGGTCGAGACTGGTCTATGCTTAGGGCACTGAACGCCTGTGTTGGTGGGTGGGGCAAATCCTCTCAGTCATAGCTCCAAAGTTCAAGACGTTCAAGTTAATAAGCTATATAGTAAAATACTGTCAAAACCGGCGCTGCAGGATCAATGCATCGGTAGCGATACAGGTGAACAAATAAGAAGAGGGCTTACTTTGTGGAGACCAATCTGGCCATCACTGAATCAAAAGATGAATTTTTTTCCCAGCTCAAAGATAAAATTTACCAACATTATTCTGATCCAGCCGCTGCTGAGTTCTGTCACCTAGTAGCCTTATACTACGACCGTTTTCCTATCCACGAGCTTGAAGGTCGCCAATTACAGGACATTTTTGGTTCTCTATGCGACTGGTGGCGACAGTTGCAAGATTTTAAAATCGATCAGCCCCAGGTTCGCGTTTTTAATCCTACAGTTGAGGAAAGTGGCTGGGTTTGTGGGCATACGGTCGTTACTGTGCTGTGCAAGGATATGCCGTTTCTGGTGGACTCTATTCGGATTGAAATTAACCGTCGTAATATTCCTGTGTATACGATCAATAACACCGTTATTGTTACTCAACGGGACAAGCAGCGCAGGCTGCAGCGTATAGATACCGCATTGAGCCAGCAAGACAAAGCCAGTGAAGCAGTTAATCAGTCAGACGTTTTACAGCGTGAGGCATTAGTCTATTTTGAGATAAATCTCAATTCAGATGAAGCTGAACTTAAAGAATTACAAAAGGCTATTGCTTCAGTCCTCCAAGAAATAGATCTGGTTGTCAGTAGCTACGATGTGTTGGTACAGCAGTGTGAGCAAACAGCCGATCAGTTGGCGCTGGGGATGGGGGGAAACTTCGATTCCATGCTCAAAGAAAGCGAGGCTTTTTTGCGTTGGCTGGCTGCAAGGCATTTTACATTCTTAGGGTATTCCGAGTACGACTTTGTCGAACAAGATGGCCAGCGTGTTTTGGTAGAAAATGCATCGAAGCGTCTCGGTGTGTTTCAAGTACGGTCAAAAAACCACTCGGCCGTTGCATTAGATGATTTCAATAACGGCATGACAAGGTTTCACCTAACACCAAATGTGTTGGCTTTCAGTAAATCGTCTGTGCGCTCGCGTGTGCATCGGCATGCTTACTCAGACTATGTAATTGTAAAACGCTATGATAAAACTGGACAGGTATGTGGCGAAAGTCGTTTTCTAGGGCTTTACACTTCATCGGTATTTGTTGCCTCGCCAGATAGTATTCCGGTTATTCGCGTCAAGGCTCGGGAAATTCTCGCGCGTGCAGATATAGATCCTATGTCACACTATGGTCGCGGTCTGCGTCGTCTGTTGGAAACATTTCCTCGCGAGGAATTATTCCAATGTAGTACCAGTGAATTATTTGAGACCTTACATGGCGTTGCTCAGATTAATGAACGTCATCAAGTGCGCGTATTTATGCGCAAAGATCCTTATGGAAAATTTATTAGCTTTTTGGTTTATACGCCGCGAGATGTATTTTCGACGGTCATCCGAGAAAAAATTCAGGCGATAATTACAGATACCATTGATGCAATTGAGTGTGAGCAAACGACTTACTATTCTGAGTCGATTTTGGCGCGCACGCATTTTTTCTTTCGAGTAAAGGAGGACGCTACTCCTGAATTTGATAAACGCCTTCTCGAATCAAAAATTATCGATATTACACGCACCTGGGGCGACCATTTAGAGACTGCATTACTTGAATTCTACGGTGAAGAGCAAGGGACAGATCTCATCAAAAACTTTAATGAAGCCTTTAGTAATGGTTATCAGGAAAGCTATGATGCGCGCATTGCGGTGCACGATATAGCGACGCTGAAAGAGCTTGAAGATGGCGATGATATTGCTATGAGCTTTTATCGGCCTGTTGATGCTGAAGAAAATGAGTTGCGATTTAAGGTTTTCCACCCAAATACTGCATTGGAATTGTCCGATGTTATTCCCGTGTTGGAAAATATGGGGCTGAGAGTATTGGGTGAACACCCCTATAAGATAAAACCTCGTAACAGTGCGCCAGTATGGTTACATGATTTTACACTCCTGTTTAGCTTGCCAGTGCATATTGATATTCATGCGGTTAGCAATACGTTTAAAGAAGCTTTTGAAGCCGTCTGGCGTAAAAAGGCTGAGAGTGATCAGTTTAATCGCCTTGTGATTGGCGCGCGTTTAAATTGGCGAGAAGTCGCTGTGTTAAGGGCTTATGCACGCTACATGCAACAAACAGCATTTTACTTTACGCAATCTTACATTGCCGATACGTTAGCGCATCACCTTGAGATTACCCGTAATTTAGTCGCACTGTTCAAAAGCACCTTTGATCTTCGTGTCAATCAGGATTCTGAACAGGATAGGGCGCGGATTGAACGCTTGGTGAAAAAAGTCACTGATGCGCTGGAGAAGGTCGACAACCTCAATGAAGACACGATCATTCGTCGTTATCTCGATTTAATCAAGGGTACCTTGCGGACTAATTTTTACCAGATTGGTGCCAATGGCGAATTTAAAGAATACGTATGTTTCAAGTTTAGCCCTCGTGATATTCCAGATATCCCCGAACCGCGACCCATGTTTGAAATATTTGTTTACTCACCCAGGGTTGAGGGTGTGCATCTGCGCGGTAGTAAAGTTGCTCGCGGTGGTTTGCGTTGGTCAGACCGGCTGCAAGATTATCGGACTGAAGTACTTGGTCTGGTAAAAGCTCAGCAGGTTAAAAATTCTGTGATCGTACCGAGTGGCGCTAAAGGTGGTTTTGTAGTCAAGCAACCACCGCCAGAGGGCGGGCGTAAAGCGATGCTGGAAGAGGGTATTGCCTGCTACCGTATTTTTATTCAGGCGCTGCTGGATGTTACTGACAATATTGTGGAAGGTGAAATTGTATCGCCATCGCAAGTGATCTGCCTCGACGATAATGATCCGTATCTAGTGGTTGCGGCTGATAAAGGCACTGCAACCTTTTCTGATATTGCTAATGAAATCTCGCTTAAAAATAACCACTGGCTCGGTGATGCATTTGCGTCTGGTGGTAGCCAGGGTTATGACCACAAACAGATGGGGATCACGGCCCGAGGTGCCTGGATCTCTGTTCAGCGCCACTTTAAAGAAATAGGTATCAACGTTCAGACAGAAGATTTTACGGTTATTGGCATTGGCGATATGGCCGGCGATGTTTTTGGCAATGGCATGCTCATGTCAGAACATATTTGTTTGGTCGCTGCATTTAATCACCTTCATATTTTTATCGATCCAACGCCAGATGCGCAACGTAGTTTTCAAGAGCGAAAACGCCTGTTTGAAAGTGATAATGGTGGCTGGGATCAATATGAAAAGTCGCTTATTTCACAAGGTGGCGGGGTCTTTTCTCGCTCGGCCAAATCTATCGATATTACGCCAGAGATGCAAAAAACCTTTGCTATCAGCGAAACAAAGTTAACCCCAACTCAGTTGCTAAATCGCTTATTGAAAGCCCCTGTGGGACTAATTTGGAACGGCGGTATTGGTACTTATATTAAGGCGAAAAGTGAAACTCATAGTGATGTTGGTGATAAAGCCAATGACGCATTGCGCGTTAACGGCGGTGAGTTGAAGTGTAAAGTACTCGGCGAAGGGGGGAACCTTGGTGCTACACAGTTGGGTCGAATTGAATTTGCCTTGAATGGTGGTGCAGTTAATACCGACTTTATCGACAATGCGGCCGGGGTGGACTGCTCTGACCACGAAGTGAATATCAAAATTCTGCTTGGCGAAATTGTCCGTGACGGCGATATGACGGAGAAACAGCGCAATAATTTGTTGGCGGAAATGACCGATAACGTTGCAGCCCTCGTGTTACACAATAACTACAAACAAACTCAGGCAATCAGCATTGCCCAGCAACAAGCAGGCAAGCGGTTTTTGGAATATTTGCGAGTTATTCGGGCGCTGGAGAGTAGTGGGCAGTTGAACCGCAGTTTAGAGTTTTTACCCGATGATGAGTCTATTTTGGAGCGCAATAGTCAAGGCAAGCACCTCACTCGGCCCGAAATATCGATTCTTATTTCGTACGTAAAGGTCATGCTCAAAGATGCATTGGCGACTGACGAAATTGCGACCGATCAGTATTTGGCGAAGATGGTTGAAAATATCTTCCCAGAAAAAATACGAGCGTCATTCTCCAGTGCAATGTATAGCCATCGTTTACGCAAAGAGATTATTGCAACACAGCTGGCTAACGATATGGTCAACAACATGGGTATCAGTTTTTGTCATCGTTTGATGGAATCCACTGGTGTGAACGCGGTCGCAGTCGCAAAGGCTTATTCTGTGGCTCGCGATGTATTTGGTTTGGAAGACTACCGGAGCGAAGTAGAAGCACTGGATTTCAAAGTCGATGTGTCTGTGCAGTTCGACTTGCTGAACACTGTGATGCGGCGAGTCCGGCGTGGTACACGCTGGTTTTTACGTAACCGTCGCAGTGAATTGAACCCTAGCGAAGAAGTTGAACTGTATCAACGCCATTTGGATGAGGTTGTTCATCTAATGCCGGGGGTGCTGAACGGCAAAGAAAAAGAGCTATGGCAAAGCGGGTACGACAAGTGGATTGCAGCCGGGCTTAGTGATGAAATGGCAAGAGCAACCGCCATGGTGTCCAACTTGTATTCGGGTTTGAGTATTGTCGAGGCTGCTCGGATAAGTGAGGTACCCATTAAAGATGTGGCTACCTTGTTCTTTCTCGTTGCCGAGCACTTAAATTTAAATTGGTTTGCTAGTCAGATTTCTGAAGTTCCTGTTGAGAATTACTGGCAAGCGATGGCGCGTGAGACTTACCTGGATGATCTCGAAGTTCAGATGCGCACGATTACGGTGGCCATTCTACAAATCAAACCCGCCAATTGGTCGCTTGACCAAGCACTAGCAGCCTGGTCTGTTCAGCACAGCATATTAATCGCGCGTTGGAAGTCTATGATGAATGATTTGCAAAGCAGTAGTGGCGCTGACTTTGCTATGTTTTCGGTCGCTATTCGCGAGCTGTTGGATCTGGCTCAAGCCAGTAAGTATTGTTCCTCTTTGGAGACCAGTGAATGTGAGGAGCCGTAATAACGCCATATTTGTTTTCTGCTTGTGTTGGATATTGGTAAAAGGCTGGCTAAAATAGCAGCCTTTTACTAGAGGTGCTTGTGCGGCCTAGGCGCTGTGGCAACACCGATACCTTTCGAGTAATACATTTCGATGGCCAATGTAACAGTGACGGTGCGTATTAGCGCTGAGGAATATCTGCGCTGGTATCAGGGTAGCGCTCATACAGTTCTTGCTTATACAGATGAAGGCAAAAAAGTGCGTTTCCCAGCCAATATCCTCCAAAGATTCGTCCAGCGAGATGGGATCAATGGTCGCTTCTGTATAGCTTTCGATACCGACGGAAAGTTTCAGTCTGTTGAAAAAATCGACTAAGAGGGTCCCTTAACGTATCCTTACGCCCACGCTGCCGTCTTGGGGCCGCTTTAATCCTCTTCCTGTTAACGTGATTACAATTCTTTTATGTACAAATACCTTCGTAGCATCCTATTGTGT
>JBNKHI010000062.1:0-15635 GCA_050290265.1 Cellvibrionaceae bacterium
TAATTAGGCCCAGCTCTGTATCAGTGAGTTGCAGGTCTTCTTGAATGAGAGGGAATAATATGGAAATTAAGAGCCGGTCAAAAAAGTTGAACGCATACACTAAGTGCAACAACACGAGAGTATAGCAAGTGTGCAGGGTCCATCCGCCTTCGGTTTGGTTTTCAGTCGAGAGCATTGTTGTCTCTTCTGATGCTACAGCGTTGGAGGATGTCATTGATTCAACCCTCCTCTGCGATATTGTAATGAGTACTGTTCGGCTACCTGTTTTATCAGTTTTATTATTTTCACTATCCCACCTTTTATGTGAGCCCGTTGCCCGGGTTGTATGATTTCATTGATTAGCAGCAAATCTTTAACGGTGACTGTTATAACCAACGCCATAGATTGACACTACCTTGATGTTTCGCAAACCCTCATGTTCTGATTTCAATTATCGATATTGTGCATAGTGCGATTTCGCACTGGGGGCATGGCGTTTGTGAGATATGTAATGCGCCCTTTCTGCTTCATAACGTTGCGTTAACAACGATTGAACTATTCTCATAATAAAATAGATGAATTCAAGCGCTTAATGGAATAAGTCATAGCGGCAGCGACCGTCAGTGGTTGCGAACCAGGCAGAGCATTACTCCAATGCTGAAGTTATGGATTTGGATTTTGTAGCGCGGGTAAGAGACAGATTGCCCGCCACTTGGTTGGCGGCAATGTTGGGCTTGAATCTGAGACTAGGGTGGTAGTGTATCGATGGATTTGGGTACTGGTGCAGTCACCAAAGCCGATTGATTGTGCGCTTGGTAGTGGGTTGTTGCCGTCGCAGGGATCTCTGTAACGTTAGTGCTGAATATATGCATATCATCGATAACTAATATGTCGCAGCCGTTATGGTTAGCGTTTCTGGGGGGTGATAGCCTTGTTGCAGCTGGACGAAGAAAAAGTGTCTGTGTGTGAGCTGCCTAGTACATGGGTTCAAACTGGCGCTGTTTCAATGAATATAGACTCATAATACTTATAAGATTGAGGGATATAAAAAGAATGAATCTCAAAAAGATGACACTACACACAGTTTCAGGTGCGCTGCTAGTTGGTGGGTTTACACCATTGGCGGCACTTGCGGCGCAACAAGAAAAAGCTTCCGGGGCAATTGAAGAAATTACTGTAACTGCCCGGTACCGAGTTGAATCATCGCAGGATACTCCCCTCTCTATTACTGCCGTCAAAGGCGAAGACTTAATCGTCAATGGTGGTGTCGATATTACCGCAATTTCCAAGTCGGCACCCAATATGTTGTTAGAGAGTGGCGGAACCTTTCTTGGAAAATCTGCCAGCGTTTCTATTCGAGGTATTGGTGAAGGCGATTATAACTTTGCGGTTGAAGGAGCCGTCGGTTTTTATGTGGATGATGTTTATCATTCAACCGTATTCGGTTCATTATTTGATTTGCTAGATGTTGAGCGTGTCGAAGTGTTGCGTGGGCCGCAAGGTACATTGTTTGGTAAAAACAGTATCGGTGGTGCTGTGCGAGTAATTTCTAATGAACCCAAAGGCGATGGTTCTGGTTCGTTGCGATTTACCGGCGGTAGCTACAACCGTTTTGAAGTACGCGGTCATGCAGATATGGCCCTCGTTGAAGATAAAGTCGCTTTGCGCATTGCGGGCAACATGCGCCAGCGCGACGGCTATATGGACGTATTAGATTTTGGTTGTGCCAACCCAACGTTAACAGGTACCGGCGTTGGCCCGTTGGCAAATGTTCTCAGGGCTCATACCACGGCAGGCGATTGTAAGGTAGGTACTGAAGGCGGGGAGGAGGTTTACAGTGCCAGGGCGACTTTGAAGGCAGAGCTGTCTGATGACATTACCTTGACGATTGCTGCGGAAACTTCGAAAGATGGTGGTGAGTCAGGTGCTTATAAAGTGATAGAGCAACCAGATTACACATCCCCCGATCCATCGTTGCCGGGCTTTCTTCCTGCAGACAATTTGAACGAGCTGCGGGTTATCCCGGCGTATGGCGTTCCCTACGATGAGCGTTTCCTGACCAATTCGATGTACACCAGCTATGCTACGTTCAAGGCCGACTTTACTGGTTTCGATGTCCCCAATGTGAGCGAAGTAAAAAGCTGGAGTGCGAGAGCGGTTGTTGACTGGACGCTGTCTGACACTCTTTCGTTTAAATCGATTACTGCCTATCGCACCTACGATGGTAATTTTAGTCGCGACGGTGACCAGTCGCCGTTAGATATGGGCAATTCGCGCACAGTGCTTGAACATGAACAAATAAGCCAGGAGGTGCGTTTGTCCGGTTTGTCGATGGGCGAAGATCTGGAGTGGACAGTCGGGGCTTTCTATTTTGATAGTGAAGGCAAGGACCAAAGTGATATCCATATTTGGAATCTTTGGTTTTGGGAGCCAACAGTGTTAAGAACTGATGACCCTGTCACCAGTGATACAAAAGCTATTTTTGGCCAAGGCGTATTGAGTCTTACTGACAAGTTAGACTTGAGTGCTGGTCTTAGATACTCGGACGAGTCGAAGTCTTATTCCTATCTAAGAACTTTTGCTGGTGATTACCGAGGCGGTGAGGTTTTCTTTCCGCGCACAGTAAAAACTACCAATTATAGTCGCACTGATTGGAAGCTTGGTCTTGACTACACCATGTCTGACGATGTGATGGTTTATGGTGTGGTGTCCACCGGTTATCGTGGGGGCGGCTTTAATCCGCGACCTTTGTTCACCAATCAGGCCACTAAAGTTGACCCAGAAGAATTAGTTTCTTATGAAGTTGGTGTGAAATCTGATTTGCTGGATCAGGCTTTAAGGTTAAATCTATCGGCATTCTATAGTGACTACACAAATCTACAGCAAACAGCGAGTGGTCCGGACCCAGAAAATCCTGGAGCAACTGTTATTGCACGTACCAACATTGGTAAGGCGGCGATTAAGGGATTGGAATTGGAAGTCACTTACCGACCAATTACCAATTTAACTCTGAGTGGTACCTTCGGTTTGACGGATTATGAATACAAGGAGTTGGGGTCTGCTGCTGAAGTATCTGGAGGTCCGTGTCTGGATTGTAAGCCGGTTCGCGTTCCCGATTATACCTATAACTTAAATGCCGAGTATGTCTCCTCGCTGGGAGATTTTGGCAGCCTCATTTTTGGTACTAGTTATAGCTACAGGGATCGTGTTTTCTATGACTTGCCAAACACTATTGAGTACTCCCAAGAAGGTGTTGGGGTATTGAATGCCCGAGTGGGTTGGACATCTGCGGACGAAAGCTGGGACGTTATGTTTAATGTTACTAACGTTACCGAGGAAGAGTATTACACGGCGATTGGAACCGGCTCGTCAGCAGGTACTGCAGGCTCACCAAGTCGTCCGCGTGAATGGAGCCTTTCCATTGGTAGGCAGTTTTAGTGGGCGGTTTCAACGTAGGCCGGCCTGAAATTAATTCAACAAGTTCCCCTTAGTTGGATGTTGGTCTCCTCTCTCCACTCTCCCAGGGTGTGAGGAAGGGGGCTCTTTTTTATCCATGAAGGGTAACCAGTAGTGATCATTTTCCTGTCTCAGATAACGGCATGTCAGTCTTGGGGTTGGTAAATAGGATTGAAATTGATAGAGGTTCCAGCATGAGTTCTTTTACCCCGCGTAAAGCATCTAACAAAATTGCTATGGTGCAGGGCGGCGCAATAACGATGCCTAATGTGCCGGTTGATCAAGACACCCCGGTAGAAAGTTTGTTTGGCCCAGCAAATAATCAGATTCGGTTAGCGGGAAACGAAAATCCATATGGCCCGGCTCCTAGCGCACTTGCTGCTATTGCAGCCTCTGTAGGTAAAAGCTGTTTTTATGCAGATCGAGCAGTTTATCGCCTGATCGACATGATTGCCGAGCGCAACGGTCTGGAACGAGGGCAAGTCGTCCTGGCTGCCGGTTCCACGGAAATTTTGTGTGCAGCGGCTATGGCCTGGGGAGCTACAGGCGCGATTATCTGCCCGGATTTGTTTTGGGATGCCCCTATCCAGTATGCCGAGCGTAAGGGGGTTCAATGCATCGCAACACCTCTGGACGCAGATATGAACTTTGACTTGTCGGCCATGGAAGCAAAGCTGGATGGCGGTGTATCGCTCGTGCATTTGGTCAACCCTAATAACCCAACTGGCCTTGCTTTGGACAACTCGGCGCTAAGAGCTTTTGTGGCGAAGGCTAACGCAGCGGGCGTTACGGTATTGGTGGATGAAGCTTATAACGAATTGACTGACGCACCGGAGCAAAGCTCGCTAGTTGATTTGGTGCGCGCCGGTGAGAATGTGGTTGTTACCAGAACCTTCTCGAAAATTTATGGCATGGCGGGTTTGCGTGTGGGCTACGCGATGGCCAGTGAAGAAAATATCGCCAAAATCAGAGGTTATCTAACCAGCTTTGGTGGCAATACTGCTGGCCTGGCTGCAGCGATTGGCAGCTACAACGACTTTGCCTTTCTCGAGCAAACGCGCGCAGCCATTGTTGCCGGTCGTAACCAGATTATTGAAGCGGCAGCCCGCTATGGATTGAGTACGTTGCCGAGCCAAACTAATTTCCTTTTTGTTGATGTTGGTGATGCGGATGCTGTTCATAAAGTGATGGCGGAGAACAACATCTCTATTCGTGGCGCCTTTGGCGAATGGCACCAGTATTCGCGCGTCTCAGTGGGCACGCCTGAGGATGTACAGCGTTATATCGAGGTGTTACCGAAAGCCCTTGAACACGTCAAAACCCGTAACCCGTTATGAGGACAGCAAGCATGCAGGACCTTGTTTCAACCCATTGGCTGGCCGGTGCAATGGATGCTGACGATCTATGCGTTATTGATGCGTCGCAGCACGACTTTGAGCCTGAGCGCGATCCCGCTAAGGAATATCAGACTGGTCACATACCGGGCGCACGATTTTTAGATTTGGACAGCTTGTTTGATCAGTCATCTGAACTGGCCAACATGCTGCCGACTGCTGCGCAGTTTTCAGCGCGCATGCAGGCGCTGGGTGTCGACGGTGGAAAGCGCATTGTGATTTACGACGATAGTATTTTAAAAAGCGGTTTGCGTGCCTGGTTTATGTTTAAGGTGTTTGGTCTAAACAATGTTGCTTATCTCGATGGAGGTCTGGCGAAATGGACGCGTGATGAACTGCCCCTGGAGGCGGGTTCAGTACCGGCCGAGCAAAGCGAATTTGTTGCTCGTTATGCAGCTGACCAAATTCGTAATAAAGCCGATATCCTCGCCAATCTTACCCGCCAGACCGAGCAATTAATTGATGGCCGAGGTGTCGAGCATTTCACTGGTGCAGATGACGATCCAGCCCCCGGTGTGGCATCCGGTCATATCCCGGGAGCGATAAATGTGCCTTTTTGGGAGTTGTTTCAGCAAGACGGTACTTTTAAGGCAGCGGAGGAGCTTCGCGCTTTATTTGCACGTGCTGGCGTTGATCTCGACAAACCTGCGGTAACTAGTTGTGGCGCTGGCGTAGTGGCGTGCGCACTGATTATGGCTATGCGTCTGTTTGGTAAAGCTAACAGTTCCCTTTATGACGGTAGTTGGAACGAATGGGGACAAGATCCCGATCTCCCTAAAGCCAAGGGCTTGGCCTCCGGTTGATAGGGCCCACTGCTCCTCGGTAGCGAGCGGGGTTTTATAATTTCTTAATCCAATTTCAACAATAACTCACGATGGATAACATGGAATGAAGAGTAAAGGGCCAATCAAGCTTTATGACTTACAACTCGAAGCTGGCTGCACCATTAGCCCGTTTACCTGGCAGCAAAAATACGCTATCGCGCATAAGCAGTTGGACGTGGAAATAGTCCCCGGTGGCTTTACATCTCTGCGCGAGCGCACCGGTGGAATGACCGACTATCACCCCTGCATTCAGGACGGTGATCGGTGGGTGTTTGAAAGTCTTCGCAGTGGTGACTTTCAGGTTGCCGATTATCTAGAGGAGGTTTACCCAGATCGGCCCGCGCTCTTTAGTGGTCGCACCCATCATAATTTTGTCAAATATCTTGATAACTGGCTGTGGAATACAACGATTGTTCCCTGGTTTTCATGCTTTATTCTTGACTATCACGATTGCTGTTTGCCGGAAGATAGGCCTTATGTACGTGAATCGCGCGAACGTGATCATCTGGGCGGGCGCACACTTGAAGAGGTTCAGGCGGGACGCGAAGAGCGTTTGCCACTGGTGCTGCCACAGCTGGAGCCGTTGCGTGAAACTCTGCGCGAAGCGCCGTGGCTTGGCGGTGATTCCCCCGATTTTGCTGACTACGCTGCACTTTCACAGTTTTTGTGGGCGGCTTCTGTGGCGCGCACGCCACCACTAACAGAGGACGAGCCCTTGCGTGACTGGATTGAGCGTGGCTTTGATCTGTTTGATGGGCTGGGTCGACACCCAGGCCTTAATCCCCTGTTTGGGCTAAAACTTCGCGCCGGTGACCCCGAGCCATTTAAACGCGTGTAAGAATAATAAGTGCTATCGCTGGTTGAGCGGATAAGTCGTTTTATCCGTCGGTAGCGGTTGTCTAAGATAAGCTCAAAGGAGGCCTTGTGTCGGATATGAATCTCGCCGGCGACGTTGAAGTGGTACCGCCACAGACACTTAACCAAGACAATCTCAAACGAACCATTAGCTGGCCGCAGGCGTCGGCCATTGCTTTTAATCAAACCGTTGGCGGCGGAGTCGTTGCGCTCACAGGTGTTGCTATTGGTTTGACGGGCGGCGGCGTACCTATTGCCTATTTCCTGGCTGCGGTTTCCATTCTACTGGTTGCGATGCCCTTTGCGGCTATTGGCTCAGCTATGCCTGTGGTAGGAGGAAGTTATACCTACAGTGCGCGCCTGCTTCATCCCACCATTGGCTTTGCCAACATGGCTTTTGCCGTGCTCGCGCAAACCAGCCTTGGGCTGTATGGCGTGACAGCTGGTGAGTATCTTCACAGCCTTGTCCCGAGTATTGATCCGACTATCATTGCTGTGGCTCTGGTGTCGTTTTTCTATGTGGCCAATATGCTGGGCGCGGTGGTGGGGGCTCGCCTGGGCTTGATAATGACAGTATCTATGATTCTGGCTCTCGGCAGTTATATTGGTATCGGGATTGCCACGGTTGATTGGGTCAACTATCCACCTGTTCTGCCAAAGGGGGTGATGGGATTATTGCAAGCATCGGCTTTACTGACCTTTGCAACCGGTGGGGCGACGGTAGTGGTTGAGCTGGGCCGAGAAATGCACGACCCGGGTCGAAATATTCCCCGAGCTATTTTTATAGGTACATTTGCGGCCGCTGTGTTGTACATGGGCGTTGCAGCGGTTACTGCCGGCGCGTTGCCCGTTGAGCAGACTGCGAATCAGCCTTTGAGTGTAGCTGCGCGCGCGTTCCTGCCGCCAGCGGCATTTCAGTTCTTTATCGTCGGCGGTGCGATGGTGGCCATTATCAGCACAATGAACGCGCAGTTGCTGGCCGGCTCTAAAGGGCTGCTCGCGGCCATCGATGACGGTTGGTTCCCTAGGGGCATTGGTGCGGTTAATAAACGTTTTGGAACACCGCACTTCCTGTTAAGCGGGCTGTATGTTGTAGGCTTGCTGCCGGTTATTTTCGATATTCCAGTGAATGTGTTGGCCAGTGGTATTTCGGGTATTGGCCAGCTACTTTTCATTTTGCTGATCGTGGCAAGTCTGCGTTTGCGTTATCGTTTTCCCGAACTACATGAAGCGGCTTCTTTTAAAATGGGCTTGCGCTTGCATTGGGTTTTGGGGGTGATCGCGGTATGTATTGGATTGTTCCAGTCATACCTGCTGCTGTCTAAAGGGTTGTCCGAAGCAGTGGCGCAGTCGGTAGTGGTGATTACTTCAGTGATTGGTATTTATGCTTTTGCCCGTTACCCAGTGGTGCGAAAGTGTTTGCGTCAACGAGAGTCGATTGTGTTATCCGGGGGTGGAAACCTCTGAGTTGTCAGAGGTTTCTTACGTCGTATTTTTTAGGTAGCGATCCCTTGAGCTGTAGCTAACAGCTTTCTAAACGCTCAGCGGAATAAGTTCTCACATGAGCGCCCTTTTTCGTAGGTAAGTAACGCCACGTACTCTTCATTGTATCTAATCCTGGGGAGGAGGGAAGCGCATATTGATCTGCTGCTTAATGAGTTTACGGTGCGCTGCAGTGCAGGCCTGACGTGCAGCTACCTGCGTCATCCACGTAGCGATGCGAGGGTTATCTTCAGGTCTTTGTCCGCTGGGCAGCAAAGTGCCAATATCTCTGAGGCCGGCATAGGCGGCAACATCGGCAATGGAAAAATGTTCGCCTACCAACCATTGCTTGTCACCCAGTGTTTGTGAAATCAACATGATTCCTTCGACTAGCTTCGCCAACGCTGCGGTGGGTCGTTCTTCCATGGGGACTGCATCGCGCCAGACGGCCGTCCAGCCCGATAATCTCGGTCTGCCTTCAATGGTGTTAAGCCGCTGGCGATAATCGGTCTGTTCTGCGCGGCTTTGGGTTATTGCCCAGCCAGCTAGATTGGCATTTTCGCCCAGCGAATCGCGTAGTTGGAAGAGTAATTTTTGGCACCGGTAGTGCGCCGCCGGATCACTGAAACCTAACTGCTTATAGTGTTGTGCCAGGTAGTCCAGTGCTAAGTCGCTTTCGGCAAGAGGCAATTCATTATGTCGTAGTAGGGGAACTGCGCCGCTAGGGGATTGTTTACGATGAGTTGGTCCCCATTGTTCCAAAGCGGGAAGATCAAGGACGCGCAATGTATAATTTGCCCGTAATTCTTCCAACGCAAAAACCAGCCCAAAAGAGGCAGCGTCACAGCTGCCGAGTGTGAGTTCAAACATTGCCTGCCCCCTCGTTGGTTACGTCCAGTTTTTTTGCAATGTCGAATGCGCGCAGGGACAATGTGCGACCAAGTCCCATGGTCGCCATTAACGTGGGGCGCTGAAAACAACGTCTGAGCCAGCTCATGAAATTGGGTACGGTCGTGTCGGTGACCTCGTCGACAAGGTTTTCAGTAACGGCGTAAAAATTGGCGAAGGTAATAATATCTGCCAATGAAAAAGCGTCGCCCACCAACCATTCACGACCGGTTAATGCTGCGTTTAACTCATGCACGTAGGTGAGAATTTTGTTGCGAGCATTGTCGACCTGTTCAGTAGTAAAGCCATCGATAGCTGCACGGCGAAAAGCGACACGCCGCTCTTCGGTGGGGTTGCGGGCGATCAGTTGTTCCAGTTCATTGCGGGGTAAATCTTTTAAGGTGGGTCGGATGATACGATTCCACGCATACATGCTTACCGATTGCGCTGCATCGTCGGATTGACGACAGCGTTCCCGCATTAGGTAAAGCAAATTGTCAGCTTCAGGTACCAGCGATGGGCCTGGAATGACAGTGTTAAGGTATTCGCACATAAACACAGAGTCATTGAATAGTTGCCCTTTGTGCACCACTGCAGGCACAGCACCCTCCGGATTGACAGAGAGAAAAGCGGGGTCACCCTCTTCGAAGGCAAATAAATCCACATAGATATAATTGAATGGGGCCTCCTTCTCCATAAGTACAAAGAGGGGATAGCCAGCTCGTGAATTTGGATCGTAGGTGTAAACTTGGACTAGGTCGTCCAAGCCTGCGGACCGAAGTGCCCCCGCTGGCCTGATTTCATTAAGGTCCATTATATGCCCTGATTTATTGTTTGAATGACTCGATGTATGGCCAAGTTTACATTTGGCCAGGAGATAGCTGGTCTAGATTAACATTGCTACTGTTTTAACAACTATGGCCCTGCTTTAATACGTGTTATGAATGGTAAGCATAATATATTGAGGTTGAGCACTCATGGCATAAGTGCGCTGGAGTGCGGTTGCGATATGATGGTCAGTTGTTTTGTGACAGAACAAAATTCAAGACGGGCCTGTGTAATTAGTGAATCGTTATCAAGGACTTGCCGATAAATTCGTTATGTAAGCACCGATAATGTCTATGTTGGAGCCGATTATATCTGCGCTCCTAACGTTGACGTAATGGCGAGCGCAGAACAAAAAAACTGAGCAGGTTGATACCGTTGAGTGTGTCAAGGAAGTCGGTGTCAAATTGTGTGCGCTAGGTCTTCGTTCTTTGTCAGTTAGCTAGGGTAGGCAAATTTGTTGTTGGTCGATGATGATACAGCGGCGAATATCAGTTTGCTGGCGGGTAACAATAAGTTGAGTGTGCCTGTCTCAGTCGGTTATTAACCCACCAAAAAAATATGCAATTCTTTTGGGCCGTGTGCGCCAACTTGTACGGTCTGTTCTACGTCGGCTGTACGTGATGGCCCGGTGACTAAATGTACGGCGCGGCAAGATACGTTGTTTCGCTCTTTTAATGTTTTCCAGAGATGTTCCTGGCGGTCATACAGGTCATTTACATGAATTACTGCAAATAATTTTTCGCATAGAAAAAGAGTGCTGCTGGGTACTGAAGAGCTAATAAAACACAATGTTCCAGTTTCTGCGATGCCGGCCTCGGCTTGGGCAATGTTTACTACGCTGTTGCTAGACGTTGTCGTTGGCCAGTCTGGTGGTAGATCAGTTAATGTAGACTGCGGTGAAATATTAACGCTGTCGCCTTCTGCCAAGCTGTTTTTTATTGCACTTTGCAACAAAGCACGTTCGGGTACCTCCGTCAGCTTGGCGCCCAGTTCTTTTGCTTTTACGTTGAAGCTGGTACGGATATCTGTAATCGTCCTCAGGGTTTGTTCTCCGTTTGGACGTTGTTTGACTAAAGCGTGAAATGTGGCATCCAGATCTTGAATGCTTTCTTTGCGTTCAAGAATCTGACTAATTTCATCGATGAGACTGTTTGCTTTCTGCCCCGTCATAGCTGCTGACCTTTTTTCTTTGCTTGTTGTTCTTGCCATTGTTGCTGAAAGGTCGATCCTTGTGGTGCCGGCATATTACGGTATTGGGTCCAGCCATTCAGAAAATATATTTTCTTTAGATAACCTTTGTTTCCAGCAATCAGATGCAGTGTTTTGGCTGCGAGATTACTCAGGTGTCGATATAGCTTTGGTTGGAGCGCAACAGCGGAAAAGGTTTTTATCATGAGCCTAGACAGTATCGGTGTGCGTTGCGCAGCGAATTCCTTGTCGCGTAGTTTGCGCATCAGCGAGGTTAGCGGAATACGTACCGGGCAGACCTCTACACATCGGCCACAAAATGTTGAGGCGTTTGGCAGCTCGTCGTCCTGTTTATAACCACGCAGTAAGGGTGATAATACGGAACCCATCGGGCCGGGGTAAACACTGTCGTAAGTATGGCCACCGACGGTTTTGTACACGGGGCAATGATTCATGCAGGCACCGCAGCGAATGCAGTGAAGCATTTCTTTAAATTCGCTCTTGAGAATTTCTGTGCGATGGTTGTTCAGTAGCACAATATGAAATTCTTCTGGACCATCCATATCTTGCTGCGATTTGGGACCGGAAAAGAAACTGGTGTACGAGGTGATTTTTTGTCCGGTTGCGCTACGGGCAAGAACGCGAATAATTTTTGATGCGTCTTCCCACGTAGGAATGACCCGATCAAAGGATGTGGTAATAATATGTGTTTTAGGCAGGCTGGCAGTCAAATCACCGTTGCCTTCGTTAGTGCACAGTACAGCTGTGCCGGTTTCGGCAATCAGCATGTTGGCACCGGTAATACCTACATCAGCATTAATAAAGCGTTCGCGAATGACACTGCGAGCTTCGTTAACAATAGCTTGCACTTCGGTAAGATCGCGTTCGCCTAAAGCATGATGACTTAAAAATAAATCGGCGATGTCTTCTTTGGTCTTGTGTAGGGCTGGCACAACAATATGGCTGGGAGGTTCGTGGGCCAGCTGAATGATGTACTCACCGAGATCGGTTTCCCAGGGAGTGATTCCAGCCCGTTCCAGCGCGTCATTCAGGTGTGCCTCTTCACTCACCATCGACTTGCCTTTGGTAATGTGTTTTGCGCCGGTCTTATTACAGATGTCGATGACAATACGGCGTAAATCTTCAGTGGTTTCCGCCCAATGGATATGACCGCCAGCATTGATGACCTGTTTCTCAAAATAGGCAAGATAAATATCAAGGTCTTTGAGTGAACGTTGGCGAACTTCCTGCGCCTGGTCGCGCATGATTTCAAAGTCCGGCTCGTCGTCAGCAGCTAATTGGCGGGCATTGATAAAGCCCCCGCCGGCTCGTTGTAACGCCGACTGCAGCGTTGGATTTTCCAGGGCGGAACGTGATCGTGCGATGAAATTTTTGGAGTTTTTCATGCTGGCTATTCTTTAGAAAGCTTCGGCGCATCGCCGATACCGGGTTCATCTAATTGATCGGCAAGCACTTCAGCAATATGACGCACCTCTAGGGCAACGCCATCGCGTTTGGCTTTGCCGGCAATATTCAACAAACAAGACACGTCACCACCTAGCAGTAGATCTGCTTGTTGTGCAGTTGCGTTTTTGACTTTGTCGCCCACCATGCGGTTAGACACGTCGGGAAATTTTACACAGAATGTGCCGCCAAACCCGCAACAGACTTCGGTGTCGCACATTTCAGTCACGGTAATATTTTTCTTGGCCTTTAATAAATCTCGCGGCTGTTGTTTGATGCCAAGCTCGCGTAAGCCAGAACAGCTATCATGGTACGTAACGATTTTATCGGCGAGATTGGCATTTGTTGATGCGGTGATATTGTGTCCCATGTCGGTTAGAAATGTGGTGAGTTCATATACCTTTTTACAGAACGTAATAACTGCTGGCTGGCGTTCATCATGGGCAAATAAAGCGGGGTAGTGTTTGGTGATCATGGCGGTGCAAGAGCCGGACGGCAGCACAACATAATCGAAACTGGAGAAACTTTGCACCAGTTGCCAGGCAATTTTGCGCGTTTGTGCATTAGCTCCATTGTTGTAGGTCAGTTGCCCGCAGCAGGATTGCGGAGGAACCTCGACGCAATAGCCGAGTTCCTCCAGCAAGGTAACGGTCGCAAAACCAACGCTGGGCCGATAAATGTCAACCGGACAAGTCACAAACAGACCGATTGTTTTTTTGTCAGTCAACGTATTCATTTACACAATCCCGCGACCAGATTGCCCGGAAGAAGGGCGTACTTTCGCAACTTCTGAACAGTAATTGCTGGCACGATAGGTTGCAATTGGGTTATTGGCTCCACTAGACAATAAACGTGACTTTGCAAGAAGAGGTTCTACGTCCAGATTAAAGGCTGCTTTTAAGGTGTTGTGAGCCATCATTGCATCGTTGCTATATTGATAGTCAGTCAGCGTTACGCGATCAACAAGCTGTGCTTTGACGTAGGTACGTTGTACTTCTGTCGCTGAGTTCATCAAACTCTCGATGGGGGCAGTAATATTGTGCGATTGATCCAGCATATAAGCCGGGCCAAAACTTTCTTGCTTGCGGTATTCTGCATCAATCAGCTCATTGAAAATCAGAAACTGTTGGAATGGGTGTAGTGAACCGCTGTCCAAGTCGTCGTCACCGTATTTACTGTCATTGAAGTGGAACCCCGCGAGCTTTTTAAATTGAATTAAACGCGAAACAATCATTTCAATATTCACATTCAGTGCGTGGTGGCCTAAGTCTACCAGCGATTTGGCTTTTTCGCCTAACTCCAGAGCACAGAGTACACTGGTGCCCCAGTCCTGTACTACAGTTGAGTAAAGTGCAGGTTCAAACATCTTGTGTTCGAGGGGCATTAACCCGTCATTCGGCAGGTGTTTGTAGATGCCGTTGGTGCTTTCCAAATAGCGTTCCAACTAATGTTGGAAGTGGCTTTGGCCTGCGAAGTTGGAGCTAATAGCATCAAGCTTCAGGTGTCGGCAAATTGGCGCAGCTCAGAAAAGTCGTCGACGTGGTCCCATGGGAAATGCGGGGATACTCGATCAGTGCTGTGCGTCAAGGTGTTTATAACTGAGCAGTCTTCCAAAAAAGCCAAGCTTAGCTTGGCTTTTTTGTGCTAATAAAACTGAGTGGTTAGACGTGGGTTGGTTAAACGTTAAAAGACTTCTTAATCTTTTTTGGTACCATCACTTTTTTCAATTCGGCACACACGGGCAAACCATTTTTGTAAGGGGGGTAGTCCTCCCCTTGTATTAATGGTGATAAATAATCTCGTGCTTTTTCTGTAATACTCATTCCATCTTTACCGATAAAGTCACGTGGCATTTTCTTTTCTACGTTCGCAACTTTTGCCAGTGGTGCTTCGGTAATTGACCAGGCATATTTCTTACCCTTGCCACGAGTAATCGCTGGCATTACAGCACTTTTGCCGGCTACTGCCATTTCTACCGCTGCTTTACCTACGGCATAGGCTTGTTCAACGTCAGTGGCTGAGGCGATATGGCGAGCTGATCGTTGTAGATAGTCAGCCAGTGCCCAGTGGTATTTGTAGCCTAGTTCGCTCTTTACCATCTCTGCCAATGTTGGTGCGACGCCGCCCAATTGCTTGTGGCCAAAGGCGTCGACACTGCCTGAATCGGCTAGGAATGTTCCATCCTTATATTGCGCACCTTCAGATGCGACAATGACACAGTAACCCTGTTTTTTAACGGTTGCTTGTACCTTTTTCAAAAACTTGGCTTTGTTAAAGGCGACTTCAGGAAGCAGTATGATATGTGGAGGTTGCCCTTCGGTCTCTGCCGCGAGTCCACCCGCTGCAGCAATCCAGCCTGCGTGACGGCCCATCACTTCGAGAATAAAAACTTTAGTCGATGTTTCGCACATAGACGCTACGTCCAGAGAGGCTTCTCTGGTGGAAACAGCTACATATTTGGCGACAGAACCAAACCCAGGGCAGGTGTCGGTTATCGGTAAATCATTATCAATTGTTTTCGGGACATGGATGGCCTGAATCGGGTAGCCCATGGTTTCTGAGAGTTGTGAAACTTTCAGGCAGGTATCGGCAGAGTCACCGCCGCCGTTGTAAAAAAAGTAGCCGATGTTGTGGGCTTTAAACACTTCTATCAGACGTTCGTATTCGGCGCGATTCTGCTCTAAGCTTTTTAGTTTGTAGCGACAGGAGCCAAACGCACCTGAGGGCGTGTGGCGTAAAGCGGCAATTGTCTTCGCAGATTCCTTGCTGGTGTCGATAAGCTCTTCGCGCAGTGCGCCGATAATGCCGTTAGCACCTGCATAGACTTTGCCGATTTTATCTTTGTGCTGCCGCGCTGTTTCAATCAGGCCGCAGGCCGAAGCATTAATAACGGCGGTGACACCACCAGACTGCGCATAAAATGCATTTTTCTTCGCCATATTGAATGAACCCTTGATTACATTTGAATGATTGAAAGCTTATCGTTCGGCCGCCGTTGGCTGAGGGAGTTGTGCAAGTGAATACCGATGTTCGCTTATCGAATAATGGCAAGCATGATACTGGAAAAACGCTGACTTTTCAGTCAACTCAATTACATTTACAGCAGTTTAAGTGGGCTATATTCGGTTTCAGGAGAAAAACTATTTAACGCTGGTTACATCTTGCCGGTTAAGGCTCATTTGCAGTCTAGAGAATCGTTGTGAAGGTCATCAGCTGCAGACTATAACGCTGGCGTGCTAAAGTGGCGGGCAAATTGGGTTAAGACAATAACATCAGT
>JBNKHI010000063.1:0-15117 GCA_050290265.1 Cellvibrionaceae bacterium
TTTTCTCCTCCTATTTACGCGGTCTATTTTCCTGCCTTATCCTTGCGGCGCCATTAAGGTGCAACTGCCCTTTGGCGTAATGATGTAAACATGGAGAGGACGATGAACGTAACAAAATTTTTTGTACTGGGTGGACTATTACTGGCGGCACCACTGGCGTCAGCAGATCTAAGCTACTCTAATGCCACTATTGGTTATGTATTTGATGGCGATATTGACGGCACTAGTGTAGATGTAGACGGATTCGTGTTTTCTGGACGCTATGCAGTAAATGAAAATATTTTTCTGCTGGGTAATTACCAGCAGTTGGAAACTGATCCAGGCAACCTGGATATTGATCGCTTTGATATTGGTGTTGGTTACCATTCACCGGTAACTGAACAGATAGATGTTGTGGGTACTTTCTCTTATTCTGATGTCGAAGTTGCGAATATCGATGGCGATGGTTTTGAATTTACAGCTGGTCTGCGTGGAATGCCAAATAGCATGTTGGAATTTGGTGCTTACCTCGTTTACGAAGATATCGATTCCGATAACGCTGGCAGTGACAGCGATACAGGCTTTGCATTGGAAGGGCGGTACTTATTAGGGAATAATATTTCTGCCGGTTTGAACTATCGCGATGTTAGCGATCTGCAAACTTTTTCAATTAATGCCCGTTTTGACTTTTAAGTATACTGGGTAAGTATCTAGCGCGAATACTTTGATCCGTCTTAGCATCAAAAAGGTTCGCGCTTTTCTAATTCTTAATACCTTACCAAGCCTACATTAGGTTTGCTGATTCTCGGATATTTCAGTTTGGCTAAGTTGATGAAGCTGGTTTTCCAAGAGCTTTTGATACGGTTGTAAAATAGCAGTAATCTCTGCTTGTCCATCAATATCACTGCTTTCCCAGCGCATTTTTTCTTGCATATAGGGCTGTAGCAAACTTTCCTGTATCAATAGTGGATAGTGTCGGCCGGCTAATAATTCGCTTTGACTACTCAGTGTGTGTTCCAACTGTTTCAAGCGTGATTCTTCGCGAGTTTGGCTAATCCGCGTGCAAAGCTTTAAGCGTAAGCCGCTGCTTTGTTGATTGAGTGCCAATATGAGTTGAGCAGAACAAACTGCGCTAAGGACATTGTCTTCCGTTTCCTGGCCGGCAAAAAATATTGACAGTTTACCGTCTTCTTGCATTTTCATTTCGCCGTTATATAGATGACAGATATTTTTAAGGTTGTCATAGAAGTTCTGCAACATCTGTTGTTGCGCTTCTGAGCTTAACTGTTTGCTCAATTGGGCGAGGTTGTTACAACCTAAGCTCAATAGTACCGGTCGGACTGCCGGTGCAGCAGGTTCCTCACTAACGGCTGTGTTAACAGGGACTGTTGTGTGGTCCTGCATTGAATAATTTTGTTCTGCGTTTTCAGTGCCGGATTCTGTGCTCCAGGGCGGTTGCCAGCGTAGTCCTACTAGTACCAGTACCGCGAGTGCAGATAAGCTAAAACTGAGATACCAAAACTGCATTGAGCTGGGTTTGTCCTGTTCTACGAACACGGTGAGAATTCCGGCGATTTCATCATCCAGGGTAATGGCAGCACTATATGCGCCTTCAGTGTACGGTGGCATTGGCGGGTGGCCCGCTTGGACCATAAGCAGGCTTTCAACATCGTGAATAGTAGCGCCAACTACCCTTGGGTTATTCACAATGTTACTAAGAATAACTTGTAGGGAAACCAAGTCTTGATTAATGGCACCGTCAATAGCTTGCTCTGAGGCCGCCCTGGCTAATGCTTGTCCATATTCAGTTTCAAATTTGATGGTTTGGTTTTGCAGTTGCGCATGGTATACCCAGGCGGTGAGCAGTGTGGCGACCATTGCGCCAAGTGCCGCCAGGCTAATGGCCCCGGGTATTTTTAACAGGGAAACAATTTTATCGAGCATGATGTGCCTTAGGTAGTTGCACCAGAGTTGTTCGGTATTAAAAACCAAAGGCTATTCTAGCTTAACTGGTGAGTAAAGTTATAATGGGCGCCGTCCGCAGGGGCGGCTAGAGCCTGTTTGCATTAATGCCATTATGACTGCCGGGGGCAAGACGACACTAGCCCTTCGGGCTTGCAGGCTCAACAAGATAGTTATATTAGTGTGAATAGGTCCTAAATTATCCATTTTTCCATAAGCTGTGTTGATAGGGTGACGCGAGCGTGAAAGAAGTATTACTGATTACAGTGTCGGGTGCAGATAAGCCCGGTGTTACCTCTGAATTGACGGCAATTTTGTCTCAGTATGAAGCCAACATACTGGATATTGGTCAGGCGGTTATTCACGACAACCTGAGTCTGGGCATTCTGGTTGAAATTCCCAGTGCCTTTGAGTCCTCGCCAGTATTGAAAGATATCTTGTTCAAAGTGCACGAGCTGGGCATGCAGGTGCGCTTTCAGCCCATCAGTGAGGAAAGTTATGGTCATTGGGTAGGGCAGCAGGGTAAACCTCGCCATATCGTCACCCTGCTGTCGCGCAAAATTACTGCGAAACAAATTTCGAGTTTGACGGCTGTGGCTGCTCGCCATGGCTTGAATATTGACAATATCAAGCGCTTGTCCGGACGCATTCCTTTGGATGTTGTAAATGACCAGAGCAAAGCCTGTGTGGAGTTCTCAGCCCGTGGAGTGCCCGAGTCGCTGGAGGTGTTGCGAGCAGACTTTATGGAATTATCTGCTGCGCTGGATGTGGATATTGCTTTCCAAGAAGATAATGTATTCCGCCGTAATCGCCGTCTGGTCTGTTTTGATATGGATTCCACACTAATTGAAGCGGAAGTTATCGATGAATTAGCGAAAGCGGCAGGCGTGGGCGAGCAAGTTGCTGAGATTACCGAGGCCGCTATGCGCGGAGAGCTGGATTTTAGTGAAAGTTTTGCTCGACGGATGGCATTGTTAAAAGGCCTGGATGTTTCCGTATTGGCTGAAATTGCCGATCGCCTGCCCGTTACCGAAGGTGCCGAACGCCTGATTTCGACGTTGCGAAAACTGGGTTACAAAACGGCTATTCTCAGCGGTGGATTTAATTATTTTGGCCGCTATCTGCAAGCCAAACTGGGTATTGATTATGTCTTTGCCAACGAACTGGATATTGAGGACGGTAAGGTGACCGGTAAGGTATCTGGGCAGATTGTTGATGGTCAGCGTAAAGCTGATTTACTGCGTGAGCTGGCGGCTCAAGAAAAAATTTCGTTAGAACAAGTGATTGCTGTTGGTGATGGCGCCAATGATTTGCCCATGTTAAGTATTGCCGGCTTGGGTATTGCCTTTCGAGCAAAGCCGCTGGTTCAAGCTTCTGCCAAGCAATCTATTTCCACGCTGGGGCTGGATGGGATTTTATATCTTATAGGCTTTCGTGACCGCGATACTGTAGCGGTTGATTCTTGATTAGTCTGAGTCTGGGACAAGTACGGAGGATTACTCCGTACTGAAGTCGTAATCCATTGAGTCAGTTGGCGCTTGCAGGTAATGGCCCTGGATATAATGAACGCCAGCTTGCCATAGTGTTGAAAGAACGCTGGCATTTTCTACGAAAGGTACTATCGATACCTTATTCAATTCATGGAGCTTATTCACCAACTGAGTCAGTGTTTCTGGGCTCTCTTTGTTTTTCTGTATGTCCAGCGTAAAGGAACCATCTACCTTCACGTATTCACAGGGTATGTGGTTGAGCGTATTAAATGGATTGAGGGCGCAACCAAAGTTGGCGATGGATAAAGAACTGCCTAGTTCCATAAGCCCTTCGGAGAATTTTTTCGCATCGTTCAAATATTGGGAAATATCGGATTCACTGGTTTGAAAGATCAGTGAATCGGGTTTGACCTCTGCTGCTTTAAAGGCAACTTTGATCCAGGGCAAAATGCTCTCATCACAAATAGATTGACGACTAACGTTTAATATCAGGCGTGTATTGTTGCCGTTTTTAATATGCTCTGACAGCATTTTAATGGATTCTAAAATTACCCAGCGATCAATTTTTTTGGTCGCACCCATATCTGCAGCAGTTTTCAAAAACTCATTGGCTTGCATGTCGGCGTTGGGTGCATTTTTCATGCGTAACAGCACTTCGTAGTGCTCCCGTTCCGCACCTCGTAAGCTGATGATCGGTTGAAATTGTAAATGGAAGAGGTTTTGGTCCAAGGCTTTCTTGACCAGTTGCTCTATGTTGTCCTGGTTGATGCTGCCCTCTGTAAATTCAGGTTCATACAGCGCCGCGTGTTGCTTCTGATCCAGGTTTCGCAGTTTGTTGACGGTCTTGCTGGCGTTGTCTATGACCATTTCGGTATTGCTGGTGGTGTCATTAATGAGAGAAATACCAATGGTGACGGCTAGCTGCGTTGTGCGCCCTGCTACGTCAAAAATATGCTGTTCTATCGCACTGCAGAGGGCTTCAGCTTGTTCTTGAATGACTGTGGCACTGATATGGTCTACTGTCATGCCCAGAGTCGAGTCGCTAAAACGAGCGAGGAAGTGCTCGTTGCTTGTGTGTTGATTAATCAATTCTGCCAATTGGTTGATTACGGTATCTGTTGCCGTAATGCCAAGTGCTTCGTGCACACTGGTCTCAAAGTTATCGATATCAATATGCAAATAGGCGCAGGTTAGTTGTTTTTCACTGGCTTTATCAATTGTGCTATCTATCTGTTGTAACAGGCTTGTGCGATTGGGTAGTCCCGTTGCTTGGTCTTGCTTTTTCAGTTTGTCCAATTCCGCCGTTAGCACTTCCTGGTCTGCTACTTTTGTTTGAATAAGGAAGCGCAAGCAAGGTTCTTCATCGTAGGTGGCGTTGGAGATTTGAAAGCTGAGGTCTATTTCGGACTCATCCGCACAAGTGACTTTGCAGTTTAGTTGAGTATTTTCTGCCTGGTCACCCTTGAGGGTGTACTCTTTTAGAAATTCTTTAACCGAGTTTTGATCGGCATCCGTAACCATATCAATGACTGGCATGCACTCGATATCGTCTTTGTCGGTATAGCCGAAGCGTTCTGCAAATGATTCGTTAGCGTAGAGAAAAAGGCCGTCCTGTACATAGGCAATCGCATCGCGTGAACTATCCAGCAGTTGCTGGCTGCGGCGTTCGGCTTCCTTGAAGCGCCTTTCTGCAACACGTTGCTTTTGTCGGTAACTGCGGTTGGTGAGCTCACGTTGTATTACCAATAGAAGATGTTGGTCCTGATCGAGTTCCACAACATCCGCAGCTCCCATCTTCAAGCCTTCGACAACCGCTTGGCTGTGGTTTTCATCTTCGGCAAGAAGTATGGTCGGAATATCTTTATTTAAACGCTGAATCAGTTTGATCGCGGTACGCGGTGGTAAGTGTTCCGCTTCGAAATGGCCAATTAGCAGATCCCAAGCCTGTTCTTCTAGTAACTTATTTAAAGCCTCCTCACTTTCTACCAATTGCGCCCGGTTAGGTTTTCCCGAGTTTCTTAGCATGCTGGTGAGACGCTCTGCTTCACTGCGTGAATCGTTGATTAATAGCAGTCGAATGGTGTCTGGTGCGCTCATAGGGATTGTTATTGGCTCATTATACGTCTTGAGGGAAAGGCTGCTGCGCTGGTTCGGCATTTGTGTCGAGTGAAACGACTACCGTTCAAGAGGAAAAGTCCTCCAGCGATCCATAACCGGTTGCAAATTCTATGTCTATTAACTGGGAGTTTACTGAAAAAAAACGGGGACTCCTATAGCTGATAACAAATCAAGCCAAACTAGTGTCCGAATGTGTGCGGCGGGTTGCGTTTTTTTTGTTCTCTGCCCCGCACTATTGTTCCGATTGGCCTTGATGGGGTGTTGACCAGCTTCTACCAGTCGGATTTAAACTTTTCTGGGGGAACCCGTGTTTCCGGTGGGGCTGCAGTTTCCAACACGCGCATGGTGAATTGACTGATAGAACCAGTGCTAAACAGGCAGGTGTTGAGTTGTGCTTTCTCGGTTTCGCCACTTTTGAGTATGCGGACTTTAGCTTTTTCGGTGAATGGCATACTCGGGGTTATCAGGCTTTCTGATTGCTTTGGCAAGGTCTGTTCTGGCAGCTTCAGACCACGCATATAGTCGCTTTCACCACCGGTTTTGTGGGTCATTGAAATAGCAATTGGAATCGCGTTACTGGCCATGAGTTGCAGTCCAAGCAGGGTGCTGCCGCGTTGCTGCGTGACCCATCGGATGACCGCCAGCTGCCAACTGCGACGACCTGGCTGGCGCAAGGCAAGTAGCTCGCCTGCCTTTACCTGGAGTGGGATTTCGTCTTTCCAGCGCACACAATAGCCGCCAGGGCTGCGGTCTTGAGCCATTACTTTGTAAAGCGGGACTTGGGAACTGTTTGAGGCCGATGATGCCCCTGTTTTGCTGCCAGAACCCGTTTCATATACCGACGCCCAGGGATCATGCTCGCTGCTTAGTGGCTTGGCCATAAAAGCGTTATTGTCAGATTTCAGTACTTTTTTCCCACCTTCTGCCAAAAATGCCTTAAAAGACAGGCCTCCTGATAGCTGTTCGTGTATTCCAGAGAGTCCCACGCAGATCTCAAATTCACCGGTGCTAGGCTGACGCTCATCACGGCGACGTTTTTCTGATCGAAGTGCACTCTCAGCATGACTCAGTAAGGTTTTACTAAGTTGTCTATCAAAATTAGGGTTATCAAGCTTTTCGCCGGAACGGCGCTTGTCAAACTGCAGTATCAGGTTGTGAGTATCCAGTGCCAGACAGTTTTCATCTATTGAATTGGGGTAGCGTTTTAGGTACATGGGGCCAGAGTCATTCTTAATGTTCACCATAAACAGCTGGTCACTATCCTGCGCTGGGCGCATTGCACAAAGCGGAGCCCAGACCTCCAAGGCATTGTAGAGCTGGCTAATATCGCTCTGCTGAATCTGGTTTGGATTGCTGCAGGCTAATAGCAGTGTACGACTGTAGGCATGTTCTATCGTGCAGCCGCGGCTGTGGTTTAGTAGTGGGTCAATAACGGTGTGGTTGTTGAGCCCGGCATTGCGTGCGGCGCCGTAGAGGTTGTTTATCTGTAACCAGATCAAGGCGGGTATATGGGTGTAAAGCTGGTAACCGCGCAACAAAATAAGTCCTAGCCCCGTAATTGACCGATGAATAGCATTGGCTAAAAGGGGGAGGTCTGGCTTGTCTGATCGCATTAATTCCAACGCGCTGACGGTATAACCGTTACACATATTTTTTTGCAGTGCCTGAGCGACAATAGCGGTCTTCAGTGGACCTTCGGGCAAAATAATGGGCTGATTTAAAAAGTCTTTAGCCAGTGACGCGACGCATTGTTGAACGGCTGGTCGTAAGTACTCCAGCATTTCCAGGCGTTTAGACGGCGCTATTTTTAATCGTGCGATCTGTGGGAGGGCTTGATATAGCAACACGCTGGTGTGATTGGCACGAGTTGCCGGTAAGGTATTTACCCAGGCTTCTACTTTGGACGGTTTGTTGCTATGGCAAAATTCCAGCTCGTTCAGGTCCTGCTTTGGCAGGTTCAGCTGGGAAAATGCGTTGTCGATTGCCAGTGGGTCGTTATTCATAGCGCCTTTCGAATTGAGTAGGTTACAACTTTCTTCTTGTATTACTTGCGCAGTTTAGCGGATCTTAGGGCTTGTTGGTGTTTTTTTCCGTTAAACGCGCGCTTTTACCAGCTGAGAGCGACTGTTACTGCTCAGTCGCCGGTATAGATCAGGGTTTTTGCTCTTGCGCCAGCGACTTCTCTCACTAGCTTGGGTACTAAAAAGCCAGGCAGCCTAGCACTAACGTCATTCATTAACTGGTGAGCTTTAGACTCTTCGCAATCAAACTGTGCGGCGCCTTCAACTTTGTCTAGCAAATGCAAGTAATAGGGCAGGACTCCTGCCTGGAACAGGGATTCACTCAGCGCAACTATGGTATCAGCACTGTCGTTGATACCTTTTAATAATACCGTTTGATTAAGCAGGGTCACCCCGGCTTTTCTCAGCGAGTGCATGGCGTCAACTACCTGCTGGTCAATTTCGTTAGGGTGGTTGCAGTGAATAACCATAATTTTTTGGAGTGGCAGTTTGTCTAACCAGTGTATAAATTCCTCATCAATCCGGTCCGGTAGTACGATAGGTAGGCGTGTATGGATACGTAGTCGTTTTATGTGTGCTATGTCCAGCATCTGCTCGCCAAACCACTGTAAGTGTTTGTTGGCGAGGGTGAGCGGATCGCCGCCACTGAAAATAATTTCATTGATACTGCTGTCCGCGCGCACATAGTCCAAAGCTTGTTGCCAAACCTGATGATTGGGCTTGTGGCTTTCGTAAGGGAAATGGCGCCGAAAACAATAGCGACAGTTGATGGCACAGCTACCCGAGAGCACCATTAATACCCGGCCCTGATATTTATGGATTAAGCCCGGTACGGGATTAGCCTGCTGTTCTTCCAAGGGGTCTGCGGTATATCCAGGCGTTGCGTGCAGTTCAGCGGCGACTGGCAAAACCTGCAGTAACAGAGGGTCGTTGGGGTTAGCTTTTTCCATTCGCGCCACAAAACTGCGTGGTACTCTTAAGGCAAAGTTTTGACTGGCTTGCTGGGCTGAAAAGACCAGAGAGGGGTCCAAATCGAGCACTTTACAGAGTTCTTTGGGGTCTCGAATGAGCATTTGTAGCTGTTCCTGCCAACTTGCAGTCTGCCATGTGGGAATAGTCTGATGTATCATTGGCGCCTTTAATAAACCTGTATCTAAATTTTGCGAGTAAATTGAGGAAAAAATGGCTACCTATTCTACCAGTGAATTCCGTGGCGGTATGAAAGTAATGCTCGACGGTGATCCCTGTTCTATCGTTGAGAACGAATTCGTTAAGCCCGGCAAGGGCCAGGCTTTCAACCGTGTAAGACTGCGCAACCTGCGAACAGGCCGCGTATGGGAACGTACTTTCAAATCCGGTGAGTCACTGGAAGCGGCGGACGTTGTTGACCGCGATATGGAGTATCTCTACAACGACGGTGAATTCTGGCATTTTATGGAGCCAGAGAGCTTCGAGCAACATCAAGCTGATGCGAATGCTGTCGGTGATATGGCTAAATGGCTCAATGAAACCGACAAATGCATTGTTACGCTATACAACGGTGCTCCACTGGCCGTTACTCCGCCAAATCATGTTGAATTGGAAATTGTGGAAACTGACCCCGGCCTTAAAGGTGACACGGCGCAAGGCGGTACCAAACCAGCGACGCTGTCTACCGGTGCCGTTGTAAAAGTGCCATTGTTCCTGACCACCGGTGAGGTAGTACGAGTGGATACCCGCACTGGCGAATACTTAGGGCGTGCTGCAAAATAAATTGTCATTATGTGAACGCCAAACGGCCATGAACTGGATGTCTAGTTATGGCCGTTTTTTTATGGGGTTTTCCCGTTGTGTAGCCGTGATTATTGGTCAGTAGGTTGTTATGAGTGAATGTAATGAAACCTGGAAACCTACCGCCTCAATAAAGAGCTTGCAGGCGCGGGCAGTGCTTTATCAGCAAATTCGGGCTTTTTTTCAAGCGCAGCAGGTGATGGAAGTTGAAGTACCGTTATTGTCCCAGTCGGCAGTGACTGATCCCCAGTTGGATGTTATTGAAGCTCACTGTTGTGGGCGGTCAGCCTATTTACAGACCTCTCCGGAATTTGGTTTAAAGCGTTTGTTGGCTGCGGGCGTGGGTTCTTGCTATAGCTTGGGTAAAGCGTTTCGCAACGACGAAGCCGGTAGTCGCCACAACCCGGAATTCTCCATGCTTGAGTGGTATCGTGTGGGTTTCGATGACCATCAGCTAATGGCCGAAGTGGATGCCTTAATTCGCAGTTTTTTACCCGCCACATTGACTGAGCAAAACACTGTTTTTCGCAGCTATCGCAAGGTTTTTCTGGATAGATTAGGTATCGATCCGCATTTGGCCAGCAGTGCAGAATTACAGCAAGTTGCATTAGATAATATTGCTGCAGACTTAAGTAGCTTTGTCAGTACAGAAAGCAGTACTACTGAAGTGGATACTTGGCTGGACCTGTTAATGACTCATTGCATAGAGCCTACATTGCAAGGGATTCACTTTATTTATGATTACCCTGCAACACAGGCCGCGTTGGCCCGCTGTATGCCGAACAACGAAGGTGTATTGGTGGCTCGCCGGTTTGAGCTTTATATTCAGGGCATGGAGTTAGCCAACGGTTACTGGGAGTTGTGTGATGCTGAGTTGCTAGCGCAGCGATTTGCGCAAGACCAAAGTCTTCGCAGCAGTATGGAGTTACCTCGTCGCCCTATAGACGAAAACTTATTGGCCGCACATCGCGCTGGTTTGCCTGACTGCGCTGGTGTAGCGATGGGGCTGGACCGATTGCTCATGTTGCTGCAGCACGTCCAGCGAATTGATGAAGTGATTGTCTTCCCTTTCCCTCGCGCCTAATGCGTTAGGCGTTGCCGCCACTTGAATATTTTTTTGCACAATATGGAAATATTGAGTAAGCGCGTTTTATATCAATATTCTTCTACCTCTCCTGCCCTATAATTTCACCCGATTACTTGTTAAGGAGTTTAGGATGAAAGTTAAGCAAGCGTGGGCAACACCACTAACAGCGGGTGCATTTTTTTTAGTTGCAGTAACTGGCGTGTTAATGTTTTTTCATTTGGATAGTGGTTTAAATAAAACGGCTCACGAATGGTTAAGTTGGGTATTGTTGATCGGTGCTAGTTTGCATATAGCCAGTAATTTTCGTGCGTTTAAAGGGCATTTTCGCACCCATTGGGGGCGCTATTTCATGGGTGGTTTCGCGCTAGTACTGGCATTGACGTTTATCCCTGTGGGTCGAAGTGGTCCACCACCTATTGCTCAGCCTGCTGTAGCTTTGGCGCAGGTGCCCCTGGCGACCTTCGCGCAGGTTGCGGGGCTTACGACGGAGCAGTTGTTGCAACAGTTAAGTGTTGAGGGTTTTGCCGGAGTCACTGAAATGCAAACCCTCGCAGAATTGGAAAGCGATTTTGGTGAGCGACTGGAGTTGATGTCCAAGCTGCTGAATTTATCCAACGATTAAGGATGTCTGCGGCTGCTATTGGATCATCGGTAATCAATGATTCGATAGCAGCACAAAAAGTATCCGTACAGGGCGCGAGATTAAAAAATCTGAGTACGTAAGTTTAGTGGTTAATATTTTGTACGGCTTTTTTGCAATCGAGATCATGGCGCATGTCTTTTGCAGGAGTGTCACTGTTGCTAACACCAATGACCTTTGCTGGAACACCGGCTACAACCGTGTGCGGAGCCACAGGTTTTAGTACAACGCTGCCGGAGCCTACTTGAGCGCCTTCGCCAATTTCGATATTGCCAAGAATTTTCGCACCGGCACTCAACAGTACGCCATTGCGCACCTTGGGATGCCTGTCGCCGGACTCCTTGCCTGTACCGCCGAGCGTCACCGATTGCATGATGGAAACATCATCACCTACAACGGCGGTTTCACCGATTACGATGCCCGTCGCATGGTCAAGCATAATGCCTTTACCAATCGTGGCTGCTGGGTGAATGTCTACCGCAAAAACTACTGAAATCCTATTCTGTAAAAATAATGCTAGTGGTTTTCTACCTTCTCGCCAGAGCCAGTTCGCGATTCGAAAGGCTTGCAATGCGTGATAGCCCTTGTAAAAAAGAAACGGGATAGACAGTGCATGACAGGCTGAGTCGCGCTCAAAAGTCGCGTGCAGGTCAGCTCTTGCGGCAATACCAATGCATGGATCCTTTCGTAACGCTTCCTCTATAACTTCACGAATCAGCAATGCTGATGCCGTCGCACAGTCAAGTTTATTGGCGAGGTGAAAGCTTAGCGCCGCCTCCATAGTCTCGTGATTTAAGATGGTCGCATGCATAAAACTGGCGAGAATAGGTTCCTCTGCGGCCTGCAGCTTAATTTCGTCACGAATAGTTTGCCAGGTTAAATCACTCATTCACGTTGCCTTTACAGTCTGTATGGGCGCTATTATTCCGATACTGCAAGCGGATTGCTAGTGGGCAATGCAACCTTAGAATATCGTCAATGCCGGTTCGTCCAGCGCAGCCAGTTGTTCGCGTAATTCCAGGATATGCTCAGACCAGTAGCGCGGGGTATTAAACCACGGAAATGCTTTCGGGAAGGCTGGGTCATCCCAGCGTCTTGCCAGCCATGCAGCATAATGCATCAATCGAAGTGTACGTAAGGATTCAATTAATCCAATTTCCGCGCGATTAAAGTCGCAGAACTGCTCGTAACCTTCGACCAATTCACTGAGTTGCCGGCATTGCTGGTCGCGCTCGCCACTCAGTAGCATCCATAAATCCTGAACGGCAGGGCCGTTACACGCATCGTCCAGATCAACAAAATGTGCACTGTCGTCGCGCCAGAGAATATTGCCTGGGTGGCAATCACCGTGCAGACGAATGTTTTGGTAGCCAATAGGCTCCATGCGTTGCTCGACTCGCTGCAATACATCCTTACTCAAGCTTTCATAGGCCGGCAGTAACTCCTTAGGAATAAAGTCATTACTTAGCAGGTAGTCGCGGCTGTCGTGACCAAAACGCTGCGCGGTCAGGGTAGTACGGTGCGCGAAAGGGCGTTGCAGGCCCACTGCATGCAGTCTACCCAGTAGGCGACCTAAGACATGTAGTGTGTCAAAGTCATCCAGTTCCGGTGCGTGGCCCGCACGACGCGGATAGAGTGCAAAGCGAAACCCCTGGTGAGTAAACAGCGTTTTTCCGTGCAGATCGAGTACTGGGCAGATAATGGGAACTTCAAGTTCAGCCGTTTCACGACTGAAGGCATGTTCCTCAAGAATAGCGTCATCACTCCAGCGAGCAGGGCGATAGAACTTGGCAATGAGTGGTTGTGCGCCTTCGATGCCAACCTGGTAAACGCGATTTTCATAGCTGTTGAGGGCCAATATTCGGGCGTCGGTCAGGAGGTGGGCGTCGGCTTCAATCGCTACCGATTCGATAGCGTCCAATACGGTATCTGGAGTTAAGGCGTCATAAGGGTGTTGTGCACTGGTAGCAGGTAAATCTGACATGGGTATTGCCTTGTGTGCAAAGCCTAAAGCCAAGGCTTTGGCAAAATTTGGCGCTCAGTGTAAAGGTTCTGCGTTGCCCTGCAAGCTATTGTGTGAGCTGAGGCCAGTTCGAGGCTAAGGCGTTCGTGCCAGAGTGATGGTGTCCACCCGGCGCGCCCCGGCTAACAACAGAATACGGCTGAGTTCATATAACGTGGCGCCAGTCGTCATTACATCATCTATCAGAACAAGATGCTTTTGATAGACGGGTTGGGTGACAGTGAATTTATGGCGTAAGTTTTTAAGGCGTTGTGTACGCTTTAATTCGTGCTGTGGCGTACTGCCATGGGTGCGCTTGCATACATGTACCACGGGAAGTTGCAGCTGCTTGCCTAGACTGTGGGCTAGTCTATCGGCTTGATTAAAGCCTCGATAAAGCTGTCGTTTCCAGTGTAAAGGTACGGGTACCAATATCGGTGTTGTATCGGGGTCTATCACCTGATCGTTGGTAGTCAGCCATGCCGGAGGCATAGTGGATACTGCTTGCCAGAGCAGATTTTCCAATACTTTTCCTATCGCGAAATTACGCTGGTATTTGTAACGACCGATGAGCTGTGCCAACGGAAAGGTATAAATGTAAGGGCTAAAGCTGCCTTGAAATGGCGGCTTTGATTGCAGACATTGGCCGCACAGTATGATGGTTTCATCGTGGCTGGCCGGCGGCAGTGGTTGCGCACAGCAATAGCATGCAGAACTGTTGCGCGGCAGGTCGTTATTGCAGTGCTCACAAACCCCGGCTCTGGTCTGATGCGGTGTTCCGCAAAGCAAGCACTGTTGTGGGAATAGCAAGTTTAGTAGTCGTTTAGTAATGCCGTGATGTTGCATATTTATCATCCTTGATAAAGGGGGCTTGGCGGTTTTGTCAGATTAACAGTGCAGCCCAAAGCATTGCCGCGCGTTTGGTCATTGTTGGGTATTGCTTGGCCGTAGAGTTTTGAGTAGTTAACCTCTATTCACTATTTTGGTTGACAACTCCTGGGTGCGGTTTACTATTGCCAGTAAAACAAATCCTATTGCCAACTGAAAGGAACTGCTCGTGACTGCCGCTCATAATTCGCTTATTGGTCAAGCCGTTATTCGTCATGATTGGACTCGTAACGATGTTCAAGCACTATTTGATTTGCCGTTTAACGATTTGCTATTTCAGGCGCAGCTTACTCATCGCCAGCATTTTAACCCCAATCAGGTTCAGGTCAGTACCCTGTGTTCTATTAAGACGGGCGCTTGCCCTGAAGATTGCGCGTATTGCCCGCAAAGTGCTCGCTATGACACCGGCCTGGAAAGGGAGCGGTTGATGGCGGTGCAGGCTGTCCTCGACGAGGCGAAAGCGGCGAAAGCGAGCGGGGCTACGCGTTTTTGTATGGGCGCAGCCTGGCGTTCGCCAAAGCAAAAAGATATGCAGTATGTCACTGAAATGGTTAAAGAAGTGAAGGCCTTGGGGCTGGAAACCTGTATGACTCTAGGGATGTTGAAGCCAGAGCAAGCTCAGGAACTGGCTGATGCCGGACTGGATTATTACAACCATAACCTCGACACATCGCCAGAATATTACGGCGAGATTATTACCACGCGCACCTATCAGGATCGTCTGGAAACCTTGTCCAACGTGCGTGCTGCAGGCATGAAAGTGTGTTGCGGTGGTATTGTCGGGATGGGTGAGGATGAGAACGATCGCGTTGGGTTATTGGTGCAATTGGCCAATATGCCGGAGCACCCGGAATCTGTGCCGATTAATATGCTGGTGCGTGTGGAAGGTACGCCATTGGCGGACCAAGCTGATTTGGACCCGTTTGATTTTGTTCGCACGATTGCGGTGGCCCGCATATTGATGCCGAAATCCCATGTGCGGTTGTCTGCTGGCCGTGAAGAAATGAATGAGCAAATGCAGGCTCTGGCCTATCACGCTGGTGCTAACTCCATTTTTTATGGCGAAAAATTACTCACTACGCCTAATCCCGAAGCTAATAAAGATATGGCTTTGTTTCAGCGCCTGGGCATAGAACCGGAACCTTTTGAATCTACCCATG
>JBNKHI010000064.1:0-15099 GCA_050290265.1 Cellvibrionaceae bacterium
CCCGGTTAACGGATTGACCTAATTCGGGAACCGGCACCGCCTGCGACAATAACAATTTATTTAAGGCATTACCCATCGCCGTATCCGTCAACCGTAATTCTTGAGTTTCTCTGGCCGCCAGTAAAAAATTATTCCAATATTCAACATTGTTCTCGTCATTATTCTCCAAAGCTGATAACAAACGAAAAACACAGGGCAGGTCCAACCGCGCCAAACTGTAATCCAGCTGCGAGTGCAACCAATCAACCACCTGTACAGGCGTCGTTATCCAACCGCAATCAATGGCATATTCCATTCCTTGCGAAAACGAATACCCACCCACAGGCAAACTCGCACTGCTTAACTGCATCAACCGCAGCAGACTGATTTCAGTGGTGGTGATGGCCATGGGCATAAGCACCACTCTCTGGAACAAAAACCGCTTGTTTACTGGCCGTTGTTAAACCTAACTGCACTAACATTTCTTCCAATACATGATCCGGTGTTATACGTAACCAGCGAGGCCCGATTTGAATTTTTACATGGCGGTTGCCCAAGTGGTAACAGGCTCGCGTAAACGTGTGCCAGTCATCACAACTGGCCTCAACAACCTCTTCAACTGCGCCTTTGATCATAATGGTTTTACCGCATTCACTGCGTAACAGTTCACCGACGGATAAAGCGACACCGCGCTCCAGGAATAATCTAACTTCAGTACCCTCTTCACTGATGGCTCTAAGACGGCCCTTATCGCGCTGCTCATGATTCAACACAACATGGATATCGACATTCTCGTCTTCGCGATAATGGGCACCAAGACGTTCATATACTTCTACACTACTCAATCGAAACTCCTCACACTATGCTCGCTACTCTGTATAATCAGTCTAACGAGACTTACCTTGTATCTAACTAAGCAATCAACCAAAATTTTATTAAAACAGGTTATAGAGTTGCGCCAAGGGCAACACGCTAGCGGGCTCGCAAGTTAATAATTCGCCATCTGCTCTAACTTCATAAGTTTGTGGATCAACGTCAATCACCGGCAACCAGTTATTGAGCACCATATCGTGCTTGGTGATGCTACGGGTATTTTTACACGGTACTAAGGTACGCTTTAATCCAAGCGCTTCTCCGACATTATTTTTCACTGCAACAGCACTGGTAAACGTAATGGATGTTTGCGCAGGTGCCGAGCCATAGGCACCAAACATGTACCGATAATGTACTGGCTGCGGTGTCGGAATTGACGCATTAGGATCGCCCATTGGCGCTGCGGCAATAAAGCCACCCTTGATAATTAATGCGGGTTTAACACCAAAAAAAGCGGGCTTCCAAAGTACTAAATCAGCCAGTTTTCCCACTTCAATAGAACCCACTTCGTCAGCAATACCGTGGGTAATCGCGGGATTAATAGTATATTTGGCTATGTAGCGCCTAGCGCGAAAATTATCTGCACCGAGCTCGGCATCCTCTTTTAGAGGGCCTCGTTGAACCCTCATCTTGTGGGCGGTTTGCCAAGTGCGACAAATCACTTCGCCAATCCGACCCATGGCTTGGGAATCCGATGAAATCATACTGAAGGCACCGAGGTCGTGAAGAATATCTTCAGCGGCGATAGTTTCTTTGCGAATGCGCGAATCCGCAAACGCTACATCTTCGGGAATATTGGAATCCAAATGGTGGCAAACCATCAACATATCCAAATGTTCGTCAATGGTATTCACTGTATAAGGCCGTGTTGGATTCGTCGATGACGGCAAGACATTAAGAGAGCCACAGGCTTTAATAATATCTGGCGCATGGCCTCCTCCAGCGCCTTCGGTGTGGTAAGTATGAATAGCACGGCCCTTGAACGCCCCTAGGGTATCGTCGACAAAACCGGATTCATTCAGTGTGTCTGTATGAATAGCCACTTGCACATCATAACGTTCCGCTACATTTAGGCAGTTATTAATCGACGCAGGCGTTGTGCCCCAGTCTTCATGCAGTTTCAGTCCGCACGCTCCGGCAGCTAATTGCTCTTCAAGCGCTTCAGGCTGGCTCGCGTTACCTTTACCCAGAAAACCAAAATTCATAGGCATATTGTCGGTGGCCTGTAGCATCTTGCCAATATTCCACGGGCCAGGCGTACAGGTTGTAGCGTTAGTGCCGGTAGCCGGGCCTGTGCCGCCACCAATCATGGTAGTAATACCAGACATTAACGCTTCTTCTACTTGTTGCGGACAAATAAAGTGAATGTGTGCATCAATGGCTCCCGCCGTCAGAATAGAACCTTCACCGGCAATCACTTCTGTGCCTGGGCCTATAATAATATCGACACCATCTTGTACATCCGGATTACCCGCTTTACCAATTGCAGCAATGCGACCTTCTTTAATGCCCACGTCGGCTTTTACAATACCCCAGTGATCGAGAATGAGTGCATTGGTGATAACCAGATCAGGGGTAAACTGACTCGGCAACTGGCTTTGTCCCATACCGTCACGAATGACTTTACCGCCACCAAATTTCACTTCGTCGCCATAGCAAGTAAAGTCTTTTTCAACGGTTATCCACAATTCGGTATCGCCTAAACGTACTTTATCACCCACCGTAGGGCCAAACATTTGGGCATAGCTGTGGCGATCCATTGTGACTTTATTACTGCCCTTGCTGCTTTGATCTGTCATCGTCTCTGCACCTGTTAAAGTTTGCCCATTACATCGCCACGAAAACCATAGACTTCGCGTTTACCGGCAAAGGCTACCAATTCAACTTCACGTGCCTGACCTGGCTCAAATCGTACAGCAGTACCGGAAGCAATATTAAGATGAAAGCCCCTGGCTTTATTTCGGTCAAAAACCAACGCCGGATTGACTTCGAAAAAGTGATAATGCGAACCAATTTGTACCGGACGATCACCCTGATTTTCAACACGAATAGTCAATGTCTCTCGACCGGGGTTGAGTTCAATTACGCCGTCGGCAACTTTTATTTCACCAGGAATCATGCTGTATAACCTTTGCTGTTCTGATTGTTAGCCATTACGTTATTTTCTAACGGAACATTTTAATTAATGGGATTAATTAATAGGGTCGTGAACTGTTACCAATTTTGTTCCATCTGGAAATGTCGCTTCTACTTGCACTTCATGGATAAGCTCGGCAACACCCTCCATCACTTGATCCGCCCGCAAAATTTCTTTCCCGTAAGCCATGAGATCGGCCACAGTTCTACCGTCGCGTGCGCCCTCCATAATTTCCATCGAAATATAGGCAACTGCTTCCGGGTAATTGAGCTTTACACCACGCTTCAAGCGCCGTTCTGCCAACAATGCAGCCGTAAAAAGCAGCAGTTTATCTTTTTCTTTAGGTAGTAATTCCATAGGGTGTGACTCGTTAATCGTTAGTTCGATGTAGACCTTTTAAGTAAATGCCTAGTGCTAAATTTACACGATCAAGGTTATGTTGCCCATATTCTGGGCTCGCAAGCGATCCGTTTAAATAAAACAGGCCGCAAACGCTGCCAAGCGGCCAAAAAGATTTTCCGCGCCTGATGGCTGTCGCAGCCCAAATAACGCATGACGAGATAATGTTTCACTTGAGTGACTGCGAAAAGGTAGGGCCGTTCAGCATTTTCTATCTGAAAACCTAATGATGCGCGCAAGCTCTCGATAAGTACGGACACTTTACTATCACCGGCATCATTACCATCTGCACCCACAGCCAGAGAATCACTCGACAACGGCCCCACCACAAAAAAGCCATTCACACTGCAACCGCGTAAACTGGCAGGACCATGCATCAACAAATCATTACTACCTTCGGCAACAAACGTCTCAAGCAATTGCAGTTTTCCCTGTTCATAAATTTCAAAACGTTGCTGGACAGAACCCTGGTCAAACCGCTGTTGATTAGCCTGCAGCCCCAGGCAAGTAATATCCCACCCACAAAATAAGCTATCCGGTTGAATATCAATGCGGGTCGTTAAACGTGTATTCGCACCTGGAAACACAATAGTTTCCATCGGTAGCCATTCTAGTTGTGCAGCGGCACCCAACTGAAAGTAAATATCCTGCTGTTGCAAGGTCTGATCTTGCCGCGCCTTATACACCCGACCTGCACCAGGGGTGGTAAAAACGGCTCGACTATCCGCTTCCAGCTCTGCCAATATTTTTAGCTTATCCCCGGAAACAAGGCCACCCGGCGGATGCAATAAATACACATGCGCTATATCGCGACCTTCCGGATAAAAGGGCTTTTGTACATAAAGTGGTCCACTGTGCTGATTTTTAGTCAAACGAGTTCCGCGTTCACGCTGAGCTAACACCAAATGGATATCAGCTTCCCATTTAGATGGCGATGTTAATGCGGATGCTGCTGCCTGGCTATTCAGGTCAGCACTGGGGTCTGCACCACAACTGGAAGCTTCGTCAGTAGGTGGAGCATTTATCTTCAATTGATTCACAACACAATCGCTTTTTTGTAGCAAAGATCATTAGGTAAAGATTTAAACCGCCAAATGCTGCTTGATCAGATCATCTGACAATTCGCTCATTTTGTTGCTGGCTACAATATGGCCTTTTTCCATGAGTCGAAAATCGTCTCCCACACGGCGAGCAAACCCAAGTTTCTGCTCCACAAGAATAACTGTCAACTGGTCTTCCCTGTTTAACTGTGTAATCACATCACCTATTTGCTTGACGATATTCGGTTGGATACCTTCGTTCGGCTCATCCAAAATTAAGACTTTGGGTTCAATCACTAGCGCGCGGCCGATCGCTAACTGTTGTTGCTGCCCTCCCGACAAATCCCCCCCTCGACGATGGAGCATATCCTTAAGGACTGGGAATAAATCAAATATTTTGTCCGGTATCTTTTGCGCTTTATCTTTACGGCACGGCAAACCCAACCGCAGGTTCTCTTCCACTGTGAGCAATGAAAAAATATCGCGGCCTTGTGGCACATAGCCAATCCCATGGTGGGCCCGATACTCTGCCGTTTTCTTGTGAATTACTTCACCCTGGTAGCGAATTTCACCACTGCTGATGGGTAACAGGCCCATCAAGCATTTTAATAACGTCGTTTTTCCAACACCGTTACGCCCCATGATACAGGTGCATGAACCCGGCTCAATAGCTAAGTCCAGATCCCATAAAATTTGTGTGCCACCATACAACTGATTTACACCTTTTAACTCGATCATGCGTCGCTCCCCAAATACACCTCGATCACATCTTTATTGGCCTGTACTTGAGACATACTGCCTTCCGCCAATACACTGCCTTGGTGCAACACGGTAACTGTGCGCGCAATGCTGCGCACAAATTCCATATCATGCTCAACCACAATAACGGTATGTTTACCTTCCAGTGACAGCAGCAACTCTGCGGTGCGTTCGGTTTCCTGTGGGGTCATTCCCGCTACCGGCTCATCAATGAGGAGTAAGCGCGGCTCTGACACCAGCAACATACCAATTTCTAACCATTGTTTCTGGCCGTGGGATAACACACCCGCCGGCCGCAAGCGCTCGTGACTTAGACCAATCAGTTCCAACACATAGTCAATCCGATCACGTTGTTCCGCACTTAGCTGCGCGGTTAGCGTGGACCAAATCCCTTTACTGGTTTTTAACGACAGTTCCAAATTGGAAAAAACAGTTTGCGCCTCAAAGACCGTAGGTTTTTGGAATTTTCGGCCAATGCCCAGTTGCGCAATTTCGGGCTCACTGCGTGCTAACAGGTTAATAGTTTGACCAAAATATACAGTACCTTCGTCACACTGCGTTTTACCGGTAATAACATCCATTAATGTACTTTTACCGGCGCCGTTCGCGCCAATCAAACAGCGTAACTCGCCGTGGTTGACATATAAATTCAAATCATTCAACGCTTTAAAACCGTCAAAACTTACGCTTAGCCCTTCCACATAGAGTAATACTTTTTTCGATACATCAATGCGCGGGTCGGTTTCCATTAACATAGGCCAAACACGATCGCGACGAAAAGTCTCGCGGGTTGTTTCTAGAAAACTCATGCTTTTGCCTCCAACAAGGAATCATTGTCGTCGGTAGGTTGAGAATCAGATGGAGCGCCTGAACTCGGCGGTGATGATTGCATTTTTCCACACTGTTTTTTAATCCAGCCTACAATACCTTGCGGCATAAATATGGTGACATACACAAACAGAGCACCCAGAGCAAACAACCAGCCATCAGGCATAATTGCCGTAAAACGTGTTTTGGCATAGTTGACTAGCAACGCTCCTACCACTGCACCATAAAGAGTACCTCTGCCGCCGATAGCAACCCATACCACCACCTCAATCGAATTGAGCGGTGAGAATTCTGCGGGATTAATAATACCTACTTGCGGTACATACATAATGCCAGCCACTGCCGCTAACATCGCGGAATAAACAAACAAAGCAACTTTAAAATATTCCGTTTTATAACCCAGAAAGCGGGTTCGTGATTCGCCATCACGAATACTTAACAACACACGCCCCAATCGAGAGTTCATAATAAATCGACTCAACACATAAGCACCGCATAGCAAGGCTGCAGTAAGTAAAAACAGAACAACGCGCGTACTATCACTTTGCAGATCGAAACCGAGTAAATCTTTAAAGTCGGTGAGGCCATTGTTACCGCCAAAGCCCATTTCATTGCGAAAAAAAGCCAACATTAGCGCGTAGGTTAACGCCTGCGTCATGATCGACAGGTAAACCCCCGTGACTTTTGATCGAAAAGCCAACATGCCGAATAAAAAAGCCAACAGCCCTGGAATCGCTATTGCCACAATAATGGCAAACCAAAACTGATCCATTCCCAACCAAAACCACGGTAGTTCGCTCCAATCGAGAAATACCATAAAGTCTGGCAATACAGGATTACCATAAACACCACGATCACCAATTTGGCGCATCAGGTACATACCCATACCGTAGCCACCCAACGCGAAAAAGGCACCGTGACCCAAGCTAAGAATTCCGCAGTAACCCCAAACTACGTCGACCGACAATGCCAATAATGCCAAACACAAATACTTGCCGAGCAAGGTGATAGTATAAGTACTGACGTATAAAAAAGAGTCCGCTGGAAATACCAGGTTGGCAAAAGATGCGTAGGCGGTTAACCCGAATAACACAATCACAAACCACTTTGTGTCTAGCGCAGACAAGCGTCCTTTGGTAAACAATTCAAATATTTTATTCATAGAATTCGTCGCTATATTAGTCATTGGCGGCTCTCCCTTTTTGTGGAAAGAGGCCTTTTGGACGTTTTTGAATAAACAGGATAATGGCGACCAAAATACAAATATTAGCTAACACTGGCCCCATGGTTGGCTCCAAAAATTTATTGACAACACCCAGTGAAAAACCACCAACAAGGGTACCGAGCAAGTTACCTACTCCACCGAATACCACCACCATAAACGAATCAATAATGTACGATTGCCCCAAATTAGGTCCTACGTTGGTAAGCTGACTGAGAGCCACCCCCGCAACCCCAGCAATACCCGAACCTAAACCAAAGGTCATGGCATCAACCCATTCTGTGCGAATACCCATGGCTTTAGCCATGCTGCGATTCTGTGACACCGCTCGTACGTTTAGACCAAGCGAGGTCTTTTTCAGAATCATTTGCAGAATAAAAAAGACCAGCAGGGCAAACACAAAAATGTACAAGCGGTTATACGTTAACGAGAGCAACGGATTTATCTCTAGTGAACCGCTCATCCACTCGGGTGTAGCAACCTGCCGGTTGAGAGGAGAAAAAACAGTGCGAACAGTCTGTTGCAAGATCAGACTAATACCAAATGTGGCCAATAAGGTTTCTAATGGACGGCCCTGTAGAAACTGAATCACTCCGCGCTCAATTAGCACACCAACAAAACCTGCGACTAAAAACGCTGCGGGAATCGCGACAAAAATGGAGTATTCAATATAGTTAGGCATAATGAGCTGGACCACATAGGTGGTGTATGCACCTAACATGATCATCTCACCATGGGCCATATTAATGACGCCCATCACACCAAAAGTAATCGACAAGCCAATGGCAGCCAGCAATAAAATTGAGCCTAAGCTCAAGCCAAAAAACAGCTGCTCAATAAAATGATAAAAACTAATCTTGCTATCCAATGTTTTTACTGCTGCAGCTGCAGCTTTACGTACCGCCCGGTCTTTTTCAACAAATTCGCCGTCGGCATCTTTTTCGGCGATAGTTTGTAATTCATGACGCACCTGAGGATCAAGATTATGGCTGAGAATACTGATTGCATTAATTTTGACTTCCTTATCCTCGGTTGTACGCAAACGATAAAGTGCCAACGCCTGCTCCAAGGCAGATTTCACCTCAGTGTCATCTTCCTTTTGCCAACGAGCTTGTAGCAGCCCTACTGTTTTTTCATTTAATTCTCCGGTCATGGTTTTCACTGCCATCAGCCGTAAACTGGCACTTGCCGAGTTCAACTCCAAGCGTGCCATTACATCACTTATCAAACCGCGAATTTTGTTGTTAACACGAATTTTTTTAATTGATTTTTTTTCAACCGTACCTTCTATTTTTTTGCTGTAAACATCTTTGGCAATATAGTCACCATCCGGATTTTTGGTGACATCAACCAACGAAAGGTCTGACTTTTTGTAATACAAGCGACCCGCTTGTAATGTTTCAAATAAGGGTAAAAGACTGTCACCGCCAGCTTTTTCTAAACTTAGAACTAAAGGTTCCATTTTTCTAAGACTGACGCTGGTCAATTCTTCCAGCAGACTGTCCACGGTTACCGTGGATACAGATTCAGTAACAGGCTCAAGCTGCGTACTGGGCGTTGCTACCGTCCGACCCGATACTTCATCAGCAGTTTGCGCAAACACTACTGCGCTATTGAGTAGTAACAAAACACTGAGAAAACTTACTGCTCGTAGTGCGATATTCACACGACACTCCAATAGTTTAACGAAAACGGGGTAGCTCTAGTGTATCCGGCGATTCAATGTTTCTTCGCGTTGACTACAGCCACCCTGAAGCAGCCCCATACAATGGGGCTGAAAATCAGATGGATCGATTAGAAGTTTTGACCAGAACACTGCTTAGTTTTAGTGTTGTAGTTGCCACACTTAATCGGTGCAGTCCAGTCAGCGACAATGTCCTTTGAACCGGGCAAGAAGTCTGACCAGGCATCGCCATCAACCAGACCATCAGTTTCCCAAACCACTTCCAACTGGCCGTCGCCCTGAATTTCGCCAATCAATACTGGCTTGGACAAGTGGTGGTTTTTCAGCATTTTCGCCATGCCACCGGTCAGGTTGGGAGTTGTCATACCGATCATAGCCTGCTCAACTTTATCAACGTCGGTAGTACCGGCTTTTTCAACCGCTTTTACCCACATATTAAAGCCGATATACGTCGCTTCCATAGGATCATTAGTCACGCGCTTAGGATCTTTAATATAGGTTTTCCACTGCTGGATAAATGCATCATTCGCGTCAGACTCAACGCTCTGAAAGTAATTCCAGGCAGCCAAGTGCCCGATCAACGGTTTGGTATCAAAGCCGGAAAGCTCTTCTTCGCCAACCGAGAAAGCAACAACAGGAATATCTTCAGAGGAAACCCCCTGGTTACCCAATTCTTTATAGAAAGGTACGTTGGCATCACCATTGATAGTGGAAACCACAGCGGTTTTCTTACCCATGCTGCCGAACTTTTTGATTTCTGACACAATACTCTGCCAATCAGAGTGGCCGAAGTCGGTGTAGTTAATCATGATATCTTTTTCTTTCACGCCTTTTGATTTCAGGTAGGCTTCCAGAATTTTGTTGGTAGTGCGTGGGTATACGTAATCAGTTCCTGCCAACACCCAACGTTCTACGCCGAGATCATTCATCAAATAGTCAACCGCTGGAATTGCTTGCTGGTTTGGCGCTGCACCCGTGTAAAAAATATTCTTTGATGATTCTTCACCTTCATATTGCACTGGATAAAACATCAAACCATTCAGCTCTTCGATAACCGGTAAAACAGATTTACGTGATACAGATGTCCAGCAACCAAAGATAACATCCACTTTATCTTTGGTTAGCAGTTCACGCGTTTTCTCCGCAAACAATGGCCAGTTAGACGCAGGGTCAACCACAACGGCCTCCAGCTCTTTACCCAGAAGACCACCCTTTTTATTTTGCTCGGCAATCATCATTAATACGGTGTCTTTAAGAGTCGTTTCACTGATAGCCATAGTTCCGGACAAAGAGTGCAGCACACCCACCTTAATAGTATCTGCGGCTTGCGCTGCCATAGCAGCCAAAAGAGACAAGCCGAGCGCGCCAGCCTTTAATGTTTTTTTCATATTCATAGTGAATTACCTTTTATCTTTTGAGAGAGGCGCACCGATACAGCGAGTGCGCTCTGGAGAAAAATATCAATACAATCTTGAGCAATTCGCGTTTCGTCTAGTGCTTAGATAGCTTCAGGAACGCGGGTGATAACGCTAGGATCACCTTAGAAAGTCACAATCATTTCCAGTGCCATCGTGTCTGCGTCAACATCAGTCGCGTTGTCGCTTAAGGTGTTGTATTCAGCCACTAGAGAAAGGTTGGGTGAAATAATGTAGGAACCTGCGATAGTCCACTTATCACAGTCATAACAACCCAACGCATTAGTACCACCACCCGCATCTACATCGATACCACTGGTGCGAACCGTAATACCAAACGAGTCGTTAAACATGTAATTGCCCATAACCAGGAAGCTTGAACCATCGACACCCTCTGCCCCCCAGTCAGAAAGATCGTTGTACTCTGCCGCTACGGTTAAAGGTCCGGTAGAGTAAGAAGCCCAGAAGTTCACCAGGGTTTGATCAAAGTCAGCGGCGGGGTCATCGGTTGGCGACCCACTGGCAACACCCAAAAATACAGTAAGGTTTTCCACAGCAGTAAAGCGGACATTCGCCTCATAGCCCATTTCGTCCGTGTTGGTGTCGGTGGTATCCCAGATACCTGAAGCCGCTGAACCGTATACTTCAAATCCTTCGCCGACATATTTCACGCCCACGCCGTTAAAAAATGACGGATAAACCAGACCTGCAGAAATGGAATACTGGTAAAGGTCTGGTGCGTGATAAGCTTCAAAACCCAGCGCACTGAGGTACTTACCCGCAATCACCGATGTACTCTCGGTAGCCTGGTAAACCATATGAGCCTGTTCGAGGTCATAATCCTCATCCGCACCACCGGCAACGTGAGCCTCGATAGATAATTTTTCGTCAATTTGCGATTTAAAGCGCACTTCAGCACGGTCCAAACCAGCACTGTCGCTATCACCGCCGCCGTCTACGTCAGTACTGGAAATAGACATATCCAGATAGCCGGAAATACCGACTTTACCTAGCTCCATCTCGGCCATGGCATTGCTGGCAATGCCGGCCATCAACGCTGCCGCAACTACAGTAGTGCTACCTAACTTAACCGCCCTCGACAATAAAGACGTTCGCCAGGCCTCAGACTCCGAGTGATCTTGATGTGTAATATTCATAACAATCCCCAATCGTTTTAATGGTGTGGTGTTTTTACTTCTGCACTCAGGTTATGTGTTTTAGGGGGGTGTGAACTATGGGGGGATTGGCCCATGCACCTACGTCAAATGACGTAGGTGCATGGGTTTGACAAAGAAAATGCATGGATTTAGTGCTGAAAACCTCAACATTCAAGGATGTTAAAGGAGGCCCATATCGCACCCGAGAGGAATTCGTGCCGTCACAGTATTCACGCCAAGATACATGCGGTTATTCCCGCCACCTATAGCGCCGGCAGTCGCTTTCAGTTACCCTCTACAACCACCTTTTATTCATCGTACATAGCATTAAAAGAGAGTGAGCAATTCTGTGATTAGCAAGGCAATTCGTTGTTGTGGTCTAGGTTTAAGTATTGCATTGTCGGGTTGCGTGTCGGCCCCATGGACTACCCCTGAAGACCTTGGCCTGTTGAAGGATGAAATCACGAAACAGCGGGAAGAGAATCAGGCGCTGTACGGCAAGATGGACCAACTCGCCGAACAGCAACAAGCACTCTTGGAAGCCTATCAGGAACATGAAGCCAAACTCGACGCAGCTTCGGCGCCGGTTAATACCTTTACCATTTCTGAAAGCACTCCTGTGGCAGCACCCGTTAACGCGGACTTACGCGACGCCCAAGAAACAGCCCCCGCAGCAATCGAGAATACTAAGCTCGTGGTTGGCAGGAAAGAAAAGATCTATTTCCCCGCACTGGAAATCACATTTGAAGGCCGTATTGATACCGGTGCCGAATCCTCGTCTATGGACGCTCGAGATATTAAACGCTTTGAGCGCGATGGTTCAAAGTGGGTGCGATTTACCGTCTACCGTGGCGATACGGAAGTGAAGACTCTAGAGCGTCCGGTTGTTCGCTGGGTTCGCGTTTTCCAGTCCACCGATATAGATGGTGACCGCCGTCCTGTGGTGCAACTGGCCTTTAAAATGGGCGACGTCGAAGATGTTGCTGACTTCACGCTAACCGACCGAGCGCATCTTGACTATTCTGTCTTGGTTGGGCGCAATATTCTGACTGACCTGATGGTCGTCGACGTGAGCAAATCCTTCCTCCTAGGCAACAATTAACTCAGGATCGTCCCCATGGGCAGAACACCTCTGTACCTCATCGTGCTTGTCTTAGTCATTACAGCCTGCACACTGGCAACTATGCGCCATCTATATACCGGTTTGCCACTACTGCCCGGCAAACATCAATCGGTTTGGCTGGTGGAAGCCGGCATCGAATTCAAGGCCTACGGCGGCCCAGTATCCGTAAGCCTGGATCTGCCGGATGCTATTCCCGGTTTTCGTCTACTTAACGAGCAGGCCGCGAGCCCCGGCTATGGTTTTGCTATTTTAAGCACTCCAGACGGTCGCCGTGGCGAGTGGACCAAGCGCGAAGCCAGTGGCAGACAGGTTATTTTTTACCAGGCCCAATTTGCTACTGACCCCAGTGTACAGCCACCGTCAGACCAGCCGAATCCCGCACAAGACAACCCCATTACTAACTGGGACCTGCCCACCAAAACTGCCGCCAGCCAAATATTACTGGAAGCCAGTGAGCGCTCTGTTTCTGCCACATCGCTTACCCGCGAACTGATCAAAACCTTCAATCAAGGCGACTTGAGCCAGAACGCCGCCCTGCTACTGTCGAGAAAAAGTCGCGGCGAACTGTTGGTGGCCATGCTTTCTGAAGCCGGCTACGCGGCGAGGCTATCTGACGGCTTATATCTTGAAGATGCCCGTCGTCGGCAACGCTTGCAACAAATGCTCGAAGTCTACGAAAACGAGCAATGGCATGTATTCAACTTAACCAGCGGCGAGCAAGGCGTGCCGGAAAACCTGCTGCTCTGGAAGCGTGGCGGCGTCTCATTTCTGGACGTAGAAGGCGGTAAAAACTCATCCCTGTATTTTTCCATTATTCGCCAGGACGTACCCTTACGCGCCTTGGCTCAAGCGCGTATGCAAGAAAGTGGCTTTCAACTATTCAGTATCAGTAGCTTACCGCTGGAAGAACAAAGCATGTTTAAAATGCTGCTTCTATTACCCATCGGGGCCTTAGTGGTGGTGTTTATGCGTATTATTGTCGGCATTAAAACCGCCGGCACGTTTATGCCAGTACTGATCGCCGTTGCCTTTTTGCAAACGTCATTATTACCAGGCCTGATTAGCTTTGTGCTTATTGTTGCCGCTGGTCTGCTGATGCGCAGCTACCTGTCAAATCTGAATTTATTGCTGGTTGCCCGCATCGCAACGCTGGTCATACTGGTGGTCTTTCTTATTGCCCTTCTCAGTATTATCGGTGCCAAACTGGGCCTAAAAACCGGCATGACCGTCACCTTTTTCCCGATGATTATTATCGCCTGGACCATTGAACGCATGTCTATTTTATGGGAAGAAGAAGGCCCCCATGAAGTCGTAATACAAGGCGGCGGCAGCTTAATGGTAGCGGTGTTTGCCTACCTGCTAATGTCTTGGCCCGTGCTCGCGCATTTGTCATTCAACTTCCCGGAACTGCATCTGATCACATTGGCGATGATTCTTGTACTTGGCCAATACACTGGCTACCGGCTCACAGAATTACGCCGCTTTAAGCGTATGATCTAGGGCCGTAATACTATGTGGAAGTCGCCATTCAAACTCGCAAAATCCGGCATTCTGGGCATGAACCAGCGCAATCTATCCTATATTGGGCGCTATAATAAAAGGCACTTGTTCCCATTAGTGGACAACAAACTGAAGAGCAAGCTGCTGGCCCAGGAAAACAATATCAACGTGCCTGAACTGATTGCCGTCATTCATGAACAACACCAGATTAATCAGGTTGGCGAACTACTAAAAACTCTAAACGGCTTCGCCATCAAACCCAGTAAAGGTTCGGGCGGCAAAGGTATATTGATTATCAAGGCCGTTGAAGACGGCACATTTATTAAGTCCTCGGGCCAACCTTTACAGATTGAACAAATCGAACGCCATCTCAGTAATATACTGGCTGGCTTGCATTCACTGGGCGGTTCACCCGATGCCGCCATCATTGAAACATTGATTAATCCAGCACCACTGCTAACAGACATTTCATTTCAGGGGGTGCCGGACATCCGCATTATTGTTTTTTGTGGCTACCCGGTTATGGCTATGATCCGCTGTGCTACCAGCGCGTCGGATGGCAAAGCTAACCTGCACCAAGGGGCTGTTGGAATTGGTTTAAATATCCATGACGGCAAAGCCATTGCCGCCATTCAATTTGAAGAACCCCTCAGTCATCACCCCGACACTCAAGCGTCTTTACATGCCGTACAAATTCCTGACTGGGATATATGCCTGAACATGGCGGCGCGCTGCTACGACATGACCAACCTTGGATACATGGGCGTTGACCTGGTACTGGATGAACACAGTGGCCCTACCCTGCTGGAGCTAAACGCTCGCCCTGGACTCGCCATTCAAGTAGCAAATCAACAAGGTCTGTTACCGCGCCTGCGCCTAATTGAGTCTGAAAAGAAAAACCGTAGAAACGCAGAGGAGCGAGTAGCCTTTAGCCGCGAACATTTCAACAAACTGCCGGTCATTCCTGTCACACTGAAACCCGT
>JBNKHI010000065.1:0-15053 GCA_050290265.1 Cellvibrionaceae bacterium
GTGAAAAATCGGAGAATTAATCTGAATAATTTTAGATATGATCCAGTTGTAACTGGGGTCTTTGTCGGTATCGGATGGTTGGTCCTGTGGCATTTTTCGTCATTTGCAATCGACAAAAATACACTCCCTGCTTATTACGACTACATTGTGCAATTTTTTACAGTGCTACTTGGTGCTTATGCAGCTTTTCGATTTAATGCATTTCAGGAATCGAAAAAGTTAGAAAATGAGAAGTCAAAATTCTATCTGGAATTATGCATGGAAAACTATGCTACCTTCCACACCACATTGGATGGACTAAATAATAGTCGTGTTGACTGGATATACGCGGCACGATTGTTAATTGAAACAAAATCTTTAGAGGGTCAAATAAGTACGGGAGAACATAAAACTGTATTGGGCATACAAAAAATGAAAGTCAGGCATGAGTTGCTTAATCAGTTTCAAGTAGTTGATGAGGAAAATAATACTGAAAGCCCTCTTCCAATATCATTCTTTTATGGCATTCCAAATTGGCGTGAATATATGGATGCACCCGATGATGCAGCATATGAATCAATGAGGTGTGACAGACCTGCTACATTTAGCGAATTTGAAGTTCCAAAAATTGAAAGGCTTCCCATGCTTCAAGAGCAGAGTGTATATGCTGTATTTGAGTTTTTATCCTATCCGGAAGATTTTGAAGACCATCTAGATAATCTTAATTATACGGGTGAGTGGCCACAAAGAGTTAAGAATTTCCAGGGTGAGGGGGCATATCAATACGTAAAACACCGCAGAGGTTATGTGCATCCTGATCACGGCTTATCTAAAGAAAAAATTGAAAAGTTATCAAAATGTATTATCACTGATGACCGGTGAGGTATATGAACATAATAAACGTGTCAATTAGGACGCTCGCAAGCTCGCGTCTATTACGCGGGTGTTAAATCTCATACAAATCGGAGTACTAAATTGACAAGAAGTACGGTCTACATTGTGGGTGCAGGAGCAAGTCGTGAGGTTAATCTCCCTGTAGGGAATAAGCTCAAGGAGGATATAGCTCGCATTTTACAAATGGATTTCGAGTACGGCTCCTTCAAGGCCGGAAACTACGAGCTGTACCAAACCCTTAGACGTCATGCCAATAACAACAATGATGAAGTGAATGAATACATTCTTGCATGTCACCATATAAGAAATAATATGCCGTTAGCTATATCTATAGATAATTTTATTGACTCTGAAAGGGGCAATGAAAAATTAGCACTATGCGGAAAGATGGCTATCGTAGAAGCAATTTTGAAATCGGAAAAAGGGAGCAAGCTATACTTTGATAGGAACAGAGGAAGTCGTTCTGTAAACTTCTCTTACTTAGAAAACACTTGGTACTTACCATTTTTCCGCGCATTGACGGAAAATTGCCGCGCAAAAGACTTAATCAATAGATTTTTAGATATAACTCTTATTATTTTCAACTATGACCGCTGTATTGAACATTTTCTTTTCAACGCTTTAAAGAGCTATTACCTCCTAGACGAAGCTCAGGCGAAAGAAATAATTAACAACTTAACAATCATACACCCTTATGGCTCCGTCGGTTCTTTGCCTTGGCAAGACCGGCAAAGCACAACTTGCATGGAATTCGGTGGAAATCTATATACAGACCAACTAATTAAGTATGCACAAAGGATACGAACATTTACTGAAGGTGCTCACTCGGAATCAATAGGCGTTCTTAAACCCCGTATGCAATATGCAGAACGATTAGTGTTCCTTGGTTTTGCATATCATCGACTAAACATGGATCTTCTATCGCTAACGGACGTTGATCGTTATGACAACCCTCATAAAATAGATTGCTATGCTACAGCTTGCGAAATGTCTAAAAGCGATCAGGAATCTGCAAGCAGTTCAATTGCTCACCTATATAAAGGCGGACTAAATATAAATATAGAAAACATGACTTGCTCGCAGTTATTTAGCGATTATTCACGGAGCCTTGGTTATGCATAGTTCAAAATTTAACAAGTCAGTCAATGTCGCCTCATGGCTGGGCGCCAAAAGCTTTGCTTGGCGCCCATTATTCAGGCGTTAGGTCGAAAGAGAACCCACGATGAAAATAAAATGTATGTCAATAAACTGGGATCGTTGTATAGCAATCATAGGCGTACTAATTGGATTTATTGGGTTTTACTTCGGGTTCGTAGATCAAAAGAAAAGTGAAGCTTCGGGGCTAATTGATCTTTATTATGAAGTGGTCCGTGCGTTGGATTATCAACAAACCCTCCCGAATACCGTAGAGACTCTAATCGTTCGAGGCCAGGCGTTAAGTGCAGATTTTGATATGGTTTCTGCTTGGCAGGCAATTAAAAAGATTGAAGTTATCGATCCTGGCAGCGAGGCAGTCACTGGATTGAAACTAATGTATATATCTAGGCTTCATAGTGATGAATTGATTCGCTCGCACCTTGATGAATTAAGTAATGAATTGCCTGAGGCTGGAACGAAGTTCATGTTCGGGCTTTTTATCTCACGGGACAAGGACCGAGGAAAAGAAGCGCTTCAATACATGGAAGAGGCGGTCTCATTAGATCCAAAGAATTTGGAAATGAAGGCTATGTTTGGCCTTCAACTCCATTCATTTGGCGAAAACGAAGAAGCAATTAAGCAACTAAACTCTGTATTATCAATACGCAATAATATTTATGTACTCAATAAACTTGCTCATGTTTTAGTCGAATCTGAAGAATATGATAGAGCCTTCAGTCTACTGAGTGAAGCAATAGCTAGCTCAGCTGCTAACGCTGAAACATTTGGCGTGATGGGATATATGTTTGGATTAAAGAATGAATTTGAGCAATCGATAGAATATTACTTAAAGGCATCGTCGCTAGAATTCCAAGATGGGAAGTATCATAGGAATCTTTCGCTTTTATTTGAGGTTGTAGATAATAAAAACGAAGCAGAAAAACATAAGAGACTAGCAGATAAATATGGATGGCCAGTTCCTGCTGGAGCTGACGTTCGAAGCCTAATTGACTAAAGCCTAACAAACGGCTCCACGCTGACGTCTAAACATACGCAAGTGAGCTCAGCGTTAAGGTAAAATTTACAATTAATTCGATCAAAAGGATGTGAAATGGCTTTATCACTTAGAAGACGAGAAGGTGAAATTTTGGTTCTAATTACTGAGTCAGGTGAATATATAGAGATTGAGGTTTCTGCTATGGAAACTTCGCAAGTAAAGCTTTCTTTAACCGCACCCTCTACAACAAAAATCTATCGAAAAGAGCTGTTTGATAAAATAGCTTCTGAGCAAGTTTCTTAACTCTATTTAGATTCTCGAATATTTAAAATGCGGTTTTACATTTTTGTATTTTTAGCTTTTTTTGTAGTTCCTATTTTGTATGCTGATGCTGTCTATATTAAGCAAAGCGGAGCTAATCGGTCTCCTGTTTTTATGGTCGTAAATGACAGTTATTCTCCTGTTCAGGTTAAATTCTGGTTTTCCAGATTGCATAATCTTAAGGCGCAATCAGGTAATTCTGTACAGCTCGTTGTTCCTGCGCGGTCGCGGCGTTTTGTTAATAAACTTTTTCCTGTCAATAATTCATCAACCAAATGGTCATATCGCTATAAATACCAGTTAGGTGTTCCCTCTTCTCGCCATTCGAATCCTGATTACATATTGCCTTTTGAATCAGGCAGGTCCTTTAGCGTTTCGCAGGCTTTTGGTGGTTCTTTTAGTCACAAAAGTAAATCTAGTTACTATGCTGTTGATATTGGTATGCCTGTTGGCACTTTGATTAGAGCTGCTAGGGGTGGTCGTGTGATTGAAATTGAACAAAGAAATATAGCGGGTGGCGTACGTTCTGATTTATTGGATAAGGCAAATTATATAACCATACTTCATGATGATGGCACTATGGCTACTTATGCGCATTTACGGTGGGCTTCTATTCGCCCGCGCTTAGGTTCAATTGTGAAGACTGGGCAGATAATCGGCCAGTCGGGGAATGTTGGCTTTTCTTCTGGTCCGCATTTGCATTTTGTTATTCGTAAAAATTGTGGAATGAGAAGCTGCTCTGTTCCTTTTCGTTTTGAAACTGGTGTTCCGTTTAAGGGGCAGATTCTTTCAAATTCAAAGCATTAAGTAATATCTATGTCTTTGTTTTGTTGTCTAGTTATTTCGTCCATGGCTTTTCCCTTTCGTACCTCTCCATCTCTCTGCAATCCTTGCCGCAATTATCAAGCCGTGCCGGGTTTTCGGTAATCTCCCTGGGCGGCTTTGGTCATTGGGCTGATTTGGCCTGACTCGGGTAATTCTTCGCCAAATACTAACCAGTGTTTGTATTCTGGGAAAGCTGCACTGATTGCGTTGATGTGGCCTTCATTGAATTTTTGTCGTCCGTAGCATAGTGCCCGGATCGTCTCTTTGTTGATGCCCGTTTTTTCTTCGAACTCTTTGTTTTTCGTTCTTTCGTTTGGGCACTCGTAATTAATAAGCTCAATAAGCCTTTCTTTCATCATAGAAAATAATTCGCGTTAATATATTGCGCGTAATAATTATACGCGTTAGTATTTAACGCGTAGTTATTAATATATCTGAGTGTGTCTCTGTGAGCATTCTAAAGCAAACGGCACACGTATTGAAAAGGAAAACGACGATGAACCCTACGGGTATTTCTGCTTCCAATCTGGAAAAGCTCTTTTTTGCGCAATATCTCGCTTTCTCTGCGTCTCTGGCCGGTGCCTGTAGTGCGTTTGTGCAGTACCGGGGGCACGTCAACGCACTGGATTTTTATATCGTGTCAGCCTCCAGTGACTATCAAGAGGGTCATCGTCCTGCCGTCCTGTTTCCCCGCGTGTATTGGCATTCTCAACTTGATACTCAAGACGAACTCTCTCAGATACTGGATCGATTTATCCAGTTTATCTCTGATCTAACGGGTATCACCGTAGCTGAGTCATTCAGTCGGTTTTTTCAGCTGAATCAACCCGCTGTGTTGCGTAGACAGGCGGCATAGTTATGGACGCCATCGATCTACGCACCCCAATCCAAACCCTGACACAGCCTCCGATTATGTCCCAAGGCAACTTTGCCGAATGGTGTGGGGTTTCCCGCGATACCGTCCGTGGCTGGGTGCAAACCGGCACGCTCCCCACCTGCAAAGTCGGCCGTCAACGCTTCGTCGACGTCAATGGTTTTATCGATTCCCTCAAGCGCGGCAAAACCATCTACCAGCAAGGGGACTACTCCGGTGATTAATCAACACCACCGCATTCCATCGTTTAACGGGTTTGTCCATGGGACGTGGAATAAATCTCGCGCAGTCGAGGTTTTATGCCGCGAAAGCCCATTGACTAACCCGGTAAACACACAGCCTCTGCACAGGGAGGTTGGCGTCTTTATAGCCAGCCTCCCGAGCCCTCGGCGGCAAGAGCAGGGGTTTGGGGCAGCGCCCCAAGGTTTTCCGGCTTCTAGAACACCAACAGCGATAGTGGGCGCTGGTTCTTTAAGTCGGATCTTTCATGGTTTGGTGTTAGCGACCTGCGCCAATCTGCAAATCACATCAGGTCAACAGCAATGCAAAGGTAAACACTCATGATGAATCAAGTTTTAAAGTGCGAATTATTCGGCGCCTCCATCGCCCGAATGGAAGGTGGTCAGGTCTACGCGTCTCTCTACATTGGCCAACCCGTCACCAATGAAAAAGAAGAGAACGCCAAAGGCATCGTGATTATGAAACTCTCCTGTGATGAACAGGTATACGAGGATCTTAAATCATCCAACTACCCATGCCCGGCAGACCTGCATGTACGCCTTAAAAAAGCCGCTGGCGGCAAACTGGGTCAACACTGCTTTAAGTTGGAATTACCTCAGTCACATCCCCGGCCCACGGCCAAGGCATCGTAAGGTCATGGGCAGCCACCACAACAGCACAGAGCTACCTATCTACCCGGTGGTTGAGCTGCCCACTTTTATGATCAATCTGGTTTTTATAGAGGTGTACATTGTTTGCATTTAACTTTATCGCGGCGGATAACGCGGACAGTGTGCACCTCTATAAAGGCCTGCTAGCAACACAGGCAGACAACAGGAGGTCAACATGAGCACTGTCTTTTCCTGTGATCCTGGAAACTTCTCTTACGTCACACCCACCGGTTCAACCGATCCGGTTCCCGTGTGTACCAGCTGGATCGAAACCGGTGTCGACCCCGCGCTACTGAGTTTCTCTGCCGGTATTCAATCCCTGGTTGATTTTAGTCTTGTCTCTGTTTCTCAGTATGTCGCCATCTTTCTGGTGTTCTTTATCACCGGCTACGGTGCTGGCCTTGTCGCTCGCACTATGAGGAGGGCCTAGCGTGTCTAAATACTTTCCCAAACTCGTTGTAATACGTCGCATCCATTTAATCGTGATCGGTCTTTGCATCGGATCATTACTCATTTTGTTAGGACTCAATTTATTAGTCCTTAACTAACCCTATTCGCCGCACAAACTTAAAAGGAAAAACGTTATGAAAAAGTCATTACAAAACTTCAAATCTCGCGCTAAACAAGCCTTCCTCGTTGCTGGTGCGGGTTCATCAGCCATGGTGCTATCCGGTGGTGCGTTTGCTATCGATGACACGGCGGTAACGGCGGCTTACACCGCGGCCAATACCTCAGTCGGCAATGCCACAACAGGTTTGATTGCATTGATCGCGCTGGTGGTGGGTATCTCTACTGTGATCGCGTTGCTGAAACGTGGCTAGTTTGATTTTCGCCTCAATGGTGATCTTCAGTTTTTTGGTCGGCTTCTGGGGCGGCTCATTGAGCTAGGAAAAGGGGCCAGTGTTGGCCCCTTTTTTATGGATCGTATTATGAAAAGAAAAATAGTTATCAACGTTTATTTTTTCTTATTTTCTTTTTCCTTTTCAGTCTTTTGTTTTTCTAGTGCTGATTTAAGTCAAAGTCATTGCACGTCGGGTTTTACAGCTGAGTCTATTCCTTCTGGTGACTTTGCTGCGCAATGTACGTCGCAAACACCTTATCATCCATCTTTTCCTTATTATGTTGAGGAAGTAAATGGTGTTCAGACTTGTAAAGATGAATACCGGGGTGGTTATACGGTGGCGTCATGTCCGCCTAATACCGATTGGTCCTGTCCTGTTGGCAGTGAGTTGGTTTATACGAATACTGATAATTCGGAAGGTGCGTGTAAAACGCCTTTCGTGGATCGCGCTGATCAATGTAATGGCACGCAAGGCCAAGGCACTTATGCAACCATTAATGCCAATCTTCAAACCGTTTCTTGTTCTGACGGGCCTACCGAAGACTGCACGGGTAGTGGTGGCGTAGTTGGTAGCACTGCTACGTATAACTATTGCCAGTTTGATACTACTGATACAACTTACGATCATCAAACTCAGCAATTTGGTCCGCCCTCAACGGGTGGCGGAGATACCGGTGGTGGTGACACAGGTACAGGTGATACTGGCACCGGCGATACGGGCACAGGCGACACCGGTACAGGTGACACAGGCACGGGTGATACCGGCACGGGTGATACTGGTACAGGCGACACAGGCACAGGTGATACCGGCACCGGCGATACAGGTACGGGTAGCACCGGCGGTACCGATACGGGAACGGGTACCGGTGACACGGGAACGGGTACGGGTGGTTCAACGGGTACCGGTGATACCGGTGCAGGTGACTGTGATCCTACGGCAACCAATTATTTAGATTGCGTGATCACCTCTGACTTTACCGAAGGCGAAGGTGGCTCGTTTAGTTCTGCGGGTGACGATGCTCTGCAAGCGGCTAAAGATGAATATGATGAGCTGATTACTACGATAAAAGGTGAAGCTGACAGTCTCTTACATGTCGATGTCGGACAAGGCGGCACCATTCAACCCAATATTAAAAAGATCTTCGGCGTGGATGTCGATTTCTCTTGGTACAAATTCCGCGATCTCTTAGTCATTCTCGGCAATATCTTTTTTGCAGTTGCCGCCATTCTTGCTGCGTTCATTATTTTAAGGAGATAACTCATGAGTGAAATTTTTGAATTCTTTCAGTTTATTTCCGATTGGCTGACGGTCGATATTTATCCGTTTTTAGAAGAAGTCTTTGCTCAGCTAATTACCTGGGTGTTGGTGTGGAAAATCAAAGCACAGATTTTCTTTGTGTCGTTTTCCTGGGGCGTGGCTAAAAACATTCTGATCAATATAGGGCTAAGTGGTGTGATTTCTTCCGCTTGGGCTAGCCTGGATTCTCAGCTTGTTGGCTATCTAACATTTTTGCGTTTGCCGGAGTGTATCAATTTGTTACTGCAAGCCATTGTCACACGCTTTGTTCTCAACTTTATGGGGTGGTAGCGATGGCAACAGAAATTGTTCACGGTAATCCTGGTTCGTACAAATCGGCAGCACTGATCTTTCTCTACGGCATCAACGCGCTTAAGAAAGGCCGGACGGTAGTCACCAATATTCGCGGGTTTGATGATATTGAAAAAATCGAAAGCGTTTACGACTGCGCTTTTCCTCCTGGAGCGAATTTGGTCAATGTCGGATTCAATGAAGAGGGCTTTAGCAAAATGGCTCGCTTCTTTCATTGGGTACCGGAAGGTGCATGTATTTTGATGGACGAGGGCCAGCGCGTTTATCCAACGCGGTTGCGCTCCTTGTCTGAGTTTGATTGTGACCTGGACAATAGACCACCCACCGTGGAAGAAGCCTTCGACACACACCGGCATTACAACTGGGATATTTATATCTCCACCACCAACATTGCCAAGATCCACAAAGAAGTGCGTCAGGTAGCTGAGTATGCCTACCGTCATAAAAACCTCGCAGGCTTGTTACCGCTACCGATTTTTAAAGGCCGTTTTAAACGCGTTAAACACGACCCCGAGAACAGCGGCAAATCACCTACCCATTACCTGGGATCAAGTAACAAAAAAATCGACAGGAGAGTGTTTGATGTCTACCAAAGCACCAAAACCGGCAAAGCCAAAGATCTGGACACGAATACAGATCTACTGGGTTCGCCCAAGTTTATTATTTTTGGATCAATTGTGGTTTTTGGTGTTGTTAGTCTGGGAAGTACTTTTGCTGAGCAAGGGTCTATTTTTCAGTTTGGTGCATCACCTGATTCACAACCCCATCAGCAAGTTTCTGATGCGTCTGTGCCTGTGGGTGCTCGGTCGGGTAGTCGTGTTCCTCCTGGTGCTGTTTCTGAGCGGCAGCCTGTTGAGGCTGTTGATTTTAAGCTGAGGTTGTTTAACAGCATCCTCTACCAGTCTGGCTCCGTTGAGCGCGAAGGTAATCAGTTTGATTACTGGTTCCATACCCACTCCGGTGATGTCACCAGCGCCATGCTGTTAAGCCTGGGGATTAATTTTAGATCCTATGGACGTTATTACCTGGTGGAGTATGCCGGACGCTCTAGGCTCGTCCCTGTGGGCAATCCCATCCATATTGATCCAACCACACAAGTGACTTCAGCGTTTGACGGCTAAGCGACGCGCGCAGGCTACGAGCACGACAGCGTGCCGGCAAACGCCAAAACGTTCCTGTAACACGTTATTAAATAGGGGAGTGAATACCACACACACAAACACACTGCGACACATTCCAATATTAACCACTATTGATACTCACTAAGGAATAGCTATGCGATACGAAAACAAATTCTGGGAAAGAAAAGGCAATTATTTTTATAATTCTAAAGAAGCGTTCGACCTGTCATCGGTTCGGTTTTTACACACTGGCATCGATACGGTGAAGCAACTGTACAACTGTTTGATTAAACCGGATGTGCTCCTGGAGATAGAGCGCTATTACGACTCACCCACCGGCACCATTAAGCTCGGTGATTGTATTTGGACGATGAATAAATCCGGCAAACAAGCGGGTTATCAGTACATTCTCAAAAACCTTGATCTTGGTTTAGTGGTTCTACTTAAATCTTTTTACTGTGATGCGTCCTTAAACGGCTCTCACCTGAAGATAGAAGTCACCCCTCAGCGTATCCATGAATCGACACCTGAACAGCTGAAGGACGATTTAAACGCGGTTGCTGGTATCTTTGCGACACAGTTGGTGGAGTCCGGTGTAGCCTGTCATATCGCAGTGGATGTTAAAGGCTTAGAAATCCCCAAAGACTTCGAATCTCGCCTTGTGGCTAAGGCTAAACGACAGTTCCGATTCAACAATATATCGCAAGCACAATGGTCACTGAATGAAGCCTCAGTGATCTATGGTAATGGCCAGAGCTACACCTTTGGTTCGGCGGGTGCTCTTCAGTTTTGCCTCTATGAAAAAGACCAGGAGGCCATTAAGTCCGACAAGCTAAGCTTCTGGCAAAGCGTGTGGGAAACTGTCCCCAGCGTTGAAGACTTTATGACACCCGAATACCAAGATGGTGATCGAGTCCACCGTTTAGAAATGCGCTTCCATCATTCGGTGGTGCGTGAATTTTGTTATGGCTCCGTGAATGAAAAGACCGGTGAAGCCCTGCAAATCAACAACGTACATGACTTATCACAACACCTCACGTCTCTCTGGAAATACGCCTTAAACAACTTCAGATTACAGCACAGCTCTAGCTACATTGATCCCTTCTGGCAAATGCTGATTGACGATATTGTGATCTACCCTCCGGCACCACACTGGTTTTATAAACGCGCAAAAAAGCAGCCCGGCCAAAGTACACGGCGTAACGTTGCCTACTGGTTAGGGAATGTTTTAAAACTGATGGCACGTAAGCGATTTACCGTCGCCCATGCCTGCCAATGGATTTTGGCCAGTGGGTGTACAGAAGAATTGGCCGATTATTTTGGTGTGTTTCAGTTTGGAGCCAATGAAGAATTAGAGTTTATGCTTCGGGAGTTTGTGCAGGATCGATTAGAAATGCACGTGTTAAATGGTGTGGCTGCTTAATGGCTATTAAGAAGTTGAATTCAGGAAAGTATCAACTTGATTTCTATCCTAATGGTCGTTCTGGCCCTCGTATGCGGCGTGTTTTTAAAACAAAAAAAGAAGCTAAAAATTTTGAGGCTGAATGTGCCCTACGTTACGAGGAAACCCCGTCGCGTTTTGACAAAGATAGGCGTTCTCTCTCTGAGTTGGTCGACCTTTGGTATAGATTCCACGGGATTACCTTAAAAGATGCTAAATATCGATATAGTCGAACCTTGCAGCTTGCCTCAAGCCTGGGTAATCCGCCGGTCTATCAATTTACTTCTGCGCGTTTTGTTGCCTATAGAGAACAGCGTCTAAAGGCCGTTAGTGTCGCAACGGTGAATCATGAGCTGAGATATTTACGGGCTGTTTTTTCGGAGCTAAAACGGTTAGGACAGTATCACGGTGATAACCCGCTATTGGGCCTGCGTACATTACCAGAACGTACCAGAGAATTAGCTTTTCTAACGACGCCAGAAATCAAATTACTTTTAGCGGAATGTGCGAAATCCAGTAACACCCATTGTTTACCCGTGACTAAATTATGCCTGGCTACGGGTGCTCGTTGGAATGAAGCCAATAAGCTGACCGCCAGTTGTTTGTTAGCTGATAGGGTTGTTTATCAGAACACGAAAAATGGAAAGGATAGGGTAGTGCCTATTGATCCTGAATTATCTGCTTGGCTTCGTTCGGTTGCTTATCCGGTAAAGGCGGGGTTCTTGTTTGACTCTGCAGAGGGCGCGTTCAGAAAAGCTGTCGCACGCTCTGCAATTGAATTGCCCCCTGGGCAAATGACACATGTTTTACGCCACACTTTTGCAAGCCATTTTATGATGAATGGCGGCGACATACTTACGTTGCAAAAAGTGCTGGGTCATAGTGATTTAAAAGTGACGATGCGCTATGCCCATTTATCACCGGACTATATGAACAAAGTTGTAGAGTTAAATCCGTTGCCTCGTTAATGAAATTTTTTTAAATTTTTTAAAAAAATACGAGTGTAGTCATTTTGTAGACAGAAATTGAAAATGTGTAAGTAGGTATTAACGGGGGAGGGTGCTGCGGTAATGGTAGCAAGGGGGAGACTTGAACTCCCGACCTCAGCATTATGAGTGCTGCGCTCTAACCAGCTGAGCTACCTTGCCATAACGATAAGCAACTACACTGTGGCAGTTGTTGAGGGCGCGAATTATCCCGAACCATGCTTGGGGTGTCAAGCAATTGCTGGGGGATTTTTCGTGTTTTCGTATAAATGATTAAGGCTGTCAGATCAGCGGGTTGAGTTAGCTAACTCGTTGATATGGAAGGGGTTGAGTCTGCTTTGCGGTGTTCGGGTTTTGACCCTGTACCAACGCCAGGTTGGTGCAGGGTGTTGAATGGTGATGATGGGGTTAGAGGTTTCTGGCTAGCCTGTCTAATGCTTCCATAACGGCAGTACAGGCGTATTCCATATCTTCTAAGCTGTGCTCAACAGCGCTGTTATCGCCTTTCTCAGCGTGGCTGAGCGCCTGTGAGCCGGCGTCATGCATCTTCTTGTGTGGCTCTTCTATGGCCTTGTAGTCCCCGAGGGTGGCGTATTTATTGCCATCACCGTAGTACCAGCGCCCGAGTTGGCAATCGTGGTGTGAGGGTTGGTGTTGATTAAATTGTTTGTTGGCGAGGCTTTTGTAGATCCCGGCCTTCCATGTGAGCTGGTCGAGTTTGAGGGTTTGAATAAGAGCGTGATCGGATTCCAGTGCCAGTGTGCCGTGCATTTCGCGGGACATGGCCAGTGTTTTGGTGACACTTTCCATAATGCCAATAGAGGATTCGTTGAGTTCGTCGCAATGCTGCAGTGTGTTGGAAATATTGCGATCGGTGTTTTGTGTGTCCTCTTCAATTTTGTCCACCAGCTCACCTATTTCGGCGGTGGCATCGCGCGCGCGTTGCGCCAGTGCGCGCACTTCATCGGCCACAACGGCAAAGCCTCGACCCGCTTCGCCGGCCCGTGCTGCTTCAATGGCGGCGTTCAGTGCTAACAGGTTGGTCTGCTCTGAGATGTTGTTAATGATGTCGGCAAACTTGGTGATTTCTGCGGCGGCGCCTTTGAGGTTGGCGACACTGTCGTGGCTGGCTTTGGCATCTTTACTGATAATCGCCAGGCCGTTAAGTGTTTCGCGCAGGGTGGTCTCTGTGGCGTCGTATTCCAGGCCCGCTGCATCAAGGCGGTCACGCTGCCCGAGCATTTTTTCGGTGGAGTTTACAAGGTGCTGTTGAACACCGTTTAGGCTGCCTAGGCTGTTAAGCAGCAGGTTGAATAGGGTTTCTCTGTTTTTGTCTGCCTGGCTGGAGGCAAGTTGGGCTTCCAGTTCACTGATTCTGCTTTTTAAACTCTCGTTTTCATTAAACAGGATTGTGTTGGTTTTATCGAGATTGCTGCACTGTTGCTCCAGGTCGGCAATCGCTTGTTTATTATTCCAAAACATAGTGGGAAGGGTCCGCTTAGTGGGTGACCTAGTGTCTATCGGCCTAATGTAGTGAGGCTGAAGTCTAGCATTCGATTTTTTTGGAGTGTTAGTGGTATTTGGGAGGCGGGTAAAATAGTGTTGCTGCAAGGAGTGTTGCTGAAAGGGGCAGCACTGCCAGGAGCGGCAGTGCTGGAGGAGACAAGTTTTTAGACGTTAAAGCGGAAGTGCACAACGTCGCCATCGGCAACAATGTAGTCTTTGCCTTCAAGGCGCCATTTGCCGGCGTCTTTTGCCCCTTGCTCGCCTTTGTAAGTAATGAAATCGTCGTAAGCGACAACTTCTGCGCGAATAAAGCCTTTTTCGAAGTCGGTATGAATTTTACCTGCTGCTTGTGGTGCGGTTGCACCCACAGGGATGGTCCAGGCGCGTACTTCTTTCACGCCTGCGGTAAAGTAGGTGTGCAGGCCTAGCAGCTCATAACCGGCGCGAATAACGCGATTCAGCCCTGGTTCTTCCATGCCGAGATCTTGCAGGAAGTCGAGTTTTTCTTCTTCGTCCAGCTCGGCAATTTCAGCTTCTAATTTGTTACAGATGACGACGACAACGGCTTTTTCTTCTTCGGCAATAGCTTTGACTTTGTCCAGGTGCGGGTTGTTTTCAAAGCCATCTTCGTCAACGTTGGCGATGTACATGGTCGGTTTAACGGTGAGGAGCGTGAGTTCGCGAACCAGTAATTGTTCGTCCTGGGATAAATCGAACGACCGCAGTGGCTTCGCTTCATTCAGGTGCGGTAATATTTTTTCGCACAGGGCTTTCATGGCGATGGCGTTCTTGTCCTGACCTTTTGCAGCGCGAGTAAAGCGCTGTAGTGCTTTCTCCACGGTTTCCAGGTCGGCTAAGGCCAGCTCAGTGTTGATCACTTCGATGTCGGCAATCGGGTCGATTTTACCTTCTACGTGAACGACGTTTTCGTCGTCAAAGCAGCGTACCACGTGGGCAATTGCATCGGTTTCACGAATGTTGGCGAGAAACTTGTTGCCAAGGCCTTCGCCTTTTGACGCGCCGGCTACCAGGCCCGCAATATCCACGAATTCCATGGTGGTAGGGATTATGCGTTCTGGCTTTACGATCAGCGCTAATTGATCCTGGCGCGGGTCAGGAACTGCGACAACACCGGCATTGGGCTCGATGGTGCAAAACGGGAAGTTTTCTGCACCAATCCCCGCTTTGGTAAGTGCATTAAACAGGGTGGATTTCCCGACGTTGGGGAGTCCGACAATACCGCAGTTGAAGCCCATAGTGTTTCTCTCTATTGCAATCTTACATTACTGGCGCGGCGCGTAAGTCATGCCGCAAAATTGTGGCGCATTCTACTATAGAACCCGCGTTGGCGTTAGTTGTCTGGGGAACGCATTCAAACCCTGTCTGTTTTAGCTGCGGGCGGTATGCAATTCTTTCATTGCCTTATTCCAGTCACCCTGCACCAGATCCGGCAGTACTTTGCTGGCAAGGTAAGAGGCATCTTCCGTTTGCTGAAATTCTACCGCGGGTGCTTTTCGTAGCACGTAGTTGGCAACTTGTTTGGCGTTGCCCGGATGCCCGATCCCCAGCCGTAACCGCGCAAAATTCTTGTTGTTGCCCAGTGCGCTGATGGTGTCGCGCAAGCCGTTGTGG
>JBNKHI010000066.1:0-14251 GCA_050290265.1 Cellvibrionaceae bacterium
TCATATTACTGCGCTCGGCCGTTTACGCGAGTTAAGTGCATGTAAAACCATGTTTGGCATCGAGTCTCAATCCACATGCGCCAGCGACCTGTTTAAAGATGGCGATGAATTAGTCGTTGGCGATATGACAATTCACGTAATTCATACACCCGGCCATACTGATGACTCTTATAGTTTCAGAGTCTCTGTTGATGACAAAACCTGGTTGTTTACCGGCGACACATTATTAATTCGCGGCACTGGCCGAACTGATTTTCAAAACGGTAATGCCCTTGAGCAATATCATAGCCTTTGGAAAAAGTTGTTGAGTTACAGCGATGATACGGTTATTTACCCAGGCCATGACTATCGTGGCTGGACAAAAAGTACTGTCGGCGAAGAAAAAAAATACAACCCGCGCCTGCAAACTAAAACTCCAGAAGCGTATGCAGAATTAATGGCAGCATTAAAGCTACCTAATCCAAAACTTATGGACATCGCCGTGCCGGCGAATCGCGCTTGCGGTAATGTCTAATTTTTATTTACTAAGCAATAAAAAACCCACCTGTTTCAGGTGGGTTTTGACCCAAGGATTAGCCTTCTAGAAGGTTAATTTAGCAGAGAACTGTAAGCGATCCATTTTTCCACTGGCTCCCGACTCTACATCACGCTCGGCAACAGCCAACTCACCACCCAGAGAAAGGCGGCTTGTTGGACTGTAAATCAAATTCAAACGCACACTAGAAGAACCTTCCGATACACCAGCCCCGGTTAAAGTCACATCGTTATCAATATCAATGGCAGAATAACTTACGGTAGAACGCCACTGATCATTCCAGTGATGTCTGTAGGAAATGTAATAGGCTGTTGTATCAATAGCTTCCAGTTTATTTTGTGCATTAACCACAGCACCGTTGGTAATATTTAGGCCGACATAACGTCCCAACCCGGAACCGGAATTAATTAAAAACTTAATATCATCACGGCCGATCTTGTAAACACCAGACACCGCGATGCCATAAGAGGTTTCGGTATCATCTATCGCCGCGCCGTCATCGTATTGCAACTGCCGAAACAATCCCGCAATACTCAGTGAAAAATCGCTGGCTTTATAGTTATAGCGAATAACAGCGTCGGGCAGACTATTATCATCCGTTACCACTCTGGCCCCGCCACCAAATGGCGTCACTGTTGTTTCAGGGTTCTCCAGTGCGAACTGAAAATTGCCCAATGTGTAACGCACTTGTGCCTGACGCACAAAGACAGAAGCATCCGTGTTACCAATAAAATCCAATGTTTCCGGCAATGCACCGACGTCCATAAAGGTGGACCACGTCTGGCCAAACAACCAGTTGTTATACTCCAGAAACGCATGGCGCATACGCGGTTCGTAAGAGTTCGTAATGCGTTCGTTTCCATCCGGGGTCGCTAAAAAACCCATTTCAATAAACGTTTTTAAAGTAATTCCATCAATATTACTTTTAGTACCAATGGCAAATCGCGTTTGGCGCGCATGGAAATCGACCGAAGATGATTCTGATTGGCCACCAACCGGCGTTAACGAAGGCACATAAAAATCTTTACCTAAATTACCTGCCGATAGCGCCCCGTCACGATAATCAGAAAATATTGCATCCAGTTTCAGATAACCTTTTAGTGAGACTTCGGTACCACCAAAGGTACCTAATTCAACACCAAACGCATTGATGGCGGCTGAAGTCCCTGCCAGCGCTAATACACTGCAAGCTACTGTCTTGGTCAAGGAATGAATAGTTAACGATCGTGTAGCTGTAGGTTGCATAACTTTCTCCTGATTATTGTTATCGCTTTATTACTTTGGTTTTGTACAAACAATAGTCACAACCTAAACACAATGGTATTAGCCAATAGTCGAAACTCGACTAAGGTCGTAAGTCCATACGACTTATGTCTAATGGGATAAATTGCTCTCTTGATGCAATATCAGCAAAACTTCTAATAATTCAAAAGGAGAACAGCATGAGCGCCTCCGCCAGCTTGCCCATGACCTCATCGCATTACGACGCTACCTACAAAGACTCCATCGAACACAACACAGAATTCTGGGCGAACGAAGCCCGAAAATTGCACTGGGACCGAGACTTTACTCAGGTTAAAAATGTGTCGTTCGCCAAAGATGATCTCCATATTCGCTGGTTTGAAGACGGCAAGTTAAATGTCTGCGTCAACTGTGTGGATCGCCACCTGCCGACCAAAGCCAACAAAACTGCAATCATTTGGGAAGGTGACAACCCCGACCATTCCGAACATATCACTTACCAAAAGCTATATGACGAAGTGTGTAAATTAGCCAACGTACTCGAAGCCCGCGGTATACAAGCAGGTGACCGCGTGATTTTGTATATGCCAATGGTCCCGGAAGCCGCTTATGCTATGTTGGCCTGCGCCCGTATTGGCGCCATACACTCGTGTATTTTTGGCGGCTTTTCTGCCCACGCAGTTGCTGATCGCATAGTTAACTGTGAAGCCAAAATGATTATTACTGCTGACTTTGGTTTGCGCGGAACAAAAGCCATCCCGTTAAAAGCAAACATCGATGAAGCCCTGGAGTTTCCAGACACAGACTGTGTCAAAGATGTGATTGTGGTTAAGCAACATTATGCCGACAAGTCTGTCGCCTGGCATGCCCATCGAGACAACTGGTATCACGATCTGGTAGCAGATCAACCCAGTGTTCACTCGGCTCCGTCTTTTCCTGCAGAGCACCCGCTGTTTGTGCTCTATACGTCTGGCTCCACGGGAAAACCAAAAGGTTTGCAACACAGCAGTGCAGGCTACCTAACGTACAGCCGTTCAACCTTTCAGCATGTCTTTGACTACCGCGACGACGATGTCTACTGGAGTACCGCAGACATTGGCTGGATTACTGGCCATAGTTATCTTATTTACGGCCCACTCGCAGCCGGTGCCACGACACTCATGTTTGAGGGGGTGCCCAATTACCCCAGCATTGGCCGCTTTGGCGAAATTATTGACAAGCACAAGGTCTCCATTTTTTACACCGCACCCACTGCCATACGCATGCTGATGACCGATGCCGAACACGCACTGGCATCCAGCGACCGCGGCTCTTTGCGCATTATGGGAACCGTTGGTGAACCGATTAACCCCAATGTTTGGGATTGGTATCACGCTGAGTTTGGCAAGGGTCAGGCTCCCATTATGGATACCTGGTGGCAAACCGAAACCGGCGGGCACTTAATTACACCAATACCCAACGCTAAACCGCCTAAACCAGGTGCCGCAACGCAGCCCTTCTACGGTATTCAACCGGCACTGGTCGATCAAAACAGCGAGATTCTTGAAGGAGAAGCATCAGGCCACCTGGTTATTTTAGACTCATGGCCAGGACAAGCCCGCACCATTTGGGGTGATCACGAGCGCTTTATACAAACCTATTTTACAACTCATGAAGGCATGTACTTCAGTGGTGATGGCGCTAAACGCGACGCCGATGGTGACTACTGGATCACCGGCCGTGTTGACGACGTGTTAAATGTATCAGGCCATCGTCTGGGTACCGCAGAAATTGAAAGCGCGACCGTGTCGCACCCTAACGTCGCAGAAGCTGCCGTTGTCGGCTTTCCTCACGACCTCAAAGGTGAAGCCATCTATGTGTACGTTTCACCGGTAGCGGGTGTCGAACCTGACGAAGCATTAACCCAAGAGCTACGCCAACATATTCGGCATGAGCTTGGTCCCATTGCCAGCCCAGATAAAATTCAATGGTCAAGGGGTTTACCCAAAACCCGCTCAGGTAAAATTATGCGTAGAATTTTGCGTAAAATTGCGAGTAATGACTATGAAAACCTGGGCGATACATCCACCTTGGCTGACCCTGCGGTGGTTGAAGAACTGATTGCTGGCAGATTAAACCGATAAACTCTATCGCCGTTTGCCTGTCGAGTCATCAGGCAAACGGTTTTCACTTTTGGGTTACACATAACTGGTCTTAGGCTGGAAGTTGGGCTATGGTTGATAACAGAAACCACGCTACTACGACAATAACCATAACAGGCTACCACGACCAATCCATGTACCACTTTCTAATCGCTGACGATCACCCACTATTTCGAACTGCGTTAACGCAGGTCATCGTAAAACATTATCCGGGCGCACGGATTACCCAGTGTAATGACCTTGAAGAAACAACAACAACGTTACAGGCAAACGAAGATATAGACTTGTTGCTCCTGGACCTGCACATGCCCGGTAGTCAGGATTTGTTTGGTTTGGTTAATATTCGTGAACAGTTTCCCAGCATTCCCGTCGCTATAGTGTCAGCTAGCGAAGACCAACTGATTGTTAATCGTGCTATGGGCCATGGCGCGCTCGGCTACATTACAAAATCGCTAAGCCAAGAAGATATGTTCAACGCGATAGATTCTATTTTGGCCGGCGACAAATGGGTTCCAGAGCAATATCGTGCGCACCTGCGCCCAATCAGCAACGAAGAAAGAACCCTCGCTACAAAAATCGCGTCACTAACACCACAACAATACAAAGTTCTGTGTTTATTAAAAGAAGGCTGGCTGAATAAGCAAATCGGTTACGAGCTAGGTGTAACAGAAGCAACCATCAAAGCACACATCACCTCTATTTTACGCAAACTAGAGGTGAGCAATCGTACTCAAGCCGTTATAGAATTAAACAAAATTACCCTTGAAGCCCAATAAGTTGTAAAACAGCAGTAACCGTTAATATCGCGATTAATGCTTCAGCGATTAGTGACTTGGCAAGAGCCTTAACCACTAGACTGTATTCTTTTTAGCAGCTGCTCTAATACTGCACGCAACTTTCCCGGCTTTATGGGTTTACGCAAGAATTCAAAACCTTCCGCTGCAGCCAGACTCGGAAGATCCCGATCCTGTGATGCAGACACAATACAAGTCGGCACGTTGTATCGCCATATTTCATGCAGTTTTTTCGCTATATCGATACCATTATTATTTTGATCCAGCTGCAAATCCATGAGTAATATATCCGGCACACTCTGGCTATGTTCTTCTGCAAACTTGAGTGCCTGATCAGACGTCGATACGCCTTGTAAAGAACAACCCCAGTTTTGCAGGACCGTATCCATCGCGTGAATATTGCCGACATCATCATCAAGGTAGAAAATATTACACCCCTCCAAAAACGCACCAGAAGCATTCTGATTTGGCTTAGTGTCCGGGTTATCAACGGGTTTATCCGCCATCGGCACGGTTACCGAAAAGCTACTCCCCCGCCCTAAAACACTATGACTATCAATTCGGTGATTCAACAACCGTGAAAACCGCGTTGCTACTGCCAAGCCCAACCCTAACCCTTTCACGTCATGCTGACTGGCGGAACGATAGAAATCATCGAATATCTGTTCTTGTTCGTTTGCATGCACTCCCGGTCCCGTATCGTAAACAAAGATTTCAATATTTTTCTGCCGTCGCCGACAGCCCACTAGAATTTTTCCACTGGACGTAAACTTCACAGCATTCGACAAAAAGTTTTGCAAAATACGGCGCAAATAACGCGGGTCAGATTTTATATACAACTGGGTGGGCACATAGTGTAGCGAGACATCACGGCGAAGCTGCACGCGATACTCGTTTACCAAAGCTTCAAGAATAGTATTCAACGCAATGACTTTTACGTCTGTCGTTAATGCGCCGGTGTCTAACTTCGCAATTTCTAATAATGTAGAAATAATACTTTCACTGGATTGAATGGCAGCGCTTAAATGGCGAATTGTTTCACGATCTTGCGTCTCTTTTTTCTCTGCATTTTCCAGCAACACACTGGTATACAAATTGGCCGCGTTCAATGGTTGCAAAATATCGTGGCTGGCCAAAGCTAAAAACCGTGATTTTCCACGATTAGCTTCTTCCGCCTCCCGTTGCGCGATTTCTAAATCTTTGGTGCGTTCTTTAACACGCTGCTCTAAATATAAATTAGACTGCTCCAACTTTTCCTGCGCTTCGATAAATTCGCTAATATCATCGTAGGTCGTTACATAGCCGCCGCCCGGCAATGGATTACCTTTGATTTCTATCACGCCTCGCCCATGACTGCGCACGACACGGTACGAGTTGCCAGACCGCAAATGAAACAATCGTCGCTGCACATGGTCATCTGCGCTACCCGCACCTAACAGGCCTCGAGCACAGTTAAAACGCACTAATTCCTCTACCGGGATACCGACTTTTAGCATTCCCACAGGATAATCGAACATTTCTTCGTAGCGGCGATTCCAGGATACCAATTGCAAATCCGCATTCACCACACTAATCGCAGAAGAGATAGTTTCAAATGATGCGACAATCATATCCTGGTTAAATCGCAACGCTTTGGTAGTCTCTTCAAAAATACTGACAACATCTTCTACCCCAAGATGCTCCCCATGAGACAAAGATGCCAGCATCGCTCTGGCTGAGGCTACTCCGACAATACCAGACAATGCGTGTTCAGCAGCATCAATTAACGTAGGCTTCACTTCATCACCATAATCAAAGTCATGGTGTCGTCCAATCAGCATTGCGGTAGCAGACTCACCTAAAAATTGATTCATTAATACACGCAAGTCGTTCAGCTTAAATTGCAAATGCTTAGAATTGGCTGCTGGCTCTGCACGGTTTTGATCAAGAAATGCCTTAGCCTGAATACGATCAGCCAATGGCAAATCACCACCGTAAGCAAAAACCCAGTAAAAAATAGTGTTCACCAATAAGCTCAATAGTACGCCTCGGGTATAAGCGTCGGAGAACTCAAAACCAAACAAATATTCTGGCCGCAACCAGTGAATACCGCCTATACCGTTATCAAGTAACGAGGATGATATAGCGCCGGCTTCGCACAGTAACGGCAGCATTAACGTCACAAACCAGATTATGCAGCCGGCAACAAACCCAGCATATGTAGCGTGAGCATTGCCTTTACGGGTGTAGATCCCAAACACCAATGCCGGGAACAATTGCACAACCAACGCAAAAGCGATAAGACCAATATCAGTTAGGGCTGCGTTACCCGCCAACACGCGCTGGTAGATGTACCCCAGGATAACAACCAATGCTACAGCAACACGTCTGGCGACAATTAGAGAGCGCGAATAATCAATGACGGGGTTCGGCAGTCGCTGCTGGCGCCGAATTAATAGCGGCAAAATCACATCGTTACTCAACATGTGACTCAACGTTACCGTCGCAACAATAATCATCGCAGTGGCAGCAGAAAACCCGCCCAAAAATACAAACATGGCCAGCCATTGATAATCATTATGCAAGGGCAATGACAACACATAAGTGTCAGCAGGCACTGAGCCTGCAGGCTGAGTGCCAAAATATGCATTTCCTACAGTAGCAATAATCAGTATGCACGTGGCAATTAAGGCTAAATAAATCGGAAATACGACCCGAGATACACGTTGGTGCTTAGGTGAAAGGCATTCAACAAATGTGATATGAAACATTCTGGGCAAACACAAGATGGTTGCTGCAGACACCACGGTTTCCACCCAAAAGCGCAAGGAAAAGTCCGGTTTGCGAAAGGTCTCAAATGCGACGTCAAAACTGACTTGGGATACATCACTACCAATTAGGACGAAGGCATAGACTGCTACGGCGACAATAGCCAGTAACTTAATCACCGATTCAAAGGCTATCGCACTCATTAACCCAGAGTGATAACCCGATACATCCAAACGCTTTATTCCAAACAGCAACGAAAAAATTATCATCACCGCGACGGTCACTAAGCCCATTTCTTCGGCGCTAAAACGATCAGTGTTGGCGATTAATAAAAAGGTATCGGTTACGGCTTTAATCTGCAAAGCGATGTAGGGAATGGTTGCGGCGAATACAATTAAGGTTACGCTAGTAGCAATACCGCGGCGCTTGCCATAACGCGAGGCCATAAAATCGGCAATACTATGAATGTTCTCCTGTTTACATAAACCAGCAACTCTGCGTAACAATGGCTGCCCAAGGGTAAATAATAAAAAAGGACCCAACAAAATCGGCGCAAAGGCCCAGCCTTTTTGAGCGGCAGTGCCAACCAGGCCATAGAAAGTCCAGGATGTACAATAGACCCCTAATGCTAACGCGTAAATCAGTGGGTGCTGGGTCCAACTGTTCTCGATAAATTGATGTTTGTCTCCACGGCTGGCAATCCAGAATAGCAAAGACAAATAACATACCAGCACAACCGCTAGTAAAGTGATCGACATAGTATTTCCATCGTTAATTATTCTACTGTTCCCATTATAGCGCCGGAATTTGACCGCGCATCTTAGACCAAAGTCGTGCAGCCAAGCCAAGCCAATACTGGTAGGGTAACACTCAGAGCACTAATAATTACAAGCTCTCATACTATCCTGTAGGAGGTCCATATGTCCGAAGCTAACAATAACAGCAATAACAACGGCTACTGGAAAGAAAATCTACGCATCATCTGGCCATTAATGCTCATTTGGTTCGCGGTATCTTTCGGTTGCGGAATCATGTTCGTCGATCAACTCAATGCTATTCAAATAGGCGGCTATAAACTGGGATTCTGGTTTGCACAACAGGGCTCAATTTATTCCTTTGTCATTTTGATCTATGTGTATGCCCGCAAAATGGCAAAACTGGATCGCAAATACGGTCTGGAAGACGAATAGGAGAACATCATGGATCTACAAACATTAACTTATATTGTCGTCGGGCTTACATTCACTCTCTATATTGGTATCGCCATCTGGGCTCGCGCCGGGTCGACCAGTGAATTTTACGTTGCTGGCGGCGGCATCCACCCCGTTGCCAACGGTATGGCTACAGCCGCGGACTGGATGTCTGCAGCATCATTCATAGGCATGGCCGGCATTATTGCGTTTATGGGCTATGGTGGCTCAGTCTTTCTAATGGGCTGGACTGGCGGCTTTGTTTTACTTGCATTACTACTGGCACCTTACCTGCGTAAGTTTGGCAAATTCACAGTACCTGAATTTATCGGTGATCGCTTTTACTCAAAAGGTGCACGAATTGTTGCCGTTATCTGCTTGATTCTGGCCTCTGTAACCTATGTTATTGGGCAAATGAAGGGTGTCGGCGTTGCGTTCTCGCGTTTTCTGGAAGTGGACTACAACGTGGGTTTAATGGTGGGTATGGCAATCGTTTTTGTTTATGCCGTACTGGGTGGTATGAAAGGCATCACCTACACCCAGATCGCACAGTTTTGTGTCTTGATTATGGCCTACACCATTCCTGCCATTTTTATCTCGTTCAACTTAACTGGCCATATTCTGCCGCAACTGGGTCTTGGAGCTACATTAGTCGGTAGCGAAACCTTTCTGTTGGACAGACTTGATCAAGTAGTCACTGATCTAGGCTTTGACCAATACACCACTAGCGCAAGGCTAAGTCATCTAAACATGTTTGCTTATACTATGTCGCTGATGATTGGTACTGCTGGGCTACCCCACGTCATCATTCGTTTTTTCACCGTTCCCAAAGTTAAAGATGCGCGTAGTTCAGCCGGTTGGGCACTCGTTTTTATTGCAATTCTTTACACCACCGCCCCGGCAGTAGCAGCCATGGCACGCCTGAACATGATGCAGACCATTGAACCTCAGCCAGGCCAGTATCTGGAATATGACAAGCGTCCAGCGTGGTTCAGCAATTGGGAAAAAACCGGTTTGCTGGAGTTTGAAGATAAAAACAATGATGGCAAGATCCAATACAGTGCTAACAAAGAAACCAATGAAATGGTCAAAATTGACCGAGACATTATGGTGCTGGCCAATCCGGAAATCGCCAAATTGCCTAACTGGGTCATTGCCTTAGTTGCGGCTGGTGGCCTTGCAGCTGCCCTATCAACTGCCGCAGGCCTGTTATTAGCGATTGCTTCAGCAATTTCACATGATCTGTTAAAAGGTGTGTTTATGCCTGACATCAGTGAAAAGACTGAATTACGCGCGAGCCGAATAGCCATGGCAGGCGCTATTGGCGTTGCCGGATATCTAGGATTTAACCCGCCCGACTTTGCTGCAGGTACCGTAGCTCTCGCTTTTGGTTTGGCAGCCTCATCCATCTTCCCGGTATTAATGATGGGTATCTTTAGTAGTCGAGTGAATAAAGAAGGCGCCATCGCAGGCATGATCGCGGGTATCAGCGTGACGTTACTGTATGTGTTTCAACACAAGGGCATCATGTTTATTCAGGGCACTGAATTTCTGGGAAGCATGTCGCCAAACTGGTTCTTTGGTATAGAGCCCAACGCCTTTGGTGCGGTCGGTGCCGTCATAAACTTTGCCGTCGCATTGACTGTTTCTGCAGTTACCGCTGCGCCACCCAAGCACATCCAAGAGCTGGTAGAACATATCCGTATACCTTCAGGTGCCGGAGAGTCTGTCTCTCACTAACCAACTTACCTCCCCACTCGTTGGGTTGGAGCGGAGGCAACTCCGCTCCTTTTTTAAGTAGCTACAATAGAAAAATAAAAGAAAAACAAAAAGTAAAGTAATCTTTACTAACCTTAAGCCAAAGAACATCAATGTGATTGTAACGATCACATATAAAACAAGGTGCTATTTCATGAGTTTCTTTACTAACAAGCACGTCATTGTTGCATTACTGGCCGCGCCAGTGTTAGCCGTACTCACCTATGTGGGCGTCGATCACATGGTGAAACCCACTGCCATTGCCGCACAACCCGGTGAATCATTTCCTCTGGCAGCACGTTCAAATTGCCGTTATCCCAGTGGTAAGTGCTCGTTGATTAATGGAGACTTTAGCCTTGATTTACTCCCGCAATTATCCAAATCCGGCCGCATCCGCAGCATTAGCCTACAATCTGAACACCCGATCGAAGGTGCACGCTTTGCGTTATTGGATGCCAACGGTGCCACGGTGCAAACTGCCATAGCAGCCCAAGGCCTTCTATCACTGCAGGAGCATAATTTAGATCACATCCAGAATATTCAGTTAGCAATAAAGTCTAATGGCATAGTTTACTACGCAGAAACGCAAACCATATTCCTGCATCAACAACCACTGTAGCAATGCTCGACGTACGACCACACAGATAACATATAGATTTAAAACAACAATAAAAACAGTACTCGTAAAGGGACGAGTCTATGAATAACTTTCAAGATATCGTAGATTTTTTAAAAGTATACCCGCCATTTGATAAAATCGATGCGTCAACTATTGAGCAGTTTTCTCCGCGCATCACTATAAAATACTATAAAGCCGGCCAAGTGGTTCCCATTAATGAACAGGAACCCGCATTACAAGTATTACGCAGTGGCAGTATAGAAATACGTTCGCGCGATGGCGTATTGTTAGACCGGTTGAGTACAGGTGGTTGTTTTGGCTACGGTCCGCTACTGACAGGTGATAAAACCACTCGCCAATTTACCTTACTGGAAGACGGTCTAGTCTACATCATCAATAAAGATGATTTTTTTCATCTTCGACATAACTTTTCTGAATTCGACTATTTTTTCGCTCGTGAAACTCGGCGCCGCGCAGAAACCCAGAATCAATCCGTTTCCCGCGATGTTGAACTAACACTGACACTAGAACACATTATGCAAACTAACGTCGTCAGTGTTGGGCCAGATTGCTCTATTACCGATGCGGCAAAGACCATGAGCGAATACCGCGTATCCTCACTTCTTATTTGTGAGAATTCACTATTAACCGGAGTTCTGACAGACCGAGATCTACGCACACGTGTGGTTGCAAAGAATGCAGACATGACAAAATCGGTAAAAGATGTAATGACGACATCGCCCATTACCCTGACGCCGCAAGATACTGTACACCAAGCTTATCTGGAGATGATGTCTGCAGGTATCCATCACCTCCCTATTGTTGTCAACAATAATGCTGTTGGCATTATCAGTCTTAGCGATCTTATTCGATCGCGAAATTCAGAACCTCTTTTCATCATTCAAGCATTGAAACGTGCAGAAAATGTCGAAGAACTGACAGAAATATCCAAAAAATTTCCAAGCCTGATTGAAAAGCTTATTGTTGCAGACATCAATGCTGATGAGATTGGTAGAATTATTACAACACTGACGGACAGCTTAACGAACCGCTTATTGGCAATGGCAACCATGATATTTGGCGCACCACCTTGCCCTTTCACTTGGCTTCTATTTGGCTCACAAGGCAGAAGGGAGCAAACCTTGAACTCCGATCAAGACAATGGATTGCTCATTGCGGATGAAGCAACCAACGAAGATATAGAGTATTTTCTCAAGCTGGCAAAATACGTCTGTGACGGACTCAACGCCTGCGGTATACGACACTGTCCCGGTGAGGTGATGGCGATGAATCCTAAATGGTGCTTACGTTTACGAGATTGGAAGAAACAGTTTTCCCGTTGGATAGCGGAACCTGATCCTAAGGCACTAATGCATGTGAGCATTTTTTACGATATGCGCGCATTGTGTGGCGACAATAATATGTTTGATGAATTACAGGCGAGTATCTTCAAACACTTACAGGGCAATTCTATTTTTTTCGCGTGTCTATTAGAAAATACATTGTCACATTCTCCGCCATTAGGTTTTTTCAAAACCTTCGTATTAGAACGCGACGGAGACCACAACTCTGTATTGGATTTAAAACATCGCGGAACAATACCCATTGTGGATTTAGCTCGACTGTACAGCTTGTCAGAAGGCATTCGTACCTGTAATACCCTGGATCGGCTGGCAGCCTTAAAAAAACGTAAAATTATTCATTCCGAAACAGCCGACAACCTGAGTGATGCACACGAATTTATTGCTAATATCCGACTCGAGAACCAACAACAGCAGCTATTCGCGGGTAAGGCTGCGACGAATAGTCTGGACCCAAACAGTTTATCGCCACTGGTCAGACATCAATTAAAAGACGCATTCGCCGCAGTACAAGAAAGCCAGCAAGCAATAAAAATAAGGTTCGGCCGCGGTGTTTTATAACCTGCAAGGTTGGCTAAAAAAGTGGAGGTGGTCGCACCAAGCCGCTAAGTCTATTCTTGCCCCACTATACCGGGATCAATTGCCATCGCCCTCTACATTGTTAATGGAAACACGTTTTTTAGCGGTTGATTGCGAAATGACCGGGCTCTCACCAGATAAAGACAGTTTGCTTAGCATCGGCTGGGTGGAGATTAATGGCGACTGCATAGAACTGGCCAGTGCTCAGCATTTTTTAATTTATAGCACAACATCCGTCGCTAAAACCGCAAGTATCCATGGCCTACGAGATCATCAGGTAGCCGGTGCAGCCAGTGTTTCCAGAGCACTGACAGCACTGGCAACTCAAGCAAAAGGTAAAGTTTTGGTTTTTCATCATGCGCCATTAGATCTGGCTTTTTTGCAACGGGCAGCGATTAAAATACTAGGCTGCCCACTGTACCTCCCATATGTCGATACGATGGAGATTGAAAAAAGGCGGCTTGCACTACAAAACCGCAGCGATTCATTACAACTCAATTTATGCCGTGACCGGTACGGCTTACCAACCGCCCTGCAACATAATGCACTCTCCGATGCACGCGCAACCGCAGAGCTGCTCATTGCCCAGTGTGCACAACTACACGCGGCTAAACCCCTGACACTTTCTGATCTATATATAAAATGTACGTGAGCCAGCCCGTCGTATTAATCAGTGCAGCACAATTTCGAGGCAAAAAAAATGTGCTCATTAAGCACATTTTTATCAATCCACGGCCTGATACGATAGATATCGGTTAATTCAACCGATAAATGGTAATCAACACACCATAATCTTGAGTATCAATGGTACCAAAAAACATATAGTCACTCAGCCAAGAATATTTTCCAGGCTGCGTATGGAAAACCGGCATTGTTTTAGCGTAAACCTGACTTGGCAATGGCTCTAAACCTTTGGCCATTCTGGTCTTACCATCTTCATTAGCACGCCAGATACCATCATTTTGAATAATAATAATCTGACCGTCATCGGTTTTGATACGGTACAGGGCACTTACCATAATGGCACCATCTTCACGTTCAATTGCAAAATCAGCACCGCCAGGAACGATGGTTCCTTTCATACCCTTACCTTCGAAGGTACCGCCAATAATAGGATAGTTAATACGAACACCGTCTGAACTCTTGCCCATGTGCTCGGTAGGGCCCAGTTCTACCTTGAGCTGCAATACTTGTTCAGTGGTAAAACCTTCCCCCATATCTATGACGTCATTTGACTTGTCCTCTGCCATAGCGTAACCAGCCCCCACAAACACCATTGTAAAC
>JBNKHI010000067.1:0-14186 GCA_050290265.1 Cellvibrionaceae bacterium
AGGGGCGGTAATGTTGTTGTTTCTGCACATGAAAACCCAGGGTGCTGAGTAAGCGTTGATTGGCGCTCTAATTAGGACATATCCAGGCAATATTGAATGTAGAGTAGAAGACACAATAATGCTTTAGCTAAATCCTAATTTACAACTATGAAAAAAAAAGCCACTTGCATAACAAGTGGCTTTTTAATTTTACTTCGCTAACGGGTAGTTGTTGTATATCCAACGAGTGAGTAAAACAGCCTACTCTCCTTCTCCTACCCGGTCATCACGACTATTACTGAAGTACTTTACTGAGGGACCTTGCTGACATCAGCCCAGGTACCATGGAGCCCAGAACGCAAACGAAATGGCAACTTAATTCTGGCAATAGGGCCATTTTTAACATTACTGGCATCCAGAATGGCTAGATCGCTGTAGTTGGTGACAAAGTTATCAACCAAACACAAAATATAACCATCGCCCTCAGCTGAGTCTTTACTGCGTGGTACAAATACAGGTTCCTGTATCATTTCCTGCGGACCAGGCCACCAGGTATCCTCTACACCGTTAGCAAAATCATAGTGAGCCAGTGTATTCATAATAAAGCCTGAAATACGGCCACTGGGTCCCTCAAAGGGCTGTGCCATATCCATGGTTAACATCCAGCCATGGTTATAGGGCTTGCCAGCATAACGGTCATCGATACGGGGAAATTCACCAATCAATTTACTCAGCGGCGTAACACTTTCAAAATCTTCGCTGGAAGAATCCATATCGACAGTCCAACGCGTTAACTTGGGCCGTGCTGCTTCTGCGTCAAATGGTGCACCATGAATATCCGGGAAGAATGGGAAGCAATTCCCTTCCGCTACAGGAATATCGAAATGAATTTTACTTCCCTCTTCATACGCATTCATAACATGGCTGGCAAATACGGTTTTCGGTGCTTTAAACCAACGCACATCTTCACCCTTGCCGCGACGGGGGAGCACACCAAGGTAAACATCTTTAGTGGTATCAAAACCAAAGTGTGGCAAACCTTCTTTTAACCGATCCCAATTTGAAGTGATGGGCACTATGTGGAATACCGCATAATTTTCGGTAATAGCGAAGTCGTGCATCATGCAGTAATACGGTACGGTAAAGAAGGTCTCTAAAATGAGTTCACCGTCTGGATTCACTTCCATATAGCTAACATCAGTTGTTAGCAAACCGGTAGCAGCATAGCCAAAGTTACACATATTTCCTGAGTCAGGATCAAGTTTTGGATGCGCACTAAACGTTTGATTTTTCATCTTGCCGTTAAAATCAGAAAACCCTTCCGTTTCCATTGTCAGAGGATCCATGATCAACGGTGGACTATCTTCCTTTAAAGCATAGAGTTTTCCACCATGAACGATGGGCATTGTATTTGCCGTACTGCGAATACGTCCTTTCACGGACTCATCGTCGGTCAACGGATTGCGGTATGCCCCAAAGAGTGCTTTGCCGGCTTCACGCTCCAAATTAAACTTATCTGATCTGGCCCAACGCTGTTTAAAATCAACTATTCCATTTTTAAAGGAAAACAAGCTGATCATGCCATCGCCATTAAAGAACTGATCATTTTCAAACATGGGTGGATAATTTGGATCTGGCTGTACACGGTGAAAGTAACCGTTAATATCAGCAGGAACGTCACCCTCAACTTCTAAATCAACAATATCGCATTCCGCCCGAAACGGACGCAGCACACCGGTAAAAAGTTTAGTATCTGGAAATTTAGCCATTTTATTCTCCGTTAGCAGTCATGCCCTGAAGCGCTACTATGTAAATATTTATTTTGTTGCCAGGACCACTTATGACCAAGGCACGATTGCATTATAATTTCAGGCCAAACTGCTACAATGGACAAAAATCTACATTAAGTTGTACTTTTTTCACTCTTGAATAAGAAGAACAGCCATGAATGAAATTCCTTTTGTCGATATATATGGCAGTACTGACATTAGTAAACGCACGGAATTTATCCATGTGGAAAGCATGGCGGATAGAAGGGATTTTATAAAAGGTAAAGTGTCGGCACATTCGCATAAAAACCTTTTTCAACTTATTTATGCTGAAAAAGGCTGCTGTAACATACGCATCGATAACCACCAGCAGGTGATTAGCGGGCCGTGTATTGTTTATATACCGGGAGGAACCGTTCACAGCTTGTCTTTTGAACACGATAGCGAGGGGTGGGTCATTACTGGAGCAGAGAAATTATTTTCCTCAAATCAGGAAACACGCATCTCCAGCTACATTGCTCCACTGATACGCGCTCCACTGACCAAATCCCTGACACCAGAGTCAACTGAACAAAAACGCATTCGCTGGTTAATTCAAGAGCTCCATTCTGAGTACAAAAGCTTGAGCAATGCTCAAGATCCGACCATGGAAGCAATGACCAAACTTTTACTCATTAATGTGCGGCGAGATATTCTAAAAGATACACAATCACCAGGTTTAGGAAACCACAAGCAGCAATTTTTTTATCGATTTAGGAAGCTGCTTGAATCATCATTTCGAGAACATACCACAACGTCTGAGTATGCCGAAAAACTCGGTCTCACCGTCACCCAGCTCAATAAAATATGCCAGAAGTACTCGGGAAAAACAGCACACAATCTGGCACAGGAACGTTTATTACTGGAAGCCGAACGACTTTTAATTTATACCGAGATTAATATCAATCAAATTGGCTTTGATCTTGGTTTTAAAGATCCCGGATATTTTAATCGATTTTTTAAGCGAAAAGCTGGCATTCCACCAGCCAAATACCGAGAAAATAAACAAGCCAGCCTCTAACGCTAATAGGGTTATTATCGACAGTTCAAACGCACGGCTAACACGAAAAAGACCAAACACACAGCTGCCCGGCCTTTTTCAGTGGCTATGCTTACTTTTTCTTTTCACGCAAACGTTTAGTGACAAAATCTTCCCATAACGTTCTCGGGCACGCATAGGCACCCAACACGGTACCCTCAGACGCACGCTGCCATAATGTCCGCGCATGCACAGGCTCTTGGTAGAATTCCGGATCCACCATATCGATAGTCACTTCCAGCGCTTCACCATATTTTGGGTGATTCACCAAACGCCAACGCTCTGTAATTTTGGCATCACCACTGCGATGATAAATGGTTGGTTCGGTAGTTTCAGTAAAGCCAGCCGTTTCAATTACTAAGTCGTCGCCTTCCCAGTGGCCAATGGAATAGCCCTGCCTTGTACCCGGAAATTGATCCGGTATTTCCGTTTTATCTAAATGAATCTGGCGTACTTGATCCATATATTCCATAAAAAATACTATGCGTGATTCAGTTTGGAAAATTTCACGGGGATAATTACGCGCTCGACCTAGCATGGTCCAAGGCATGCCAGTGGTATCACAAAATATGGCATGGGACTCATGCACCGTATCAAAATTCTCGTTGAACATCGCCTCTCGACGCAGCACTTCATCGGTATATTTGGCATTTTCTTCCGGTCGAACCACTTCATCATATTCAGTAATTTCCCAAACACCACTAAAGTCCGGATGTGAGACTTTGGTGGTTGTAGCGCAACCAGACAAAATACCCAACAATACTATGGCAAAATAGTTCAGCCCACGAAAACGGATTTTATATTTATAATTCACTACACAACTCCTGGTTAGTATTAACAGCGCTCTCGAGTGGAGCAGAGCGCCATGAATGATTTCGAATCCGGGGCCAAGCTTGATTACAGGGTAAAACCTTCTATTGCTATAGGCTGATTATAAATACGGTGACCCACCGCAGAATAAATAGCATTACAAATAGCAGGCGCTACGGGCGGCAAAGCGGGTTCCCCGGCGCCTGTAGGCTTGTAGTCACTCTGAATCAATTCTATTGATACGTCAGGTACCTGATTCATACGTAACAAGGGGTACTCATCAAAATTCCCCTCTTGAACACGACCGTTTTCGATATGCACTTGAAGCCCAAATAGCGTGCCGATGGCATCTAGCATGGAGCCCTCACATTGCGCTTCCGCCCCACTCATATTCACAACCGGCCCTATGTCGCCCACGCTGTCGATACGATGAATCGTTACTTTTTTCTGCTCATCAACGCTGACATCGGCAATCGCAGCAAAGTGACCGGCATGACTAAAATGAAAGGCTAAACCTTGTGCTCGACCTTTTGGCAGAGGCTTACCCCAATTAGCTTTTTCAGCAACCTTTTTAATCACTGCGGCAGCTCTACCGGTGTTAAGTGAGCTGTAATCACCTTCATTAAGCCATAGAGGCGTACCCATCATATCGAGTAAAAACTCAACATGATCGCGCCCAGCCTTTACCGACACCTCATGCATAAAACACTGGGTAATCCACGCCAAAGTGTTGCCGAAAGGCGCTCGCCAATAACCCGTATTTGTTTTCCAGAGTAACGGTGTGTATGCATGCAAATAATTGTTAAAGGCATGTGCGGGAAATTCCCTTTGCGCCATTTCTGGCCGAAAGAAACCGGAACCGGGGCCGGGCTTTTCACCATCGGGAGAAAAAGCAATGAAATGGTTTTTCCAGGCAGTGGGTTTATTATTTTCATCTAAACCTGCGCTGAGGTGATTAAATCCACCGGGCCGATAAAAATCGTGCCGCATATCGGCTTCACGCGTCCACATCAACTTAACGGGGCTGTCCACCTGTTTGGCAATGGCTGCCACTTCACACATATAATCATTCATTAAGCGGCGACCAAAGCCACCACCGATTCGCGTTTGATGAATCGTGATTTTTTCCGGCGCTATTTTTAGCAGCCCGGCTACCTGACCTCGACCGGCAGCTGGCATTTGCGTCGGCGCCCAGATTTCAAGCGCGTCTCCCTTGTACCAGGCCGTACAGTTTTGCGGTTCCAGCGTAGCGTGCGCGACGAAGTTAAACGTGTACTGTGACTCCACTTTGGTCGCGGCTTGACTCAGTGCTTTATTGACATCGCCTTTTTCCGCCATGACTTTTTTCGGCTCAACGCCTTGCAAACTTTTTGCGGTTTCCACCGCTGCGCTCCAGCTTGCCTTAGAAGCATTGGTTAAATCCCAATCAACCTTTAATGCTTTAGCAGCCTTAAAAACGTGCCACGTAGAATCGCCAACAATAGCAATACCGGGTAACAAGGCACTTGGGTCATCGCCACCGTCTAAGGCAAAGACTTTCGAAATTCCTTTCATTTTCAAAATGTCTTTTTTATTGAAGTCTTTCACTTCACCGCCCTGCGCTGGGCACTTAACATACACTGCATACTGCATGTTTGGGACAACAGTATCGATACCAAATAATGGCTTGCCGGTGACGATAGCCAAATTATCAACACCGGATACACGGGTACCTAAGAGGCGATACTCACTGCGCTTTTTAAATACTAAAGCAGACTCATCAGGTGGCATTAACTTTGCCGCATGGTCAGCTAATTGAGCGTAAGTCAGCGAACGGTTCGAACCAGGATGCAGCACCTCGCTGGCATGCGTTTTACACTCAGCGACGGGCACATCCCACATTGCCGCAGCGGCACTAACCAACATAAAACGCGCACTGGCGCCGACCTTGCGCAGCAAATCCCAATTCATAAATACAGATTGCGAACCGCCCGCCATCTGCAGGCCATACAATGCAGCATTAATGGGTGCCTGCACAACGTGTACATCAGCCCAATCTGCATCCAGTTCTTCCGCAATAATCATCGGTAACGATGTTTTCACACCTTGCCCAATTTCCGGGTTTTTGGCCAGAATAATAATTTTTCCCGTATTGCTAATTTGCACATACGCGTTTAATTCATCGCTTTCTTTTTGTAGATCGTTATCTGCGGCACGCGCATTTTGGCCTAGCGAGAAAGCCAGCACGAAGCCACCGCCGGCAATACCACCTAATTTAAAAAAGTCTCGGCGATTTAAACGAGCCCCTGTATCGGCCGGGTCATTTTTTTTCACGCGTTGATTGGCATGCGTAAGAACATCGTCGAAACCCTGGTTCAATAGCTGCTCTAAAGTAGCATTCTGCATGATCAAGCCTCCTTGCCAAGTTGTGTGATTTTGTCTGCAGCAATATGGATAGCTTCGCGAATTCGACCATAACTGGCACAGCGACACAGGTTGCCAGACATCGCTTGATCAATATCAGAATCCGAAGGCATGGCATTGGTCGCCAGCAAGGCCGAAGCCGACATAATTTGTCCAGCCTGACAATAACCGCACTGAGGCACATCTTGTTCGATCCAGGCTTCTTGCAAAGCGTGCAACGTATCTGCATTGCCCAAGCCTTCTATCGTCGTAATTTTTGCATCACCCACTGCGCCAATGGGATACGAACATGAACGGATCGGCGCGCCGTTGAGATGCACCGTACAAGCGCCACACTGGGCGATGCCACAACCAAATTTTGTACCCACCATTCCAAGTGTGTCGCGCAAATACCAAAGCAATGGCATGTCGTCATCGCCTTGGGGTAAATCATAGGTTTTGCCGTTAATACTAATTGTGGAATTACTCATGAGAAACCTGCTTTAAAACTGTTTTGATCGACCAGTGTAGCAACCCGTTAGCGACATTACTTTACGCCTTTGTCGAGCGCATCATTTGCCTGTTCAATAATGTAATAACGAATGTCAGCAATTTCCTGGTCACTGAGTATACCTTTAAACGAAGGCATACCCCGTGGTAACAAAGCGCCGGTTACAATCAGGTTAAATGCATCAAATGAATGAATTATGCCGCTATAGCGCAAATCCGGGACAGTTCCACCAGAGATAGCTGACCCGCCATGACACCGACGGCAATTGGCCAAATATAATGTTTCGCCAGACGTTATTTGTGTTTGCTTGCCCGCGCGGGCTGGCGGCGCCAAAACAGAAAATGGTGGCGGCTCGGGCAGTACTTCGGTAGCGCCGAGCTTAAAGGTAAGCACCCGACTAATATTGCGTTTGCGCCCGCTGAGGCTGGCTAAGTCGCCGGCTGGAAGCGCATAACCGCCACCCCAACCCTGCAGTACAGACACATATTGTTCGCCGTTAACCGCGTATGCTGTCGGTGCCGCCACAATGCCGCCGTAAGTGTCGTAAGCCCACACTTTTGCACCAGTATCCGCTAGATAAACCGCTAACTCACCGTTGGCACCACCTTGAAAAACCAGGTTTCCCGCTGTCGCCAGAGTTCCACCGTTAAACGGTGCACTACGCTCAGCGCGCCAACGGGCTTTCTGCGATACAGGATCCCATGCCAGTAAATAACCTGCTTGCTCGTCGCGCATCCGTTGTTTCAAGGTTGCCATTAGCTGTTTGGTTTCGGCGGTCATGGGCACCGGTTTACCGACGTTAATCCCACCCTCCATCTGATAACCCGCATAACTGACAAACGGTGACTCTGTAACCGGGATATAAACCAAACCAGTACCAGGATGATAAGCCATGGGTTGCCAACTGTGGGCCCCACCGGGGCCGGGCTTCATCAAAAATGGCTTACCCGTAAGGTAGTAGCGCGCGTCAGGATTAATCAGTGGCCGACCATTTTCATCCAAACCCGATGCCCAAGTATGCGGTGCATAAGGTGCCCCCGAAATAAATTTGCCGTTGGTGCGATCAATGACATAAAAAAAGCCATTTTTAGGCGCTTGCATGATGACTTTGCGCGACTTGCCTGCGATGTTCAGATCGGCAAGTACCATTGGCTGCGTCGAGGTAAAGTCCCAGGCATCTTCAGGGGTAGCTTGAAAATGCCAAAGGTATTCACCGGTATCAGGGTCTAATGCCACGATCGACCCCACAAACAAATTGTCGCCACCGCCAGGACTGCGAATACCGGCATTGTGTGGCCCGCCATTGCCAACACCAATATAGAGCTGATCCAACTCCGGGTCGTAAACGATGGCATCCCAAACGGTTCCACCGCCACCCAGTTTCCACCATTCCCCGTTCCAGGTTTTTACCGCCTTCTCCAGGATAGGGTTTTCTTGCGGTTTGGCAGGATCGCCGGGAATCGTATAGAAGCGCCAAACTTGCTTACCGGTTTGTGCGCTATAGGCAGTAACGTAACCACGGGCACCAAACTCAGCCCCACCATTGCCAATAAAAACAAGTCCTTTTGCAGCACGAGGTGCACCGGTAATCGTGTAATGAGTATTCTCTGGGATTGTCATTACATCCCAGACAACCGACCCAGTCTTCCTATTTAGCGCAATCAAGCGGCCGTCGAGCGTTGCGACATATAGCTTATCGCCCCACAGCGCAACGCCACGATTCACCGCATCGCAACATGCCTGTGTGACCTTAACGGGATCGACTTGCGGGTCAAATTGCCAGATTAATTCACCGGTAACGGCATTCAACGCCTTTACTTTGCTCCAGGCCGTCGAAAAATACATCACACCATCAACGATTAACGGCGATGCCTGTTGGCCGCGGTTTGTGTCCAGATCAAACACCCACGCCAAGCCAAGATTGCTCACATTTTTTTCGTTGATATTCGCGAGTGGACTGTAGAACTGTTCTTTATAGTCACCACCAATGGCCAGCCAATTGTTGGGCTCACTGTTGATGGCACTGTTAATTCTCGACGCAGTAACAAGGGGAACAGTATCGGTAGGGCCTGCAGGCTGAGAGCACACAGGCATCGAGACTAGCGTACAAATGCTCGCAAAAAATGCCAGCCAAGATGTAGTGATATTTCGTACTGTCATAACCAACCCGCTGACAATTACCTATTGAGTAACAATATCGTTAAAATAGAACGTCATTCCATTATAGGATATTTTATTTTATTATGGCAATACAATCCGGCACATGGATATCGAAGACTGACCACTTTCTGGACCTGCTTGCGAACCAGACCACTACTTAGTTAAGAAAAAGATGCTTATGAATAACGACAACAACAGTGACAAAAACATATTTACTCTCATCGACATCGCTATTTACGCTGCAATTGCGGTCATGATTAGTGCGCTCATAGGACTAATGTATCTAACGACGAGAGAGAAAGAGGCACCGCCCCTAATGAAGACGTTAACGTTGATTGATACTGTCGGCGGGAACGAGCGCTATCTGGAGCAAGCCTTACCGGAAGATGGCGACCCACTACCTTTACCCAATCCCAGCGTATTTCAAAAACAGGAAAGCCCAGCTAGCAAGGAAACAATAGTTTTGACGTTGCAGCCAGAAGAACAAACCGAAGTGAAACTACTCATGCAACCTGGGCAAACCATGATGTACTCATGGAAAGCTGAAAACGGCTCTATCTACGTCGATTTTCATGGTCATGAGGTTGATGAAGATGTGCTGTTCGTTCGCTACGAAGAGCTTGATGAAGGTATACAAAGTCACGGTACGCTATCTGCTCCCTTTGCGGGAGAGCACGGTTGGTACTGGGTCAATTTAGAGGAGCAACCAGTAACGATTACCCTCGATATTACTGGCTATTTCGATAACGTTATCCGACACGAAACAACATCTATCAGTCCATTTTAATTAGGCTTAACGCCTTAACGTTAAGCCCCGGTGCTATTTAAGCATCAGTAATGAAATGTGCACTCATCGCAGGCGAAAATGCAGACATAACACGGGATGTCGCATGCGCATAGTTTCAAAGTTTCGCCCTAATTATGTGCACAGCGATAACCCGGCGTTGAGATCAACGTGCCACTTAGTGCATTAGCCCTATGACACATAAAGTAACACCAAACATAAATATCACCACCCAGACCACTCCGCAGCATATGAAATGGGTGCTGCTGTTTATTCTTTCAGGCTTTCAAGCTTCTTATTGACATAATCGTCCCACAGTGTGCGGGGGCAGTCATAGGAATTCACCTGTACATCAGGTGGTGAGCGCATAAATAGAGAACGTCCAAAAGCTGGCTCTGTGTATAAAATCGGGTCCTCAACAGTCATCTTAATTTCAATGGACTCACCATAGTCAGGATGGTCAATTAGCCTCCAGCGCTCTGTAATGACAGCTTGATCACTGCGCTGAAACCCACCCACCTCAGGAGTACCATTCAAATTTGTAGTCACAACAACTAACTCATCTCCCTCCCAATGGCCTATTGAATACCCCATTTCTGTGCTATAAAAACCTTCTGGAACCTGATCTTTATCTAAATGAATCTGGCGATATAAATCCATATATTCAAGCATATAAAAAATTCTATCATCAGACTGATAGATCTCCCTCGGATAGGTCCGAGCACGGGTCAACATCATCAATGGCATTCCATCAGTATCACAAAACTTTGCACCAGATTCTGCAACAGGATCAAAATTCTCCTTATAAAAGGCAATACGGCGCCTGGCCTCCTCGGTTAGCTTTGCAGTTTCATCCGGCCGGCGTATTTCATCATATTCGGTAACCTGCCAAATACCATTAAAATTTGGCTTTTGTTGTGTCAAATTTTCACACCCAGCCAGAAAAAACAATACTGAAACACAGCCCACTACTAGAATGCCTTGCAGAATAGGCTTCTTTTTCAAAATCATGACACTCTCCAAATTTAATTTTTATAATGATAAAGCGCTAAATAAATAACGTAGATAGCATCATGATTTTTGAAAATGGATCATGAACATCTACGAAAATAATTTCTATAAAACCCAATAGCGCCTTAGCACTATATGTACTACCTGTCGGAATCGTACATAAAGCTAAAAACCATTAACACCAATAGGTTCTTATAAAGGTTATTAGAAAATCTACTGACCAAAACGGAAAGAGAAAAATAATAAAGCCAAGATAAAACCGTTAGTATTCAATAGGTTAAAAACTATCAGATAGTAGGCCCGGCATATTTTTCCAAAAAAAACTCTATGCAAAAAAACAGCCCTTACCATCTTCTCATTGACCGAAAATAGTCAGCTACTTAGACTCAAATACGCCTCACCGAAGCACTGAGTATTTATCAATGCGTGCTTTAAAATAGTAATTAGATAGGAGTAACCGAATGTTTCGATCAACTTTTCTTTCTACGACTTGCACTATTATTCTACTGCTTGCGACAACCAACGTCTGGGCACATCACTCTGCTTCCGGCTACAACATTGATAAGCGTATTGAATTACAAGGCACGGTAATAAAAGCTAAGTTTCGTAACCCCCATGGCATGATTACGGTGCGAGTAACTCGCGTAAGTGACATGGATAGTGGGAAGGACTTGGCTATTGCCGGCGTCGATGAATGGGAAGTCGAAACTGCTGCGGCCAATTTGCTTCGGCGTCGGGGCTGGGACTTTAAAGCAGTCAAAAAAGGCATGTCGCTGACGTTTGTAGGTCATCCAACAAAAGAACCGTCTCCAATCATGTATTTACGTGAAATCCATATGCCCGATGGCACCGTGATGGGCGATCCCGACGGTAAAGACAAAGCATTGGATTAAAACCGTGATACACGTGTAACGCATTTCTGCCGAACACAACCCGGCGAGGATATTCGTCACAACAACTGGGGCGCAGCTTGAGGATATTCACATGTTAGCGTGGTTAGAAGAAACACATCTCGCGATTTGGTGCTCGACGTCAACCTGGGGCTACCCCGGTACGCTGGCAGCACATGGCATAGGGATGGCTATCGTCGTGGGCATTACTGCCGTTATCTGCCTGCGAATACTGGGGTTTCCGAAAGGGATATCCATCGCAGCACTGCGCGGATTGGTTCCAGTTTTTATTTTCGGCTTGTTACTGAACGGTATCTCTGGACTGATCCTGTTTATGGCTGATGCCAGCAACTTCTTTTACAACATCGCTTTCCAGATAAAAATGCTCATGATTGTAATTGGTATCTACCTGGTGCGAAAAATTGATCAAATAGTGTTACGCCCGGCCGTTGCTGAATCAGTCAATGCGGTTGACGGGATGTATCGGGTATCACAGAAAGCGCGAATTTATGCTGTGCTGAGCTTGCTTATCTGGTGGTTCAGTGTGGTGCTTTCTGGCCGTTTAATCGGCTATGTTATTTACACGTAAAGGTTTGATGATCATGCTCGATACTCTCGCAAGCTGGATTAAGACGACTACGCTTCACGACTTTTCGATAGCCAGTTACTGGTTTTTCCCTGCCGCTGAAACCTTGCACTTTATGGGGCTAACCGTGCTCTTTGGCATGTTATTGCTGATTGATTTGCGCGGGCTCGGATTCTATAAAACGATTGCCATCGAGCAAGTGCATAAGTTAGTGCCTATTGTACTGGTGGCATTTGCCGTGAATCTCCTAACCGGGTTGATTTTCATTTTTACCGACCCCGATCGCTATTTTGTCAATATCGCGTTTCAAGTAAAGATGTATCTAATTGTGGTCGCAGGGCTAAATGCACTGGCATTTGAATTTATTGTGTTTAGACCATCTCTGAAGGGCCGCATGGATATGGATAGATCGGTACTGACCAAAATCATCAGCGCGTTATCCCTGCTCTTGTGGACCTCCGTTATTATCGCTGGGCGGTTTATTCCTTATGTAGAAGTTTAAGTATCTATATAAATACTTATATAGATACTTAAATAGATAGATACAGTCGCGACGCTGTGCCAACAATCTTAATGTGGTTTTATTGTTGCGACTTCTTGTGTTTTCAATTCCCTTCTACCGTCGCGTGGCGTGTCAGCGGTGCTGGCACGCCGTGTTTTAAACAGTATTGTTGACAAGACCACGAAAACCCGGTTAAATTTAATTTGAAACGTAGTTCTGTCTAGTGAAACGTGAGTTTTCTTCCGTTGATCTATGCGGATACGCCCTCAAAGGTCGGCGTTGTTAAGAATAATTGAATAGGTTTTTTTATGGTTTTGCCTCCAGGTGTAACAGATAAACAATTTTCAAAAGCTTTGGCAGATTTCTCTACGGTTGTGGGTGACCGCTGGGTTCTCGCAACTGATAATGATCGTAAGACATATCTTGATGCATATGCATTGGGCGATGGGCACAACCATATGCCTTCTGCTGCAGTTTCGCCTGCGTCGGTTGAGGAGGTTCAGGCGTTGGTCCGGCTTGCTAACGAGCATAAAGTACCGTTGTGGCCTGTAGGTAGAGGTAAAAATCTGGGTTATGGCGGGTCGGCTCCAGAGCAAGCGGGAACTGTGGTTCTGGATATGGGCCGAATGAACAAGATTATCGATGTCGATGAGAAATATGCCCACTGTGTTTTGGAGCCGGGCGTTGGTTTTTTTGATCTGTATGATCATTTGCAAACGAATAAGATTCCGTTGTGGATGTCTATTCCTGGCAATGCCTGGGGCAGTGTAATTGGCAACGCACTTGAACGTGGTATTGGCTATACCCCCTATGGCGACAACTGTGAACAACTGTGTGGTATGGAAGTTGTGTTGCCATCCGGAGAATTGATTCGCACGGGGATGGGCGCTATTGAAGGTAGTAAAACCTGGCAGCATTACAAATATGGGTTTGGCCCCAGTTGGGATCAAATGTTTGTGCAGTCCAATTTGGGTATTGTGACTAAGGCAGGATTATGGCTCCAGCCTGAACCAGAAATGAGCGCCAAACTTAAGTTAAAACTCCCGCGTTTTGACGATATAGGTTGGGCCATTGATATTCTAGCCGACCTGCGTCGACGCGATGTTATACAGCACAATATTGTGTTTGGTAACTATATGCATGATGCGTCGGTATTGTCTGATCGTTCTGCTTGGTACGACGGGGACGGCGCGCTACCTGACAGCGTCGCAGAAAAAATGATGGAAGCTTATGACACCGGCTGGTGGACCGTACACCTGAAGTTGTTTGGCTATGCCGGTACTGTTGAATCACATATGCAATTGATGCGCGATCTTATTGAACCACGCCTGGGGTCAAAACTTGAATTTGAAGTCTGGCAAAAAGGTGACCCTATTGAGAAAGCTGCCGGCGGCAGACCGAGTACTCTACCGCTACAAATAATCAATTGGTATGGCGGCCGTGGCGGGCATGTTAGCTTTGCACCAGTGATGCCACCGGATGGAAAGTTGGCGCTGGAACAGGCCAATCGTATGCGTGCCCATTACGAATCGATCGGTCATGATTATTACACCAGCTTTACCATGGGTAAGCGCCATATCAATAATGTTAATTTAATTATTTACAATCGCGATGATGCCGCGATGTTAAAGCGTGTAAAAAAATTATTTAATGAGCTTGTGGCTGAAGCCGCGAAGATGGGTTATGCAGAATATCGTGCGCATACCGATTATATGGAAACGATT
>JBNKHI010000068.1:0-13974 GCA_050290265.1 Cellvibrionaceae bacterium
ATGTCAACATTACAACCCTTGATTAACAACCACCAATTATTCAGTTTTTTTAGATCGGTAAATTTGAATTGCACCACCGACTGATCGCCGGGCAGAACCTCGGTGTTGATGGAGCGCTGCAAATAAAGCATCAATAGCTCCACATCCAAATCCGAATCTCTGACATCACCTCGGGCCCAGCGCATTCCCCACTCGCCCACAACTTGCAATAACGGCAGCGTTTCTTTACCCGCCTGAGTAAGAAAATATTCATTACCGCGCTGGCCAGGTATTTTCTTGCGTAAAATTAACTCCGCATCCGCCAATTCATTCAGGCGCTTGGTCAAAATAGTGGGCGATATCAAGCTTAAACCACGCTGCAGTTGATTAAAGCGTGTAGCGCCCATATGGAGTTCACGCAAGATTAATAACGTCCATTTCTCTCCCAATAACTCCATGGCTTTTGCCACTGGACAAAACTGACCATATTCCATGATTTAGTCCCTCCGACCTTGCCTCGAAAAGGCATTTTATTGTTGTTTACAGACCGAATTATCTACCCTGCTTAACCTGTAGTTAGTTACTACAGAAAACGTAGTTAAATACTACACCCTGCAAAGTGAATCAAGCCAGTGGCAAGCGTAATCTACTCACATCGGGACACAGCAACCAAACACGGCAACCCGAACACAACAACCAGCATACCGCTGGCTAACAACACAAATTAACGGAGAATTCACTATGCCACTTATTACTGTAAATCTAATCGAAAATGTATTTAGTGACGAAGAGAAAGTAGACATCATCACCAAATTGACGGATACCATGGTATCCATAGAAGGCGAAAATATGCGTGGTGTTACCTGGGTGAAAATTGAAGAAGTACCAGAAGGTCAATGGGGCATTGGGGGCAATGCGCTAACGGCTAAGATGGTCCATAAACTGCAGCGGGACGGCAGTTTATAAATCACTTTTCACGAGAAGACCCGGCTATAACCTCTGCTGCCCTTCGGCTGCAGAGGTTATGCTATTAAGACTTTTCAGCCAATCCAGCCCATTGTCATGGCATAACGAATAAGCATGCCGCAACACATAACAACTACCATCCAACGTATGTACACCGGGTTAATTTTGTATAAGTAGTGTGCCCCTAATCGCGCACCTATCGCCTGCCCTAACATCATCAGTAAGCCAACAACCCAAACGATATGACCTGACACCACAAACACAATTAACGAGGCAATATTGGTTGCAAAGTTGAGTGATTTGGCAACGGCTGTAGAGGCCAACAGGTTATGGTTACGAAATGCCATGCCGGACAACGCAAAAAAAGAACCGGTACCCGGTCCAAACATACCGTCATAAAAGCCAATGGCAGGTACCACTGCATTACAATATACCGTCGATGACACCTTGGACTTTTGCTGAGTAAAAGTCAGTAAAGGTAACAATAAGAAATACACTGCAATACCTAACAACACAATGGGAATGACAAATGAAATCACCGCAGTATTGATAAATTGCAATGCAATAGTACCCAATGCTGAACCGATAAAAGCAGTTAGCATTAGCCATTTCACATCAATCCAGGCAATACGTTTGTTTTTAATCATCATGTAGGTTGCAGTGGCTGTACCGACGCTCCCCTGCAATTTATTCGTCGCCAATGCGGGTAGAGGTGGCACACCACCAACAACCAGAGCTGGAATTGTCAGCAAACCACCGCCGCCCGCCAGGGTATCGACGAACCCAGCCAATATTGCGACCGCAAATAAAAAACCGAGCATATCCAGAGACAGCATGACAAATTTCCAAACTTGTTAAGGATCGAATCACTACCACACAGTCTGCCTGTGATAGCGTGGAGTTGAAGAATGGTGAAATAAAAACCTCAAGACTACAGCGTTGCTACTATCTCATAGTTGTACACAGGTACCCAAGAGCCCGAGCAGGTATATGTTGGTAGACAGGAAGAGCCTGGCAGCTCATCGTCAATATCGTTGATAAATTAAAGCCTGAAAAAAGGCCAGCATATTACTATGCTGACCAGAACGAATACCTTAACGCCACCATTTAGTAAACTAAATCACGGGCTAATAAATGAGGTCACCGGCCATCTCATTAACTTTGTCCAACCGCTTCGCCCAAGGGTCATCTACTGTTTCAGGGCCACCCAATTTGATATGTAGAATCTTATTGCCTTCAAAGGCTTCCCACTCGGGTAATTCAGCACTGTTAGGGTTCCCAGTTTTGGCGAAATTGGTCCAGTACTGCATCATTTGAGCAGATACTTTTTTCTGTTCAGAATCAGGCATGGTCGGCTCACCATGATCACCGGTAAAGTTACCGAACACATAAGGCATATCTCCGGCATGCGGAGCACCGTAAACCATAGTACCAGCAATGACTTTTGGCGTAGACCATACCGCAGGCACACTAAAACGATAAAGATAAGTCGGATTATTCTGTTTTATGTGAGCCATAGCGATGCCCCGTGCCTGCGAATGAAAAACGTAGTCACTGTAGAGCATAGAGTCTCGGCCAAGGTCTCCATCATAATAAGGGCCTAACTCTGCTAACTGCTCTTCGGTAAAGATGCCCAACATGATTTTATGCTGAACGTCTGGCTTACCCATCCCAAATTCCCAGTCATTAGCACCAATCATTAGTGGCACATCGGCTTGCTTACCAGCCACGTAAAGTGCTTCGCTATCATCGACAATGCTCACACCATCCACAGCAAAAATGATGTATTGGGTAAAGTCGGTCACCTTGGAGATATCAACGGCAGGAGCTGAGCGCAGGGCATCAAGACTGTCATCTTGCAAACCGAGCTTATCGGCAATCCTTAGGCCAATCTCTTCCACCTGCGCATCACCTGCAGCTGCCAAGGCTTTAACACGCTCCTGGCGCGCACGTTTGCTATAACCAGACTGCGAGATAGCGCCGGAAAATAAGCCCTTGGCCAATGGCGACACCAATAGCGCATCAACCGATGCAGCGCCGGCAGACTCACCAAAAACAGTGACTTTTTCTGGATTGCCACCAAATTCAGCAATGTTATCTCGCACCCATTTTAATGCCGCAATTTGATCCATCAGCCCATAGTTATAAAGAACTCCACCATCCGGATTTTGGGCTGACAACTCGGGATGCGCAAAAAAGCCCAGTCGACCTAAGCGGTAATTGATCGATACCACAATAACACCATGCTTAGCGAGATTGCCTCCGTGATTGACGGGTCGACTACCGGATCCTGCCGTTAAACCACCGCCGGGAACCCAAACCATTACCGGTAAGTCAGCTTGAGTTCCGGCTGGGCGATAGATATTCAAATACAGGCAATCTTCGCTTTGCGGCTGAGTATAAGCCTCGGGCTTTGGCTTGAAGGATTTCGCATTTTCGGGAGGCTGAATACAACGGTTGCCGAAAGTGTCGGCATCAAACAATGTTGACCGCTGCGGCGCAGGCTGTGGTGCACGCCAGCGCAAATCACCAACAGGTGGTGCCGCGTAAGGAACCCCTTTAAAAATCAGCAACTCATCAGTTTCTACACCCTTCACTGCTCCTTGCTGCGTATCCACCTGCAGATAAGATGTCTTGGTATCTGCGGTGGTAGCTAAACTGCGCTCATTGCCTACATATTGGCAAGCAGCCAGGCTACCGATAGAAAGTGCGACAATGCCAATGCGTGCAAAATTTGCCAAAACGGTCATGCCAGATCCTTAATCATTAGTGGAAAAACTACACCCAAAAAAATATTCTTGATGAAATCAACAATTGATAGGCGTAGCAAAAGTAAACGATGGGTAATCTAAAGGGCTCAAGCTAAGTATTTTTTTCCACTAAAGCATTAACAAATATCAATTCTGACGACTTTTACAACAATCATATTCACAAACGCCGCCAACCTTTATTACGTTGCGAATCCAGTCAGCGATAGTCAGCATAACCAGCCCCCTTAACATTAAGTTTAGCGATCAGAAACGTTTTAACTACGCTGGGAACTTAGAGCAACAGGTAACTCGCCATTCAAATTGGCGGACATCAGCCAAAGGAAGGCTGTATATTTTTATTTGCAGGTGAATTTTATTTAATGGGTATAAAGTGATTGGAACGGATTATTACAAATAATCTAAGGTATCAATGGGTTTTCGATACCAGTAAAAGAACTAAGCCAATTACCCAGATTTATCTGGTGCAATCTGTGTACACAGCTTTAATACAGACGATACGGTTGCAATGCCCCTCGCAGCAAAGGTGAATATTGTTCATAAATACTTTATTAACAATAAAACCTATCTCTCCGGCACAAAAAAAGCCCACTTCGTGAAAAGCAGGCTTTTTGTATTTGGTGGAGCCTAGCGGGATCGAACCGCTGACCTCAACACTGCCAGTGTTGCGCTCTCCCAGCTGAGCTAAGGCCCCAAAAGAGGAGCGCATTCTATCATTCCAACGGGTCGTGTCAACTCTAAAACCGTAAATTCTGAATTAAATAACCTGTTGATCTTACTGAAAATTTTGGGTTATGGAGCATCCCCTCTGTTTGCAATAAACATAAACCTGAAACGGCTCAAAGGTCTTTGTCTTTTTCCTTTAACTCTTGGACATCAGCTAGCGCTTCTTTAATACGAGGGTCCTCACCAATAGCCGCCTGCTGGTTAAGCAGCAAAGACTCCGCCTCATTGTAACGACCATAAGTCGTATAAATCAGTGCCTTTTGAATAATGTCATCTGTCTCATCAGTATTATTCAGCTCGGTAAAGGTGACTTCATCCAGGTCTTCCGCCAATGTCGTAGGGTCAATCTCCAACTCGAATTCATCATTCTCGTCGTCAAAACTGTACTCTTCAAACTTGGGCTGTTCGGGCTGATAACCAGAGGTTTTCTTGCGAATTTCCGCTTTTAGCTGCTCATCTGGCAGTCTCCCTTTGACTTCCAATTCTTCCTGTAACTGGGGGTCGTCGTTGAGTTCGAAAGCTTCCATCAATTCGCGATTAATATCCGCGTAATCATCTGGTGAGGCACTCTCATCAAGCGCATTTATATCCTCGGGTAAATCCTCGGCGCTACTGCCCATCAAAAAATCAGCATCTTCTGGATTTATATCCAAACCTTGGTCCAATACTGATTGCATTTTCGCTTTAAGTACTTCAGTTTCCTGAGGATCAGCTTCGCTATCAGCATCAACTACTTGATGCTTTTTCTTTAATGCTTTTTCTTCTGCGGCGAGCATGGTATTGATCGCCAAATGATCATTCACATCGGTGTTCTGTGCTTTACCACGACGCCAGAATATAAAGCCACCAATAAGGATCACTGGCACCCACAGGGCAGACAGAAAAACTAACCAGGGGTTTAGGTTGCCAGCGCCCTGCTCCAAAGCACGACCAGTGGCGCTATCGATGTCAACAGCAGTCTTACGCGACGTTGATTCTATAACCAGTGTTTCAGCATCCTGAGCACGCGCTCCGCCATCGACAGACTCATTAACCGGCATTGAGCTACCACCAATACTGGTGCCCTGCTCCATACCAGCCAGCTCCCGAGCCTGACTGCGCAGCTCTTCAATTTGCTGTTTTTGTGCAATAACCAACTGTTTGAGCAGATCAAGATATTCGGAATCTTCGATGTTCTGCAGCCTTTCACGCATATCTTCATTATCGCGTGACAACTTATCGATAACCTCGCGGGTAGCATCTATATGCGACTGCATCGCTTTAGCAGTCGCATCCGTCAGATTCATGTTCCGCAAATCCTCAACGGTCATCATCGCCGGGTTAGCAAGCTTAACGACCCCTTCCCCACTCGGCTCTGTAGCTGTTGAGTTAGCAACCTTGGATGCGCCTTCCGGCTCTACTTCAAGGTTACCCTGGGGCTCAGGTGTTACATTGGTGCCCACCACACGTCCGTCAGACTGTGCTGGCAGACGCATATTTACACCCGCCTTCAGCCGATTAATATTGCCATTCACAAAAGCCTGCTGGTTATTCGTGAACAGCCAATTCATGGCATCTTGCTGTGAATAACTCGAGTTGACGGCCCATTTTTTGGCAATGCCAGACAACGTATCACCCGGCTGAACCCGGTATTGGCTACCAGGCTTCAAGTCCGGGCTGGCACTTGCAGTACCAAAGTTGCGGTTACTTGAGGTCGAGCTATTGCTGCCACCACGCGGCACATTGCGTGTTGTATAAGCGCCCGCATCTGAAGCGGCAGCGCTGATATCGCTCGATGACTGGGTTTGGCTAAGCTCAGGCCTCGCAGGAGGAGGGTCCAAAAGAAAGGTATATTCCCGATATACAGAGCCTTTTGGCCACTGTAGCTCCACCAGGATATTGATAAAGGGCTCGGTGACTACCTGACGCGATTTCAATTTGATTTTCAGCTTACCCCTTTCAACAACTGGGTTAAAATCAAATTGATAACGCGAACTAATAAGCTCTATGCCCAACTCAGATGCGCGTTTTTCACCCACTTGGCGCACCGCAACTTGATCCGCTGAGTAGTCTTCTCCGCGAGAGATAAGATCAATTTCAGCATTCAGCACGCTGCCCAAGTAGGAGGAATACTGCAACTCTCCCAAGCCTAAGGCCAATGCTTGTGCAAACGGTTGTGCCAACAGCACGGCTGCGAAAATCCAGCTTTTTGGCCTAACTTTCGCCTTCAGCTGCTGTTTCTCCTTTGAACTATGACTCATGCTTACTCTCATTCGTCCTGCTACTGTCTACCACAACGGCACAACTATCGGGCCAACGCAACAATTTATCATTCATCTACACAGTACTCTAACACAGAGTAGTTTAACGCCAAATTGTCTGCACGTCTTAGCGTTAATTGATGCGTTACGCCATTAGGGAAACGCCTAAGCTGACGCTTTAGAAACTTCTATATAACGTTTTTCCAGCTTTTTAAGTTGCTTTTTACCTAGTTCGCCGACACTGACATGCAAAGCATGGCGCAGTCGAGCCCGACTCATATCAGGCCCCAACAACACCATAGCATCCATCACCGAAAAAGAACTTGTTGTACCCGATATAGCGACAAACAACGGTGCCAGAAAGTCCTTTAATTTGATATCCATGCCCGCTGACAACGTTTTCAGGGCATTAAAAAGAGTCTCCCGCTCCCAGTTTCGCTCCGCTTCAAGGCGCCACAGGGTAAATTGGAGAATTTCTTTAAGCTGTTCATCTTCAAGCTTTAGATGAGCAAAACTATCAGCAGATAGCGGCAACATCCCCGAAGCAAGAAAACCTGTGAGCGGAATAAAATCACTCAGGCGCTCAAGTCTAGGTTGAGCCAGTGGCAAAACCCGGATCAGGTTTTCACGATTTAAAGCCCAAGCGCCAAGCCGGTCGGCGAGTTGTTCAGTGGTTAACTCTTCACGAATCCACAAAGCATTTAACCAACTTAATTTATCAACATCGAAGACAGGCCCCCCTAGCGAAACCCGAGTAAGGTCAAAGTTGGCAATCATGTCCGCCAAGGTAAACTTTTCACGCTCATCAGGCATTGACCACCCCATTCTGCCGAGGTAGTTGAGCAGTGCTTCTGGCAGGTAACCCATACGCTCGTAATAACGAATGCTTGTAGGGTTTTTACGTTTGCTGAGCTTCGACTTATCAGGATTGCGCAGTAGTGGCAAATGGCACAGAACCGGCATCTCCCAACCAAAATATTCATACAGCAATTTATGTTTCGGTGCAGAGTTAATCCATTCTTCGCCACGAATCACATGGGTAATTTTCATCAAATGGTCATCTACCACGCTGGCCAAATGGTAAGTCGGCATGCCATCTGACTTTACCAGTACCTGCGCGTCAACCTGGCCCCAATCCAACTCAATGGTGCCGCGTAACATATCGTTTATTGGACAAGGTCCCGTCTCGTCTGGCACATTCATACGAATAACGTAGGGCATGCCAGCAGCTTCGCGACGCGCAACTTCGTCTGCAGGCAACTTTAAATCCTTTGGCTTCAAGGCGCTAAATCCACCCTGTGCTGCACGTGCAGCTCGAAGCTCTTCCAATTCTTCAGGCGTACGATAACAACGAAAAGCGTGGCCATTTACCAGCAACTGCTGCGCGTAATCCGCATAGATGGCACTACGCTCGCTCTGGCGATAGGAACCAAACTCACCACCAACATCTGGACCTTCGTCCCACTCCAAACCTAACCAACGCAAACTGTCAAAGATAGCTTGTTCTGACTCAGGCGTTGAACGCGCTTGGTCAGTATCTTCAATACGAAGCAGGAACTGACCACCATGCTGACGTGCAAAACAAAGGTTAAATAGAGCAATATAGGCGGTTCCTACATGTGGATCACCAGTAGGAGACGGGGCAATGCGAGTACGTACAGTCATGGAATAACACGTCCAAATTTAGGAAGGCGGAGTATAGAAAAGGCGCATTATACGCCAAGCCAAAAATAGCAGTAAATTTTCTGTTTTTACTTAAATGCACCCAACGCTGAATAAAGCTTATAGTCTCTGCCTTTAGACAGTTTAGGCACTAGGAGCGCTATGACTCAGCAAACAAATCTATTTGCTCTAGCTGCGCTCGCACAGGAGCAAACGAGCGACGGTGTATCGGAGTAACGCCCAAAGTTTCCAAAGCCGCCATATGCTGTTTCGTTGGGTAGCCTTTATGGCCGGCCAGCCCATACCCTGGATATATTTTATCCAGCGCCTCCATTTCACGATCACGTGTAACTTTAGCGAGTATAGATGCGGCAGCGATTGCCTTAACTCGGGAATCACCTTTAACAACGGCTTCCGCGGGATAGTGCCACTGCGGTATTTTATTACCATCGACCCAAACATGCTCGGGCGTCACCGACAAACCTTCAACTGCGCGCTTCATGGCCAACAAGCTGGCCTGTAAAATATTTATTTGGTCAATTTCAGCCACACTCGCACGGGCGATACACCAACTTTTTGCGCGCTGCTGAATCTGCTCGAACAGCACTTCACGTCTTTTCTCGGACAGCTTTTTAGAATCATCCAAACCCTCGATAGGCTGAGCCTCATCCAGAATTACTGCAGCTGCAACAACGTCTCCCGCCAATGGGCCACGACCCACTTCGTCTACCCCAGCGCCAAATAAACCGCAATATTGACTAACAAAGGCTTCCATAATTTTCCCGGTAATTTGATTAAACGTTAGGGTTAGTGCTGATAAGCACTTTTCTCATCGATGAGACGCAACACCGATTGGGCAGCTACAGAAGCAGCTCCGCGACGTAATTGCTTGTGTATATCGGTAAATGTTTTTTGCAGGTCTTTTGCTACTTGAGGCTGTTCAAAATACCGCAGGACTTCACCCGCCAACGCTTCGGGGGTTGCCACGTCCTGAATCAATTCCGGCACAATTGGCGCGTCGGCCAACAAGTTTGGCAGTGATATGTACTTCGACTTAATTAGCCTGGATATGATTTTATATGAAAAAGGTGCCATTTTATAAGCAACGACCATCGGACGCTTAAGCAACAAAGCTTCGAGAGTGGTTGTACCAGACGCAGCCAAAACTGCATCAGCAGCCAACATAATGTCTTGCGAATGGCCATCAAAGATATGAATAGGCAACAGGCGGCCCTGGGTTTCGCTAACACGCCGCAGCGCATCTTGAATTTGCTGACGCCGTTCCGCATTGGCGGCGGGAATCAAAAAGCGTAAATCTGGCTTGCGCTTAAGGGCTTCAATAGCCGCATCAATAAACAAGCGACCCATCAGGCCAACTTCACCCCCTCGGCTACCCGGTAATAAAGCAATATAAGCTCCTCGGGACGGCAAGCCCAATCGCTCTCGAGCAGCAGGTTGATCCAGCTCCAATGGAATTTGATCGGCCAGGCTGTGACCAACAAATTCAACTGGCACATCATGTTCCCGGTAAAAAGTCGCTTCAAAAGGAAATAGCGTTAGCACTAAATCGGTAGCTTTAGCAATTTTCTTTATACGCCCTTGGCGCCAGGCCCAAACAGAAGGGCTAACGTAATGTACAGTAGGAATACCCGCTTTTTTTAACGACAGTTCCAAACCAAGGTTAAAATCTGGCGAATCAATACCTATAAATATATCCGGAGGGTTAGCGGTAAAATGTTTGCGCAAGTAGCGGCGCATTCCTAATAACTCGGGTAGTCGCTTAAGAGGCTCGACAAATCCCATTACTGACAGTCGATCCATGGCAAAAAAGCTGGTAAAACCTTGCGCGCGCATGCGCTCTCCGCCAACCCCTTCAAAATGCACACGGGGATGCAGCTGCTTGATTGCAGCCATGAGATCAGCCCCGAGAATATCGCCGGAGGACTCCCCTGCGACAATACCTATACGTAATGTTTTACTCATTGGTTATCTGACGATGCCGCGTGTGGAATTTTCCAACGACTCAATCAATACTGAAACGGGCTCGCACAATCTTGCCATTTCGCGCAATTCAGTCAAGGCTTCATCGAGGGTTAAACCCCGACGGTAGAGCAATTTAAACGCTTTACTTAAATAAGCCAACTGTTCTTTATCAAAGCCTCTGCGGCGCAAACCTTCTGTATTAATACTCTTGGCAGCAGCCGGATTGCCATTGACCATCACAAATGCTGGTACATCTTTACCGATGGCACTACCCATGCCAGTAAAACAATGCGCGCCAATGTGACAAAATTGATGGACCAAGGTAAATCCACCCAGAATAGCCCAGTCACCCACGTGAACATGGCCGGCCAGAGCCGCGTTGTTAACCAAAATACAGTGGTTGCCAATAATACTGTCATGGCCAATATGCACATAGGCCATGATTAAATTATTGTCCCCGATAGTCGTTTCGGAACGATCCTGAACAGTGCCGCGATGGATAGTGACACCTTCGCGAATCACGTTATTGTCACCAATTACCAGTCGCGTCGGCTCTCCAGCATATTTTAAATCCGGAGTATCTTCACCTACAGAAGCAAACTGATAAATATGATTGTTCATCCCAATTACCGTGGGGCCTTTCAATACCACATGGGACTCAATGATCGTGCCATCACCAATCTTTACATTCGGGCCCACAATAGTCCAAGGGCCAACACTGACATTGGCCCCTACATCTGCTGACGGGTCGATTATTGCTCGCGGATCAATCAACTCTTTACTCTCTAGTATCCGTAGTAAAATCAGGCATTAAACGCGTCGGTCTGCACACATGATGGTGGCAGATGTCGCCAAAACGCCATCGACGGAAGCCTTACAATCGAATTTCCAGATTCCACGTTTTTCTGAAACGATACGAGACTCGAGCTGCAACCGGTCTCCTGGCACAACCTGCCGGCGAAAACGCACATTATCAGCACCAGCAAATAGGTAGATAGACCCATCTTCAGGTGTCTTATCCATAGTTTTAAAGCCCAAGACACCTGAAGCCTGCGCCAAAGCTTCTACGATCATGACACCTGGGAAAATTGGCGTATTAGGGAAATGACCATTAAAAACATCTTCGTTGCCAGTAATATTTTTATAGGCGATTATCGACTCGCCCGGCACGAGTTCAACCACCCGATCAACTAATAAAAATGGGTAGCGATGAGGCAAGTACTTTCTAATTTCCAATATATCCATCATATGTATGTAATTCCGCCGAAAATAGCCCAACACATCAGGCCAGATATAACAAAAAGGTTCCAGCGGAGCTAACCTCTGGAACCACAAATATTTACTAATTTTCTGACTGCAACGCTACAGCAACAGCAGATTTACCGCTGATTGCTCTTTTCTTGCTCCAAGACCTGCAAAGTTTTCTCTAACTTTTTCACCCGATCATTTAACTGCTCAAGCTGAGCAAACCGCACAGCGCTTTTGCGCCACTGTCGAGTATCTTGCATTGGTGTGCCCGATGAGTAGGAACCAGCCTCTGGAATAGATTTTGTTACCAGTGTCATAGCTGACACGTGGACATTATCTGCAATGTCCAAATGTCCAACAATCCCTACCGCTCCAGCTATGGTACATCGTTTACCTATCCGTGTACTGCCTGCCACTGCACTACAAGCCGCGATAGCGGTGTAATCACCAATTTGCACGTTGTGAGCAATCTGAACTTGATTATCAAGCTTTACGCAATGCCCAATAACCGTGTCTCCCAGCGCTCCGCGATCAACCGTCGTACCTGCACCAACTTCCACATGATCACCGATTCGGACTGTACCCAGTTGGTAAATCTTTTCCCAACCATCTGGACTCGGGGCAAAACCAAAGCCATCTGCGCCAAGTACTGCGCCGCTATGCAGCGTGGCATTATCCCCGACTATGACGTCAGAATAAACTGTTACGTTGGCAAACAACCGGCAATGCCGCCCAAGTTTAGCACCGCGTCCCAAGTAGCACCCAGCCTCAAGTACACAACCTTCACCCACCTCCGCGCCAGCTTCTATCACTACCAGTGCACCAATAGCGGCACTTGAGTCCACCTTAGCATCGGGAGATATAACAGCTGAGCTATGCACACCTGGCGCGGGACGCGCAGGTGCAAAGAGAGCAGTCAACCGGGCATAAGCCAGATAAGGCTGATCAGTGACCAGCCGATTACCCGGATATTGATCAGCCAGCGGTGGCGCGATAATAACAGCTCCGGCCTTTGTACTGTGCAAGAACTGTTGGTAGGAAGGATTTGCCAAAAAACTTAATTGATCAGCTTGTGCATCTTGTAGCGTAGCTAAAGACGTAATTTCCAAGTCACCGTCACCTCGCAAGTCAGCGCCGATTTCTGATGCTAAGTCAGACAACCGATACCGCCGAGGAAACGATTTTACATCCATAGTCACCTTCAGTGCTTACTTGGCTTTATTAATCTTCTCAGTCACCTTAGCAGTGATATCAAATGCCGGATTAGCATATCTTGCCGCTTGCGCGTCTAATACAAGACCAATACCTTCTGCAGTGATAATTTCATTTAAGGCTGTGCTGGCCTTGGTACCCAGCTCTTGCATAACGGCTTGCGCCACAGCCTGCTGCTCAGCCTGGAGCTTTTTCACAGACAATTGCAAATCAGCATTCAAATATTCCATTTTTTTTCTATGCTCAGCTTTATCACTTTCAGACCAGCTCAAGCCTTTAATCTCAGCTTCTTTTTGCAGAGCCTGCAAATCGGCCTTAAGGCTTTCGAACTTGGTCTTTAGAGATAAAAAGTCTGACTTGCTTTCAAGCAGTTTAAAGCGCTCCTGGGCAACATCAGTACTCAAAATTGCACGTTGCGCATCAAAAACAACAACCTTGTCATTGGCAGCTTGAGCCATAACAGACGACATCATCACACAAGCTGTCAATACGATTTTTTTCATTGTTTTACCCACAGAAAACTCCATTACTTAGTTATAGTGAAAATTAAACTTATCCAGCCCTAAAATGCAGTACCTAACGAGAACTGAAATACTTCAGTATCATCGAAATCCTGTTTTTTCAGTGACTTAGCCACACTGAACGTCATTGGCCCAAAACCTGAAATCCAAGTAACGCCAATACCCGCTGACGCACTCAACAGGGACAAATCAACATCGTTACAGTTCCGCTGGGCCGCACCACAAGTAGTATCAAACACGTTACCAGCATCAATAAAGAAGGCTGACTGTACAGTACGCTGGTCTTTCAGGAAAGGGAGTGGAAACAAAACCTCAGCACCAAATTCAACCAATACATTGCCGCCAAACGGATCATCTCGGCGGCCAGGAATAGAAGTATCTAACGCGCCAACACTGTCATCCAATACGTAAGCATACTCAATCTTATCAATTGTACCGTCACCATCACTATCGATACGCGCACTCACCTCGCGGGTATAAACTTCTGCTGGCGTACTCAGAGGCCCCAAGCTGTTGCGCTTAAACCCGCGCACTGAACCAAACCCACCAGCATAAAAGTTTTCGAAAAATGGCAGCTCGTCGGTAGAACCATAACCATCGGCATAACCCAGTCGAGTTCGCAATCGTAGCGTCAAACTTTTCGTCATCGGTTTGAAATATTGCGCGTTA
>JBNKHI010000069.1:0-13604 GCA_050290265.1 Cellvibrionaceae bacterium
TACCGGTTTAGCTATTTGATTTGAAAGTGGTTTTTGCATATTGACTCAATCCTTCGTTCCAGAAATACGCGCATGCGCGTTATTCTGGTCTCCTTTGCCTGTTATTTCGGGCGGGGTTTTGCTAACCCATTGGTGGGAAAGGGTTATTTTTAACACCTTCTGAATAGTCGCGCAAACTTTACGCGCCATTTCCAGAAAAACACGCATTAAAATTGCTGTGCGCCAAATATACTGTATAAACAACCTGTATTTTGGCGTATCAAAACATAAGCTTTATGGGTATCTGGATATCCGCAACCTACTTATTTCAAACAAATGAATATAAACAGGCAGAGCACCATTATTCCAAAAGCCCAGACACCACTACCAAGGCCTTTTAAATACGCTTGCAATAGCTATGCGAAAACCTAAAGGTTAACTAATGCTACACAGGCGCCTTTTTCGGCATCCACAATCGATACATTCCAGTTGTTATCACCACGCCAGAGAACACTAAAGCCAAGCCAACAAATTGTTCTATTTGCGGCAGCTGCCCCATGACCAGATTAATTAATAGTGTAGAGACCGGTACTAAATTGAAGGCCACAGCAGCGCGTTGTGGCCCCAGCTTTTGTATACCTTGCAACCAGAACACGTAAGCCAATACAGTGCCAAAAATAGCCATGTAAATAAGCGCGCCGATACTACTGATTGGCTGGTTGGGAATAGTTTCAAGTGGGCTATCGATAAGCAGCACCAGGATAATCATTCCCATAGTGCCGGTTGATATTGTCCAGCGTGCTTGCTGCATTGGAGGCACGGCACCCGCATAACGCTTCACCAATACGTTATGAAGGCTCCAGCAAAAGCAGGCAAACAACATCCAAAGATCACCTGGTGCCAAGCGAACCAAACTGAGATGTCCACCCGTAATCACCAAAGCTACACCACTAAACGCAATCGCAATGCCGAGTAACTGACGCACCGGCAATCCCGTAGTCAAAATAAACGAAGACAGCAACATCGTTAATAGCGGTGACAAGGCCATAATCAATGCAGCGTTTAAGGCAGAGGTGGTTTCCAGGGCAACAAAGAACGAATAATTAAACCCAAACACACCTAACAGGCCGAGTAGGATAAGCGCCAGCTTTTCCTGCCCACTGAGGCGCGACTCAGCTGAGCCACGCCATAAGCGTATAGCAAGAAAAACGAGCATCGCTAACACAAAACGCTCGGCGCAGGCGGTAAGCGGCGCAACTAAACCCACAACAGCATGGGCTGCATTAAAATTACTGCCCCAGAAAAAGGTTGCTCCGATAACCATGGACCAAACCAAAACAGGGTTGAAGGGCATGACGTAAATTCCTATGCATATGGGAGTATGTGTTGCGCGATATCGCCTAGATGGCGAATGTCAGGTAATAGATCAACAAGCAATATTGACTAAAGAACTGGTACCAAGCTTATAGGTCTCAACTATGATATTAAAGACACAAATATGGAGATATTGATTCCAAATATGAAAACAAAACCTTCCCTGGATGATCTCGCATTAGTTCACGCTGTGGCCCAGCAAGGGGCTGCCTACAAAATGTAGTGTCTTCTGCACCATCAATCCCATAGGGTTCACAAATAGAACCACTCACAACCGAACCGTCTACAACGCGCACTTTGCCAATGCCCAACGGTGCGGGAATGCCAGTTACAAAACTGCTGAAATTATCTGCCCGCATTGACCAGATTTCTACGTCTATCGCAGGGCTAGCTGACTCCAATATGGATCCCGTTAAGCGAAAATGATGGCAAAAAACAACAGGAAAACACCAAATATCTATCACGACATGAAAAATGGATCCAATTTTCCTTTTTTATGATCAAGATCAAGCACCCCATTGTGCCCAATGCTTAGGATACGCTCTCCAATCAACTATCTATTAACAATAACAATGCTTAACGGAGTCACTATGGCGATCAAGCAAATGCGCGATATACCCGGCACCACATTTTTTGACGGGCCCATGTCGACCAAAGGGTACCCCCTTAACAAATTGTGTTTCTCTTTTAATTCTGCACAAGGCCGCGAAGCCTTTAAGCAAGATGAAGAAGCCTGCATGGCAAAATTTGGGCTAACTGAGGCGCAAAAACAGGCCGTGAGAGACCGCGACGTATTAGCAATGATTCGCGAAGGTGGCAGCATCTACTACCTGGCCAAAGTGGGCACCATTTTGAATTTGAGCGTTCAGGATTTTGGCGGCCTACAAACGGGCCAATCAACAGCAGACTTTCAAGCGTACCTGGACAGCCAGGGAGTAGGTAAACAACATGGCTAAAATTTTAGGTGGTATCGGTTCTTCACATATTCCCGCAATCGGCGCAGCCATGGACAAAGGTTTAGAGGATACACCTTACTGGCGTGACTTTTTTAAAGGTTACGTCCCAGTTAGGAAATGGTTTCACGAGTCTAAGCCAGACATCGCCATTATTTTTTATAATGACCATGGCCTGGAAATGTTTTTAGACAAAAAGCCAACGTTTGCTATTGGTACTGCACCGGAGTATCACAATGCCGACGAAGGCTGGGGTATAAAACCTATACCACCAGTCACGGGTGAAACTGAACTATCATGGCACATTGTGAACGAATTAATTGAACATGATTTTGATCCAACCGTCTGCCAGGATATTAAAGTGGACCACGGTTTAACCGTTCCTCTCACATTAATGTTCCCTGGAAAAGACTACCAAGGCATCAAAGTTATTCCCGTATGTATTAACTGCGAGCGCCACCCGATGCCAAAGCCTTCTCGCGCTTTTGCTTTCGGCCAGGCTATCGGTAAAGCCGTTGAATCTTTTGCTGGTGATCAAAAAGTTGTTGTTATGGGAACGGGTGGATTGTCCCACCAATTAGATGGCGAACGTGCTGGATTCCTGAACACAAAATTTGATGAAGAGTGTTTGGACAAAATGGTCTCTGACCCAGAGGCGCTAACCCAGTACAGCATTGAAGATCTTGTAGAAATTGCCGGCGCCCAAGGTGTTGAATTAAATATGTGGCTGGCCATGCGCGGCTGTTTAACGGGCAAGGTTACAGAAGCGCACCGCAATTTGGTCGCGCCAATTTCCAACACCTGTGCTGGTTTGCAGTTGTTAATTAACGATTAAGAGACTTAATGCGGACTATGCCTGTAAGAATTCTGCTAAACATTATTTTTATAGAGCGGTTCTCAAGCACAATAATTCCATTCAATAGCTAAGCGCTATTGAATGGAATTAAATATTTTCTGTCACACTACAAACTTTGTTACGGCCAGAATCTTTTGCTTTATAGAGCTGCTCATCGGCTTTATGCAGCATCTCTTCATATCCTCTGCTATTCTTCAAGTCGCAAACACCAAAGCTCATCGTTACTGACAAACCAGATTCTATAGCTTCCCAATCATAACATTCTATTTTTTGCCGAATTCGATCAACGAAATCATAACCATCTTCTGAGTGCATTTTCGGCAATGCCAATATGATTTCTTCTCCGCCAAAGCGCGCAACGACGTCGCTATCGCGCACACTCTTTTTCATTAAATCTGCCAATACCTGTAAAACTTTATCACCAATGGTGTGCGAAAAATTATCATTAATCTGCTTAAAATGATCAACATCGCCCAACACCAAACAGAAGTTGTCGCCGTAGCGTAAAGCATTAGCATGCAAAAGATTCACTTCTTCATTAAAAAACCGACGGTTATAAAGCCCGGTTAATTCATCGCGAACACTCAATTCACGTAACGCTTCGCGCTGCTCTGCAATCTTGTCTCGCGACTGTTCCAGCTTTCGGTAAGCAGACGACAGCTGGTCACTCATCTGGTTAAAAGCCTTTGCCAAATCACCAATTTCATCTCGATTAGAAATCGTAACGTGCTGCTGCAATTCACCGGCTGCCATTTTATTTACGCCATCGGTAACTTTTCGCAACGACAATGAAAGCCGATGACCAAAATATAAGCCAAAAGGAATAATAAATAGAAAGGCACCTACGGTAATCCACTGCAGAGTTTGATTCAGTGTTTTTAAATACGTCTGATCTCTTACCGTAATTGGTAACTGCCCCGACGACAGGCAATAACCGACCACCTCCTCATCATGTAGCAAGGGGTCGCCCTCAGTGACGGCCAAAGGGTTTACATCACCAACACGGTAGTTATTACCAGGCAGCAATACTCTGCCACTGGGATCGAACAAGGTAAATTTGAACATCTTCCCTGACGGGTCTGACAGCTTAGGCTGCATCAAGGGTTTTGGTCCAGGTGGTGCCAAATGGAGACGAGGAGGACGCTGGTTACGTAGTAATCTTTCTTGATGCAGCTGCGCAAAGCGGCTGCTATCTTCAGCGGTGTTCCACGAGCCAAAGCGCTGTTGGTAACGCGTTATTTCATTGACAAAGTACTGATAGTGCTCGCGCTTTGCCAACTCGATAAATCGATGCTTGATCATTAAGGGCGTAATAACGGCGAACGCAATCACCACCGCCATGCCGGTAAGCACTAGCGTTAGGGTGAATTTGGCTTTTAAGGATCCCATAAACATCGTAATAACTTCCGTATTATCGTCAAACTGATATTGGCTTGTTTTTGTTGATCTCTTCAAGCAGATAAAGCAAAGGACAAAATATGTTACATCGCATAAAAACGGCCAGTATTATCTACTTATCCACCCCCAAGGGCTAGATTGAGGGGCGACAAGAAATGAGATATGTGCACTAACGCCCATAGCACCCTCCGTTTAGCTACCTATATAATCTCGGAACCAAACGCCTTGCCCCAAATTCATACATAGAGAATCACAAAACCGAAGATGTCGTTGAATACAATGTGTTTTATAAATCTTACCTTCATACACAAAGTGGTTGAAAACAACTTTGGGCGACAACCCATGACACACAACTACCTTAGTATGTTGTACAAACCTGCCTTAACCATGGCAGCGGCGGAATAACGTGAAGTATTGTAAACCTCATTGGCTATTATGCTTGCTACCGCTAGTGGTGTCGGTGAACTTGATGGCTGGTGAAGCCCTAATCGCAGTAGCGGCCAATTTTACCGATACAGCACGAGAACTTGCTGCACGTTACCATCAGGAAACAGGGCATACAGTCAGAATCAGTTTTGGCTCAACCGGTAAATTGTTTACGCAAATAAAGTATGGGGCTCCGTACGATATTTTTCTTGCCGCAGATCAAGAACGAGCACTAAAGGCAGAAACGGATCATCTCGCGGTTGCTGGCTCACGCTTTACTTACGCAGAAGGCAAGCTGGCACTGTGGAGTCAAACACCCAACTTATTTAACGACGGTGCACTCTTCCTAAAGACTTATGCGCAGCAGCTTGGGCAACAACCGCTAGCTATTGCCAACCCTAAAACAGCCCCTTATGGTTTAGCTGCGCAACAAGTGCTGAAGAATTTACAGCTCTGGAATGCTCTTTACCCTAAGCTGGTACGCGGCGATTCAATTGCACAAACCTTTCAGTTTGTCGCTACAGGTAATGCCAAGGCCGGATTGGTTGCAGTATCACAAGTGCTAAACTGGCGCGGCGAGAATGGCGAGGTGGAGGGCTCTGTATGGGAAGTACCACAACATTTATACAGACCCATTAAACAACAGGCCGTGCTATTGCGAAAAGGCGAGGACAACCCCGCTGCCACAGATTTTATTAAATTTCTAAAAAGCCCGCAGGCTCAAGCAATCATCACCCACTATGGCTACGGTTTGGAGCAAAACGAGTGAGCGACTGGCAAGCAGCACTGATTACCTTGAAACTGGCTGGCCTTACGACGGTTATTCTTATGCTGGTCGGCACCCCCATTGCGTGGTGGTTGGCGCGCACTCGGCATTGGCTGAAACAACCCATTGCCTCAGTGGTGGCATTGCCATTGGTATTACCTCCCACCGTGCTGGGTTTCTACTTGTTAATTTTGTTAGGACCCAACGGACCGGTTGGTGAATTAACACAAATGCTCGGACTGGGCACACTGCCATTCACCTTTACGGGACTAGTTGTCGCATCGGTCATTTATTCTCTGCCGTTTGCCGTCCAACCCCTACAAAATGCTTTTGAAAGCATGGGTGATCGGCCTATGGAAGTGGCAGCCACTTTGGGGGCCACACCGGTAGACCGCTTTATTACGGTTGCTGTGCCAATGGCACGCTCAGGCTTTCTAACGGCTACTGTACTGGCATTCGCCCATACCGTTGGGGAATTTGGCGTAGTCCTCATGATTGGTGGCAATATTCCCGGCGCCACGAAGGTGTTATCCGTTGCGATCTATGATCATGTCGAAACACTGGAATATGCACAGGCACACATACTGGCCGCCGGCATGCTACTGTTTGCGTTTACCGTAATGCTGGTGCTCTATCTTGTTAACGGCCGCCTAAACCGAGTACAAACCTCATGATAGCGGTAAATTTCCAGATCGAACTTGGCGAATTTAGACTCGCGGCAGAATTTAAAGCGCCGGGCCGGGGCGTCACTGCGCTGTACGGTCACTCGGGGTCCGGCAAAACAACGCTGTTGCGCTGTATCGCCGGTTTGCAATCTGCCACAGGGACCCTTTCGATCAATGGCCAAGACTGGCAAAACGATAACCAGAATCTGGCAACTCACCAGCGCCCACTGGCTTACGTGTTTCAAGAACCTAGTTTGTTCCCGCACTTATCGGTGCAGGGCAATTTGGATTACGGTTTTAAACGTACGCCAGTAAAGCAACGCCAAATATCGATGGCTCAGGCCATTCAATGGCTTGGCCTGGAACCACTCTTAACACGCCGCCCCGATAAACTCTCTGGCGGTGAGCGCCAGCGCGTTGCTATTGCCCGCGCCTTGCTCACCAGTCCACGTCTTTTACTGATGGACGAACCGTTAGCAGCGTTAGACCGGCAGAGCCGTAACGAGATCATGCCCTACCTGGAACTGCTACGAGACTCGTTATCAATTCCCATTCTCTACGTCACCCATTCTCCGGACGAAGTCATGCGGCTGGCCGATCATATTGTTGTGCTGGAAAAAGGGCAGATTCTCGCAGCAGGCCCACTCACTGAGACGCTAGCGCGGCTAGACTTACCCATGGGGGAAGCCCAGGATGCCGGCGTAGTGATCAGCGCCGAGGTGACTAATATCGACAAACAATGGCATTTGGCCCAAGCGCAATTTGATGGTGGCGAGCTGTGGGTGCGAGACAGCGATGCAGGAATCGGAAGTCAGATCCGTCTACGCGTACTAGCGCGGGACGTCAGTTTGTCACTGCAACGCCATGACGACAGCAGTATTCTCAATGCATTGCAGGGTAAGGTCATTGCGCTAGAACAGAGCAGTCATCCTGCAGTACAACTGGTCAAAATACGGGTCGGAAATACAGATTTCCTGGCATGGTTAACGGCGTTATCCATCGCTAAGCTCGGCATAGAGCCAGAGCAGCAGGTGTGGGTGCTGGTTAAATCCGCAGCGGTAATCAATTGATAAAAGTCTTACGAGTTAACCGGCAGCCTGGCGAGTGCTTCACGCCGAGAATGAATCATTTCTTTATAGGTTTGGATCATGGAAAAATCGTGAGGCCCACCATTTAAAGCCAAAACTTCAGCTTGCCGCTCCAGGCGGACAATGTCGTCCATCAATTGCCGGCGCACCAAGCACGTATTGTTCAAAGTAACGCCAACATGCTGAGCTTTCGCTTCTTTCATAAATGTTACCTGCAATATCGCGTCAATCCTGCAGCTGACAAAACACCAGGCTTCTTGGCCAGATGTTCACCTATTACAGTCTAGTCCAGAATAGCGGGGAAAGGTACGCAAAGGGGCTGCAGCGCCCCGCAAATCCATTTAAGAACTACCGACGTGTGACATAGACAAATAATCAACCTGCAGTGTTGGCTGACAAATGATTGTCAGCCAGTCAGAACCTGCTTCCAGTTAACGCTGGTGTCGCCATACACGTAAAAGAAGGGATTTAAGATATTATCCTTGGTGTTATAACGCAGTAAATTGAAATCCAGATCCACCACCTCGCCGCCCGCAGCCTCGACCACCGCCTGTGCAGCCGCAGTGTCCCACTCGGAGGTTAACGCTAAACGAGGATACAAGTCCGCAGCGCCCTCCGCTACCAGACATAATTTTAGTGAGCTTCCCATATTTTTGGTGTCTACGGGGCCAAGTTGAGCCTCTATTTTATCCATTAACGCCACCACCGCTTCTGCACCATGGCTGCGGCTGGCGACCACCTCAACGGGCTTAGCTTGATCAAGCTGACTAGCGACCGTGCGAACCCGTATTGCCTTCTCAATTCCCTGTTCATATTTCCAAGCACCGACACCACGAATACCCGCGTAAGTAATACCCAATACCGGTACATGAACGACGCCCAAAACAGGAACCCCCTTCTCAATTAAGGCGATATTCACCGTAAATTCACCGTTACGCTTGATGAATTCTTTGGTGCCATCCAGAGGGTCGATAATCCAATACCGCTGCCAGCTCGAACGCACATCAAAACCGGGCAAGGCGCCTTCTTCTGAGAGTACAGGTACATCGACGATACCCGGCAAGGCTGGTGCCATAATGGCATGCGCGGCTAAGTCTGCTTTGGTCACAGGTGAATCATCGGCTTTAATATCGACATCCATGGGCGCATCGCTCTCATAAACTGCCAATATGGCGTCACCAGCTCGGCGACTGAGCTCAATAACGCGATCGAGAATTTCTTTATCCATAACAACCAACTCTTAAAAGAAAAAATGTAAAGCGCACAGCGCCAGAAGTGCAAAGTGGCCGATTATACCTAAATGTCAGCGCGACTTATCAGTCGTTAAACCCAGATATGGAACAAATGACATCTCAGCGTCATTAATTAACAGGTATACTTTGCAACAGATCCGGCCCTAACAATGAGGGCTTGAACACCGAGTTATCAAGTAATACCCGCATTATTGCGCCGTAACACATACTGAGAGCGCCATGAATAACCAACTACCGTCACAGCCTGCAATCGCTAAAAGCCCACAAATAGACTGGCATCAAATAGATACCGTTCTATTGGATATGGACGGCACCCTGCTGGATTTGCACTACGACAATTATTTCTGGCTGCATCACTTGCCCGAGCGCTACGCCACTATGCACGGCGTGTCTATTGAAAGCGCAAAGCGCAAACTGGAAGCTCACATCAAAGCCCATGAGGGTACCTTAAAATGGTATTGCCTGGATTTCTGGTCAGAAGCGTTGGACGTAGACATTCGCACTTTGAAAGAAGAAGTACAGCATAAAATCCGTGTGCGTCCCTATGTCGAAGAGTTTTTACAATACCTCCGTAACGCGGGTAAAAAACTAGTGTTAATCACCAATGCACATCCGCAAAGCCTCGATCTAAAACTTGAAATCACCCAAATTGACCAATATTTGGATATGGTGCTGTCGTCACATCAATTCCAGCAACCAAAAGAGGCGCAAGAATTTTGGCGCAGTCTGCAAGCCCACGAACACTTCGACCCAAGCCGCACCCTGTTTATTGATGACACCGTACGAATCCTGCGCTCAGCTGAGCAATTCGGCATTAAACATCTACTCTGTATTCACCAACCGGACAGCCAGCAAGAACGCTATATTACAGACTACCCGGCCATCCACCACTTTGATGAAATCACACCGTAAGCCCCAAACCTATAAATAACCGACGTCCGCAGTAGAGCCCAACAATAAGCCCCTGTCTGTTAAATACGAAGAAAGTGTACAATGGCAGCCTTTCTTTAGTATTGGACACAGAGATCACCAATGAGCACTAGTTTTAGCCAACAACTCGCCCAACATATTGAGGTTATGCAGACACTCGCTGCGATGGAAAGTCAGATTCAATCTGTCGCTGATGCCTGGATAGCAGCGCTGCGCAAGGGTGGCAAAGTCTTGTTAATGGGTAATGGCGGCAGCGCAGCTGATGCCCAGCATATCGCCGCGGAACTGGTTGGCCGCTACCTGACGGAACGTCGAGGGTTACCCGGGATCGCGCTAACGACGGATACGTCTATCTTAACGGCGGTCGGCAACGATTATGGCTACAACAGTGTATTTAGCCGTCAGGTTGAAGCCTTGGCACAACCTGACGATGTGATTGTCGGTTACTCCACCAGCGGTAACAGCGCAAACGTCATCGCAGCATTCGAAGTAGCTAAATCGATCGGCTGTTACTGCGTAGCACTGACTGGAGCCAGCGGCGGCAAGATGAAAGATGTCGTGGATAACTGTCTTCGCGTGCCATCTGACTTTACCCCTCGAATTCAGGAAGCCCACGCGTTTATTGGCCACATGCTTTGCGACTATGTCGATCAAGCATTAACGCCAGCGCCCTGATATAGCGAACCCATGACTGAAAAACTCATCATCCTTGATCGCGACGGCGTCATCAACCAGGATTCTGCGGACTATGTAAAGTCTGCAGATGAATGGATCCCCTTGCCGGGCAGTATTGAAGCCATTGCCGCGCTTAAGGAAAGGGGCTATCGCGTCGCCATCGCCACCAATCAATCAGGCATTGGCCGCGGCCTCTACGATGACAGTGCACTCAAAGCCATGCACGACAAACTTGCCCGACTCCTGGTCCCATTGGGCGCTACCATCGATATTATTACCTACTGCCCACACACACCGGAAGATGCTTGCGATTGCCGCAAACCCAAGCCCGGCTTGCTGTTGCAAATCGGTGCGGCGCTGGGCCTGCCTTTGGATAATGTCTGGGTTGTTGGCGACAGCTTGCGCGACTTGCAAGCTGCGCAGTCGGTTAACGCACAACCCGTATTAGTGCTGACTGGCAATGGCAAAAAGACTCGACAACACCCCGACCTACCTGCCTATACTTTAGTGTTTCCAGATTTAGCAGCCGTTGCCGATGCCTGCACGTAATAGATGTTATACAAATGAGTTTGGCAATCAGTCACTCGAATGAGCTGCCAAATCGTTGGTCTTAACAGCACAGGACAATACATCAAAACACGACAAACAAATGGCCAGTAACGCTAAAATACACAATCCCAACTAAGGCCCAACGATGGAAAAAGTCCGTATCGATAAATGGCTCTGGGCAGCCCGATTCTTCAAAACCCGCAGCTTGGCTAAACAGGCCATTGATGGTGGCAAAATTCACTGCGGTGGCCATAAAATAAAGCCGAGTAAAGACATCACAACGGGCACGATACTTACTATTCGCCAAGGTTGGGACGAACGCGAAGTCGTCGTTGAGGCACTGTCGGATCAGCGCCGCGGTGCGCCAGAAGCGCAAGCGCTATACCGCGAAACTGAGGAAAGTGTTAGTCGGCGTGAACTCAACGCAGCACAGCGCAAAGCGATGGGAATCTCCCAAATCATTCACGACGGCCGTCCAAACAAAAAACAACGCCGCCAGATTCACCGGTTTCGTGAACAGGATCTTGATTAAGGATGACTATGAATTTACACCTGTATTGCTCACTATTTTTCCCGCTGGCCCTTAAACCGTTGTGGACACGATTAATGGTTATGGTGTTGCTGAGCGTAAGCCAGTTCTCCCACGCGCAAACATTGCACAATGTGAGTGAGGCAGAACTGGAAACCTTAAAGAAAGCAGTCATTAAGATTTACACCACACAAGCAGCACCCGACTATTTTACGCCTTGGAGTCTACTTAATCCCGGTCAAGGCAGCGGTTCTGGCACCGTCATCGCCGGACAACGTATTCTTACCAATGCCCATGTAGTCGCCAATGCGCGTTATATTCAGGTACAAAAACATGATGACCCTAAGAAATATCTGGCTCACGTGGCATTTGTCTCCCACGAGGCAGATTTGGCCCTGATCGAAGTTGAAGACACCAGTTTTTTTAAAGGTCTGGTACCGCTCAGCTTTGGCAAGCTACCCGAACCCCTGCAAGAAGTATCAGTGTTTGGCTACCCCTTTGGCGGCAAATCATTGAGTATCACCCGCGGCATTCTGTCTCGGGTCGAACATCAATTTTACGCCCACGCCGGCAGCTATTTATTAGCGGGCCAGCTGGATGCTGCGATTAACCCCGGCAATAGCGGTGGCCCCGTCATTCAAGACCAGAAAATTGTGGGCGTGGTCATGCAATCGAACAACAGCAGCCGCGCTGAAAACCTCGGTTACTTTGTCCCGCCCAGCGTGATTCAGCACGTTCTACAAGATGCCAAGGATGGTAAGTACGACGGCTTTCCCGATCTGGGGTTTCGCACCCAGGGGCTTGAAAGCCCAGCCATGAAAAAAGCCTACGGTCTTAGTAATGACAAAAGCGGCATGGTAGTCACCAAGGTCTTTGCTGAATCTGCAGCAGAGGGAATCATTAAGGAAGGCGACCTAATATTGTCCATTAACGGCCTGACTATTGCCGACGACCGTTCCGTAGAATTTCGGCGTTACCAACGAACCAATTACAAATTTGTCCTTGATCAGTTCCACCAAGGCGACAAAATTCCATTTCAATTGCTGCGTAATGGTAAGCAAATAGATGTCACCGTTACCGCCAAACCGCTGGCTTTTGCACCAGTGCTGACGCTGCCGGAAGCGTTCGATGAACTCCCGGAATACTACATATACGGCGGCGTAGTCTTCGTCCCCTTAAATATGAACCTGATCAAACGCTGGGGCCACAACTGGAATAATAAAGCACCAGTGCAATTCTTAAACGCCCGCGACACGTGGAGCACACCAGAACACCAAGAGCAGGTAGTTGCACTTAAAGTACTGGCTGCAGATGTCAATCTCGGTTACCACGACTGGAAAAACTGGTTAGTGGCACGTGTGAATGGCCAGCCGATTGTGAACTTTCGTCAGTTTTGTGAAGTCCTCGAAAATAATAATGACACCTTCGTGTCATTAGAAGATGAACAGGGCTATCGTATGGTTATTGATCATGCCATGGCCAAGGCAACGCAAGACGACATTCTACAGCGCTACCAAATCCCCAGTGCTTACTCACCAGCACTTTTTGAAAAGTAGTCCGCATAGCAAGGAGAGCAGCATGACCAACATCACCCGCAAAGTCAGCTGGTCGAGAGTTATAGTGTTAACCGTTGGCCTGGCAGCGCTCTCGCTACCGGCCCAGGCAGAGGTCTATCGTTGGGTGGATGCGAACGGCAAAGTGCACTTCAGTGATCGAAAACCGTTGTCGGCAACTGCTGAAGACGTGTCTGGGCGCTTGAAAAAAACCAATATTGATACTAGCCAGCAAGAACACGAAAAACTCGGTAAGATCTTTGCCAAAGAAACCGAGGCTGAACGCAGGGCGCGCGAACGAGAACAGGCCAAAGCGCTCAACCAAAAACGGCAACTAGAACATTATTGTAAAAAATTAAAGCGCCGAATCGACATTCTGAATGGCCCGACTTACTGGGTGGATAACAAAGGGAATGAGCGGGAGATGTCGCTGGAAGAGCAAAAAAACGCGGTCGCCGAGGCGCAGCAGAAATACAACAAACGCTGCAAATAGCTACAACCCTGGCAAACCTGACACCGCAAGCAATCTTGGCAGTAATTATTTGAGTGGTACAATGCGCCGCCCCGACTTTTGAACGACAGGTAACCTAGAGGTATCCAGCCGCATGAC
>JBNKHI010000070.1:0-13591 GCA_050290265.1 Cellvibrionaceae bacterium
CAGCGGTTCCTTTTTGCCAGGTAACTAGCCCTGCTGAGTTTCGTGGCTGTCTTATTTTGTCATCTATCATGTTGTCTGACTTTGTGGAGGTCTTCAGTTCATGGCGTTCGGGTAGCTTGTTGGATAGCCGTTATCTGCATAAAACAGGCGAGTTATCCCGCCTGTTTTACTGTCTTATCTAAAATTTTGGTTGCGTCGTGCACCAGACTATTGAGTTCGGGAATGCAAGATCCGCAGTTCGTACCACATTTTAGTTTTTCACCGAGAGTCTCGGCGGTTTCGCAGCCAGCCTGAATAGCATCGCGAATCGTATTTTCTCCAATTTGAAAACACGAACAGATAATCTTTCCTTCATCTTTAATACCTTCACCGGGTTTTCCGGCTAATAATGCGAAGCGTGTATTCAGGTCACATATGGTATTGAGTTGCTGTTCCAGCCAGGGGATTTCTTTAATCTCTTGGGGGCCACTCTGAGCATGAAAAAGCACTACCAATTTTCCATCTTTAAACCCGGCTGCGGCATAAAAAGATTGTGCGGAATCGTTTAGTTCGGACCAATCTTGAATGGCTGGAAACTGGCTTTTAAATTCCTGGCCCCAGACAGTAGGTTGTTTTTTGTCGCCAAGTTTGAATTTTTGCCCACCAGAAATGGTTATATTCGCCCAGTAATCTGTCGCCGGTGTTGTGAAGTTGCAGTGGTCACTGACAATTAAAAAACCGCGCCAAGCCGCAGGGTAAGGTTTAATGGCAACCGGGCTATGTTTAAATTCAGGCTGACCACACAGAGGGTCGGTATAAGGGTTTACCAGTGTGTCTGCGCAGCTGCTAGCCGCGAATTTTTTATTCCAATGCATGGGCACAAAAACTTCGCCAATGCGCTGCCCACTGTGAGCTTGCGCGCGGCCAATATAGCGAGTTTTGCGGTTTTCCAGCTGTATGAGGTCGCCAGTTTTTAATTCCCAACGTTTCATGTCTTCAGGGTGAATATCCACAAACGGTTCTTCGCAGTGGCCAAATAGTTTTGCCGCGCTGCCGGTCCGGCTCATGGTATGCCAGTGGTCACGAATACGGCCTGTATTCATGATCACCTGGCCCTCTTTCGCTGGCATTTGTGGAAATCGCGCTGTGACAGGGATGAGCTTTGCGTTGTTGTTGTCAGTGAAAAAATCACCTTCGGTAAAAAAGCGTTCGAGTCCAGTTGGATTTTCAGTTGTGACAGGCCATTGAATCGGTGTGAAATTATCGTAGTCAGCCAAACTGATATTTTGATAAATAGAAATGTCGAAAGCTCGCCGCCGGTGGGCGGGGTCTTTGGAGTTTTCAAAACCCGACAATTGCGCATGTTCGCGAAAGATGTCGACGGGATGCTGGTAGGCAAAGTCTTTGTGAAAGCCAAGCTTATGGGCGAAGTCTGTCATGATCTGCCAGTCGTGCTTGGCCTCTCCGGGTACGGGCAGCATACCTTTCTGTAATGACATGCGACGCTCGGAGTTAGTCACCATCCCGGTTTTTTCTCCCCAGGTGGACGTTGGGAGTAAAACATGTGCAAATTTTGCGGTGTCCGTATCTGCCACGCAGTCGCTAACCATGACTAGCTCACAGCGTTCTAACGCGGCTTGCACAAGGCTGGCGTCTGGCATAGTGGCTGCCGGATTCGTTGCCATGATCCAAATGGCTTTAATTTTTCCAGCATAAATATCCTGAAACATATCGACCGCTTTGCGGCCTTCGTTCACCGCCATGTTAGGAGCATTCCAAAAACGCGCAACTCGCTCAATATCTGCTTCATTATCGAAGCCCATATGAGCGGCCAGTTGATTAGCTAAGCCGCCCACTTCCCGTCCTCCCATAGCGTTAGGTTGACCGGTGATGGAAAAAGGGGTGGCGCCAGGCTTGCCTATTTTTCCACTGGCTAAGTGGCAGTTAATGATGGCGTTGCCTTTGTCGACGCCAGAGGAGGATTGATTGATGCCCTGGGAAAAAACAGTGACGGCTTTGTCGGTTTTCATAAACCAATCGTAAACCGTGGTTAAGTCTTCGAGATCGACGTCGCAAAAAGTTGCTGCGGTTGCTGGGTTACCAACCTGTGTTAGAGCAGCTTGTATAGTCTCTTCAGCGTTATCGCAATGCTGTGCGATAAAATCATTGTCCAAGCCCTGATGGGTGGCGAGGTAGCTCAGCATACCGTTAAATAGAAATGCGTCGGAACCTGGCCGAATTGGCAGGTGAATATCGGCAATATCGCATGTAGCGGTGCGGCGTGGGTCGATAACCACTACTTTCATACGCGGGTTTTGTTTTTTTGCCTGGGCTACACGTTGGTAGGTAATTGGATGAGCATACGCCAGGTTCGAGCCGACAATTAACAATAAGTCCGCTAATTCCAGGTCTTCATAACATCCAGGAACAATATCGCCACCAAATGCGCGTTTGTGGGCGACGGTGGCAGATGCCATACATAAACGCGAGTTGGTATCGACATTGGCGCTGCCGATGAAGCCTTTCATTAACTTGTTGGCTACGTAGTAATCTTCCGTAAGTAATTGGCCTGACAAATAAAACGCGACGGCAGAAGGGCCATGCTTGGCAATGATGGTTTTAAACTTGTCGACACTGTAATTGAGTGCCTCATCCCAACTGCTTGGCTGACCATGTAGTTGCGGTGTCAGCAGTCGGTTTTTGTTGTTTTGCGTTTCGTGTAGTGCAGAACCTTTAACGCAGAGGCGGCCAAAGTTGGCAGGATGATTTTCGTCGCCTTGAACGGCGATGAGTTGGTTATTATTGAGTGTTGCGGTAACGCCACAACCCACGCCGCAATAACAGCAGGTGGTATTAAACGTTGTGCTTTGAGCTTCAGTTTTACTGGTGCTGCTATCGATAGTTTTTGTTGGTATCCGCTGGTTAATCATGCGCGGGGTGCTTCCTGTGTTAATCAATGTCTTGCATCACATTGCTACGCGAGTGCAACGGGCTGCTCGATTTTCCTATGGGGGGTAAGTTCGGGTTCTGCTGCAGGATTTTCCAACGTATAAAAACCGCGTCCGAGTATTAACGTGTTTGCGATGTTGGAGATGTTTGTTTTATTTTGCATCAGTTCGAAGTAGTGCTGTCCATCGCGTGTATCGCCAAATAAAACGATTCCGACAATAACGTTATCTCGCAAGAGAAGCTTTCGATACACCCCGTGTTGGGGATCGTTGAGAAGTAATTCGCGGTGTTCAGGTTGGGTTATGTACTCGCCTGCAGAAAAAACGTGCACACCCGATACTTTCAGTTTTGTCGCAATAGGCTGGTTCTGAAAGGCCACAGATTTTTGCGCGCCGAGTTTGTAGGCTAGTGTCTGACACTGTTGCCAGATAGGTTCAACTAACCCAAATGTATTACCGTCATGTTCGCAGCATTCGCCCAGTGCACTGATGTTGTTGTCGGAAGTGGTCATGTAGTCATCAACTAAAATAGCGCGACCACAAGCCAGGCGGGCATCTCTGGCTAGTTGTTGGTTGGGTGTGATGCCGGTAGCGATAATGGCCAGATCGCACGCCAGAATGCTGCCATCATTAAGTTTTGCAGCTGTTACTTGGTTGTGACCAATAAATTCACTGACTTCTGCTTTCAGGCAAAATTTTATTCCTTTCGCTTCCATAACGTCGCGCAGATAATTGCCTGCCACTTCATCCAGTTGACGGTTGAGTAGCCATGTGCTGCGATGTACCAGCGTTACGGCTATACCGTTGCAGGCTAGCCCGTATGCAGCTTCAAGGCCTAAGAGGCCACCGCCAATAACCACAGCCTGTTGCGCCTGTTTGGCGCAGGTGCTGATTGCATCCACATCGTTCAGCGTACGAAAGCTAAATATGTTGTTCAGGTGTTGATGTTTGGCTGGAATAGTTGCGGGTTGTGAACCAGTGGCAATGACCAGATGGTCGTAGTCCACTTGTTGGCCATCTGCTGTGTGCAGTTTTTTCTTGGAGCGATCAATGTGGGTAGCTAATGTACCACTGATAAAGCGTACATTGTTGTCTCGGTACCACTGAGGAGCTTTTTGAATGATGGCCGCTGGATCGGTTTCGCCAGCCAGAACCGGTGATAGCATGATCCGGTTGTAGCTACCATGGTGCTCATCACCGACAACGGTTATGTTAAACGAGCTTAGCTCAACTTTTGCGAGTTCATCCAATAGTCGGCCAGTGGCCATGCCGTTGCCGACAATGACTAATTGTTGTGGCGTTACATGGGGTGTCATATCAACTCTTTCTCGATCATTCACAAAATTTTGCGCTGCAATTGCGCAGTAAACCCGATAATTCGTGTCGCGATTGCTGCCTATAGCTGGTGCGTGTAAACCAGTAAAACAAACAATTGAGCCACCTTTGCTTTGTTATGGTGCTAATTTTTTCGCGCCATGGTCGTGCGCAATGCACATTTGTGGTGCTTTTTGTTGGTCTCATAACGCTCAATAAGGCTTATAGCGCTGTTTTCAGTAGTCTTTACTGCAGTAGAGCAAATAGCAGGCCAAGGTAAACTGATGACTCAACGGCAATGGGTTGAGCCTAGGTAAGAAAAGGCGAGAAAAGGTAAATGCAGAGGTCTTGGTTTTGGAAAGCGGGGTTGATAGCGGTGGGCGGACTGAAAAAGACTGCCAGGCTTAATTAACGAAATTGTGGGCGGAAAGAAGTACGTCGATACCGGCATCCGGTTTAAACGCATTTTCACTGATGTATCGACGAAAACCGCGTGCGCCACGTTGCCCTTGAAACAGCCCCAGTATATGACGACTAACGTGATGCAGTTTACAGCCATTGGCTAATTGCATTTTACAGTACTCAATATAGTGTTCAAAAATTTCATTCCGGCTTGGCGCGGGGAAGCGTTCTCCCTGGCCTGCATAAAAACGTTGATCGACCTCAGCCAGCAAGTAAGGGTTGTGATAAGCCTCACGGCCGACCATAACTCCATCGAGAAACTGTAATTGGTCGGCGCAGGTGTCTAGATCTTTTAACCCGCCATTGAGGACAATGGTGAGTTGTGGGTTTTCCGCTTTTAAGCGATGTACCCAGTCGTAGCGTAAAGGCGGTATTTCGCGGTTATCTTTCGGGCTCAGTCCATCCAGCCACGCGTTGCGGGCATGAACAATAAATGTATCGCAGCCCGTCGCAGCAATCGTGTGAACAAAGTTTTCCAAAAAGCCAAAGTCTTCTACTTTGTCGAGGCCTATACGATGTTTAACCGTTATAGGTATATTTACAGCGTCGCGCATAGCCGCAATACAGTCCGCCACAAGTTGCGGGTGGGCCATTAAACAAGCCCCTATCATACCTTGCTGCACACGATCGCTAGGGCAGCCGCAGTTTAAATTTACCTCGTCATAGCCCCAGTCTTCAGCCAGCTTTGCGCATTGCGCTAATGCCTTCGGATCGCTCCCTCCCAGTTGTAAGGCGACAGGATGTTCTTCCGCGTTAAACCCAAGAAAACGCTCGCGATCACCGTGAATAACAGCGCCTGTCGTTACCATCTCGGTATACAAAAGCGTGTTTTTCGAGATCAGTCGCCACAGATAGCGGCAATGCCGATCTGACCAATCCATCATCGGGGCAACGGTGAAACGATATGACTGAGGAGTTAATTGCATAGCGACCAGTTAGTGTGGGTTTGGATGAGTCAAAAAACGCGGCAAGGATAACTGTTTTGGGGGGTAAGGCAAGGGGTTGACCACATCATGGGAGGTAACCCTGTTGGGTTTGGGTTTCAGAAATACTGACAGTAATTCCTCGTTTTCCACGCTAAAGGACTACCTGCGTTAGGGGGTGGTTATGTTCTTCTTGGCATCGGTAAGCAAATCCAGCTTGCGAATTTTAGGGAAGTAGTAATAGCCGGCTACGGTTACCAACAAAGCCATTATGCCGCCGAGTGCCACTGTGGCGACGGGCGGTATAACAGCGGCAACCGCGCCCGCACGGAAATCACCAATATCATTGGAGCTGGCAATAAAGATTGAATTCACGGCGCCCACACGGCCACGCAAAGAGTCCGGCGTAGCTAGTTGGATCAGCGTGGAGCGGATATTGACACTGACCATATCTGCAGCGCCGTAGATACACAGTGCCCCTAAGCTCAGCCAGTAGTTTTTAGAAACCGCAAATACGAGAATGGAGAAAGCGAAAATGGCCAGTGCGCCGAACAAGGTTATACCGCTATGGCGCATGGGCGGCATTCGGGTCATTAACAGGCCCATAATTACTGCGCCAAGTGCCGGCATCCCGCGCAAAATACCCAGGCCTTCTGGGCCAACGTGCAAAATGTCGGCGGCATAAATCGGCAGTAATGCCATAACACTCCCCAATAGCACTACCAATAAGTCCAGCGAGATACTGCCAAGCACATAGGGACTGTTTTTGATAAACCGTATGCCACCCAGTATCTGATCTATTCCTCGCCCAGACGCTTTCACGTGAGCCAGGCGGGGCAAGCTAAACATCAGTAAGGTGCCGGCTAGTGATAGAAAGCCTAGCAACCAGTAAGTGTCCAAATCAATCCAGGCAATCAATAAACCGGCGATAAATGGCCCGCTTGTGGACGCTGCGTTCCAAACGGTTGAGGTAATCGCGACGGCTTTTGACAGTGCTTCTTCAGAAACGATATTAGGCAAAATGGCCTGCTGTGCGGGCGATAAAAAAGCCCGAGTACACCCGTGCACAAAAAGTAATGCAAATATGTAATTCACATTAATAGTGTCGGTATGCATGACAATTGCCATGCTGATGAGTGTGCAGGTCTCCACCAGGCCGCAGAGGATAAGAATAGTTTTACGTGGGAAGTTGTCGACTACCCAGCCAGTAAAGATAAACAAGGATAATATGGGTGTGACTTGCACTAAGCCTATCAGTGCCAGGTCAAAAGGGTCGCCAGTCAGCTTGTAAATGTGCCACCCAATCGCCACAGAGAGCATAGTGCTGGCTAGGCTAATTAAGGCCCGCGAAAGCAAGTAAGGTACAAATGTTGAGGCTATCATAACTGGGTCTTCATAGTGCAAAGGCGGTGAGTGTTAGTGGCAGATACAATCAGCGATTTACTGGCTTTTAACGCAGGTGGTTAATCGTTTTGAGTGGTGGTTGTTAAAGGATTAACTACTCGCGGCTCCACAGTCATGCTGTATTAGACTGCCACACCACCCAATAAAGGGCGCCGAGCTTTACATAAATTCGTGTTTTCGTCCACTAGGCCCTTGCCTGAAGCGTTGCAGAGGGGTGGTATTGGCGGGCGCTGTTTCAGCGCAGATTGTCGTGCTTCTGTTGCGTTTTCAGTGATGTGTTATCTATTTGCGCCATTTTTTTATATTTTCTTGTCTACTTTGAACATTGCTTTGTCTATCGGTGTCTGTGAACATTGCTTTGTCCATCGGTGTCTGTCCTATACTGGTTGCTGCCAAAAGATTTTGTGAAGACCGCAAAAGGTTTTCACAGGCAGTACATAATCAGGAGCTACCCTAAGGCGACATTCTCGATACACGGAATAAGGTTACGAGGCTAATCAATGATCTATTCAGGTAAGTCCATTACGGTAAAAACAACAGCAAGTAATACCGCTGAGCTTTGTTTTGATGCACAAGACGGTTCAGTTAATAAATTAGATACGGCAACGCTTCTGGAGTTAAAGGAAGCTATAGCAGCAGTCGCTGCTTCAGAGGTAAAAGGGTTACTGATTACCAGTGCTAAAGACGCATTTATTGTGGGGGCGGACATCACTGAATTTGGTGCTATGTTTGCAAAGTCGGAACGGGCTATAGCCCGTATTTTACTCGACGTAACCGGGCGTATTTTTAATCCTCTCGAAGACCTGCAAATTCCCACGGTTACGGCAATTAACGGCTACGCTCTGGGTGGTGGATTGGAGCTGGCGTTGTCTACGGATTACCGTGTGATGGCCACTACGGCCAAAATTGGTTTGCCGGAGACCAAGCTCGGGATTATTCCGGGTTTCGGCGGAACAGTGCGTCTGCCACGAGTGATTGGGGCAGACAATGCCATAGAGTGGATTGCTTCGGGTGGTGAACAGCGCGCCGATGCTGCGATGGCGGTAGGTGCTGTTGATGCCGTCGTTGCACCTGAACAGTTACATGCGGCAGGTGCGGATTTACTAACCCGCTGCGTGGCCGGTGAGTTTGATTTTCGGGCCAAGCGTGCCGAGAAGCTTGAGCCATTAAAGGTTAATAACATCGAAGCCATGATGGTCTTTGAAACCTCCAAGGCATTTGTCGCCGGAAAAGCTGGCCCACATTACCCCGCACCTGTAGCAGCGATTCAATTGATGCAGAAGGCCTGCACCCTAGATAGAGATGAAGCATTGTTGTTAGAGGCCGAGGCCTTCTCGAAAATGGCGAAAACCCCTGTCGCTAAGAATCTCATAGGTTTGTTCCTCGGCGATCAACTGCTTACAAAAACAGCAAAAGAATGGGCCAAACAGGGTGCACCGGTGAGCGCTGGCGCGGTGTTGGGTGCTGGGATTATGGGGGGCGGTATTGCCTATCAGTCAGCATTGAAAGGCGTACCTATCACTATGAAAGATGTTGCCCAGAAAGGATTGGATCTGGGATTGGCCGAAGCCGGAAAGTTGCTTGCTGGGCAGGTTGAGCGTGGCCGGATGAGCACTGAAAAAATGCTGGGTGTGCTGTCTGCTATTCGCCCAACCTTGTCTTATGACGGTATTAACCAGGCCGATATGGTCGTTGAGGCCGTTGTCGAAAATGCAAAGGTCAAAAAGAGTGTGTTGGCCGAAGTAGAAGGTTTAATGGCGGACGACGCGGTGCTGGCCAGCAATACCTCGACCATTTCTATCGACACCTTGGCTGAAGACTTAAAACGCCCTGAAAGTTTCTGCGGCATGCACTTTTTTAACCCGGTGCACCGCATGCCATTGGTTGAAGTTATTCGTGGCAGCAAAACCAGTGACACGACCGTGGGGCGAACTGTTGCCTATGCGTTGTCTATGGGCAAAAAGCCGGTTGTGATTAATAACTGTCCTGGTTTTTTAGTCAATCGTGTACTCATGCCTTACATGGGCGCCTTTATGCAATTGCTGCAGGATGGTGCTGACTTTATTCCCGTGGATAAAGTCATGGAAAAGTTTGGTTGGCCAATGGGGCCTGCCTACCTTAGTGATGTGATTGGTACCGATACGGCCGTACACGCCGGTGACATTGTGGCTCAGGGTTATCCGTCGCGTATGGGGCATAGTTATAAAACTGCCTCCCACATTTTATTGGAAGCAGGGCGCTTGGGTCAGAAAAACGGTAAAGGTTATTACCGATACGAGCCGGACAGACGCGGTAAGCCACAAAAACAGGTAGACGACAGTGTTTGGGAACTGCTGCCTGAGCAAGCCGCAGCACGCAAAACGTTTGACGATAATGAAATTATTGAACGCCTGATGATTCCGTTATGTATGGAATCCGTTCGCTGCCTTGAAGAGGGTATTGCTGCATCGGCAGTAGACGTAGACATGGCGCTAATTTACGGCATTGGTTTTCCACCCTTCCGCGGCGGCGCGTTGCATTACATCGACGATATGGGGGTGGCCAATTTTGTCGCCGCCGCCGATCGTTATGTTGATCTTGGTGAAATGTATGTCGTCACGGATAAATTGCGCGAGATGGCAGCTAAGGGCGAAACGTTCTTCCCACAAGCTGGCGCAGCGGAATCTGGAAAAGGAGCGTAACCATGAATTTGAATCCAAGAGATGCAGTTATTGTTGATTTTGCGCGCACAGCCATGGGTCGCTCAAAAGGTGGTGTTTTTCGTTTTACCCGCGCAGAAGATATGTCGGCGGACTTAGTCAATCAGTTGTTGGCGCGAAACCCTAAAGTGGACCCCGCCGAAATCGAAGATGTGATTTGGGGGTGTGTAAACCAAACCAAAGAGCAAGGCTGGAATATTGCCCGCATGATTTCCCTGTTGACTAGTATTCCGCATACTTCAGCCGGGCAAACTATTAGCCGTTTGTGTGGTTCCTCCATGTCGGCATTGCACGCCGCTGCGCAAGCCATTATGACCAACAATGGTGATGTGTTTTTGATCGGGGGTGTAGAACACCTGGGCCATATTCCAATGGACCATGGTGTGGATATTAATCCGCGCTTATCCAAACATATTGCCAAGGCCGCGGGCATGATGGGGCTAACGGCAGAATTCTTAGCGCTACAGCATGGGATAACCCGTGAGCAGCAGGATGCATTCGGCGCACGGTCCCATCGTTTGGCTCATCAAGCGACGGTTGAAGGCCGCTTCAACGATGAAATTATGCCTCTGGACGGTCACGATGCTCACGGGTTTTTAGTCAAAGTCAGTGCTGACGAAACCATTCGCCCGGACACCACAGTTGAAGGGCTGGCGCAGTTAAGGCCTGTCTTTAATCCAAAAGGTGGCACCGTTACCGCCGGTACATCGTCGCAAATCAGCGACGGCGCTTCCGCAATGATCGTGATGTCTGCAGAGCGGGCGCAAGCTTTAGGGCTAACACCTCTGGCAAAAATACGTGCAATGGCTGTGGTGGGTGTCGATCCATCGATTATGGGTTATGGCCCGGTACCGGCTACCCACAAAGCGCTGAAACGCGCCGGCTTAACCATGGCTGACATTGAATACGTAGAGTTAAACGAAGCGTTCGCCGCGCAATCTCTGCCGGTTCTTAAAGATCTTGGTTTACTTGATGTCATGGACGAAAAGGTCAATCTCAATGGTGGCGCTATTGCGCTGGGTCATCCGTTTGGTTGCTCTGGCGCTCGCATTACAGGCACCTTGTTAAACGTCATGCGCCAGCGCCAGGGCACAATCGGTTTGGCAACCATGTGTGTGGGATTGGGGCAGGGCATCTCAACCATTATTGAGCGTTTGTAAGCAACACTATTTTTTAGTTTGTGATATTGGCAGTGTTAAAAACCTCGTCAAAGTTTGGCGAGGTTTTTTTATTAAGTTTATTGGTTGGACATGTTATAGCTGAGATCTTGAGTTAGTTTTGATGCTTCGCATTTTTTAAGGAAAATTAGCCAACCATTACGCATCGAGTGTGTGGATGCGTTTTATCGCTCTTAGTGTTCGGTTAGTGTGTGAAATGTAAGATCTGACCGAATGGCTTGGGTTTACTAGTGGTAGAACCGGGGAGTCTACATGGCTTACCTACCAACTCGAAATGCCCAAATCAGGTATTCCATGGATCGTTGAAGAGCTTCTCGATCTGGTGTAATTAAGGTGTAAAAAAATCCCAGTATAAACAAAGCAAGGCAAAATCAACCTGCGGGTTGGATGCGCTAATACGCGCCTTTTCTTGCGGCGCTATTGATTGATACATATACAAGGAGAGTTTCAATGAAATACGGTATATTTTTACTACCATTAATCCTGTTTCTTCAAGGTTGTAATCAGAGCAAGGCAGATTCGCCTATTGAGAAAGAGGTGTTGCAGGAGGGAATTTCTTACCAAATTCTTCATGAAGGCTCTGACAGCTCGTACCCCCATCCTAGAAGTAAAAGCGCCACTATTCTTCGTGATCTTAACTCGTATGAAGACGAGTTATACAAAAGATCAAATGAGTACCAAAAGCCTGTGGACTTTGATACTCATACAGTTTTGTTAATTGATATGGGCCCCAAGAACACTGGCGGGTACACCCTGCGTATCGAGTCATTGCTTACGGAGAATGATTATGTTCGCGCTCATGTTGTTTTTACGGTTCCTGGCGATACGTGTGTCGTAGCTACTGCACTTACCAATCCTTATAAATTCATAGAAGTAGCGACAACAAAAGATATTTTGGTAACGGAAGACGTCGAGGTTTCTGACTGCGAAAGTCAATAAAAACGGTATTTTTCTATTGATGGAAGTTTGTTGGCACTAGCTTTACTGCGGCTGGAGCTAAGGTGGCATGATAAGTGGGGTCAGATAAGTGAGATAAGGGGATAAGTGGGGTCAGATTAAATATATGGCGCCATTATCATTACTTTTGATTTAGTGTACTTCCATATAATATAACGGCTCTTTAATGGTGAAAAGGATTTGACCATGGCAAGACTTCCTCGTATTAGCCCGAAGGGCATCCCTCAGCACATTATTCAACGCGGTAATAACCGGCAACTATGTTTCGCTTCCGATCAAGATTTTACTGTTTACGCTAATTGGCTAGGGGATTATGCCAAGGAGTTTGACGTTTCGTTGCACGCTTGGGTATTTATGACGAATCATGTACACCTGCTCGCGACGCCTCATAGTGACGGGGCAGTTTCGAAAATGATGCAAGCACTAGGCAGGAGGTACGTTCGATATTTTAATCGTGAATATCGACGTAGTGGAACGCTGTGGGAGGGAAGATTCAAAGCCAGTTTGGTTCAATCGGAGCTCTACTTATTAATTTGTCAGCGGTATATCGAACTTAACCCGGTAAGGGCTGGTATGGTAGATGACCCTGCGGGCTATATTTGGTCTAGCTATCAAGCTCATGCGTTGGGTAAATGGGTGTCTCTGCATACTCCCCATGAAGAATATCTGAAGCTGGGAAGTAACTGTGAAAGTAGGGCAGAATGCTATCTAGGGCTGTTTAGCGCATACATTGATGGCCACCTGACTTCGGAAATTCGTTCGACAGCAAATAAGGGTTTGGCGTTTGGGAGTGATCGATTTAAAGATGAAATAGAAAGATTACACGGCAGGAGAGTTAGGCAGGCGTGGATGGGTAGGCCAAAGATTGGTGTGCCATAAGTTTCATCTGACCCCGCTTACCTGTGAGTTTCATCTGACCCCGCTTACCTGTGATATTGGCAGTGCTAGAACCTCGCCGAAGTTTGGCGAGGTTTTTATTGATGATTAGGTTGTCGTGTAAGCCGAAAACTTTATATTCCAGATCATAAGGTTTAACAAATGATTTATAACTTTGATGAGTTTTATTGTAAAAGAAAAATATTGATAGGAGCGTTGATTGAATGTTTTTTGACGATTTTTTGTTATTTTTTACATGGCTATTTAGATGTAGTGATTCTTAAATATTGTTTTCTTTTTTTGGCTTTTACCTTTGCTTTGTTGACTATGTATAGTGCTTTTTCTTTTAAGGGTAGGGTCGAAAAGTTTAGAAATTTAAAAGTATCTATTGATGATCGCGAGTTAGTATTTTTAGGTTTTGGTAAGGATGTTAGATATGAGTTAAGTCAGTTGACCTTTTGCAATTTTGGTAAAAATAAGGTTGTTTTCAAAGATTGCTTCAATAATAAAATAAAAATAGAAGGAATTATAGAAATTGAGCGGTTTAAGGATTGTGTTAGAGCGATATTTTCGGGACGCTAGACAGATTGACGGAGTCGGGGGTGAGGCAGTGCGGGTGCGGAAGCAGTAGGGGCAGAATACTTTATCACTCCTAGTCGTGTGGTGAGTATGTAGTATTAAGGCCTGTTTGCTTAAAATGATAAAATATTATTTAATCGAAAAAAATAAAAAGTCTTGTGGATGAGAAAGCTAGATTACAAAGTAAGCGCATTAATTTTTTTTCCAATAATATTGCTGTATGTAATGTTTTCTAAGAATATAGCGGTGCATTTACGTTTGATAACCGGTGT
>JBNKHI010000071.1:0-13577 GCA_050290265.1 Cellvibrionaceae bacterium
TATTAAGAAAGTAGCGTCTGACGTAGTTTTGCTGCTAATATGGCGACCTTTAAATAAAACACTATCCGTAATCATCAAGGCTAATTGAGGGAGACACGCAGTGAGTAGAAAGAAGCGTGCTAATTCAGAAGAAGGCGCAGACATCGATTTAACACCTATGCTTGACGTGGTATTTATCATGTTGATCTTCTTTATTGTTACTGCATCATTTGTTAAAGAAGTGGGTTTGGATATTAATATTCCGGAAGCTAATGATAATCCGCCACCGGCTGAATCTGATCCAAATATTCTTATTTCTGTATCTGCCAACAACGAGATCTGGATGGAAGGGCGTCGTGTTGATGTGCGCGCCGTGCGTGCGAACATTGCGCGTATACATGCCGAATTTCCAAAAGCAGCTGTAATTATTAAGGCAGATGCCAAGTCTGAAGCGAAAGTATATGTTGCTATCGCTGATGCTGCTCGGGAAGCTGACGTTTATAGTGTGTCGCTTGTACCTGATTTAGGTAAGTAAAGCGCCACAGCCAGTATAAAAAAAGCCCGCCATATGGTGGGCTTTTTTTATACTTAAATTTAGCTAACCACTTGGATTTAGGCGGCATTACCTAGTAAATAGGGTTCTCTTTGCGAATTTTCGCTTCTTCTTCAGTAGAAAAGTTTGATCGTATGAAATCTCTAATTCGTGGTTGTATTTCTGAGCGAAAGCGTTTGCCGTTGAATACGCCATAGTGGCCAACGCCAGGCTGTACGTAGTCGAAACGCTTTGACTCTGGGATATTGCTGCACATGGTATGGGCAGCCTGAGTCTGGCCGATTCCCGAAATATCATCGCGCTCACCCTCAACGGTCATCAATGCGACCGTTTCTATAACAGATGGGTCTATCTTGTCTCCACGGTGGTAAAGCTCGCCCTTGGGCAATGAGTGCTTTTGAAAGACTTCATGGATAGTTTGAAGATAGAACTCTTCTGTCAGGTCTAATACCGCAAGGTATTCATCATAGAACTCACGATGTTTTTGTACACTGTCACAATCGCCCTCAATCAAATGATTAAAGTAGCCTCTGTGCGCATCGATGTGTAAGTCTTGATTCATTGCGATGAAGCTCGACAATTGAATAAAGCCAGGGTAAACACGTCGCATAAAACCCGGGTTTGGCCATGGCACAGTAAATATCATGTTTTGCTCAAACCAGGTTAAGGATCGTTCATTAGCAAGCTGGTTGGGCAATGTGGGCGATAGTCGGGTATCGAGAGGTGAGCCCATGTAGGTCATTGTTGCAGGTAAGTAATCACTTTTCTTGGCGGCCATATATGAGATTGCGGCTAGCACCGGTGGACCGGGCTGGCAGATAGCAATGACATTCGCTTTGGGGCCAATGAAGTGGAGTATCTCTATGATGTAGTCAATATAGTCGTTCAGGTCAAACTTGCCCGCGGATGCCGGTACTACTCGGGCGTCTGTCCAGTCAGTGATAAATACTTCGTGGTTGGGTAAAAATGCCTCAACGGTGCCGCGCAATAATGTGGAGTAATGGCCTGACAGTGGGGCAACGAGAAGAACTCTGGGCTCATTGGCTGGTTTAGAGCGTGCTTTTTTCAGCTGTTCCTCATCTCTTTGAAAATGTAGGAGGTTACAAAAGGGTTTTGACCAGACGACATTTTCGTGGATGTCCACGGGCTGTCCGTTAATAGTGGTGCTGGGGAGGTTGAATTCTGGCTTGTCATAGCGCCGGGTTAGCGTTTCGAACAGGTCGAATGCGGCACCCATCATCTTCCCAGGAAGCGTATAGGACATTGGGTTAAAGCTGGAATCGAGCATTTTTTTGCTGACGGAAGCAACCCCTCGGAAGGGTTTAACGGCGGCATGATTGAGTTCGTAGAGATGGTATAGCATCACTTACTCCAGTTCGATCGGCACTTTTGAATTAACCGATTTTGGCTGGCCAGATTTCCGCTATTTGCTTGAAGGCATTGTCTGTCTTGGCAGTTGGGGAGTATTTTGAGCTGGCCAACATCAGTATTTCGTTAAATGCTGCAATGCAGCGTAACTCGATTATACAGTTAATGTACGGTTAGACAATGGCTAGTTAGCAGCTGTTGTTGGCAAGTAGGGACTTTATTAATGATGAATTAAGTGTCTGCGCCAGAACTGACGCAGACATGGGCTTGTTTTAACTATTTAGATGCTTAAGTACTGTCTCCAGGCTGTTATTTGCATCGCCAAACAGCATGCGCGTGTTTTCTTTATAGAAAAGTGGGTTATCCACACCGGCATAACCTGTATTCATACTGCGTTTCAAGACAATTGTTTGTTTACCCAGCCACGGTTCCAACACTGGCATGCCGGCAATCGGGCTATCCGGGACTTCTTTCGCTGCGGGGTTAACAATATCGTTAGCGCCAATCACGATGGAAACATCCATTTTGGGGAAATCTTCATTAATTTCTTCCATTTCAAAGACAATGTCGTATGGCACCTTAGCCTCAGCCAGCAATACGTTCATGTGCCCAGGCATCCGCCCTGCAACTGGGTGGATACCGAAGCGAACATTTATACCTTTATCACGTAATAGCTTAGTGATCTGGAAAACGGTGTGCTGCGCTTGAGCGACCGCCATACCGTAGCCGGGAATAATCATGATGTTGTCGGCATCGCGCAGCAGTTCTGCGACCTGCTCGGCATCCAAAGACTGTATGTCTGCTTCGTTACCAGCGGGGCCGGAGCTAGCTCCCGATGACTTTTTGGTGCCAAAGCCACCCGCTATAACGCTAATAAACTTGCGGTTCATCGCACGACACATGATGTAACTGAGAATGGCGCCACTACTACCGACCAGGGCACCTACCACAATGAGCAAATCGTTGGATAACATAAAGCCAGTAGCGGCAGCGGCCCAGCCTGAGTAGCTGTTCAGCATAGACACAACCACTGGCATGTCAGCACCGCCGATGGCCAGTACCATATGGACTCCAAACAACAATGCCACGACTGTCATTATGAGTAGTGGTTGTAGTCCATCTCCGTGGCTGGAGGCTTGTACAAATTCGACACCTTGCCACACTGCAATGATTAGTAATCCAAGGTTTAGCCAGTGTCGAGCAGGTAACAGTAACGGTTTACCGCCAATTTTAGCGCTCAACTTAAGGTAGGCAATCACAGACCCAGAGAAGGTGAGTGCGCCAATCAGGATGCCGAGATAGGTCTCTACATCATGGATAGTTTGTTCGGAACTTGTCAGTGTGCCTCCATGGTTAAGAAAGTTGGCGAAGCCCACCAGTACGGCGGCTAGGCCTACCATGCTGTGAAGAATCGCTACCAACTCTGGCATTTGGGTCATTGCGACTTTTCGGGCCAGGATAAAACCAATTAACCCCCCGACCGCTAGGCCCCCAATCAATAGACCGTAATTTTGGCTGACAATGCCGGTAATGGTAGCGATGAGCGCAATACCCATGCCGAGCATCCCGTAGGTATTGCCTTTACGAGCAGTTTCCTGATTGCTCAGACCGCCCAGTGCGAGAATAAATAATATAGTTGCGCCGATATAGGCGACATTGATTAAACCTTGAGACATGTTTGTTCCCCTATAAGTTTGTGACTATTCGTTATTTGCGAAACATCGCCAGCATGCGGTGGGTGACAGCAAAGCCACCAAAAATGTTGATGCTGGTAATGAGCACGGCGATTCCTGATAGCCACATTACCCAAGGGTCGGGAGAAGAAATTTGAATCAGTGCACCAATAATAATAATGCTACTGATAGCGTTGGTAACGCTCATTAACGGTGTATGCAGGGATGGCGTTACATTCCAGATCACCATATAGCCCACAAAGCAGGCAAGAACGAAAACTGTAAAGTGCGCCATAAATGACGTTGGGGCACCTAGTCCCAGGCCTATCAGGGCCAGAGCGCCAATACCGAGGAAGGCAAAACCATTGTTCGATTTGGTTTTGGGTTCTTCTTTGCGTGGTTCGACTTTAGGTTGCGGTTTGGTAGGCGCCGCAGAAAGTTTAGGAGCTGGTGGTGGCCAGCTTATCTCTCCAGCCTTAACTACCGTTGCGCCTCGGACCACTTCATCTTCGAAATTTATGGTTAGTTCGCCATTTTTTTCAGGTGTCATGTCGGTTAGCAGGTGGCGCAAATTAGTTGCGTACAGCTGGCTCGACTGGTTTGCGAGACGGCTGGGTAGGTCTGTGTAACCGATGATGGTGACGCCATGTTTAACAACTACCTTGTTCGCCTCAGACAGCTTGCAATTGCCGCCTTGCTCCGCAGCTAGGTCAACAATCACGCTACCTTCTTTCATGGACTTAACCATGTCTTCGGTAATCAACTCGGGAGCAGGCTTGCCGGGAATCAATGCAGTTGTAACAATGATATCGACTTCCTTAGCTTGCTCCGCAAACAAGGCCATTTCAGCTTCGATAAATTCTTTCGACATGACTTTGGCATAGCCGCCAGAGCCTGAGCCATCTTCCTCAAATTCGAGTTCGAGGAATTCTGCATCCATACTTTCTACTTGTTCTTTTACTTCGGGCCGGGTGTCAAAAGCACGTACGATGGCCCCCATGGATTTAGCCGAGCCGATTGCTGAAAGGCCGGCAACACCAGCACCAATGACCATTACTTTAGCCGGTAAGATTTTACCGGCTGCGGTAATTTGACCAGTAAAAAACCGGCCAAAATGTTGGGCTGCTTCGACGATAGCTCGATAGCCAGCTATGTTGGCCATTGAGCTCAGCGCATCCATCTTTTGTGCGCGGGAAATACGTGGCACCGAGTCCATTGCCAGTACATTTACACCTTTCGCAGCTAGCGACTCAAGTAGCGCTGAGTTTTGTGCTGGCCATATAAACGATATTAGCGTTTGTCCCGCGTGAAGAAATTCCAGTTCATTTATATTCAGTTCGGGATGTTGCTGGGGTGCGCGGACCTTCAAAATAATGTCTGCATCATTCCAGAGCTTTTGTGTGTCTGGATAAATTTCAGCACCTGCTTCAATGTACATATCATCGCGAAATTTTGCAGCTTCACCTGCGCCGGCCTCAATCAGCACCTGATAACCAAGCTTTTGTAATTGTTTTGTTGATTCCGGGGTGCAGGCAACGCGGCATTCGCCTACATGAACCTCTTTTGGTATCCCAATTTTCATTGATAGTCCTCATGGTGTTTGCAGATGTTAATTCTGACTTTTTCTCTACCCCAGGTGAGACGCGCCTGTGTTATAAAGTTTGCTAGCGTTAGCGAAATTTTGGTGATGATTATCGTTTTGATTTTTTTGTTTTGGATACGTTAATTGCACATGTTTGCTACATTTTATGCTCAGTATTACATACTATTTTTTATAATCCTTTGAAGTAACCATGACAGTGGTTAGTTCAAAGGCGGACGACAGTTATACTTTAATTGCAGCGAGAGGTAGATATTTATTTTGTTACAGCCTTAATAGGTAAAAACTATAACTTACCGTTATTATAATGTCTTGCCATTTGGTAAATTAATTGATTGACGTAATGAATGCTAATTAGCGTGTGCTTATTCAGTACGGTTATCGCATCTCTGTGTGTACTGTTTGAAAAAAAATATTCCAAGTAGGTGGCCAGTTGCACCGCCAGCTATAGCGCCAATAATGTCTGCCACAAAATCCATCATCTCACTCCAGCGTCCAAAATAAGGCTGGATTATCTCGATAGCGCCGCCCCAGATTGCTATAACAATCCAAAGGAATAGCGTGCGTCGTGTACGAAAAAAAGTCGTAGCTCCCGCCCATATAAAAAACGCTAATAAATGATTTGTTTTATCGCTGCCCGGAGTGGGTGGAACATATTCTCCAGGTATTAGGGTAGTAATGGTGATGGCGGAGCCAACGAGTAAAAACAAATATAATTGTATTTGTAACTGACGATTGTATAGGTGTGAAATCATGCTGTGTTTTCTAAATAAATCTGGCGCTCATGTGGGCTGAGTGCCAGAAAAGTGGGTGCGATAAATTCATATTTTTAAGTGGCTGGGTTTTCTATTTGATAACAGGGCTTGTATTCACTTGCGAGCAACTTCATGCGCTTTTGCTCCACGAAGTTGCGTAGCAAATTATCCAATGCCTCCATAATTTCAGCACTTCCCGTTATTGAGTAGGGGCCATGTTCGGTGATTTGTTGCATGCCATTGGCTTTAACATTGCCGGCGACAATACCTGAAAATGCCCTCCGCAGATTTGCAGCTAGCTCATGGGTCGGGATGTTCTTCGAGAGGTCCAGTGCGGCCATATTTTCATGGGTTGGATCAAATGGGTGCTGAAAAATCTCATCTATTTTTAGTAACCAGTTGAAATGATAGGCATCATTTTTTTTCAACCTAAACTGTTTTACTTCTTCGATGCCTGCAGCCATCTCTCTAGCAACCTGTACTGGGTCATCAATAATAATTTTGTATTTTTGTTGTGCTTCAAAACCTAGCGTTTTATGAACAAATTCATGGAGGTTTTGGAAGTATTCTGCGGATGAAGCAGGTCCCGTGAGGATGATGGGGAATGGTTGTTCTTTGTTTTCCGGGTGCAATAAAACACCGAGTAAATAAAGTAGTTCTTCAGCCGTGCCCGCGCCGCCAGGGAATATGATAATGCCGTGCCCAAGGCGAACAAAAGCCTCGAGGCGTTTTTCAATATCAGGTAAAATGACCAGCTCGTTGACAATTGGATTGGGTGATTCTGCGGCAATGATTCCCGGCTCGGTCAAGCCGATGTAGCGAGCGTTAGTTATCCTCTGTTTGGCATGAGCAATAGTGGCGCCTTTCATCGGGCCCTTCATTGCTCCAGGACCACAGCCAGTGCATATGTCGAATCCACGGAGGCCTAGCTCATGACCAATTTCTTTTGTGAATGCGTACTCTTCATCGCTAATTGAATGGCCGCCCCAGCATACGACAAGTTTAGGTTCCTGTCTGACTAATAATTGTCCGGCATTTCTGAGTAATTGAAAGACGTAGTCCGTAATATCGGAGCTGCTGATTAATTCAGCTTTGAGGTTCGTTGCTTCACTTTCAGTGTAAACGATATCTCTAAGGGCGCTAAAAAGCATCTCCCGAGTAGAGACAATTATTTCGCCATCGACAAAAGGGTCCTTGGGCGCATTCAGCAGATTTAGTCGGATGCCGCGATCCTGTTGAATAATTTCAATGTCGAAATCGGTAAACATTGTCAGTATGTGTTGTGGGTTATCGGTGATGCTACCCGTGTGTAAAATGGCCAGCGCACACTGACGAAAAAGTTGATATAGTGAATTTTCACCTGCTTTTTTGAGCTTTTCAACTTCACGTTGCGACAGTATTTCTAAGCTTTTTTTCGGCGTAATAGATGTACTGATAGTATTTTCTTCGATCACTGCTGTTGGCCTTTTTATCATTTCCTATTGTGGCTTTTTTGCCACGGTACGGTTATCCCGTTACTTTACAGTATAGATGCGCCTAGCCTATATGTTATACCGACTTAAATCACGAGGTGGGCTGTGCCGGTTATTTGTAACGATTTTATAACAGATTCGTCAATCGGTTGCTTGAACCAAGTTCATGTGCGACAGTCAGAACATATTGAATTCGAGTATATATTGAGCCAGAGGCTAAGGAATAAATATGCTGATTTTTAGTAAAAGGATCGGTGATCTAAGTGAAGCTGCTGTGACGAGTGAAAGTGTTTTCAATGGGCGCCGAGATTTGTTAAAAAAAATGGGGTTTTTAGGCATGGGAGGGATGCTTTCCGGTGGCGCTCATGCTGGCTTTTTTGATGGGTTGCTATCCTCGACCGCGCCTGCCGCTAATAATGTTCTGCGGCCATTAACGTATACTGAATCAACGGTTTCAGGCCTGGGTGAAAATTCGTTGACGCCGGAACCCAAAGTGACGGGTTACAATAATTTTTATGAATTTGGTACAGATAAGTCTGACCCGGCAAAAAATGCTGCTGGATTCAAAACTGATCCGTGGACGTTGACCATTGGCGGTGAAGTTAATAAGCCGGTTAAGCTGGGTTATGAAGATCTTTATAAAACTGCACTGGAAGAGCGTATTTATCGGCTACGCTGTGTTGAGGCATGGTCGATGGTCATTCCATGGGTGGGTTTCAGTTTGTCTAAACTGTTGCAGCAAGCAGAACCCAATTCAAAAGCTCGCTATGTGGCGTTCGAGACGTTGTATGACCCTGAACAGATGCCTGGCCAGCGAAACCGTTATTTAGGGGGTGGCATAGATTATCCCTATGTTGAAGGTTTGCGACTTGATGAAGCCATGCATCCGTTGGCTTTTCTTGCTGTTGGTTTATACGGAAAGGTATTGCCCCCACAAAATGGAGCGCCAATTCGCTTAGTGGTGCCGTGGAAGTATGGGTTCAAAAGTATTAAATCTATTACCAAAATTACACTGACAGAAAAACGGCCGAAAACGACGTGGAATCTATTAGCCCCTAATGAATATGGTTTTTATGCCAATGTGAATCCGGCTGTAGACCATCCGCGCTGGAGTCAGGCGACTGAACGCCGGATTGGTTCAGGTGGCCTCTTGGATGTAAAACGAATTGAAACCCTGCCATTTAATGGTTACGGTGAGGAAGTCGCTTCGCTGTATGCCGGTATGGACTTAAAACGCTTTTATTAAGCATAAGGGGCGTTTTACAAATGCTTGCAGCTTTAATCAGTCGCCACATTGTTGTATTAAAAATAATTGTTCATGTCTTGGCGCTATTGCCGGTGGCTTGGCTGTATTGGCAGGCTGTTGTTGGTGGTCTAGGTGCTGATCCTGTCGCAAAAATTATTCACTTTACCGGCAAGGGGGTGCTTAATCTTTTGTTGTTAACACTTTTGGTGTCGCCATTGGTCAAGCTAGCAAAACTGTCGATATTGATGCGTTTTCGCCGTTTACTGGGGTTGTACGCCTTCTTTTACGCGTGTTTGCATTTGCTGAGCTTCGCTGTTTTTGACCTGCAATTGCAGTGGGAGGAGGTCTTGACAGAGATCGTTAAGCGCCCTTATTTAACGCTTGGAGCATTTGCCTTTGTTTGTCTGTTGGCACTTGCGATAACGTCGACGCAGTCAATGATGCGAAGGTTGGGGCGAAATTGGAAGCGGCTCCATCAATTGGTGTATGTTGCCATCGTCGTTGGCTGGATACATTTTTTCTGGTCTGTGAAGTCTGTTCAGTTAGAGCCGCTTATTTATGCTCTATTGATTATTGGCGTTTTAAGCTTCAGGTTTCCTATGTGGTGGAAAAAGCTAAAATCGAAAAAACTGGTGGGCTCGGTTGGTTAATTATTCCGCAATAGCTATTGATTTATACGAGCTTTGTATTTACGGATAATATCGTTGAAATGTGCCGCTACGGCTTCCATTTCTTCTACCATTTGATTGTGCATAGCGGCATCATTTATACACTTCAAGTAGGCATCGGCGTTGGCCATAAATGCACGAACTTCGTTGTTTGCTTTGACCATTTCCGGGGTGACGGCCTGATCTGGATCGGGTAGGGCTGGCGCTGCTGGTTTTATGCATTCTGCTGCCGCCGTTGTACACAAGGCGGAGAGTAAGCAGGTTCTGGCAATGACTGTGAATACGCTTCTCATATTGCAATTCCTTTGAAGTTTCTAGTGGCTAGATTTTTCGTGTCTGAAACAGTTGCCTGCTCTTATTGAGTAGTTTTGGGTGGCTATGTCTGATGTTTGGCGATCCAAATATGATGTCCTATCTGGGTAAGTATAGAGAGTGTTTTTCAAAAGTAAGCTTCTAAATCAGGTTGTTTGAATTTTCCTAATAGGGCTTTTATCCATTCAATGCTGCGTATATACTCGGCATTGCTGAGAAAGATATGGCAAGTTTTAGAAGCAAGACACCGCGAGACCTTCCTGTTGTTACAGCCTCTCATTTGTCCGTTCCTAAGTAAAATGCTGAATTTCCAGTAGGTCACCTATTAAGGTATTTAATTAATTATGACTCCAGCTTCAGCTGAGGGAGAGAAAATATGGCTACTGTAACCGGTCAGGTTAAATGGTTTAACGAAAGTAAAGGTTTTGGATTTTTGGAGCAGGACAATGGCCCAGATGTATTCGTACATTTCAGCTCTATCCAAGGCGATGGCTTCAAAACTTTGGCCGAAGGTCAGCGCGTTAAGTTTGAAGTTAGCGATGGTCAAAAAGGCCCGCAAGCAAGTAATGTAGAGGTTATCTAAGTCCTCTTTTGGGGTCGCTGTCTGGGGCCCCAAATCCCCCCCCCCCGTTTATCTACCTGATCACCGTCAGTTGTATTGCCCGCTGGCTCAATCACTTATTGTTTCATTGTTGTTAGTCTGCCTATTGGATGTTCCGGTGACGCCGGCCGTCAAAGTGAAGCGCATGGCTTCTTCCATTGTCATATTGAGCGGCTGCAGGTTCTTTCGCGGTATTAACGCCGTGTACCCGCCAATCATATAGCTCATAGGGATGTATACGAGCACAGAACCTTCGGTATTGAAGCCTTCGGGTAAATTGTGAGTGAGCGGCTGGGTGACGAAGCCTATGACTTGTAGGTTGTCGGTGCCTAGTGTTACGGAAACGACTTGTTCGAATTCTTTTTTATCTTTGGGCGTGAAGTAATTAAAAAAATCTCTTAAAGCAGTATAGAGCGGCCGGATTAGTGGCATGCGATATAACAAGTTTTCAAATTTATCAAAGAGGCTTTGAAATACATAAGCATGCATCAATATACCTACAATAAACACGACTCCAAGCCCTGCGATAACGCCAACGCCGGGTAGGTAGCAGTGTTCCGGCAAAATCAGTTTCAGTAAGCCGCCCAGTACCTTTTCAGCTGAAATGGCTAGCCAGTAAATGAGGTAGAGCGTTAAAGTAATGGGCAGTAGCGTGATAATGCCGGTTAAAAGATGGCGACTGATAAACCGAAACATAGTGGTTCCCGGATATTAAAGTAGGCCCATCTTAAAGTATCGGACTAACGTAATAAACGTAAGTTAATATTTTTTACCACAATAGAGTGCGCGGTAAGTTTTATGAGAATAGGTTTGGTCATCGTTGGTGATGAAATACTAAGTGGTCGTCGCTCGGATAAGCATCTGCCAAAGGTTGTGCAGCTCTTGTCTACAAGGGGCCTGGTATTGAGCTGGGTGAAGATACTGGGTGATGAGCCTGATTTGCTGGCCTCAGCTTTTCGCGAATCATTTGCCAGCGATGATGTTGTTTTTAGTACCGGTGGCATTGGTGGGACGCCGGATGATTTGACGCGTCAAGCTGCGTCGGAGGCGCTGGGTGTTCCTCTGGCCAGGCATCCGGATGGTGTGGAGCTTTTAATTCGTAATGCGCAGGCACGTAATCGTGAGTTAAACCCGGAGCATTATCGGATGGTTGAGTTTCCTGAGTCTGCTCGGTTGATTCCTAATCCCGTCAACAATATCCCGGGTTTTAGTGTGGGCAAGCATCATTTTGTGCCAGGCTTTCCAGAAATGGCTTGGCCTATGATCGAGTGGGTCTTGGATAACGAGTATGCAGGCCTAGGTAACATGCAGTACGTTGAAGAAGCATTGATGGTTTTTAACACTTATGAAAGTGCAATAATTCCGCTGATGGAAAAAGTGTTGGCGCAATGGCCAAGTGTAAAGTTATTTAGCTTGCCGATTATGAGTGACGAGCCCCCTAGAATTGAGCTTGGGGTGAAGGGGTGTCCGATCGATGTAAAAGAGGCTTTGGCAGAATTGAAGGCTGGGTTGAGACTTGTTGGGGCAACATGGGAGCGCTGCTAATGTCTAAACAAGAGAGTATTTGGGCATAACGTAAAAAACCGGCCAGTTAAAGCCGGTTTTTTACGTTTTTGCTGCCCACTTTTTCAAGTAGGCAGCCTTCTGACTGATTGATTAGGCAGCCAGAGCTTTAACTTGCGCGTTTAGACGACTTTTATGACGTGCAGCCTTATTCTTATGAATAATGCCTTTGTCAGCAATGCGGTCGATCACTGGCACAGCTGCAGCGTAAGCAGCTTTAGCAGTTTCGGCATCACCGCTAGCGACTGCCGCCAGAACTTTCTTGATATAAGTGCGTGCCATTGAACGCAGGCTAGCATTATGCTGGCGTGCTTTTTCGTTTTGGCGAGCACGTTTTTTCGCTTGAGGTGAGTTTGCCACCGCGTTGCTCCTATGTTTGTTTGGCTGGGTAAATCAGGACGCGACATTATGCAGTTTTTTTACTTGATGTCAACAGGCCTTTGCTCTGTTGACATCAAGTCATGTCGCAAGGTGGACTGACTCAGGTTAAGCCGCGTGGTTAGCAGTATTCGCTGCCGGGATTGTTAATGCCGGGCGCCTTTCTGCTTCACGTTTGCGTGTAGCTAATCCGCTTGGGTAGCGATCTTCGTTGTTGACGGCGCGCCCCCACTTTATGTTGAGTTCTGGTTCTACTCGGCACTCAGCGCCAAGCTCACGCAACGCCGTGGCTATTTTTTGAGCTGTATAGTCGCTTAGCCCTGCTCGCAGAGTCAAGATACGTCCAGAAAACAGGGTTGCCAGCTGCTTCCGGTCCGATAGCTTGAAGCGTTTAGCAAAGCGTCGAATGACTTCGCTCTGTTCTTGATCGGCTTGAATGCCGCCCCAAAAGACAACTTTGTATGTAGACATCGCTGATACCTCATAAACAGCTATATTGCTGGCTCGGCTAACCATTCTCCTTGCCGAGTAGATGTTTAAATTGCGCAACTTTTACGAGTAAATTCTAGTAACTTGCAGCTGCGATGGTCGTAATAGATCCGGTGTGTGGCTAAGGCTATCGTGCTGTTTTGGCGTCAAAATTAACATTTAGGGTATTAAATATGGTCTCTAATGGGGGTTCAATAAGAGGAGTCCTTAATTCGGCCTAAGTGTTTTGCTGGGCCGATAGGCGGTCGATCATAAAGCTCTGCGATGTATTATTTTGCATATAATCAGCCAATTCTTTGAATAGTGTTGTATCACCTTCTACGTTTAAGAACATAGGATGGAGCGTTTTATTGAAACGCAATTAAGCTGTTCAGTTAACTTTCTCGTTTTAACTGAACAGTTGGCCAAGGTTTTGGGCGGGTATATTAGATGACGGAACTTCTTATATTAAGGTGTGTTGGGGTAGAGCTTTTTGCGCTCTTGCTGTTTTTTGGCTACATCATTTACCGGCTTCGAAAAAAATTGCTGGCAATTGAAGCGCGATCGGCTTTGTCCAGCGATAACACGTCAAGCCATGATGTCGTTCGCGCTTTTTTTAAAAAGCAGGTTGCGGCCAGCCGTCATGGTGGATTTCCTCAAGAATCAACGCCTGCATTGCGACGATACCTTTGTTTACTTCGGTGCCTTTATTTAGGGGCAGAATATAAAGCGTTGTCCTATAGCGTAAATAGCCAGGATTACTGGGTTGCGTTGGAGCGCTACTTGAGAGAGCTACTTAAAACCCTTAGTGATAAACCTCCAGTTGCTCCCCGTCCAATGGACAATGCCGGTTTCCGGCCTGTGCGTGCTGGCACGCGAGCGATGCAGCACAATACTGAATTGTTAAGTGAGGTTGTGCAGCGGCAGAAGGAAACTATTGC
>JBNKHI010000072.1:0-12940 GCA_050290265.1 Cellvibrionaceae bacterium
CAAACCGATGCCTGACGAGACGGCATCCTCTGAGATCTCTGTATATTCGAAGTTTAGATAAGCCAGTGAAGCATCAATCTGCAGCGAATCGATGGGCTGTAACGTCAGTTCAGCTTCTCCACCTTTCACGTCGGCCTGACCGGCATTGATCGGCAGCGCGCAAGGAAAAGGATTCCCCGTCTGTGGGCAGCTCGAGACCGTGACGAGAATGTCTTCATATTTGTTCAGGAACGCACTGACATTGAGTCGAACGCGGCGATCGAAAAAGTCGCTCTTGAACCCTGCTTCATAGGCGACGAGTTTTTCCGGATCGAAAGGCAGTGTCTGCGAGGGATAGAATGGCCGCGGATTGGTACCGCCACTCTTAAAGCCCGTTGACACCTGCGCGTAGGTCATCAATTGCTCTGACCAGCGATATTGAAGAACGCCACGCCAATCGAAACGATCGTCAGAAAAAGTGCTTTCCAGCCCGTCGAGCGCCGCTAACGCCGGTGGTGTGGCGCCACCAATCGAAGACCCAGGAATGCCCGCGCGACCATAAATAAATTTCTTGGTCATGTCGGTGTAACGAATGCCGCCGAGCACATGCAGATCGGGAAGGGCTTCCCAGTCCGCGTTCAGGAACACCGCCTTGGTGGTAGCCGGAACCTCATTATGTTCGATGAAATTCAGCGTTGTTAATGTGACACGCTGAGTGTTCTCGCTGCGTTTGTCGAGATAGTAGGCGCCGGTTGTAAAGCTAAAAAGTGGTCCAAGGCTGCCGTTCAATCTCAATTCCTGGCTGACTTGTCGATTGCTGATGTCAGAGGCCATCAGCGTTGGAGACAACGGCGAGCCGTCTCCAGACGAATACGTGCCACTGAATTCTCGGTAGGCCGTAATCGACGTAAGGCTGAAATCAGATGACAGGGCAATATCCAGATTAACTGAAGTACCCCAAGAGTCGATGGCCGACATGAGCGGCGCTGACCAGGCTCCGGATCCATCGCGGGGAGCCGTTTCAAGATAGTTCTCGTAACTGGTGTAGGGGCTGTTGCTGAAAGTATCCTGTGCAAAATTTCCGTAGGGCGAATAACTGATGAAAGGGGAACCGGTTGCCGTTCCATAAGGAATGCCGGCTAGAATGAACGCGTCTGAGCCCCGACCGGAGGTTGCCGAGCCGGTGTTTATTTGGCCGGGGGCAGCTGCTTGCCCCACATACAACAGAGTACTCGGCCCAACCTCACTGGTATCCCGTGTAATGTCGGTAGACACATCAAGGGTTACGTCACTACTGTGCTCGTAACGAAACGCCAGGCGCCCTGCCAGATAATCCTTGCCGCCTTCGGTTCCCAGTTGGCACGACCGAGAAGCCGTCAATGCTGACGGAATCGAGGTGCCGGGATGTGTGCAGGCATAGTCATAACGCTTTACATAACCGTCCTTGTTAACTGATGCGCCCGAAAGGCGGGCGAATAGCTTATCGGGTACCACTGTGAAGTCGCTCGCACCCCGGAATTCCAAGCGATTGTAGTCACCATAGGTCGTCTGAAGGTAACCTCCGCCATCCCCATCGGGTTTTTTGGAATAAAGCTTGATGGCACCGCCAATGGAGTTCTGCCCCGCCAGTGTACCCTGTGGCCCGCGCAATATTTCTACGCGCTCAAGGTCAATGAGATTGAGCATCGACCCGTGCATTGTTGGGAGGTAGACGTCGTCTATGTAAAGGCCGACGCCCGGCTCTAGCGCAAAACTCGTGTCGCGCTGACCAACACCACGAATATAGGCAACAACCGCCGGACCAAAGTTTGCGGGCGCCTGGCGCAGAGTGACGTTCGGCGCTTGCTCTCCAATATCAACGATGCCGGTCTGGCCGCGTGCATCTAGCATATCGCCAGTCACCGCTGTAATGGCGACTGGAACGTCCTGCAATCTTTGTGACCGGAACTGTGCGGTAACAGTGACCTCTTCGATAACGTTCTCGTTAGTCTGCGCCGCCTGCTCTTGGGCAATGGCGGCACCTGATGTCAAGACAAGTGCGCTGCTGGCTAGCAACGAACATTGGCCTATCCGTGACGTGAATAAGCGGCGGCGAGTATTTTTTTTATTATTCATATTCTTATTTCCCCTGATTGGGCGCTATTTCTTATTTCCCCTTGATTGGGCGCTATCAACCTAAACATTTCTATCGAGGCTCTAATCATCTAAAGCCTTGGCAAGAAACATTAGCATCATTTCCGAAATATGCAAAACATTTTCCGAAATATGTAATTTATAACTAATTGACTGTCGTGTCTTGATTGAGAGGTATTTCTGGTTGCCGCTGCATGTGGCAAAGAAAACCAGCCGCTAGCGAAGCCCTCTTTTTCGGGATAGATGTGGATGGAAGGTTGTGGATAGTGCAGACATGGACTTGGTGTTGAGGCCAAGGAAGAAGCTGAGAATGTGATTTACTGAAGCCGGGCAGCCGGTCTGAATCTGCTGGGTATTGAAGTAATGGAAAAATGTAATGGGCCCAACTGCAACAACTGCATGTTAGTCATGCCGCCTTTACACCAGCTTCGCCCAGGAGCGAGTGTTGTGCGCTTGGAACGACTGAAAAATAGTCACGCAATCAAATATGCATAAAAGGTAATTTGCTAAACAAAAGCCACCAAAATAAAAGGTGGCTTTTTAAAGACAAAACCTAGGAAGGCATATACAACTATAAACCAGCCAGCAAATTGACTTCACTTACCACCGGTTCACTATTCAAGTCTCGACGAATATTTTCCAACAGCAAGCAACTGCAATATTCTGCGGAAGTCACCGCAACGATGTGTGGAGTGAGAATAATGTTTGGATGATTCCAAAATGGATGACTCTCGCCTACAGGCTCAGCCGCCAACACATCCAACATAGCGCCGGCAATCTTTCGGGAATTTAAAGCGGCTAACAAATTAGGTTAGGTGAACATTTATCAACGAAAATTAACGATCTTCTTTAAATAGGGTAGCCAGCGGATAATGTAATTTAACAACCGGCGATTTCAGCACGGTATAGCTGAAGTACTTTGCAATTCCATAGTCCCCTTCTAATATTTTCTCGATCAATTCCTGATAATGAACGATGCCACGCGTAACAAATTTCAGCAAATAATCATAACCACCGCTAATGAGATGACACTCAATGACTTCGTCAACGGTTTTAATTTTTTGCTCAAATTTAGCAAAGTTACTCATATGGTGATCTTCCAGTGTCACCTCGGTAAATATGGTTGCAGTTTCACCCAGTTTATCCAACGCAATATGTGCGTTATAACTGGTTATATAGCCGTTTTTCTCCAGTCGTTTCACACGGGTGAGGCATGGGCTGGAAGACAGGGCTACCGCATCAGCCAGATCCGTATTGGTAATTCGTCCATTGCGCTGTAATTCAGCAAGGATATTGATATCAATTCGGTCCAGTTTCATGTTTGCCATAGTTTTAACCCATTTTGTTACTATTTTATCGTTGTCTTACACTGCAAGGTTTGCGCCTTATGGTAACGCGGCGAGAACCGTTTTGCAGCGACTATTTTTAACGCCTCCTTGCACTTTCAAGCTGAACTGCGCCGCCAGAGCAGCGCACCAAAAACCGTCATTACCACCAATATTACGCCGCTAAGAACCAGCGCAGTTTGCCCCACCCACTCCAACTCTGTACCAGCTGGACGAAGGCATTATTCTTCAGCAATAGCGCAATCTCTACAAGTACTCTATTGGTTGAGTGTAGTCAATATTGGAAAAATGCAGAAGCCATGGCCCGCGAATGCGTAGGCTGATTTCTATTATTGACGAATATTATCGATAGAGATTCACTACCCACTGCCTGAAAACCCAATCCCAACGTGGTTCATGCCACTGATATCGTGTTGCTTAGCATAGATTTGCTTTTTCACAAAACTACCGAGGATTGGAAACACCCGGCCACAATTGCATGCAAGCCATACGGTATTTACGCCAACTTCACCCAAGGGAAAGCGCTGTGCGTTTGGGCGACTAAAAAATTAGTGACTCAATCAACCGTGCATGAAGAAGTAATTTGTTAAACAAAAGCCACCTGAGCAAGAGGTGGCTTTTGTAAAGACAAAAAATTGACTGGTATATACAACAATAAGCCAGCCAATTAATTGATGCTGTTAATAACCAGCCTGCAAATTGACTTCACCCACCATCGGTTCACCCTTCAAGTCTCGACGAATATTTTCCAACAACAAGCGACCGCCATTTTCTGCGGAAGTCACCGCAGCGATGTGTGGCGTGAGAATAATATTTGGATGATTCCAAAAGGGGTGACTCTCATCTGCAGGCTCAGTCGCCAACACATCCAGCATAGCGCCAGCAATCTTCCCAGAATCTAAAGCAGATAATAAATCAGCTTCGACCAAATGCCCTCCCCGCCCCACATTAACAATGTAAGCACCGGTCGGCAACATAGCGAAATGCTTGTCACATAAAATATGCTGCGTTTCTTCTGTCAACGGCAACATACATATTAGAATATCCGTCTTTGCCAAAAATTCAGCCAGACTATCCCAACCTGAATAGCACTGCATCTGATCAATATGCTTGGCCGTGCGACTCCAGCCTCGCAGCGCAAAACCGAGGCTACCCAGTTGGCGAGCAACTGCCTGACCTAAATTACCTAGACCCAGGATGCCAACTTGTCGCTGCGGTGCCGGTACCCACGGTTCATAGCGCCACACTTTTTTCTCTTGTTGCTGCAGATACAAGGGCAGCTTTCGATGCAAAGTCAGTGTTGCCAACGTGACGTACTCAACAATACCCTGGGTAATATTGGGGTCGAGCATACGTACCAGCTTTATATGTTCAGGGAAGACTGAAGTATCAAATTGATCAATACCAGCACCCACAGAAAACACCGCTTTCAAATTGGGAAACAGTTGTAAAAAGTTTTCCGGCGGCTCCCAAGCCACCAAGTATTCAACCGCTAATGGATCACCCGTTTCCGGCCATAGAAAAAAATCCAGCTCAGGAATTTCAGCTGAGAAAATACTCTGCCAATGCTGGCCTCGGGTTAATTCTGACTTATAAACAATAGACACAAAATACTTCGCCGCTTAGATGTACAGTTATGAAGGAAAATTAACGATCTTCTTTAAACAGGGTTGCCAGCGGATAATGTAATTTAACAATTGGCGATTTCAGCACGATATAGCTGAAATACTTTGCAATTCCATAATCCCCTTCCAGCAAATCCTCAATCACTTGCTGATAATGAATAATGCCGCGCGTAATAAATTTCAGTAAGTAATCATAACCGCCGCTAATAACATGACACTCAATGACTTCATCAATCGTTTTAATTTTTTGCTCGAATTTAGCAAAGTTACTCAGATGATGATCTTCCAGTGTCACCTCAGTAAAAATGATTGCGGTTTCGCCAAGCTTTTCCAGTGCTATATGCGCGTTATAGCTGGTTATGTAACCGCTTTTTTCCAGTCGTTTCACACGAGTGAGGCATGGACTGGAAGATAATGCTACCGCATCAGCCAGATCCGTATTGGTAATTCGTCCATTGCGCTGTAATTCTGCAAGGATATTGATATCAATTCGGTCCAGTTTTACGTTTCCCATAGTGTTTACCCATTATAGTTGCGATTTTATCGTTGTTTTTGCACCGCAATGTTTATGCCTCATAATAACGCGGTACTAACCGCTTTGCAGCAGCTATTTTTTTATCGGCACCTTGCGCTTGCGCGCTGGACTGCGCCACCAAAGCAGCACACCCAAAACTGCCATCACCAACAATGTTACACCACTAAGAACCAATACAATTCGCCCCAGCCAACCCAATCCTGTACCAGTATGCCAAGGCAGTATTGTCGCCCACCAAGCATGTTGTTGATCAGCGGACAACCTCTTGGTAACTGAAAGCGAGTTAGCATTAAGTACGACACGATTTACTTCCCATGGATCACTTAAGCCTGAAATGCTCTGAATAACAATTTTATGGTCATTAAACCGCATATCTCGTAATAACCCAGAAGGGAATTCGGCACGCGCCACAGTAATAGCATTATCAATTTTCGATGCTTTTAGCGCTGGCGCTAATGTCGCCGAATAGTTGCCCGGCCCCTGGCCGTTGACGGCAAAGGCGCCGATAACTATTTCAGTAATCAGGATTAAACCCGTAACCGCAATCAACACCGTGAAAGGCGCTACGATAAAGCCCATTAATTTGTGTAATTGCCGCGCCCAAAGATTGAATCCTGACGACCATTTAATTTTTAGCAATGAAGTCCAAGCATTTGATCTAGGCCAGCCATAGATCAAACCACTGATGGCCATGATCAACAATAACAAACCATTGACGACAACAATGATAGAACCAGCGATGCCACTAAGCGGTTTAAAATGCAGCGCAAGAGCACCTTCGAAAGGAAACGCAAGCCAACCGCCACTGGCAATTTCGTCTCCGCTGTATGCATCAAGCGCTACATACTTCTGCCCAGCTTTTCCTGCTGTATGAAGTAAGTATGGACTTGACAAGTCCCTGGGAAAAAAAACTCTATTGATTTTAACATCTGGATTTTTTTCACTGTATTTTGCTAATAAAGAGCCAGCGCTTAATGCTTTGGCGCTGGTCTCAGCTGAAGAATCACTTGCATATATAAAATCGGATAATTCCCAACGAAAACTAATAACAATCCCCGATACAATCTGGACAACCAAAAAGGCCGCAAGATATACCCCTAGCAGAGAATGAACTTTAAACATTGTTCGCTTGATATTCATAGCAACATAAAACACACAAATAAGCTTAAAAAAATGGAGGGGAAATACCCCTCCTTAACCTTGATATCGATACGATCCAGTTTTATTCCCGCGGTAACTATTAACCCCTGCCTTGTCATTATTGTCTTGCACAACCATGATGTCACAACGTGCCCAATCAAAATCATATTGCCTCGGGCGGCACGTTCAATCAATCGATACACTACCCGTGAGCAAGACGTTCAGCTTTCTAACGTGTATTCGGAAGCATTCTCAGCAGAGTATTATTTTTCCTGATGAAATGGTGATACAACGCTGCCGCAATATGCACCAGAATTAAAATCCAGAAAACATATTTCCCTCCTATGTCCCGGTGAAGGGTACGCATGGGATTTCGAATATCTTCATTCAGCGCTAGCCCCATATCGTTAACCAACCATTGCCCCAAGCCTGTATTACCAAATATGGGGAGCGTAAACAGACCAAAGTCTGGAACCGTTTTAGAAAAGAGATAACCTGTTAACGGCATAGCAATCATAAGAAAGTACAAGGCAGCATGAGCAAATGTTGCCGTGAGGCGCTCCAGCTTGTGCTCAATTAAGGGCGCAGGCGTGCAACTGGTTAACCGCCACACCACTCGCAAAACAACGAATGCACCCACCGTCACACCTGTCGAGACATGTAAATGCAAGGCCAGCATGTTGGCCGTAGAACCATCCTCGGTGAACCAGTATTTAAAATAAACGGAAATATAGTCAACGAGAATCAAGAGTGCGACAAGCCAGTGCAAAGTTTTTGCCACACTACCGTAAGTTGTTAACGTATTACGTATTGCCATTTGATAAGACCACCGGAATACAGTGATTAAGCTGGCAAAGATTATTACCAGACTACTTGTCACCAAAACACCAGCCGCACTCCGTTTTAAGCGAGCACTGTACGAACTAAGCTACTGGCGCTTTAGATTACCTATATAACAAGGAAAAAGAGGGGCAAAGCCCCTCCTTAAATATTACAAGCCTACAATAGACCTATCAAAACGAGTATTGAACACCCAATGTATATGACATAGGTGAACCCGGAGTAGTCCACCACTTGTGGTAAGAACTCACGTAGTATTTCTCGTCAGTAATATTGTCAATATTCAATGTAAACTTCACTTTTTCTGTGGCCTGGTAAGATCCGAAAACATTTAGCAACGTGTAGGATGGCAAAATGTAATCAGGGTCAATGGTTTCACCCAAACGATCGTCAACATAGTTCAAGCTAAAGCCAATGGTTGATGGTGAACCACCTAACTCCAACTGCTTGGTTAACAGTAAGTTAGCACTATTTTTGGGAACATTGATCAGTGGACTTCCAGCAGGTATTGTCACCAACCAATCAGGGTTTATTTGTTCGTTTTTCGTAGCGGCATCAACATAAGCATAAGAAAACAACATACTTAACGTATCAGACAACTGCCCACTAACTTCAACTTCAACACCCTTACTTTCAGCTTCACCTAATGCCAGCGAGCTACCCGAATGATCTGGATTAGGGTCACTGCTCAAAATATTCGATTTTTCCATCTTAAATAAAGCAATGGTCGAACTCAAAGCACCGTCTAAAGCAGAAAATTTAATACCCAACTCATAGGATTTACTTTCTTCAGGTTCAAAAATATTACCGAAAAAGTCGGAACCACCATTAGGTCGGAAGCCCGATGCATAGCTAGCATATATCGATACATTTTCAGCTGGCTCATACACCAAACCAAATCGTGGACTGGATGCCGTTTGATCTTGTTTGCTAACAGAGTTGTTAAGACGATTTTCTACTTCTTGGGAGAAGTCATCATAACGATAGCCCAGCAACATCTTCCACTGCTCAGACAAATCTATTTGATTCTGGAAGTAAATACCAACAGCATCCTGATTTTCCAAACGGTCAACATTAGGTCCCGGCTCCTGACCAGGCTGGCCATAAACAGGATGGTCCACGCTAACAAAATAGGTAGACTCATTAAAATTGTCGCGCCACCGGAGTTGTAAAAAGTCCAGTTCATATTTATAGCTATCAACACCCACTAGAACATGATGTTTCCAGCTACCGGTTTCCAACGTTCCCGTTAATTCTACACGTGCAGACAAATCCGTCGCATCGTAATCTCGGTAACGTATTTGACGATTTAAAAATTCGTTTGGTACAGCATTATTAGCTGCCTGAATTGAAGTTCTGGTTAAAATCTGACGACTACCAGCCAGCTCAGTATCGCTAGACAAACCTTGGAACGATGATGCGCGATAACCTAAACCCGCAAGTAGCGACCAATCAGCAGTCAAATCGTGTTGCAATAAAAACTGGTGACCGATCGCTTTAATTTCGATAGGGCCATCGCTAGGTTCACCAAAGAATCGTGACACGGGCAACGCAGCAGGATCATAGTCAATGGCAATAATACCGCGATCAAAAGGCTGCTCCTGCTTTAAATATTCGAGTTCATAATTAAGCGATGTCTTGTCTGAAAGCAGGAATAAAGCTGACGGCGTTAACACGGTTCTTTTCGACGTTATGGTATCACGAAAACTACCCGCATCTTTATAGGCGCCATTCAAACGGAAGGCCACTGAATCAGAAAACTTATTGGTGTAATCACCTTCTATACGATAACTATCGTAACGACCTGCAGACGCTTTAACATAACCTTCTTTTTCAAACTGGGGCTTTTTAGTAATAATGTTAACGGTTCCGCCAGGTTCACCACGACCATAAAGTGCAGAGCCTGGGCCTTTCAAAACTTCAACCGTTTCAATATTCGACGTATCCCGGTTACCACTGTAACCACGACCACCGCTAAACCCATTGATCAAATAACCTGATGGCAAGTTTTCGTCACCGGCGAAACCGCGGATCGCAAAACTATCCCACAATCCACCAAAACTATTTTGACGGGCAACACCGCCAGCCAAATCCAAAGCATTTTGAAATTCAACTTTACCTAATTCTACCAACACATCACCAGACAACACTTGTACCTGCTGCGGCAATGACTCTAATGGGGTATCTCCACGATAAGGAATTTTTTGTGCAAAGACAGTAACCTCTTCCAAACCATCTATCTCTTGTGCGAGCAAGGTGGTCGAATGGGCTGCGGTCAATAAAATAGCACTGGATATTAAAGTGCGTCGAAAGTTATTGCGTTTGAACATAGCTACTCTCCAATTTTGAACGTTTAGATTAATGCGGGTTCGAACTAACTCTTTTTGATGCGTCTTTTTAGCGCGCACCTCATTACCCGGTAACGTACATCCGGCAAAGAAATCTTCTCCGGTCCGTTCTTAATTGAGTCTATACCTGTGGATTTATTAAATTGGCTCGAATTAAAGCCCTTAGGCGGAGAAATGTTTTAACGCAAATACAAATTTAGCAGATTCTGCCGAAAGGGCTACTACCGGACTTTAACTTTGTGTTAATGATTCTCACTATCATAAAAAATTTACGCGCGATCTACCCGAAATGGGTATAAATATTCTTGAACATAAAGACTAGAAAAGTGCTTGCACCAAATTGTCACGAAAAATGCACCATTTCTGAGCATTTATAGCAAGCAACCATCACATTGATTCAATCTCGGGGAGTTTTATAAAAAGCCTGAATGACCAAACTATAAGCTATAGGTGCTCACGAGAGATCTATTGACTGTTTTTGGTGAATAAATCACACTTTCTACCTATCATCGTGTGGTTAAACACACTCTTCGAATGAGCAGGCCGGGCCTTCTCCTCGAAAAGGCAAACCCGTGGCAACACGGGGACGCAAAGCCAGTGTCCATAAACTATGAGTATGGATCGAACGGTTACCGAACGGAGTTGTGCAAAGTAAGCTTACCGTGGCATTAGCCACTTTACCGTTACTTCGCCAACTGAACACTTTTTGACACTATCAGTGTGGCTTATGAAAACGGCATATCAGGTTATCAACCGCAGCGCGGTTTTAAGTGCATGAGGCAGCCAAGCAAATTCAACTGGCGTCCTGCAGTCTGGCTGTTGGGTTTTACCTTCACGACGATTGGTGCAACAGCGTTAACGCTGTACCTTTCCATGCCTCGGAGCTTGAAAACCAAGACGCCACTGATAACGCCAAGAAACTTTGCACTAGCGCCATTTAACCTTAACGACGCTATCGGTATCTGCAAACATAAATCGGCCAACAAAATAGGCGACCAGTTACTTCGTACTTATCCTGACTGGCATTCGTCCCGTTATGAAAATAAACGTGCAGAATACCTTGTTGCCTTGCATGCGGATGTCGGTACGCTGCACATATACGATAAAGCCTATATTTATTGCTATGTAGACCCAACGGATTACGTGGTGACTTACTTCAAAGTATTGGGACTTAAAAACAAGCCTGCGTTTTCCAACAAAACACTCCATGAACTCTGGGATGCATTTAAATAGACTCCCGCAAGTGTCCCGCCAGATTCACTGCCAACAGATGACCAATAGCGTAATGATGAATGAATGTTTGTATGTTTGTCACAGCAAAAAAACGCATCATATGATGCGTTTTTTTATGGGCGGAAGTTTCTGTATATACAGAAATCAGTCTGCTGCAGCCAACTGCATGGCTTGTTGCAGTACATCGGCATCACCAATATGGTTGGCCAGCAGTAAAATCAATTTGGCGTTAATCAATTGAACTTCGCTGTCTGACTTGTCCCTTTGCATATCAATGAGTTGCTCGTAAAAGTCGTCAGGGTTTTTCAGATTAGGTTGGGTATTCAATGGCATGATGGGCCTCCTCAGTGCTGACAAGTAGTTTTGGCAATGGCGTTTTTAATGTTGTCGACATCAAATGTGCGCCAGCGTGCGGCCACATGCTGGTCTGGGCGAAGTAAGTAAACTGTGCCGGGCTTGCCGTCATAGCGCTCGGTTAACAAACCGTCTTGGTCTTCGATATCGCGGCCTACTACGGTAATTTTTGCTTCAATGCCACCTTGAGAAACGCTGTCCATTTGTGGCGCGTCACCAAACACCAGAAGGTCAAAATGTCCGCCAATATGGTTTAGTAACCAGGAGCTTTTGCCGTCTTTTACCACGGGCGCATCTGCACAGTTGGTACCCGGTACCATGTTACCGTTGAAGGTATCCTGGTCGGGTGTATTCAGGCTTGAGTGGGTATAGGGTGTTGGCGTAGACAATCGGCCACTGTTGACGAGTGGGCGAGCGAATTCACAAGTCTCGGCAAGCTTTAATACGGCGTCGCGAAAATAGCGGCTGCTGGCACTTTTTGGTGTAATGAAATCGGTTGATCGCGTTGAATTTTTCAAGTTGTCATCAGCAGCAAATACGCGTTCTTCTGAATAGGTGTCGAGCAATTCGACAGGGGCTTTGCCGTCCAGTACCAGCTTGAGTTTCCAGCTGAGGTTGTCGATATCCTGTACCCCGGTATTTGCGCCACGGGCACCAAACGGAGATACCTGATGCGCAGCGTCGCCGGCAAAAAGTACTCTGCCGTAACGGAATTTATCCATGCGACGGCAGGCAAACTGGTACACGGATACCCACTCAAGTTCGAAGTCGGCATCCTCGCCTAGCATTTGTTTGAGCAGCGGAATAACAAATTCAGGCTTCTTCGATTCTTCTTGATCGGCGTCCCAGCCCAGTTGGAAATCGATTCGCCATACGTCGTCAGACTGCTTATGCAGCAATGCCGACTGGTTTTTGTGGAACACAGGATCAAACCAAAACCATCTTTCTGTTGGGAAATCGTTTTTCATAACGACATCCGCAATCAAAAAGCGGTCTTGGAAAAAGTGGCCGGAAAATTCGCCATTGACCATTTTTCGTGTGTCGCTATTGGCACCATCACAGGCAATAACCCAGTCGGCTTCCATTTTGAAAATACCGTCGGGGGTTTCAACAATTAGGGTGGCATAATCGTCGTGTTGGGTCAGGCTGAGCAGTTTGTGTTTCCAGCGCAGGTCGATATTGCTTTGGCGCCCACACTCATCAACCATGTATTCTTCGAGATAATACTGCTGAAGGTTAATCATGGCTGGCATCTTGTGGCCAGCCTCTGGCAGCAGATCAAATTCGTAGGCGAGTTTTTCCTGGAAAAACACTTTGCCTAATTTCCAGCTGATACCTTTTTCAACCATGGGTGCGGCAACGCCAAGGCGATCCCAGATTTCCAGAGGGCGTTTCGCGTAACATACG
>JBNKHI010000073.1:0-12470 GCA_050290265.1 Cellvibrionaceae bacterium
GTGTCATTGACGTTGCAGGCCAACACCAAGATGTCGGTCTGAGGTAGCACATCACCGAGCTGCTCAATACCCACAACGCGATCGGCCAGGCCTTCCGTAGACATAGAACGTCTAACCGCTGTAATGTCCGCACCAAAGGCGCGAGCGCGTTTAGCCACCTCTTGCCCGATATGGCCAAAGCCGACTATCGTCCAGCGTGACCCATAAATCTCTCGGAAACCTTTGGGTTTCCACACGCCCTGTTTCTGATTAGCTTGATAAGTGGCAATAGGTTGTAAGTGTGCCAGTAATTGCCCAAAGATAAATTCAGTAATTGATATGGCCTGAGCGTGGTTGTTCGTCACCCGTACGCCTTTGCGTATAAGATCTAAATAAGGCAATCCATCCAGACCCGTATTGACTGTGTGTACCCAACTGAGGCTTTCACAGTTAAGCATGAACTCAAAATAGTCATTGAGCCTTGGTGATATTAGTAATTCACCATTTACCCAGCAATAGTCGGGCCGCAGCTCATGTAGATCAACGGCGTTACCATCCAGGGTAACGTTAGCGTTTTCATCGTAAAGGGCAATTTTCAGGTTTGGCGCAGCGGCAGTAATTTGCGTGGCTAAGCGCTCGTAGCTGGGCTTGTAGAACAAGGCTAGTGGCATGGGAATGAACTCTCGACAAAATTTGCCTGAATATAACAAACCTTTGCCACAACCCAAAGGGCTGGAACGCGATAACGGTGTTTAGTCTGAGACTGGGCGTTTATCTAACTTGCGCTGCAATGTTCGCCTATGCATTTTGAGGTGCCGGGCTGTCGCGGAAATATTACCCTCATGCTCAACCAGGGCTTGCTGAATTTTTTCCCATTCAAGCCGTTTTAAGGAGATGCCATCTGCCGCGACGTCTTCAACGTCGGGAAGTTCGCCAAAAGCCATCAGTATCTCATCGATAGTGGCAGGCTTAGATAGATAATTATGGGCGCCTAATTTGATAGCCTGAACAGCGGTGGCAATACTGGCATACCCGGTTAACAAGACAATTTTTATAGTGGGGTGAACCTCGAGTAACGCCGAGATTAAGCTGATCGCATTGCCATCTTCTAATTTCAAATCCAGCAAGGCATGAGAATAATTGGCATTATTCAGGCTTGCGCGAGCATCGATCAATGTCTCACAGTGCGTCACATGAAAACCACGACGAGTCAGTGCTTTTATCGTTAAATGAGCCAGCATTTCATCATCTTCAACATAAAACAGGCTAGTCATGGATTAAGGCTTTACCTCTACGGTGTGTTTATTCTCTATGGGGTACCCAGCCGGGGCTTCAGCTAGCACTGATTCAGATAGTGTTGCGGTGGACGCATCAGCAATGGGTATCTCAACAATTACCTGTGTAAAAGAGTGCGGGTCTTTGCCGCTGGGGTTTGTGAATCGAACCTGTCCTTGCAACCGTTCAATGGTGGAATTGGCAAGCAAGACCCCTATTCCCAGACCCGATGATTTTGATGAGAAAATGTTTTCGCCAAGCTCATTAAGAATATCCGCGTCTATCCCTTCACCATTATCTTCGATCGTGATGCGCAGTATATTGGCATTGCATTCAAATATAACATTTACAAGGCTGCTTGCAGCCTGTACAGCGTTATCAATGAGGTTAATGACCGCATGCTTTAATAACAACCCACCCGGTAAAGCAATATTGTCGGCAGAAAAGCGCGTCGAAAAATTTGGCATAGGCTGCGCATTGGTCAAAATAAAATGCTCTTTTATATCATCAACCAATGTCTGTAAGAGGACATAGTTAGTGGCATTGGCATCCTGACCAACCAGTGTGGAAAGCTTTTTCATGGTTTTTTTACAACGGTCAATTTGCAGTTTGATCAATGACGTGTAGTTTTTTGTATCGGCGTCCTGATGCAACTCGTCAATTTCGGATACCGTCATCGCAATGGTCGATAATGGCGTTCCTATTGAGTGCATGGTTGATGCTGCCAGTGTTCCAATACCAATGAGCTGTTCGTGTTTTAAAATCTCTTCCCGCGCTAACGCCAATGCCTTATCGCGTTCACGCAGTGCCATCGTCAGTCGCGAAATAAAAAAACTAATCAAGACCGCACTACCCACAAAATTCAACCACATACCAAACAGGTGTGATTGAAAGTCGGCAGTAATATGTGCCATGTGCTGATTAAAATCGAGATACATCAATAATGAGTATGCCGTTATCCCACCCACACAAAACGTCCACAGTATTCTCTGCGAGAAAATACTGGCGCTGATAGCAATAATTACAAGTAAGTAATAAATAAAAGGATTCGTCGAGCGTCCGGAAACCCAGACTAATATCAGAATAACCAGGCTATCCCATAATAATTGCGCGGCGAGAACGCGATTTGATATCAACCGTCCCGATCGGTACCAAAGCCAAGCGCCCAGTGAATAGACCGCGCTGACAATAAAAAGACTCGAGAGTGTCGGCGCGGTAATTTCAGTGGACTGCGGCAAAAAACCGACTGCAAAAATAAATAAGCCTGCAACCAGTACAATGGCGCGCAACACCAACAAACGCTCAAGAAGCATTAGTCGATCTTTTGCTCGATCTTTCATCAATAGATTGCCGCTGATGTCCATGTATTTATCGTTTCATTAAAATTTAAAGCGAACCCCCAGATCTATCGACCGGCCTAAACCGGGTAATGGCTCCAGTTGTCCCTGCATGCCGTCCGCAGCCCATTGAGCGATACTGACACCACCCAGTGGTTGCGCATAATATTTATCAAACACATTGCGAACCCCGGCACTAAATGACCACGCCCCTACTCCAACCTGACTACTCAGATTAACCAAAGCATAGCCTGGCGTAGTATTTTCGTGGCGAAGATCATCAACATGCCGCTTTTTCGCCACCCACTCAAGCTCTAAGGTATTGACCCAATTATTAACCGACTGCTCCAACTTTGTGGACAGCGTCATTGGCATAACGTGGTACAGATCGTCGGCGTCGCTATTTCGCCGTTGCCCTCGGGTGTAAGACAACTGTGTCGTTACCTTACCTTTACCAAACCGGTCATTCTGCCAAAGCAACTTCTGCCCTTTGACATCAACGCCGTAGAATTCTGCATCGCTATTAGTAAACGCCAATTTAGAGCGAACAACAGACATTGCCATACGCGGATGGAAAGTCTCTATTGTACTCACATCAACATAGTCATCGACATAAGTAAAATAAGGTGCAAGTGATAGTGACCAGTCATCCTCCTGTACTGAGCGCCAGCTCATCTGCATACCCAGTGTGTGGGCTATTTCGGGTTTCAAGTCAATATCACCTACGTAGCCATTACCGTTGCCGAACCACCCGATCATGGTCATGGCCATGGTGTTTCTACCCCAGGAGTAGCGCTCATACAGATTAGGGGAACGCGTTTTGCGGGCGTAACCCATCTCCAGGCTATAGGTTTGTTTGGGCTCGTAACGTGCCAATAGCGTGATATCGACGTTGTCATCACTTACTTTTCTATCCCTGCTATTAAATTGGATAGCAGCTTCCGCATCAAGATTTTGCATCATCATGGACGACATAGTGCTATAGGGTTGCACGTCTCCTGTATTCATCGCTACATGTTCATAACGAATACCTGAAATCACCTTCCATTCTGCAGTCAGTTGATAGTTTGACTCCGCCCAAAAAGCCAACCGGGATCGCTCACCATCGTTGATATTAATAAAATCGTTGGGTCCCATCATCATCGACCCCGCAACGGCAGGCCACCAATCGTCTAACGTAAAGTTATGGTATTCATGGCCCAGTTTCAGCACATGCTCATTGCTTAGCGGCAGTGTGGCGGCAATGTTGTAGCCTACGTCTTTACCTTCTGTTTTCATTGGCATCATGCCGGTTTTTTCCGGCGTAAAGAAACCCATCTCGTGGGAAACGTCTTGCCAGGTAGCCCGCGAATCTAACGAGCCCCAGTCGAACTCTCTGAGATAATTTATATTTACTGCGTTACTGACATTACCAACCATATCCATGTATTGATTGGGGAAGCCTTGGTAGGGCACTTCGTGATGACTGGCTTTAACAATAAGTTCCTCGCGTTCGCCACGCAGGCCGAATGTCAGGGTATGGCTTTCGGTTTTATACAGGGTGTCCAGAACTTTGTTGCCATTACCATCTTTATAACTCTCGGCCTTGTCGCGAGTCCCACTGTATTCAAGGCTGGCAAATTCGTTAGCAACGGCAGTATTGAGCGTTAAACCATTATTGCGGCTGCCACTTTTATAAAACATCCCCACGTAGCCATCGACTAACAATTGGCCAGCCACATCTGAGTAGCGTGGATTTTCAGAGCGAATCACAATGCTCCCGGCAATACTGTCTCCGCCAACACTGACCGGTGTAATCCCGGCTATGACCTCACTGACTTTAACGCGGCTTGCGTCAATATAGGAAAGCGCTGGGTTCATATGGTTAGCGCAGGCAGAGGTCGTTTCAGCGCCGTCGATAATCAGTTTTACACGGTCATCATTCATTCCATGTAACACGGGTAATTTGGAAATACCGCCAGCAGACGAAAAGTAGACACCACTGCCCTTTAACATGTCGGCAGCATCACCGGTCGACACTGGCAATAGGTCAAGTTCACCATCGACAACCACTTCTTCAATCAGCTCGGCATTTACACCAGCGGTGCAGCCAAAAGACAGACTTGTGAATAAGCAAATACGAATGAGTTGTTTGGGTTTGAACTTGGCGATAGGAGGAGACGGCATAGAGGTAAGCATAATCGAACAATCCTTATTAATTTGGGCTTATTATAATTTGCTGGTTCGATCTGCCTATGTGACATATTGTCGCAGCGCCGTTCGGCTTGCAGCGGGCCCTGACTATTGTCCCTCAGGAACATTGCCATTATTACCGCTATTTTGTCGGTGAATCACAAGATAAGCCCTCCACTCCATGAATTTTTAGCATATTGGCCTTACCAGATTGCCACCGGTAGCAGAATGCTATAGAATCGATACAGAATTGTTCCCGCGACGCTTTAACATTACTCAAAACACACAGTTATTAGTCAAAATAATTACTATGCCTAAATCACTCAAGCTCAACCCAGACAGACTTTTTCCATCTAACCCCGATACCCGTGCGATCGCACGTCGCTTGTACGCGACAGTAAAAGACTTGCCGATTATTAGTCCGCATGGTCACACGGACCCGTCCTGGTTTGCCGAGAACAAACCCTTCGAAGACGCTACTACTCTGCTGATCAAGCCAGACCACTATGTGTTTCGCATGCTCTATAGCCAGGGTATTTCTTTGGAGCAGATTGGTATTCGCGCCCACGACGGCAGCCCGGTAGAAACGGACAACCGTAAAATCTGGCACCTATTAGCCGATAATTATCATCTGTTTCGGGGCACGCCCTCTCGTATGTGGCTGGATCATGTATTTGAAAACGTGTTTGGCTTTGAGGTGGCGTTGTGTTCGGAAACGGCTGACTTTTATTACGACACGATCAATGAGCAATTAGCCACTGAAGCCTTTTTGCCACGCAACCTGCTCGAACGTTTTAACATTGAATGCCTGGCAACCACTGAATCGCCACTGGATGATTTGCGCCATCACCAAACCATTCGCGAGAGTGGCTGGAAGGGCAATATTATTACCGCCTACCGCCCGGACAACGTGGTCGACCCTGAATTTGAAGGCTTTGCCGATAACCTGCTCCGGTTTGCTGAAATCAGCGGTGTTGATGTGTCAACGTGGGACGGTTATTTACAGGCCCACCGAGTACGAAGAGCCTTCTTTAAGTCCATGGGGGCTACCTCTACCGATCATGGGCATGCAACAGCCAACACCGCCAACCTGTCTCGGGCGGAATGCGAAGCTTTGTACCAAAAAGCCCGCAGTGGTCAATGCAGTGCCAGTGAAGCCGAAACTTTTCGCGGGCAGGTACTGACCGAAATGGCGGGCATGAGCATTGAAGATGGCATGGTTATGCAAATTCATCCGGGCAGTTTCCGCAACCATAACGATTATGTATTCCATAAGTTTGGTCGCGATAAAGGTGCGGATATTCCCAGCCAAACCGAATATGTGAAAGCCTTAAAACCATTGTTAGATAAACACGGGGCTAACCCGGCCTTGAGTATTATTTTGTTTACGCTGGACGAAAGCGTTTACAGCCGTGAACTAGCGCCACTGGCTGGCCATTATCCCAGTTTAAAACTGGGGCCGCCCTGGTGGTTCCATGACAGCCCCGAAGGTATGCGCCGTTTCCGTCAGCAAGCGACAGAAACCGCAGGGTTTTACAACACTGTCGGGTTTAACGATGACACCCGAGCGTTTTTCTCCATCCCTGCCCGTCACGATGTAGCACGGCGCATGGACTGTGGTTTTCTGGCCGAACTGGTAGCAGATCATCGGCTGGATGAAGAGGAAGCCGCTGACCTCGCCGTAGAGTTAACCTACAAGCTCGTAAAATCAGCCTACAAGTTGTAAACATTCCCCTCAAAATCATAAAGCCGGTGCCCTGCCAGCGGCTTTATGATTTACTAACACGCCTGCATACTCTTACACACACTCGTTTACCGAGTATATTCGTTATACGCCGTTTGCTTTTTTAAATTTTTTTGGGAATTTATTACAAATCTTCTACAAACTTTTCGAGTAATTATCATCGCTTGTATAAGCATTATAATGTGTAAAAAGTTGGTGATTTGAAAGAGATTGCAATTTGCAAAGAGATTGTAATTTGCAAAAAGAGTGTAATTTGCAAAGAGAGTGTAATTTGCAAAGAGAGTGTAATTTGAAATAGGTTGAAGTTGAAAAGAAGTTATAGTTTGTAAAGTGATTGCGGGTTGTGCACGAGCGCAGCCAGCCGAGCGCAGTCATCACTCAGCCAACCCAACACCGTATCAACCAACTCCGCATCATTAGGATACTCTTCAATGGTCTTTGCCAGGTTATGCGGCCAATTGGTGCCCCACACTACCCGCTCTGGCGCATAGAGGCCTATATCCCGAGCGACTGCAGCAATATCCGCATAGTCTGGGCCACCGGAACGACTACTCTCGTAACAACCGGCAAACTTAAACCACATATTTCCACGATCCAGTAATCGCTTGAGAGTTGCGACGTGAGCAGGTGTCGCACCAGAAAAAATTTTGCCATGATGATCTAATACCCAACGCGAACGCAGAGTAGATAAGCTCGGTTCTAATTCTTTTAAGTGCGATCCATCGAATTGAATTGCAATCATCCAACCGAGTTCAGCACAACGTGCATCGATCCATTCCAATGCGTCAAAACCAATAGCACCGCCGGGCAAGTCCATAATTCGAGCCCCAACAATACCAGCCTCGCACAAGGCAATGATTTCCTTATCGGTTGTCTCGGGTGTAATCACTGCCACACCAGAAGCAACCTCGCCCATCTCCTGTAAACACTTTAACAAGCAGGCATTGTCTGCTTGATGCGCATTACCCTGAGTAATCACGACACGATCAATACCCAACCACTGCATAACTTGGCGGTACATATCCGGTGTCGGTAACGGCGCGGGTGGCAAACCCGGCCCACCGGGAATTGCCGGATAGCCCGGTAAATACATATGCATTTGCGTATCGACAGTGCCAGATGGCAATTGGATTCTGGGAGGTTCACCGCTCAGTGTTCGTTTAAGTAATATCGGCGATTGATCGTGGCTTATGTTGTTCATAGCATTAGCTGTCCGGCATAGCGTATTCAATAAGCGCATCGCGATTGACGTCAATACCTAGACCGGGCCCGGTCGGAATAGCTACGACACCGTTGCTGTGCTCAATGGGTATTGTCGATACCGCCTGACGAAAGGGATTGTGTGTGCGATCGAATTCCAATATGGGTTCAACGGGATTATTACGCATTGGATCGGGCGCGAGTGCAGCCATAAATTGTAACGCTGCTGCAATTTGTACAGCCGTACCCCACACATGAGGAACCGTGCGAACACCGTACACAGAAGCAAAATCAGCCACACGTTTTGCTTCGGTAAAACCACCTACACCACAAATATCTGGCTGAATAATATCTACTGCTCGGGTCTCTATAGGCTCACGATACCCCCAACGGGTATGCCAGGTTTCACCACCGGCTACCGGAATGGGTTGTTTGGCTCGCACTTCGCGATAGGCCATCAGCTGCTCCGGCACCACAGGTTCTTCGAACCAATCAATATCGTATTCTGCGGCTCGCTGTCCCAAACGAATGGCTTCAACAACGGTATAGCCGTGGTTGGCATCTATCATTAAACGACAATCTGGGCCTATCGCATTTCGAACGGCATGAATAACTCGCAGATCTTCTTCAACATCAAAACCGATTTTCACTTTCATTGCGTGAAAACCTGCCTGAGCATGCCCCGCCATTTCTTCCGCATTGTCTGTCACGCGATCAACACCGTCGCGTTTAAAGCTGCCGGTGGCATAAGCGCGTACACTTTCACGAAAGCGCCCACCCAATAGCATTGATATGGGCACACCAAAGTGTTTGCCTTTAATGTCCCACAGCGCGATATCGATACCCGAAAGTGCCGTGATAGTCAGCCCGCGTTGGCCTTGATCTCGAAGCGCGTTGTAGCAAGTCGCCCAGATTTTTTCTGTTTCCAACGGGTTCTGCCCAATCAGCCACGGTTTATAAGCAGCAACTATCGCAGCATTGGGACGCGCAGGCCCCAAACATTCACCCCAGCCAATGGTGCCGTCATCACAGATCACTTCAACCAGTACATGCGCACGACGATCAAAACGCATGGAAGCACTTTCAAACGCAACCGCTAACCGGTGCTCCAGTAAGTGCGTTCGGATATCGATAATTTTCACAGTGGCCTCACTTGTTAGCGTCTATGATTCGCTGAAGTAGCGCTTCCTCATCCGTAGTCAGGTCGTCTAATGGTGGGCGCACAGCACCTGCATCAAAACCAACCAAACGTACACCGGCCTTAATTGCCGACACGGCATAACCTTTACGACGTGCACGCAATTCCATAAATGGATAAAAGAAATCGTTAAGAATTTGTTCGCAAGTTGCTTTGTCGCCACCCCGCAGGGCGTGATAAAAACGATTTGCCAGTGCAGGAACAAAATTAAATACGGCGGAAGAATACGTAGTAAAGCCAATTCCCAAATACGCTTCAGCAAATAATTCTGCGGTTGGCATTCCCCCTAAGTACGTTAGACGGTCGCCAATTTTTGCGGTGATCTGACGCATTCTGCCAATATCACCAGAGCCATCTTTAAAGCCAACCATGTTCGGACAGTCATCGCACAAACGCTGTATAGTATCGACTTCGTATTGCGCGTTGTCGCGGTTGTAAATCATCACCCCAAAATCAACTGCGTCGCAAATCGCTTTTACATGGGCATAAAGACCCTCTTGCGGCGCATCAATTAAATAATGCGGCAATAATAAAATACCATCCGCACCCGCTTTTTGTGCGGACTGGGCAATTTCAATGGCTACTTCAGTACCATAACCACAGCCGGCGACGATAGCAGTTTTGCCTGCACTCTCTTTCGCTGAACGCACAATCGGATCGATTTCGTTGGGGTGCAGTGAGAAAAACTCACCGGTACCACCCGCAGCAAAAAGCACCGGAGCATCGTAACCCGCCAGCCATTCAATCTGACGACTATAGCTGTCAGCGGCAAAGTTTCCGTCAGCATCAAAATGCGTCACCGGGAATGACAATAGACCTGATCCTAAGGCGACTTTTAGTTCCTGAGGTGTCATAGGGATTTCCTCTTCAAAATTTTTTGTAATCTGTTAATAAAATACATTAGTGAACTTTCTTCTCGCGTTAATAAAGGGTGACGTGTTGTCTAAAAACACTTCCCCATCAGCGTTAACAAAGATCTTCTGGAGCAATAGCATCAGGTAAATTTTGGTAACAAACCGGACGCATAAAACGGCGAATAGACAGGGTACCCACTGAGGTTGCCCCAAAGTTTGTCGACGCAGGATAAGGACCGCCATGCACCATGGTGTCGGAAACCTCAACGCCCGTCGGAAAACCATTCACCAACACCCGCCCTGCTTTGCGTTCCGCAATCGGTAGCAAACGTCGCGCAATACCGACATCTGCGTCATCACTATCCATATGTAAGGTCACGGTCAATTGGCCTTGTAGTGAACGAGCAAGTTCAAGCATTTGCTCGGTACTCTTTGTGCGAACAACCAAGCCCAAGGGGCCGAACACTTCTTCTTCCAATGAATGATTCGACAACCAGTTTTCAGCAGATGTCTCATACAGGTACGGAGTTGCATTGCGAAGATCGCACACAGACGTCAACAATTCGCGTACACCGGCACTACCCGCAACACGATCACGTCCTTCTCGGTAAGCAGCGGCAATACCGTCGGTCAACATGGTTTGCGGACCCACTTCACCCAGCGCAGTCTGCGCTGCTGAAACAAATGCATCGCCTTCTGGGCCCTCTGCTACAACAGCAATGCCGGGATTAGTACAGAACTGCCCTGCGCCCATCGTTAATGAACCAGCCCATGCCTTACCCAGATCTGCACCACGATTAGCGATTGCAGATGGCAGCATAAACATAGGATTAACTGAACCCAGCTCGCCAAAAAAGGGAATTGGATTAGGCCGAGCCGCGCACAAATCAAAGAGTGCTCTACCGCCGGCTAACGAACCTGTAAAGCCAACAGCATTGATAAGCGGATGCTGAACCAATGCTTGGCCAACATCGCGCTTGCCACCTTGAATCAGTGAAAACACGCCGGGATGAACGCCGCACTTGTTCATGGCAGCATGAATAGCTTCAGCAATAATTTCGCCTGTTCCTGGATGGGCAGAATGTCCTTTCACAACAACAGGACAACCGGCAGCAAGCGCTGCTGTGGTGTCACCACCGGCTGTTGAAAACGCTAATGGAAAATTCGATGCGCCAAATACGGCTACCGGTCCGATAGGACGCTGCATTAATTTCAAATCCGGACGCGGTAGAGGTTGGCGATCTGGCAAGGCTTCATCGTGGCGGCGATCAAGGTATTCGCCCTTCAGGATATGTTCTGCGAATAAACGTAACTGGCCTACCGTACGTCCACGCTCGCCCTGCAAGCGCGCAGCCGGCAAGCCAGATTCCGATGTACCTATTTCCGTCACAGCATCGCCGCGCGCATCTATTTCATTAGCAATCGTCTTTAAAAATGCCGCACGCTCAGTGCGACTTGAGTAACCATAACTCCAGAACGCCTCCTCTGCTACCTCACAGGCGCTGTCCACAAGCGCGGGAGTACCAACACTAAAATCGAAAGCCGAACCATGGGCGGGATCAGAGGTAAAGTGTTGTTCGCCGGCAACCCAGTTACCCGCTATTAAGTGTTTGCCATGAGGGGTAAACAGTTCAGTCATTAGGAATCTCCGTAGTGTTTGGAAGTTGGATTAAATTGCCACCTTGAAACCGATTAACAGCGGCATTTGGACAGGGCTTGGGATGAGCGGCTGCAACTTCATCGGCAAAGCGTTCTGCATTATCTTTAGGTGACCACCCTAGATAGCCAACATCGGTGTTGTCCCACCAGGAACGGTCATTGTTTGAGGCGCCGTAAATAATCGGACAACCGAGTCGAGGAACTGTAAAAACCTGCTTAACCAATTGGAAAAAGTCTTCGTGGGACAACCAGGTTGATAGCTGGCGATGGTCTGTTGGTTTTTCTAAACAAGACCCAATCCGCACGATAGCGGTTTCTTGCCCATATTTTTCAAAATAAAAACGGGCAAGAGATTCGCCAAAACTCTTTGATACTCCATAGAGGCTGTCTGGCCGATGTAAAACATCTCCTTTTAAGCGGGCACTTTGTGGGTAATAACCAATCACATGATTTGAACTCGCAAAGAGTATTCGAGGTTTGCCTTCAAGCCGGGCAGCCTCATAAAGGTTGTAGAGACCCTGAATATTGGCCTCTAAGATCGGTTGAAATGGCCCTTCTACCGAATACCCGCCTAAATGCACTATGGCATCACAACCTTTGACAACCGCCTGCAATGCTTCTGGACTGGACAAGTCGGCAGGATGCCATTCTTCATTGGCCGCCATGTCCGTGATTTGTTTGCGACTACTCAGGACCAGAGTTTTCGCATACTGGGCCAACAGCGGACGAATGTTCTTTGCCATCCCGCCGGATGCACCCGTTAGCAGTAATCTGTTCATACCTACATCCCTACTCTGTTCCGATGTTTGCAGCGTTTTTCTTTGTTATTTCTGTTAGCATAAATGACTTACAAGCATTTGTGCCACCGGTGGCACTCTTTGCGTAAAATATCCCTGTTTAAACGAGTTTGTGTTAGAACTCCGAATAGCTAACAGTTATGGGTTATAGATTTTTGCTCAACAGAGCAGATAAATTAAGAATGTCGAGCCCGTATTATGGCTATGTACTGAGCTGACGAAGGTAATACTACTCAATATTGCCACCGGTGGCAA
>JBNKHI010000074.1:0-11939 GCA_050290265.1 Cellvibrionaceae bacterium
ATCCCTCGACCACGCGGGATATTCCTAAGTTTTGTAATTTTTTAGGTCACGACTTACTAAAATCCAGTGACGATGGAAAAAAATACTTTTTTTTACTGCGTAAAGGTAAAAGCTAAAGTATGGAACGATCCCCACCTCTATCGAGTGGGGTCGAGCCAAAGTTGATTATATGATCAGGACTGGTCTACCAACAGAGATATAGCGGCCATTGCTTCTGGGTCTTCGGCCTTGATCTTGTTGGCAATCTGGTGTTGGAAGAAGTACCTGAAATTTTCACTTAATTGGGCAGGATACAGACACTCATCACCTGGCAGGACCGGAGTGCTAATAACCTTTTCTTCGTCTGCGAGCATGGCGTAAATACAGCCGTCATGGTGTAAACGCCAGCTTACGACCTGTGTGAGAATGAGGCTTTGGAATCCGTTGTCGGAGAGCACTGCGTGGGTTCCAATGGTATCTGGAAGCTCCTGAATTACATCGTCGGGGCTTTCACATTGAAACTCGTAATATTCAGCAGCCGTCTCCAGCTCAACAATTTTATGAATTGGGGCATCGTAGAACACTTCATCAACGCCGGCGTCGAAATAACCCTCCCATTTTCCGTTGAGTGGATCGCAAATTTCGGTACAAGCTACAATATCACCTAGCCAGGGAACCAGTCCGACAACTTCGCCATTAGCACGCAGGCCCCAGCACAGTATTTGCAGGCTGAAGAGTTTATCGGGGGTGGATTCGTTGGAATAAAGCATTTCCAGGCCGTCAAGCTCTGGGGAAAGGCGTATAAAGCGGCTATCGCGAACCTGCGAATAGGATCTTCCAGTGAAGAGATCAACCACGTTGTCCATGTTGTGGCTTTTATCTGAGGTCTTCATAATACCACCTCCTTGAAAGGCCTTGGCAGTAAATGACTGCCTTGCGGCAGAACAATGGCTACAAATGCCATCACTACATAAGGTAGCGTTTCACCTGAAAAAGCACAATACCTAGATTTAAAATAAATTTTTAAGTTTGGTTGCCAAACTGAGGACTATTGGGTTGACGGTAGTATTAGCCGTTAACCAAAACAATATTAATGGGAGGATGGATTGAGTCGATTTTACTTTGCCTACGGTTCGAATATGAACCCGGGGCGAATGCAGACACGAGGGTTGCGTGTCGTCAGTGCCAGAAGTGGACGACTCGATGGTCTCCAGTTGTTGTTTAATAAACGCGCTACAGATGCTCCTCACCGCAGTTATGCCAACATTGCGTACGCTCCTGAAGCCTGCGTTCAAGGGGTTTTATACGAATTGGCAGATACCTCTGAAATTCACAAAATGGACCCTTTTGAAGGGGCTCCATGGCGTTACAGCAGGGATGTGTTCAATGTCATGACTGATGATACCAATGCTGTCCCCGCCTGGGTTTATGTGGCTAATAAGGCGGTTTTAGCGAGTGGTTTGAAACCGGCACGCTGGTATCTAGAGCATCTGCTGGCTGGCAGAGCGTATTTAACACCTGATTATTATCAACGTCTGGCTGCCACGCCTTGTCTTGAAGACGAGGATGTTGATTTACATGCTGGCCTATTAACCAAAAAAGGGAATTCAGGCGTCGATAGGGGGCAGAGTGAGTCGTTATAACGGTGAACGGTTGGTGCGGGGTTCAGTTTCACCCACAATGCCATTTAATGTGCCAGGCTCAGAAAGCCAGCAAGACTGTGATGCGCTAGTTACTATTTTCAATAATACCTTTGCTGAATCGGAAAATACGCTCTTATTTAAAGGTGGAGCAGAACCTATTTATTTACCGCAGAGTGATACAGAGCCTTTTCACCGTATTATTTTTACCCGGGATTATTTTTCCAGCGCTCTGCACGAAATTGCGCATTGGTGCGTGGCTGGTCCGCAGCGCCGTCAGCTGGAGGATTATGGTTATTGGTACACGCCGGATGGGCGTGATGCAGAGCAGCAGCAGAAGTTTGAAAAGGTAGAAGTAAAACCTCAGGCTCTGGAATGGATTTTTCATAGGGCTTGCGCTCGTCCATTTCGGGTCAGTGCCGATAATTTAGAAGCGGGTGTGGGTGCCAGTGATACATTCAAAGCAGCAATTTGTCAGCAAGCACAACATTATTGTTTGGCAGGTTTGCCGAGTCGGGCTGGGCACTTTGTCAAAGCCTTGAGAGAATATTTCGCTACTCCTGACCCTTTGCTGGCGGTGCACTATGCTATCGATCGAATATAGGGTGGCGCAATGACCCGGCCGCCCGTCTACTTAGTTGACGCTTCAATCTATATCTTTAAATACTACTTTGCCCTACCTCCTAACTGGATTGCTACGAATGGTTTTAGCACTGAGGCGGTGTATGGATTTGCAACGTTTTTGTTAAAGTTTCTGCAGACAGAGCGGCCAGTAATCATGGCCGTTTGCTTTGATGAAAGCTTGGGCAATTGTTTTCGTAACGAATTGTATGCAGATTATAAGGCGAGTCGGGCGTTACCCGATGACGCTTTAGCCTACCAGCTAAATGCCTGTCGGCGGCTGACAGAACTGATGGGTTTGCCGTGTTTTAGTAGTACACGTTACGAGGCAGATGACTTGCTGGCAACGCTTGCCTATGGCTTTCGCACGAGTGAAAACCCGGTTGTGGTGCTTAGTCGTGACAAAGATCTGGGCCAGTTGTTGTATAAGGCAAAGGATTGCTTACTGGATTACGGCAGCGCGGAGCCGCTATTTGCTGGAGATATTCATGCTAAATTTGGGGTGCGCCCAGAACAGATTCCAGACTATTTGGCTCTGGTAGGCGATACTATTGATGACATTCCCGGTGTGCCTGGGATTGGTAAAAAGACAGCACAATTACTACTGAGCCATTTTACTTCCGTCGAGGCATTGCTACTAAATTACAGTGAAATTGATACGCTGGCTTTACGAGGTAAACAACGCATCATTGAAAATATCATTGAAAATGCAGAGCAGTTACGGATCAGTAAACTATTGGCAACTGCCGCTATCGATGCGCCGCTTTCAACGCCTGTTAATACTGTTAGTGATTTGGCCGTGACTTCGCCGGATGTTGCTGCGTTGTGTGATCTGTTTGACGAACTGGGTTTTCCACGCCTTAAATCTAAACTGAAAAGCTTGCGAAATTTATGCAGTTAATTATTGATGAAAATATTCCTTTTGCTGAAGCGTTTTTCTCGTCTGTTACACCCGACCCACTGGTTAAAGTTCCCGGGCGACATTTAGCACGCCATGTGGACAGCGCCTTGTTAACGGATGCGCGGGCATTAATTATTCGCTCCGTCACTCGTGTTGATCGTGATTTATTAGAAAAATGTCCTAACTTATCATTTGTTGGGACATGCACTATAGGTACTGATCATATTGATAGCGAGGCCTGCGCAGAAAGAGGTATTAAAGTGGTCAGTGCTCCGGGGTGCAACGCTAATTCGGTTGTCGAATATGTGTTTAGCGCATTGGCCGCATTAAATATTGATTGGCGGCAGAAAACTGTCGGCATTGTTGGTTGCGGGAATGTTGGCGGTGCACTTTTCAGGCGTTTAGTGGACCTGGGGGTGGCGTGTAAAGTTTATGACCCATTGTTCGATGTCGGTTTGTTTGACCCCGCGTATCGAGAGCAGTTAAGTGCGCTGCGTGTGAATCGACTGGAGGATTTGCTTGGTGCTGATATTGTCAGTCTCCACACGCCACTAACAACCTCTGGACCCTATCCTTCAAAACACTTGCTGGGCTATCGCGAGCTTAAGCTATTGCGCCCGGGTGCTGTACTTTTGAACGCCGGTCGTGGTCCTGTTATTGATAATCAAGCGTTGTTTCAGATCGTACAGGAACGAGCAGATTTACAGGTTGTATTGGATGTTTGGGAGCGCGAGCCAGAGGTTCCGTTGGCATTGATGGATAGCATTGCAATCGCCTCTCCGCATATCGCGGGTTATAGTTTTGACGGTAAAGCTGCGGGTACGGCTATGATCTATAAGCGTTTCTGCGAGCATTTTCAGCGGCCGGTGACTACTTTGTTAGAGTCGGTATTACCTGAGTATAAAGGACCTGAATTGACCCTTCCTAATGCATCAGAAATTGATTGCTTGAGTGATTCGGATCTGATTAATCATATCGTTCTGCAAGCTTATAATGTGCTGGATGATGATTTGTTGATGCGTGATACTTTAAAAGATGCAGCAGCAAGATCAGCAGAAGTAGCCTCGGCTTTTGATCAATTGCGAAAAAATTATCCTGTGCGGCGGGAGTTTGGCAGTTTTAAGTTTTCTGTTGATCTTGCAAACCAGGTTTATACGCGTCAACTGCAGTCAGTCTTCTTGTCCCTGGGCTTTTTTCTTTAATTTCGTACATGGTTGAAGGTGTTTCTTGAACAAAGAATTTTCTCAAGGTCTAGATACTTTGCGTGAGCTTGTTAGTGCGCAGCTTCGCAACCTGGAAACTGAAACAGTTAGCGATAGTCGACGCTGGTTTCACGGACGTGGACAGTGTTATCCGGGGTTAGAGTTTCTGGCCATTGATTATTTTGCGCCCGTGTTACTGGTTACTTTTTTTCAAGCACCACCGATAAAATGGGAAGAAGCGTTCTGGTCGTTATTTGAGTCTGTCAACGTACAGCGGGGCGGTGAAACTCTGGCTGCGATTATTTGTCAACGGCGCTATGAAAAAGGTGCGCCCACAGAGACGCGCTTTGGTGAATTGCCTGCGAAAATGGTTGCGAGAAGAGGGCCGTTACGCTTTGATTTGGATCTTTCGCGCCAGCAGAACATTGGTTTTTTTCTCGATATTGAAAGTGCGCGGGAGTGGTTGGAAAATACCTTGGAGTTGCGATCCCGCCCGTCATTGGTTTTAAATCTTTTCGCTTATACCTGCGCTTTTTCAGTCGTTGCGCATGCTGCCGGTGCGGCAAAAATAGTGAATGTGGATATGAGTCGAGCCGCGTTAAGCCGAGGTAGAATTAATCATCAGATTAACGGCCAGTCTACGGATAATGTTATTTTTTTACAGGAAGATATTCTTAAGTCGTGGGGGCGGATTAAAAAGCACGGCCCATATGATGTGTTAATTATCGACCCTCCTTCATACCAACCGGGTAGTTTTGTTGCGGAAAAAGACTACACAAAGCTTTTGCGTCGAATACCACAGTTAGCATCTTCAGGTGCAGATGTTTTGTGTTGCCTCAATTCGCCAGAATTGAACGAAGCTTTTATTGATGACTGTATGGCTGCGGAGGGGGTGCCTTGCGAAAAAGTACAGCGGCTATCGCCTAATGCAGATTTTCCGGATATTGATCCACAAAAACAGTTAAAGCTATTGCACTATCGTTTCAATCCTTGATTGGAGCGCTCTGCATCAGGATAAGTTAGTATTTTTCATTAACTGAAGAATCGCTTCGTTAATGGCCAGCGATGTGCCTTGCTTTAAGGTTTGACGTATTAGCTGGGCGTTAGTGTAGGGGAGGGGGGAGCCCTGTTCTTGCAGTGTGGTGTCATTGGCTGTCGAAGCTAACAGGATGAAGCCCTTTTCAGTGAGTACGACTTGGTCAAGTGCTTCTTGCTGAATAGTTTGTTGATAGCTTAAATACCCTGTCTCAGCTAGCCATATCATGGCGCCAAAACAGCGTTGATGACGTTCGCTATGCAATCCAAATTCATCAGCGGAGTCTGGCCCCGAAATGTCTTCGACGTAGAGAATGCATTTGCGTGGGAATTGATGATGGAGTTGCAACAATATTTTGCCAACGTCTTTGTAGAAGTCGTTAATATGTAACTCGCTCATTTATTTCCTCATTAGTTAGCGCAATCAGACCTGAGACCTTGCCAAGCGAGGTCTCATTCGGGGGAGCTACGGGGCCGCTTTATAGCGCTCGATAAATGCACCGAAACGATCAATGGCATGTTTGAGGTCATCTTTTTGAGGGAGGAAAACCACTCGGAAATGATCCTGGGCCTTCCAATTAAAGGCGGTACCTTCAACCAGTAGAATTTTTTCCTGTAACAAAAAGTCCAGCACCATCTGTCGATCGCTGTGAATTTTATGCTGGTCAAGATGGATTTTAGGGAATAGATAAATCGCTCCCCTGGGTTTAACGCAAGAAACTCCAGGAATAGCGTTAATGGCGCCCCAAGCGATATCGCGTTGTTCCCGTAATCGCCCGCCGGGCAGTACCAAATCGTTGATGCTTTGATACCCGCCGAGTGCTGTTTGCACGGCAAACATTGCCGGCACGTTGGCACACAGTCGCATGGACGATAACATTTCCAAGCCTTCAAGATAGCTGCGTGCTAAATGTTTGTTGCCGCTGATAATCATCCAGCCAGACCGAAAGCCAGCGAGACGGTAAGATTTTGAAAGACCGTTAAAGCTGATGCAGAGTACATCTTGCGCCAGTCTGCCCATGGGAATAAATTCCGCATCGTCATAGAGGATTTTACTGTAAATTTCATCGGCAAAAATGGTTAGGTTGTGCTGCCTGGCAACTTCCACGATGCGTTCCAACAACTCTTGGCTGTAGACCGATCCAGTAGGATTGTTCGGATTGATGATGACGATACCTTTGGTGCGATCAGTAATTTTGCTGGCAATATCATCAAGGTCCGGAAACCAGTCTGATTGTTCGTCACAGGTATAGTGGACAGCTTTACCACCGGCCAGGTTAATCGCAGCGGTCCAAAGTGGGTAGTCTGGAGAGGGAACTAAAATTTCATCATTGTTATTGAGTAAAGCTTGCATCGCCATCACGATCAGCTCACTTACGCCGTTGCCCAGGAAAATGTCATCCAGCTCAACGTTAGGTACGCTTAATTTCTGGCATTCCTGCATGATTGCTTTGCGTGCGGCGAACAAGCCCTTGGAATCGGTGTAGCCTTGCGCGTTGCGCAGATTGGCAATTACATCATGAATGATTTCATCCGGGGCATCAAAGCCGAAAGGTGCCGGGTTGCCAATATTGAGCTTGAAAATACGATGGCCTTCTTCTTCAAGACGAGTAGCATGTTCAAGAATGGGGCCGCGAATGTCGTAGCAGACACCGTGAAGCTTGTCTGATTTCTCGATGGTGTGCATGTGTTTGTCGGATGCCTTGGTAGTTGAGAATGCGTTTTTTAATTGGCACACTTGCTCGACGTTAAACGAGCATGGTTGGTATCGATTGAAGTGCCATTCATTAGTACTTTTGTGGATTATAACCGTATAACCCCTATCAGTGTTCAAGAGGCTAGGAATTATGGCAGAGGAACGAGAAAAAAACGATGATGTTTGGCGTGCAAAGTTAACAGATGAAGAGTTCCGTATTTGTCGCCAGCAGGGCACGGAAAGGGCCTTTACGGGGTGTTTCTGGGATCACCATGAGGTTGGTACTTACCTGTGTAAGTGTTGTTCGACCCCGTTGTTCGAGTCAGGCACTAAATATGATTCCGGTAGCGGTTGGCCTAGCTTTTATCGACCGAAAGATCTGGGGAATATAGAAGAGCACACTGATGGAACTCTGGGGATGGTGCGGACCGAGGTTGTCTGCGCTCAGTGTGGTTCTCATCTGGGGCACGTTTTTCCTGATGGGCCAGCGCCCACGGGGCTGCGCTATTGCATTAACTCTGCTTCTCTAAGTTTTGAAGCGGAGGGCGGCTAAGGGCGGTAAGCAAGGTTGATGGCTGGAATTTAGTCGTAGATCTTACGTTTTTTCCAGCTTTCGTCTTCTTTGTTGAATTCATCCCAGTCTTTGCTGTTTTTATCAACGATTTTGTCTTGTAAGTGTTTAGCCTCGCCGTCTTGCGATTCTACCGAAATTTTCAGCTGCTCGTTGAGTGAGTTAATCACTGTGTCGAGCTGCTCGATTTGTTGTTGGTAGTTTTTTTGGGCATTCTCGCGAATCAGCAGTTTTTTTGCCAAGCCATAGTAATGGACTGCCATTCGTGCTTTCCCACCTTGGCTTGCCTGTTTGGCATGCAGGACATAAGTATCTACAGAAAGTTGCAGAACCAAAGCCTTAATTTGTGCCGAGTAGGCGTCTAAGTGATTTTTAGTGATACTACCCTTTCTGTACAATTGGTGGAGCACCTTATAGAGCTCTTCAAGGTACTTCCGAGTGTCAGTTGCGATTTGTGGGCTGTCAAAGGTTACGCGTTTATTACCTTGTGGGTTATTTTTTGCCTCTTCCATTTGCCCCCTGTAGAGCTTTAGCTCTTCCAGGTATTGGCCGTCTTCAGGGACTAGTTGGGCTAATTGTTCATAAACATCAACTAAACAGCGGTAAATCAGGAGTATTAAATCCTGTGTCAGGAAGCCCTTTGGAAAGGCGCTTAGCATAAACTTAAAGTTACGTTGGCGCGTTTTAAGTGCCGTTAGCAGCAGTTGTTTTTGCTGTCTCTTTTTGTTTAAGGTCTGCACAACCAACGCATAGCAGACCATGGCGGCTAGAAGTACGATGACTGCTGATATGGCGATAACGGATGTCATAAAGAAGAAGGTCTTCTGCGTGAGGTAATTTGTCGAATTAGTATCGCACAATCGCCTGCTTGAGCAAAATTATCCATTTTCTATAAGCTGGTGGTTATTGGCTTCTGAGAGAATAAGCTATTAGGGTTGACTTGGCCCTTTTTTAACCGTACCTGCTGTGGTTCAAAAGTAAGCTAAGTCCTTGTTTTGTCAAATAACTTAAAAACCCATTAAAGGTGTTGACAGTAATGGGTTGGCTACTTAGAATGCGCCCCACTCTGAACGGCTGGGTGAATTTGGCCATTCAGTGTTAGCCTGGGTCCCCATCGTCTAGAGGCCTAGGACACCGCCCTTTCACGGCGGTAACAGGGGTTCGAATCCCCTTGGGGATACCACTTCAGTTTTTAGTTTATCGCTAAGTAACTGATATTGCGGGAATAGCTCAGTTGGTAGAGCACAACCTTGCCAAGGTTGGGGTCGCGAGTTCGAGTCTCGTTTCCCGCTCCAAATATTGTTCTACAGAATTCCACTGAGTTCTGTAAGTCTTTGAAAAGGAGCGAAAAGCTCCTTTTTTTATGCCAGCGAGTTCCACTGAAATCCACCCAAAGCCAGGACTTTTAAGTCCATTTATACGGGCGCGGTGGATTCCGGATTGTTGCTGGGGGAGCAATGTCAATCAGATAAAGATTTGGCAATGACTCGAACATTAGGAGTTGGAGCATGGCAAGCAGGACACTAGGGCGTTCAGAGATCAAGATTTGCTTTTAGCCTAATGCCGAAAAAGTAATAAGTATCATTGGGTTCTTGCTGTTGCTTTACGCCAATACTCCAATAGGCCTGCTCCGCGATATTGTAGTGTATGTTCAGTTGATAAATGGCACGGTTGGTACTGTCCTCTAGAGTCTTTTCGGTGTGAGACAAGCCTATCGACAGGAACCCTTTGCTCAAAGTTATGGAAGACGTTTGATAACGTATTCCCGATGTGGGGTTGTCGTCTTTACCCTCCTCGTAATCGATATTTACCCACTCATAGAGCAAGTTTATATCGATGTCTGTGGTCAACGGAAAATCGTAAATTAGTGTCGCCGCAAAACCGTGATTGTCGACAAAGGCCTCTTCGAATTCGGCGAGTTTTCGATAGCCCTGGTGATAATTAAAACCGGGGGAGGGCGTCGCCAATATCGCCATCGATGGCCATACTGTAGTAGAGGCGGTTATGGGCATCACCTTCATGACGCCACTGGCCGCGCCGGGTGATCAGAGAATCGCTCAGAAAGCTATCGTCATGGCGAAAGGTGGCAAGTGATAATTGTTTAATAGCCAGATTTGGCAATGGCAATTGCAGCGCTAGCCCCAGCTTTTCCGTCACCTCATAGTCATCGGTAAAACCATCCCCGTACATGCCGGGCGAGGCGTCCCATGCGAGTCCAAAGGCAGGATTAAATTTCCCAGCAATCAGGCGGCCATCGTGCAGAGCAAGCGCCACCGCGGCCTCTTCCAGATAGAGCCCCTCCCGATCAATAAGCTGGGTATCCGATCGGCTCGATTTCACCGGTTCGAGCACCAGTTTATAGAAGAAACTCAACCGCTGACTGTGTTGGTAAACCGTATCCAGTTCGGCCTTTAAATAGGTGCTGTGGTCGGTGGTGTCATCTGAATGATTATTTAGCTGGGTGCTGTTATTGAGTTCAAGGGCGAGGTTGCCGGAAAGTGTTTGTTCCGCATCGGCCACGGCGGATCATACGGTCAATTCCAGTACTTTCAATCCCATTGAAAGGTTAAGCGGTTTTTTCATCTAGGGTTCCTTGGTTACTGCTATTCACTACCACTCTCGAGCCAATGGAAATGTTATTGGGGCGTGAGGAAAGGGTTGATCAGCTAATGAAATGTCGCTTGAGAAGACTAGATAAAAAAAACCGAAAAAGTCACTGAATTGTGGAAAAGCTAAAACGACCTGGTCGGTCAGTCTCGTTAGAAATGTTGATTATCTTGCTCTGTAACGCTGGGCAATCAACAACGAACTGGAAGCTAGCCTGATACACACTTGCAAGAAAAGAGGGCGCAGGCCATTTGTCGGCAAAAAGTGTCGAAAACTTTAAAGTGCTGCTGCCTTGGAATGCTGATCGGGCAGCGTCGCTTCCCCTCCTTTGACTGACCTGGCAGAACCCAAGGTGTGGACATACTCTGTTGAAAAAATATCGCTTCCAGTTTAACGGATTCAAGGCATCTGAATAATTGGTGTTTCATGGGTCATTTACGAAACAATATATTTTGTGATATGTTTAAGTTAATCGTTTTTAAGTCTTTGAGCTATAGGCTTGTGGTGCTTTTGGGATACGAAGACTGACAGCCTGTTTTAAGGCTTCTGTGATTTGAAAAGTTGTGGCTCTAAAAAGTTAGCATCAGGCTCGGCCTTTGGGTTGAGCAAATGAAGTGTATGACCGGGAGGATGGTTAGATGAAAATCAAGAAACATTTGCAGCAAATAGGTAGGGGAGCATTGTTAGCCAGCCCTTTTATAGTGGCGAGCTTAATGAATCACTCTGCTGTCGCTGCTGAACTTGAAGAGGTTATTGTTACTGCTCAAAAGCGTCAGCAAAGCCAGCAGGATGTTCCTCTTTCGGTGACCACGATATCCTCGGAAAATATGGATGTCATGACATCCGGCAGCGCTTCTGTGAATGCGCTGGCAGGTCGGATTCCCAGTGTCAATGTTGAAAATGGCAACTTTGGGCGAATTTTTCCGAGGCCTTATATCCGCGGCCTGGGAAATACTGATTTTGATTTAAATGGCTCCCAGCCAGTTTCTTATATCTATGATGAAGTGGTTTATGAAAACCCTGTTTTAAAAGGTTTTCCAATCTTTGACATGGAGCGATTTGAAGTTTTGCGTGGCCCGCAAGGGACGTTGTTTGGAAGAAATACGCCTGCGGGAATTTTAAAGTTCGAATCGCGAAAACCCACGCATGAAACGGATGGTTACCTAACGGCATCGGCCGGACGGTTCGGGCAAGCAGACCTGGAGTCCGCAATTGGCGGGAGCTTGATTGAAGACGTTCTGGCAGCACGTATTTCATTGCTCTATAACAGTAGAGATAATTGGGTAGACAATAAGTTTACCGGCGAAAAAGATGCCGAAGGCGGTTATGAAGACTATGCTGCCAGGCTTCAGTTTTTGTGGACCCCTAGCGAAGACTTTAGTGCGCTATTCAATATTCATGGCCATAAACTGAATTCAAATACTACCGGCTTTCGGGCCAATCTTTTCAGCACAGGATCCAATGATCTGAATTCACAGGCATCGAATCAGGATGAAGTTTACACGGATGCCGTCAATAACCAAGAACTAGATGCCTGGGGTATTACTGCCAAACTGGAATACGGTGTTGGTGATATGACTTATACCTCGATTACAGGTTACGAGTCACTGGATGTTTTTTCCAGGGGAGACGTTGATGGTGGTTTCGGTGCTGTTTTCCTGCCAGGTGGTAGTGGTCCAGGGCCGGG
>JBNKHI010000075.1:0-11844 GCA_050290265.1 Cellvibrionaceae bacterium
TCTGGAACGAAGGATTGAGTCAATATGCAAAAACCACTTTCAAATCAAATAGCTAAACCGGTAAAGCTAGAAATCGCTTTACCGGGAAACCGCGCATGCGCGCTATTAAGCTGTTATAGGTCACACATGAATCAACTTCTTCTTTTATCTCTAGCTCTTATGCTAAGTGGCTGTGTAGGTACTGCCACTGTTGTTTCGTGTGGAGTAAATTCGAACCAATACCCAGAAAAAGAAGCATATAGCTTACTTATCTCCGCCACAGTAAGCACAGAGCGAGGCGAGGCATCGAACTCTATACCTATGCAGTGTACTTATAAGGAAAGGCGCTGTGGTGGTGGAGATTGGTACTTTAAGTGGAATGAGGTACGAGAAAAGGAGTTAACGTTTAGCTTAGGAAACGGGAAGTCGCTAACTGTAGAATCTCCTAACTGCACAATGGCCCTTGAGCATCTTGGTAAAGACTATCTGTATGGTAATTCTTTTATTTCATACAATGGTCAAAAATTAAGCATCTCAAATCAAGAAATAGCACAGTCGGCAGCTAGCAGTGTATTGGGTGTGCAATTACTCAGCCTTAAAGTTACTGAGCATGAGAGTGACTAAAACCTATAACAAGCCGCAGCAATCGCTCCCGTTGGTCGCTGGGACAGCCAAAACGCTACGCTTATTTGTCTGCTCCTGTGCGGGGCGTTAGCGGTCTGCATTGAAAGAACACTTAGGAAATATTATGACAGAAAACAAAGAGATAAAAATCACTAAAATGCAGGTAGAAAATGCGATAGAGAAGATCCCTGAATCTGACTTTGTTGATCAGCAATTTGATGTAAACTATTCACAAAATCTTAAAGGAATATTTTTTCTTTTAAGCACACCACGATCAGGCAGTACCATGATTTGTGATCTTCTATATAAATCTGATTTTTGTTTGGCGCATGAGTATTTTCAGCCCTATCAATACTTGCCAATACTCGCGAACAGATGGGGATGTCTTAAAGAAGACCTCCTTGATAAGGAGATGTTCACGAAGCAATTAATCCGTTTTCGGACATTAAAAAGTGGATGGCTTGGCATAAATTTGCACGGACATCACCTGCCCATCTATTACAAATTTAAAGAGTATTTTCCAGACTCTGAAAAAATCTTTGTAAGAGTCCGAAGGAGAAATGTGATCGCACAAGCAATATCTTACGAAATTGCTAGTCAAACAGGAAAGTGGAGCAGTGAATTCCAAACCGGGGTTACACCTGTTTACTCTTTCGACAATATAAAGAGTAAAATAAACGCGATTAAACAACAAGAAATTTTAACTGATATTTTCGCAACGTCATTAAGTGAAAACGTGATAGAGCTCGTCTACGAAGACTTTATATTGGATCCAATCGCGGCTTTGAGTTCTATCATTCCTGAAGAGCCTCTAAAAACGCTATTAATTGAACCATCCCTAAAAAAACAAAGTTCAAATCTGAACAAGGCATGGATAGATAGGTTCACTCAAGAATTTATTGAAACAGACGGCAAAGGAATTCCTATAAACAAACAAAAACAAACTTTACTAGTGAGAATCGCAAAGAAAATATTTTCTCTCTAAATAAATTATAGTGTAGTACATAGCTTGAGAAATGAAATAAGTGGGGTCAGATCAAATATATGTCACTATTATCCTCACTTTTGATTTAATGGTAAAAAAGATTTGGCCATGGCGAGACTTCCTCGTATTAGCCCCATGGGTATCTCTCAGTACATTATTCAACGCGGTAATAACTAGCAAGTATATTTCGTTTCTTATCAGGATTTTACGGTTTAGGCTAGCAGGCTAGGGGATTACGCCAAGGAGTGTGAAGTTTCGCTGTATGCTTGGGTGTGATCGGTTTAAGGACGAAATAGTGTGATTGCACAGCAGGAGAGTCAGCTAAACTCGGATGGCTAGTCCAAGGATTGGCGTGCCATAAGTTTCATCTGACCCCACTTATTCACTTATTCTTATTTTTGAAAGAGATGCAGTATCTCACGCTAGCTTCCCATACACTGCCATCAGCCAGAATATGCCTGACTGCTTCAATGATGTAGGTGGGTACGTCCTCCGAAGCATGAATACCGTCCAAACAATCCCATTCAGTAAATGATACAGAAAAAGTTACTGGGTCAAGCTTTGTAATACCTAGCGTTCCAGGTCCCGTATCATTATTAGTTGGTGTGCCCATTATCAAAATGGGGTCAGTATATGATTGTGCATCAACACTCACCGGGCTACTTGAAATGCTTGTTAGGTTTGGTGTTTCAGAATTAACATGTGAGGATGTTGCTGCAAGAACGATACTTAACAAAATTTTTTCATGTCATTTTCCATAAATACAATCATTAGTTGAGCATCATGTTCGCTGTTGAAGTTAAAGGAATGAAGTGTGATCTGCAACAAGTTTTAGGTTGTTAAAAATTTATTTTTCTTATTAGGTATTATGTTTCGCAGTTTAGCTTCAGATATTTATCATCGTAGAATTTTTGTAATGCTGCCATCATTGCATTTTGAATGGCGTCTTGAAATTCTGTTTCTGTACCCCACCAGTTGACAGACGTATCTCGCCCTCGGTAGTAGTGCTTTTTTCCAGTCTGCTGTGCTGATATTAACACTACGCCTGATTTGGTTGTCGCAATATGACTAATATAGGATTGTTCTAAAGCCAGAAATATCGGAGGGGTTTGCTTGTTTTCTGTGGTAAGTTTCGGGGCTGATTGGTACACGCTTTTTTTAAGCCAGCGCTTAGCTTCTTTGGATGGTAGTGTTTTTCCAAATGTCGTTTCTCTGTGCCTGTAATCCTCGAAAACAATATTGAGTTTGCAATTCGCTTGAGGCTCGGCGAGTCCAAGCGAAGGCGACAACATTACGTGCTCAGCGCAGCCAATGAGCATTGTAATTAATAATAAAACAAATAATGGCATAAGAGAGTTATAATTAATGCCTTAGGTTTTTGGTGTAAATTGGTAAGCCAGTGGGCTTCGAATAATAATCCGCCAATGTATAAGTTCCCCCAGATTTAACCCAAAGCCACTCTCTGTCATTTTCTTCTAATGTGCGTATTAATACGGCCTCACTTCGAGATACTCTCCTGCCGTTTCTCAGTATAACAATGTCTTCCTTTACTACATCTTCCGCACTGTTGTTGATATTACTATTTATGGCTAAGAGCGCTAATTGGGATAGTTCTTTGAATCCATTAGTTAGCGTATTTTTTAGCAGGATAGCATTGTCGTCCAGCCAAATATTTTGCCGTTTGGTAACATACAGCTCATCTGCCTTAACTTTTGCCTGCCTGCGTTCTGCATTATATTCTGCCTTGATAGCGTGTTTTTCATTAAGATCTTTTGCATCTGCCAGTTTAGGGTCATATTTTCCCTTCAGGTCAGCTAAGACAGCCTCTAATGCAGTATCTTTTTTGGCTTGAATGGCTTCTTTATGTAGCCTTTTGAGCTTCAAAATTTCTTTATTCCTTTTGCTCAAAATTAGCCTGTTTTCAGACGGTCGAGCATCTTCTAGTTGCGCAGAATACTTTTTTTCTACTTCTGCTATTTCCTCATATAAATCTTTTTTATCTTCGGATATCTCGTCAGACTGAAAGCGGACCACTGACGACGAAACTTTTCTTAACCTTTTTTTGGTCGATGATTTTTCCAAAAATTGTTTTGGATCATAAATGTCAATTTGAGCATCAACTTCTAGTAGCTCTAATGCAGGTGTAAGGCTATAACTACTAGTTACAACAATAAGCAAATCTTCTTTCATGCTTTCAAGAACTGCTTCTATATCATCGCGGTTGATAGTGTCTCTTTCTTCAAAGTGAGAGATATTTGACCATTTTACTGCAGTTAGTGCTTGCTCAAGTGTTGAGTGGATTGTTTTGTTTGCGGAAAAGTCGATTAGGCCATTTCTAAAAATGTCAGCTCGCCCCTCAGCTTTTTTTGCCGATGTATTATTTGCCGCGGCATCGATTGAGCTCGCTACTAGTGCTCCAATAAGCCCAAACTGTACCCCCACTCCTGCAGAATTTTGCATATTTATTTGTAGGCCTATTTCCTCTTGAGGGACGATAGAGAGCACGCGTATGGAGGAACTAGCATTTTGCAAGTCGTTATTAACTAACGGTTTATAGCTGGCGCACCCCGAGAGTAACGTTAGAAATAGAGAAAATATTAGAGTGCGTTTAAGAAATGAAATTTTAAAAGTAGTAGGTAGGCTAAGCACGCAGATCACTCTCCTTGTTGTTTTATAAGATACCCTTCAAGTTTGAGAACTAATTTATAGTAGTTGTACTGGAAAATCTATCTTTTGGACTTATGTATACATTTATCATTTTAGGATCAGCGTGATCTTGTTGCATTGTGCTGTAGCGTGTTTATCTGAGACTAGAATAATTAGGAGAAATTTAAATATTTAGAAAGTGCGCGGGCTGGAAACAAAAAAGCCCCGATATTGCTATCGAGGCTTTTGGAATAATGGTGCCCGGTCTCGGAATCGAACCAAGGACACGGGGATTTTCAATCCCCTGCTCTACCGACTGAGCTAACCGGGCTACTTGTCACCAGCTCTGCTGGCTCAAGAGGCGCGTATTAAACCTGCTCAGTGCAATAGAGTCAAGGGCCTGGCTGCAAAAAACTTACCTTAAATCATGGTCTTGAAGCCATTCTTGGTGTGTTTGCAGGGTCTGCCCAAGCTCTGCTCTATTCTGGCATTACATCGAGCTTTTTTTCCTCTTTGGTTTCGGGGTCGATGTAGGTGATGGTAGTGGTATTAAAGTTTAGATCCACAAACAGGTGGCAGTAGTACTCGCCATGGCGCCAGGCCATGGCAACGCTGGAGTCGTTGGAGTAGTTGAGTTCGAAGTGGCCATCAAAAGCCGGGTAGCTGCAGCGAAATCGCATTAGGGTAAGTAGCCGCTGAACAATCGGCTGTTGCACGGCGTCGTCTATTTCTTGCAGGCTATAGTAGTGGCGGTTGATATCGCGCAGTTCGCCGGTTTCATTCATTAAGTCTTCGTCGTTAACCCCCGCCAGCAGGCCTACGTAGTATACCTGCGGAATACCGGGTGCAAAAAACTGTATGGCGCGCGCGGCAATATAGGCGTCGTCGTTTTGCATTAGGGCGTCGTAGAACGTGCAGGTTAACTGGTAGATAGCGCCCACACTGTGAATATTGACAGCTGATCGGCGCAAGATGGGGTCGGCACTGCGGGCGTTAATGTTGTCGATGAGGATTTTGATCTTTTCCTCGGGCAACACCCCTTCTACGTCGGGTATGCAGATGCCGTCGTGGGTGTCGAGCACAGTGACCATGTTACGTGGGCACATACGCAGCCAATTCTTTAAATGTACGCTATTGGCATCTAACAGGGAGTAAAGCAGTAACGGCGGCAACGCAAACCCGTAAGGGTGCATGTTGCGGCGGCTGATGGCGTATTGGTAGCTGGTATGGTCGTGGACCTCGGGTAGGCAGGCGGCGCCATGCTTGAGCGCTGTCTCGTTGATCCAGTCCAGGTTGCGATAGACTTCAGGTTCCACCAAAAAGCAGCTGGTGCCGATACGTTTCGTGGTATAGCCAAATGCGTCCAGGCGTAACAGCTTTACGCCGCGGGCGGTCAAGAAGCTGATGTAGCTTTCCATTAACTGGTAGGTGATGTCGGCGTCGTAATTAAGGTCTATTTGGTGTTCGGTAAATGTGCACCAGACTCGGCCGGTGTCGCCGTTGCCAAATGTGACTGATCGGAACGGCTCTTTTTCTTTGCGTATGTGTATTTTTGCAAGGTCGTCAGCGGTGATCTCGCCCAGTTTGTCGACATCGACGAACAGGTCTGCGTATTTTGAGTCTTTGCCGTGCTCTATGTAGTCTTTGAACTCTTCGGATTCGTCTGAAATATGATTGACGGTCAGGTCGACACACAAGTCATATTTGTTGGCAATGCGCTCGATATCGTCCCAGCTGCCGTAAGCCGGGTCGACCTCTTGGTGCGTGAGTGGCGAAAAACCGGCATCTGCATTGGACGGATAGAAAGGCAGGATGTGAACACCACCTACAGCATCGGAAAAATGCTTTTCTAACGTGTTGTAAAGGTCTGATAGGTTGTTGCCAAGACGATTCGGATAACAGATTAGCTGGATCGTATTGCGCAATTGCATAGTGTCCCCTTTGCGGTTGCTGGTTTAGTCACTGGGTGGTACGTAGCCCTCGGCTTGGTCATAGTCTTCGCCGGAGAAGAACTTTTTCATTTGTTCCATTAAATAGGTGCGAGCAGTCATGTCCATCATGTTCAAATGTTTTTCATTGATTAGCATAGTTTGGTGCTGCATCCATTCCTGCCACGCTTTTTTTGAGATGTTGTCGAACAAATCCTGGCCTCTGGGGCCTGGGTAGGGCGGTTGGTCCAGTCCTTCGAGTTCCTGTTTATATTTTCGGCAAAATACAGTTCTACTCATAATAACTTACACCTTATGTGCTAATTTGGATTGTTTAGTGCGGCATTATAGCCCGATTAGGAGGGATCTGCGGGGCTCGGCATTAATGGTGACAGGTTGGCGAGCTTCTGCAGGAGCTTTTTAACCGGTGCAGCAAAGCCAATTTTGTCTGGTATAGCTGGGTTCATCCAGCGTTCATTAGACTCTCGCACTGCCGCCGGCGGGTTCTGCAGTTGGATAACAACAGGTGTGATATCCAAATGGAAATGACTAAATGTGTGGCGATAGCTATTCCAGCGCTCTGTTTCAGTTAATGCACTTTGCCCGCCCTTTTGGCTGAGTTGCAGCGCCTGGTTGCAGTAGTCTAGTGCATCGCTATCCATGCCGATTTCGGGTAAACACCATAGGCCGCCCCATATGCCTGTGGGCGGGCGTTGCTGTAAGAGTATTTCGCCATGAGGATTGCGGATAATGAGCATTTGCACGGCTTTTTCCGGAATATCTTTTTTGGGCTTTTTACCCGGGTAGTCTTGTGGATTACCTTGCGCATAGGCGATACAGCTTTGTTGCAGGGGGCAGTCAGGGCAGCGCGGTTTGCTGCGGCTGCATAGCGTTGCGCCCAAATCCATCATGGCTTGAGTGTAATCGCCAAATCGTTTTTTTGGGGTATAGCTTTCGGCTATTTCCCATAGTTGTTTTTGGGTGCTGGTGGTACCGGGCCAGCCTTCTACCGCATGGTACCGGGCGAGTACGCGTTTGACGTTGCCGTCGAGGATGGCTGCGGGCAGGCCCATAGCAATGCTGGCAATAGCCCCCGCAGTGGAGCGGCCAATGCCGGGCAGTTCACTAAGTTGCTCTACGGATTTGGGAAATTCTCCGCCGTAGTCCTGAGTGACTACTTGGGCGCATTTGTGCAAGTTGCGAGCACGGGCGTAGTAGCCCAGACCTGTCCATAAATGCAGTACGTCGTCCTGGGGTGCAGCGGCGAGATCTTCAACCCGGGGAAATTGCCGCATAAAGCGTTCAAAGTAAGGAATGACCGTAGCGACCTGTGTCTGCTGCAGCATGATTTCGCTGATCCAAACGCGATAAGGGTTGATATCTTGTTGCCAAGGCAGGTGTTTGCGCCCGAACTTGTCGAACCACTTGAGTACGGCTTGCGGAAAATCAATTGTCTGCATGTTTGCGTCTGTCATGATAAAGCTGGGCAGCCTACCAAAAAGCCAGTTTAGGTTGTAGCGTGTGGACGTAAATGTTTTGTCTGCGTTTGAAGTGTTTGGTGATTAAACACAGCTTGTCATTGCGCAACTAAATAAGAATGATTATCATCCTTGTTTTCTTCGAGTAATCTAATAGGACTTTTATGATGACTTTACGTTTTTTACGTACCGTTGGTTTCGTCTTGACCGCGGCGGCGCTAACGGCGGCCTTGTCTGGTTGTAGCGACAAGCAAGGCAGTGCGGCAAGCGCAACATCGAGTGAGTCAGCTAAGCCTGTCGTGACCGTCTACTCTGCACGCAAAGAACATTTGATTAAGCCTCTGTTTGATCGCTACGAAGCACTGAATAATGTTGAGATCCGTTATCTCACCGATGAAGCAGGCCCATTATTAACCCGTTTAAAAGCAGAAGGTAAAAATACAGAAGCTGATTTGTTTATGACGGTGGATGCCGGCTATTTGTGGCAGGCTGCCAATGAAGGAGTGTTGCAGCCACTGGATTCTGAGGTTTTAAAAGCGAATATTCCCGCTAATTTGCGTGCGCCAAATGGCGAATGGTTTGGTTTGTCGTTACGTGCCCGCACAATGGTTTACGCCACAGACCGAGTTCAACCGAGTGACTTAAGTACCTACGAAGCTTTAGCTGATCCTGAATGGGAGGGCCGTTTGTGTTTGCGTACGTCTAAAAAGGTGTATAACCAATCGCTTGTGGCAACCATGATTAATACGTTGGGCGAAGAAAAAACTGAGGCTTTAATCCGTGGCTGGGTGGCTAACCTGGCGACTGATCCTTTTTCTAATGATACTAAAGCGATGGAAGCTGTTGCCGCTGGTCAGTGTGATGTGACAGTAGTGAATACTTACTACTTTGGGCGTTTAAAGAAAGAAAAACCTGATATTAATCTGGCTATTTTTTGGCCTAATCAAAATGACCGTGGGGTACACGTAAATATTTCCGGTGCTGGTATCACGCGTTATGCGAAAAACCCTGATGCCGCGCGCCAGTTATTGGAGTGGTTGTCTAGCCCTGAAGCCCAGCATGAGTTTGCTGAATTAAATCAGGAGTATCCCGCCAACCCGAATGTAAAACCATCGGCAGAAGTGGCGTCTTGGGGTGAGTTCAAAGCCGACAATATCAATGTGGCCGCTGCTGGACGTTTGCAAGGTGAAGCGATTCGATTAATGGATCGGGCGGGATACCGTTGAGTTTTGTTCTACTCCTGTTATTTGATCGCCGTGCAGGTAACTAGCTGATGTTGCCGACAGACAGCCTGATTAAACAACGACGCTGGGTGCTGAGACTCCCGGCGTTTTGTGTTGCCGGATTGGTGTTGTTACCGGTGTTGGTCATTCTGCTGAGCTGGACTAGTGATCAAACCAGTATTTGGCAGCACTTAATCGAAACACAGTTGAGTCGACTGTTAGGGAATACCCTGATACTGGTTGTCGGTGTTGGTATTTCCGTCATGTTCATTGGTGTTGGCTTAGCCTGGTTAACCAGCATGTGCGAGTTCCCTGGGCGAAAGTGGTTGGATTGGGCGCTAATGTTGCCGTTGGCCATTCCTACTTATGTTGTCGCTTTCGTATTTTTGGGGGTATTCAACTACAGCGGGCCGGTGCAGACCTGGCTGCGGCGGGCGTTCGGCATGGATGTCTGGTTTCCAGATATTCGTTCGCCGGGCGGCGTTGTGCTGGTGATGACGGCGGTGCTCTACCCTTATGTCTATATGTTAGCGCGTGGCGCATTTCTGGCGCAGGGGCGTGAGTTGATGGATTCTGCTCGGTTGCTGAATCACTCGCCATGGCAAGCCTTTGTTCGAGTTGCATTGCCTATTGCGCGACCAGCCATCGTTGCCGGTACGTCCTTGGCGCTGATGGAAACTCTGGCTGATTTTGGCGCCGTTTCGGTTTTCAATTTTGATACCTTCACTACGGCTATTTATAAATCCTGGTTTGGGTTTTACAGCTTGCCGGCAGCGGCGCAGTTGGCGTCGTTGTTATTGTTGTTTGTCTCACTGTTGTTGATACTTGAACAGCGCAGCCGTGGCCGCGGTCGCGTGCATCAAAAGCAGCGCCAGCGGGGTGCATACCAGTTGGTTGGTTGGCGTGCTTATTTGGCGACTTCACTGTGTTTAATGGTGGTCGGACTAGCCTTTGTATTACCTGTGGGTCAGCTGCTGAGCTGGGTATTGGAGATTAACCGGAGTGATTTTAATCATCGTTACTGGGAGCTGGTAGTGCACACCTTTGCTCTCGGTTTAATGGCTGCCGCTATTGCTGCTGGTCTGGCGGTATTGGTTGCACTGAGTCAGCGCATGCTTGGGCGCCAGCAGATTGGTTCGGTGGTGCGCTTTGCCAGTTTGGGTTACGCACTGCCGGGCTCGGTGCTTGCGGTGGGTATCATGCTCGCGTTTGCGGCTATTGATAGCAATATCATTAACCCGGTCCAGGAGTGGTTGGGGGTGCCGGTAGGTCAAGTGCTGTTGGGTAGTTTACTGGCATTGATTTTGGCTTATGTTGTTAGGTTTTTTTCCGTTGCCTATGGTCCCGTACAGTCTGGGCTAGAGCGTATTCGACCCAGTTTTCAGGAGGCGGCTCAAACCCTGGGAGCAACTCGCGCGCAGGTGTTGTGGCGGATTTATATCCCGCTGCTGGCACCAAGCATTCTCAGTGCAGTTTTGTTAGTGCTGGTGGATGTCATGAAAGAAATGCCGGCTACATTACTAATGCGGCCTTTTGGCTGGGATACATTAGCTGTTCGTGTTTATGAAATGACGTCGGAAGGAGAATGGCAGCGTGCTGCCCTGCCCGCTTTAACCTTGGTCTTGGTCAGTATTCCTCCGGTTATCATATTAATTAGGCGTACACAGCTGACTCGCTAACCGGTGGAATTGTATCCCAAATGTGAAGAAATCATTGGCGTATTTCAACGTAGTGCAAAAGCCGCTAAAATCCCGCCCTCAAAATCAATGCCCGTCCTGACCCGATTCCCCAAGAATCATTGTTGATGGCGTAACTGGCTTTATTACCGAGGTTCCTATGGGAAACAATGCGGATCTGCAGCGAACGGTGCTCTACCCTTTACATCAGGCAGCCAACGCAAAATTAGTCGATTTTGGTGGTTGGGAGATGCCATTGCATTACGGCTCGCAACTTGAAGAGCACCATCAAGTGCGGCAACACGCAGGCATGTTTGATGTTTCCCATATGACGGTGGTGGATGTGACCGGCGCTGATGCCCGGGATTATTTGCGCTGCCTGTTAGCCAACGATGTTGCCAGACTCGATAGTATCGATGGCAAAGCACTCTACAGCGCTATGCTGAATGCTGACGGTGGTGTAATTGATGACTTGATTGTCTATCGTTTGGGTGATGATTATCGGTTGGTAGTCAACTGTGCAACTGGCGCCAAAGACTTGGCTTGGATGGCTGAGCATGCGGGTAGTCGCGACGTTACCATTGCACACCGCAGTGACTTGGCGATTATTGCTGTGCAGGGGCCCGAAGCTATCGCCAAATTAACGGCTGTAATGACGGCTATGAACAGGTTGTCCGTTAATGATGACCTTTCTGCGCAGACCGTCTTTTCTGCTCAGCTTGTGGGTGGCTGGTTATTGGCGCGCACGGGATATACGGGTGAAGATGGTTTTGAGGTTATTCTCCCAACAACCGATGCGGTTGCACTGTGGTTGGCGCTCTATGAGGCTGGTGTAAAGCCCTGTGGTCTGGGCGCACGCGATACCTTGCGCCTTGAAGCAGGTATGAATTTGTATGGCCACGAAATGGACGAAACTATTTCGCCGTTGGCCGCTAATATGGGTTGGACGATTGCTTGGGAGTCGGCGCGGGATTTTGTTGGGCGTGCCGCGTTGGAGGCTCAGCGCGATGCGCCAGCTGATAAACTGATTGGTCTGATATTGCAGGAACGCGCTGTGCTGCGGGCTGGGCAAGTTGTTGGTCTAAATGACTGTGCCGATAAAGGTGTTATCACTAGTGGAAGCTTTTCTCCCACACTGGGACATTCTGTAGCGTTGGCGCGTGTGCCAGTTGCATTCGCGGAAAAAAAAGGCGATTGTTTTGTTGAAATTCGGGGACGCCAGGTACCGGTTACCCGAGTTAAGCCAGTGTTTGTGCGACAGGGTAAACCAGTAATTGAAGCGTTAGCAGTTTAAATATTTAACTA
>JBNKHI010000076.1:0-11725 GCA_050290265.1 Cellvibrionaceae bacterium
AATACCCGCACCATTGATGCCGCCACCGATCACGAGTATGTCATAACGCTGTGTCATTCTATTAGTTCCTTCTCTGGTACATACAACTTCACGTTGTGCGCCTTCAAGATTTTTACAATAGGCGCAGGTGGCAAGCGGTCGGTAAACAGTGCGCTCACTTGCGTAATCGAGCCGGCCCGGACCATGGGGCGACGCGTAAATTTTGTGTGGTCAGCCACTAAAAATACTTGTCGCGCATTACTGATAATGGTCTGTGTGGCTCGCACTTCATCGTGGTCGTAATCGAGCAATGTGCCATCGTCGTCGATACCACTGATACCGATAACGGCATAATCAACTCTGAATTGCGAAATCAGGTCATTCGCCGTTTGCCCCACAATGCCGCCGTCATAGCTCCGCACTCTGCCACCAGCCACAACGACTTCGAAGTCGGAATGCGCATTCAACAGAGTTGCCACATTCAGGTTATTGGTAATAAACCGCAGATCCTCGTGTTGCAGTAATTCGCGAGCAACGGTTTCTGTGGTGGTACCAATATTGATAAACAGCGACGAGTGCGGTGAGATGTGTTGCGCAACCAATTTCGCCACGCGCTTTTTCTCACCCATGTTCAAGCCTTTACGCGCAGAGTACTCAATGTTCTCTACGCTTGAGGGCAACCCCACGCCTCCATGAAAGCGCGATATTTTGCCTTCGTCAGAAAGCTGGTTAACATCGCGGCGAATCGTCTGCACCGTCACGTTCAACTGTTCAGCCAATAAACCAATTGGCACGAAACCCTGCTGTCGGACAAAGGCCACAATGGCATCATGGCGGGCTTCAGCCGTTTTGGTTTTACGTTCAGCGGCAGACATTGGTTTTTTATCCTCCTTGCGTTGCCTGACCCACCACCGTATACCAGGTAACAAAAGCAGCGCATATAAGCGCACCTGGCAGGTAGCGGCCTGTGTGCCGATACGCGAAGGTAGACACCACAGCAACAAAAATCATTAATGGTACAAAGTTAATGGAAATGATCAGCCGCAACGGGTCAAACATATCGAACAGCAACGGCTTGAGACCAGAAAAAATCAAACCGTATTGCACCAGCAAAAACACCACAAAGCCAGTCGCCAGTGCTGCTATATTTGCCAGATATTGCACAGCGACACTGTCGGTCGATACAGCCAGCGCCGAATGCAGTGAACGAAGCATTACCACAAAGAAAATAACGAAAGGTAATAAGTAAACCGCGAAGGCAGCAGCCTGCCCATGACTCATGACTTTAAAGGCGATAAACCAGATACGAAAATCTACTTCGAAGAAGAAATCAGCCATGGCAACCGCCGCATAAGCAATCGCGAATACCGATACGGCCAACATAATGGAAGGCACGATCTGGTCAATGGCACGGGCCGCCTGAGCACGGAACACTTTTGCCAAACTCAGAATAATCACGACATTCAACAATGCCCAAAAGGTCACTTCGCTGGCAAACTGCTGTGATAGCACGCCATTAACGGGAAGAATGTCACCACCTAAACGACAAAACGGCAAAAAGGTAGCAGCAGGAATCAATGTGCCCACAGCCAGCGTTATCCACCAACGGGCATCACGCTTGACAGTACTCACCTGTGGCTCACCTTTCAGTACAGCGAAATACGGCAGATTAAGCAGGCCGCCGAGAACACCGAGAATAAAGACGACAAAACCGATCAGCGCAATTAAGGTACCGATTTCTTTCCAGTACCAGATCTGATCATTTGCGGGAATAGTTTTGCCACCCTCTAGATTTTTTTGCATCCAGTCAACGGCATGACCAATCGAAACCGTGTAAATATGGTCCATGGGATGGGTGCCTGCCGGCGTGTATAACACGCGTGCCGAACCCTCTTCCATTGAGCCATACACTTTACCGGGGACCAGAGGATCACTCACACCAAAAACACTCTGCATTTTTTGACTATGAATTACGTCGGTCGCCTTTTCGACACCCCACATAACGCCCGCAAATTCGTCATAGCGGCTGAATACCACTGCCAGATTACGAGGAAAACTGGTGGTACCATCTGGTGCATAAGGCGCACCAGTACTTGAACCCTCCAGCACCAAAGCTTTGTAACCGTCTGGTATGGCAGCCGCCGCATTCACTACCGTCCAGCCCCCCATACTGTGACCTTCGAGCCCCACATTGTCTTTGTCGACGATATCCAGCGAACGCAGATACTTAAGACCATCAATACCACCAAATGCATTGGCGAAAGCCGGTGGCTCACTATAACCATGACCCGTCTGGTCGATGGCCAGCACGACATAGCCACGCCGCGAAAACTCGATGGCGAAACCGTCTTGCGCTTCACGGGAATTAAAATACCCATGCACTGCCAGCACACCAGGGGCAGGCGTTTCAGCCGTTGCATTGGGTGGGATATACAGTAGACCACTCATGGCTGTGCCGTTAGTACCGGTAAAACGCACATCCTGCACGCGCACACCGCCTGCGGTTTGAATGGAAGCTGCCAGCCAGCAGCCTAGCACTATGATCACAATACCAAGCCACAACAGGCGCCCCTCAACGCCATTTTTATTGTTATGAGTCATAAGAGTCTCCAGACCTCCCACACAGTGAAGGTACATTTAGTTAGTCTGTTAAGGATTATGTGCCAATACGAACATTTTTATAGCAAAACGAAAATATTTATTCGATTTTTATCTCTTTTCGCTTAAAACCAAACGTTGACACCCAAATAATGCGTGCTAGGATAGCCGAATTTTCTAATTAGAACAATTTATTTTCGGTTTCGATCAAAAAGAACATTTAGCCCTCCTCAGGCCATTGTTCTACCCCCAAAAAAACGAAAACAATAATCGGAGGCTACTTGGGCAAGTATATCGGTACTATTGATCAAGGAACATCTAGCACACGCTTCATGCTGCTCGATCAGCGCGGAAGCTGTGTTGCCATGGCTCAAAAGGAACATGCCCAGATTTGCCCACAACCTGGCTGGGTCGAACACAGCCCGTTAGAAATCTGGCACAACACCGTCGATGTCATTGCTCAGGCAATGTCCAAAGCCAATATTCGCAAAGAAGATTTGATTGCCATTGGCATTACCAACCAACGCGAAACCACACTCATCTGGGACCGAGAAACCGGTGAACCGCTATACAACGCACTGGTCTGGCAAGACACTCGCGTTGCCCCCTGGGTGGAAGAATATGCAGCCGACGGTGGACACGAACAATTTTGCGACAAAACCGGGCTGCGCATATCCACCTACTTTAGTTCGCTGAAACTCAAGTGGCTGCTCGACACCATTCCCCAAGCTCGCACCAAAGCCGAAAATGGCGAGATTCTGTTTGGCACCATTGACTCATGGTTGTTATGGAATCTCTCGGGCGGCGCTAACAGCGGTACCGGCGGCGTACACCTTACCGATGTGACTAACGCCAGTCGCACCCAACTCATGAACCTGCAAACCTTGGACTGGGACAACGACCTGCTGCGTGCCTTTAACATTCCGCGCGCTGCGCTACCGTCTATAAGAACATCCAGCGAAGTCTATACCGAAGCCCGCATCGCACCCATTGAAGGCGTACCGCTGGCTGGGATCCTGGGCGACCAGCAGGCAGCGCTCGTCGGGCAAACCTGCTTTGCACCCGGCGAAGCAAAAAATACTTACGGTAGCGGCTGCTTTCTGCTGATGAATACCGGCACCCGTATCGCCAAACCCAAAAGCGGCTTAATCACTACCGTGGCTTACCAATTTGGTAACCAGCCCGCCCATTACGCACTGGAAGGCTCAGTGGCAATAGCAGGCTCGGTAGTGCAATGGCTGCGCGACCAGCTAGGCATTATTAAAAACGCCAGCGAGGTAGAAAAACTTGCCGAGGGCGTTAGCGACAATGGTGACGTTTATTTTGTTCCGGCATTCTCCGGCCTGTTTGCCCCTCGTTGGCAGCCCTCTGCCAGAGGCACCATTACCGGACTGACCGCATTCAGCCATCGCGGACATATTGCTCGCGCCGCCCTCGAGTCCATTGCCTATCAAGTGCGTGAAGTCAGCGACGCCATGGCCAAAGACGCCGATATAGCGATTACAGAATTGCGGGTCGATGGCGGCATGAGTGTGAATAATTTTTTAATGCAGTTTCAGGCCGACATTCTCAACACCACAGTGGTACGCCCCAGCATGATTGAAACCACCGCACTGGGGGCAGCCTACGCCGCAGGTCTGGCAACCGGATTTTGGAAAGACTGCGATACCTTGAGAGAAAACTGGCAGGCACAACAACATTGGCAGAGCCAAATGCCCGAAGCACAACAACAGCAACTGCTGCACCGCTGGAACAAGTGTGTTGAGCGTGCCTGCGGCTGGATTGAAACCGACAACCCATAACCGAGTTTATTTGTGCACGGATGCGCAAAGTTTTTGAAGTGACATCACGTCAAAAAACACAAGAGGCACACTATAAAAGTGCGCCAAGGTTTCGTTCAACCATGGATGCTGAACAAACACTTACTCAATACTAATAATGAATACCGTTGGAGCACAGCATGTTTCATAGAAAAAGACTCATTAGCGCAATAATTCCCGCAGCACTCGCACTAGCTTATTCAAGCCAACTACTGGCAGAAGATGTTATTGCACTCGAAGAAATTATCGTTACCGCACAGAAGCGTAACGAAAGCTTACAAGATGTGCCTATTTCTGAAACGGTACTGAGCAGTGAAGCCATTCGCTCAATGCAGTTCAGCAGTGGCTCTGAAATTGCGCGACAAACGCCTAACCTCAATGTGTCAAAACTGGGTAACGAAGACCAGCCCAAGTTTTCCATGCGAGGTATTTCAACGTCTGCTTTCAACTTGAACGCCTCCTCAGCCACCGGCGTATTTACTGACGAAGTGTTTGTTTCCAGCAGCTTTCTCGGCGGCCAGCAAATGTTCGACATGGAACGCGTAGAAGTATTGCGTGGCCCACAGGGCACACTGTTTGGCAAAAATACCACCGCCGGGGCCATTAACTTTATTACCAAAGCACCCACCTTCGAGCAGGAAGGCTATGTAACGGCCTCGCTAGGCAACAATAATTTCAAAAATGTGTCTGGGGCAATCAATACCCCATTAATAGAAGATAAACTCGCCGCACGTCTCGCCTTTAACTATACCGACAGCGACGGTTGGGTAGACAACGCCTGCTCCGGCGATGGCTTGCCCGGTTTATGCTCTGGCGAAGAAGACCTGTCGTCTATCGATAACCACGCGGTGCGTTTGGGCCTGCGGTATGAAGAGGATGACTTCGACGCAACACTGCGACTGTTCAGTGTTCGCAGTAATCCCACCAACATTGGCGTTTTCACCCGCGGCACCAATACCAACGGTACCAACGTTGCCGGCATTAATCCGCGTGTTAACCCGATTACCGGAGCTGCATTCGATTCACACGAAGGTGCCTTCGACAACACAGGGCATATCAAGGTGAAAGGCGATGGCGGCTATCTGACCATGAACTGGTCTTTCGACAATTTCGATATCACGTCGATTACCTCATTGCTCAATGGCGAGTTCTACAACCCCGTTGATGGCGATGGTACGTTCCTGCCAATTACTGAACTGATCTTCGCAACTGATTCGAAAGAACAGGGCCAGGACTTACGTTTGTCGACAACATTCGACGGCCCACTCAACTTTATCGCGGGCTTGTACTACTTCCAGGACAAAAACGACATTTTGTTTGACCTGCGTGTAAACGGTGCACCCGGCGAGCATCTCTACCAAGCACAAACCTACGAACAAACTCGCACCCAATACGCCGTTTACGTTGACGCAACCTACGACTTTACCGACCAACTGATTGGTTACGCTGGTATTCGCTGGACCGACGACGAAGGCAAAATAAAAGACTTTAACGTTGCCAATGATCTTACGCCTGCGTTTACCGGTGCACCGGTTACCCTCGTGTTTAACGATGGTCCCTACAAGCGTGACTATCACGACTCAGAGCCAACCGGTCGTATCGGCTTGCGTTACCACTTTAGCGATGACACCATGGGTTACGCCCAGTTTGTGCGTGGTTACCGCAGCAGTGAAATCAACGGCGGCGCGTTGAACGAAGCATCGCTAACCGTAGTAAGTCCTGAATTTCTCGATGCTTATGAGCTTGGCCTGAAAACCCAATTGCTCGACAATCGCGTTAGCTTGAACAGCGCGTTGTTCTACTACGACTTTTCAGACCAGCAGTTTATCAATTCTGTTTCTCTCACCGACCAGCAACTGGTTAACGCCGGCGCCTCAAGCATTCTCGGACTTGAATTGGAAGCGGTTGCGCGTCTTACCAGTGCGCTGCAAGTCTCAGCAGGTTTAGGCTGGCTCGACACCGAGTATGACGAATTGGTATTAACCAACCCCAACACTAACGCGCCGATTGATCTTTCTGGTAACGAACTCATCGAAGCACCGGAACTAAGTGCTAACCTGGCCATTGACTACACCATCGCAATGTCTGAGGGCGAAGTCACAGCACACTTCGACACAGCCTATGTGTCGTCACAGTTCTATACCGCGTTTAACGACAATCCAGCAACCTTCCCACAAAACCTGAATGAATCAGATGCGTTTTGGGAAAGTAATGCCCGCTTGAGCTACAACCACAACGACCAGTACGAAGTATCGCTGTGGGTAAAAAATCTTAACGACAATGACGAAATCGCCGGCTCGCAAGTGAACGCCAGCTCGGCAACGCACTTTGCTACTGTGCCATATCCACGCCGCTATGGTATCGACTTCCGCTACAACTGGTAACCGAGTCCTGCTTTAAGCTGCCTTGCTTAACGCCCGGCCGATAACTTGGCCGGGCTTTTTTTCACAGTAACCCGTCATTTACTTTCTACTCTGGTGGAATGCCGACAAATACTTAGCGATAAAACAACATCCCTCTCCAGTCACCTTTATCCATCCCCCCTTTTTGAATCACGCGATACTTTTTATTCACCAATGACTCAACCCTGTCGATAACGTCATCGCGGGCTTGTCGTTTGCAATTACTGTAGTTAAGGAACAGACTGCTGGTTCAATCAGAAGGAATAAGCACATGCGTATAGCCAAAGAAGATATAGACATAAAGATGGAAATACCTGGCGCGGTAATTCGCCAGCAAACCGAGTTCGGTGATGCGACGGGCTTAGGCAAAATCAGTGGCGAGTACTTCAGTCTCTCAGCAGGTGTGGACACCACCCCACTGTTCCAAGGACTGGATGGAAATTTGTGTCAGTGCCCTCATTGGGGTTACGTCATCAGCGGACAACTCACCACGACAGACGCCAACGATAAAAAAGAAACAGTGAATGCGAATGATCTGTTTTACTGGCCGCCCGGCCATAACGTTAACGTAACCGCCGATGCGGAAATCGTAATGTTTAGCCCGCAGCAACAGCACAGCCATGTCATCAATCATATGAAAGAAATGGTAAAAGGTTAGCGCTAGCTTGATCGCATTTTTATATTCAATGACGCCTCTATTAGCGCACTGACCAAAACAGAATGATCGCTACTACTGGCTGCCGGTCATTATGACTAACCTATTAACCCGACAAGCATCATTGTTGGGTTAATAGTGTAACCACACAGAAAATAACGTTACAAACAAACGAAAAATACATCAACTTGACAGCTTATATACCCATGACGGCAAGCTCGAATCGAGTCTTCATACCAATAGCAGCACCTTTAATACATGTACAATAGTGCTTATCTCTATTTTTTAACTGACGCAATACGACCTCTCTGGCTCGCTTACTTGCCCACTTGATCACCATATATTGCTTAGTATTGCTTGAAACTCTTCTTTCTCTGAATCAGAAAGATTCAACATCATCAATCTCCTTTTGTTAATTTAGCTTCCTTTAATATTTCTTTTGACATCAATTGAGAACCTTCACCTTCAGATATTACTTCAATTGCGAACGTTAGATCTGGAGATGTTATATACAATTTAGTTTCATTCCCTTTCTCTAGAAAAAACACCTTGCTTCTTTGAAAAACCGAATTGAAAAAATCAAACGCGTTTTTTCAGAGCCTGAAAACTCAAGCTCAGACTTTTTAATTATCCTATATACAAGAAGAGGTTTTTGGCGTGCTACAACGAGAGGACCATCGCCAAGCGCCCTGACCGGATGATCCGTTAAACTTTCCGGCGACAGCCACTAAGCGGCGTTTATCCAGTGTTTAGCGATTCTTAGTCTCGGTATTTTAGCGCGATTTCTTTGTCTCTGTATCTTAGTATCACTATTAGCCTGCATTGGGTTTGGTTACACCGCTTGCTGGACAAATCCATCGGAAACATTGACGCTTATTTTTTCAGCCTCTATAGTCCGTTTGGTTATCCATTCATCAATACAGACAAGAAAACGATATGCTTTATTGGGAAGACGTCAGTGAAGGGCGAGTGTTTGAAACCGGTACGTTGACCATCAGCGAAAAAGATATTCTGGAATTTGCTGAAGAGTTTGATCCACAGCCTTACCATCTTGATAAGGAAGCGGCCAAAGACTCTATTTTTGGTGAACTCTGCGCCAGTGGCTGGCACATGTGCGCGGTGATGATGCGTTTGCTTGCAGATACCCTAAACCGAGATGAAGTCGTCTCCGTGGGTTCCTCTGGTGTCTCTTCCTTGCGCTGGTTTAAACCGGTTTTTGCCAACGATACGTTGCGGGCGACTATCACCGTGACAGAGTGCCTGCCCTCGGATAAGCACAGCGAGTTTGGCTATGTAAAGTGTGCGATTGACGTTAAAAATCAGGATGACCGTAAGGTCATAGCAGTGGAAATGACACTGATGATTGCCCGTCGTCAGCAGGAGAATACGCATGTCTGAAAAATCTCCCATTATTCGCAGTCGCTGGTTTGAGGATATTCCCGTTGGTGAATTTCATGTGTTTGGCACTCATACTTTTGGTGAGAAAGAAATTATCGATTTTGGGAAAAAGTATGCACCGCAAACCTATCATACTGACCCAGTCGCTGCTCGAGACAGTATTTACAACGGCTTGGTAGCCTCGGGTTGGCACCTATGTGCGATCTGGATGAAGTTGATGGTGGTTTACATGGAACGTTTTGCCATGGGTGTTCGCGATGGGCGACGCAATGGTGCTGGTGTTGGCTTTAAGGATATGAAATGGATTAAGCCCGTGCGTCCGGGGCATACATTGACCTTTACCTATGAAATTATTGAAAAGCCAGATCGAGTGGTACGCGGTAAATGGGGTGTGATTCGTAGTCGCAATGAAGCTTTTAATCAGTATGGAGAGCTAGTGTTTAGCTTTATTATTGATATTCTGGCGGAGCGTGCACCTAAGGACAAAGATTAATCAATACCCTTCATACAAGTTAAACCCAAGGGCCTAAAGGCCTTTGGCTTCTTAACCAAAGGGCTCTGACTACTTCTAATTTTCCACGGAGCAGCGGCCTTTTATACTTCAGCCTTTATAACCATTAAAGCTAGGCCAAGCAATGCAAAAAAAATAAATCAAATAAACAGAAAAACAAAAAATAAATAGAAAGATATCAACCATCACTGAATAAACAGTAAGCTGAAATAAAACAGTAGTAATTAATAAAATCACAAAAACGTACAACATTTTTTTGGATAAAGTATTAACACAACCCCATGGACTTACTAGTTCTACAGAAAACCCAAAAATAAAACATACCAACCAGACTAAAAAACCTATTTCAATGCCATACCCACCACTTACAACGGCTTTAAAAAGCAAGGCAGGTAAAAACATAAAAAATCCTTGAGACCTTAAGGTATTCCAAAAAACCAGATCGTCACTCATCAATAAAATCACTATACCTTTCTAGAATTTCCGAATAGACAGCCGGATATATGTCTTCTTGCTAGGCTGCCACGTGCGAAATGATCTACATATAAAGCCAGCCTATTCAACTATAGGACTCTGACCCCTTTAATTTGTTAATTATAAATCTGTGAACCTAGCTGCATCCAATATTGTGGACTGTTTAACTTCTACATCGTAGCGCTCAAGTTCTTTGGCTATACCTATACAGCATTCTTTTGATGTATGCGGGCTAATCATCACTTGTTTAATATATAGCTTGCTATCGAAAGGTATTAATATTTCATCTTTAATATTATTCCTATCGAACCACATTAATCTCACTTCATTCTCGAAAGCAAAGGCTTTCCTTTTATTTAATAACAATCTACCTGCTGCTGCAGACACATCTTTGTAATTTCCTTTTAATGCCGATTCGCCAAGCTGGAGAAGAGTTTTAAGAGGTACATATTCGACTTTTCCAAGATACATCGAGCCGCACATATTGTTAATGAATGATTTACATACAGCCAAAAGATCTCCCGCTCGACATTTGATTCTCACTATTGGGTCTTCTTTTTTAAACCCAACTGCTCTCCAAAATGGCTCATCATGGGTATTCTTGGTCCAACAGAGGCCATAAGCATTCACTCCCCCTAGCTTATTATTGGCTTCGAAAAGTAATTTGCACCAAGCTCCTTCGTATGGATCTTGCCATTGATTGATCGGGCTCAGACGGAGCGTGTTTCGCTCAAACACCATCTTTGCAAATGGCCAAGGTAAAAAGTGATAAAGGTAACCGTTTAATTTCACCTCAGGATCATGAAGTACCTTTCTTCCTTCACCAAGGTGTGCAATTTTTTTCCATTTTCTATGTTTTTCATTTGGCTTCATGAGGGTAACTCTTAGCTGCATAACAGCTCAATATACATCGCAGCGACGTATTTCAATTGCGTCAAAGCAACATACTGCCACGCACATTACTGAATAAGCATCAAAAAATATTATTAAATTACAACAACATGAACTTCTGTCTAGAAACACGACTGTAGATGGAGGCAAAGCATAAGTAGGTAACTTAGCAAATCTTAGGTAATAAGCGGATAGACGGCTTTGCGCGAAATCATCATAATATTTCGCAATTCAGCCATATCGTGTGATTGCTTTGAGTCCTGCCATGACAACGTCGAATTCCCCCCTTGAGCCGATAGCCATTATTGACGTTGATAACGTTACCCGCCCGGTAGTGGCGTATGCGCCGCCCATAACAACCCAGGAATGGGAATCTACCCATCATTGTCACCACAAAGCACAGTTACTCTACTCCCTACGCGGAACAATCCATTGCCAGATTCAAGACGGTGTATGGATTGTGCCACCACAATGTGCGGTATGGATTCCCAGTAACCTGCCCCATGCGGCACGAGGCTCTGGCGAAACGGAATGTTATTGCTTGTTTATAGACCCCGATGTTGTGCCCAACCTGCCCAAACAGTGCTGTACGCTGGAGGTATCGCCCTTATTGCGGGAATTGATTTTCAAAGCTGTTAGCTTTCCTATGGATTACCCTCAAGAGGGACCAGAAGCGCGCCTGATGGCAACATTTATTGATGAGCTGGCTACCGCAAACATTGAAAACTTGCGCCTGCCCATGCCCAGCGACCCGCGCCTACAGCACTTAACCGATTTAATGCTGGCAGACCCGACCACCAAAAAGTCTATCGCTGAATGGGCTACCCAGATTGGAATGAGCGAACGCAATATGACCCGCTTATTGCAAAAAGAGGTGGGGATGAGTTTTGGCCGCTGGCGCCGACAACTGCATGTGATCCTTGCGCTTCAATGGCTCTCAAAAGGGGAAAGCGTTCAAACCATAGCCCTGGATCTGGGCTACGAGAATGCCAGCGGC
>JBNKHI010000077.1:0-11688 GCA_050290265.1 Cellvibrionaceae bacterium
ATTAATAAGCGGATAGTGCCTGCTTCAGAACGGCCGGATTTAGTACCTGTTTATAGCTTTAATGCAGAAGGTTTATGGCTGGCTCAGGCCCGTGGCCGGCAGCTATCATCGGATAGTGAGGGTAGTTTGCCACACTGGCGTGCGGTGAATGAGCGTTTAAGAAAGCAGTCGTTAGATCTGGGAAGGTCAAAATAATGGGCTTTTCGTTGGGCTTGCGCATTGCCAGGTAATAAAAAGGCCGCAGAAGCGGCCTTTTTATTATTCCCGGTAGTATTAACGCTTGTCCACCTCGACAAAATCACGTTTTGTGTAACCGGTATATAATTGGCGTGGACGACCGATTTTCAGGGAGCCGCTAACCATTTCAGACCAGTGGGATATCCAGCCTACTGTGCGACCAGTTGCAAAAATCACGGTAAACATTTCAGTAGGAATACCGATGGCCTTCATAATGATCCCAGAATAAAAATCGACATTAGGATAGAGTTTCTTGTCGATAAAGTAGGGGTCTTCCAAGGCAATTTGCTCCAGACGCTTGGCAATGGCCAGCAATGGATCATTCTCCAGACCAAGTTCAGTCAAGACCTCGTCACAGGTTTCTTTCATAACTTTGGCGCGTGGGTCAAAGTTTTTATAAACGCGGTGACCAAAACCCATTAGACGGAATGGATCATCCTTGTCTTTTGCACGGGCAACGTATTCGTCAATGCGATCAACCGAGCCTATTTCCTCAAGCATAGTTAATACAGCTTCGTTCGCACCGCCGTGAGCAGGGCCCCAAAGTGCAGTTATGCCCGATGCTATACACGCAAATGGGTTTGCGCCAGAAGAGCCTGCAAGGCGCACGGTCGATGTAGATGCGTTTTGCTCATGATCGGCATGCAACAGGAATATTTTGTCCATAGCCTTGGCCAATACCGGGCTGATTTTTGGATCGTCGCATGGGGTACCGAACATCATGTGCAGGAAATTCTCTGAGTAGCTTAGAGAATTGTCTGGATACATAAAGGGTTGGCCAATGTGGTGCTTGTAGCACATGGCAGCCAGCGTCGGCATTTTGGCGATCAGGCGATGTGCAGAAATAATGCGATGCTCTGGATTATTGATATCCATAGAATCGTGATAGAAAGACGATAATGCGCCAACAACGCCACACATCATTGCCATTGGGTGCGCATCATGGTGAAAACCACGGAAGAATCGGGCGATGGCTTCGTGAACCATAGTGTGGTTCATGATAATGCCAACAAATTCTTCTTTCTGCTCCTTGTTGGGCAGTTCGCCATTTAGTAGAAGGTAACAGGTTTCGAGATAGTCGGACTTCTCAGCCAGCTGATCAATAGGGTATCCACGGTGCAGTAGTACACCTTCATCCCCGTCAATGTATGTTATCTCAGATTCACATGCGGCTGTGGATACAAAACCTGGGTCGTAAGTGAAAAACCCTTTGGCGGTTAGCCCGCGCACGTCAATAACGTCTGGGCCGGTGGTGCCAGAATAAACTGGCATTTCGATGGATTCTTCCAAACCGTCGACCGAAAGGTAAGCTTTCTTATCAGCCATTACGGACTCCTCTATCTACGAGAAAAAATAGCCCTTACGAGCTCCAAAGTAATACGTATATTGCTAATCTTCAGTTGGTCTGTTCGACCGCTTTATTTATATAAGCCAAAAAAGCGGGCCCAACTATAAAGTTCCAGTGGTGATTGTCAAATGATATTCGTGCCACCGGCGATCACACTAACAGATGATACAATGCTGCTCCTGCGAAAAATAGTATTGATCCAATTTGGCGCATCCGCCCAGATCTTTGGGTTGCTGTGAACCGAATCTGTGCATATTTGTAGAAATACTATCCGAAGCTGCCGTACGATTGTAGTTTATTTTTGCTGCATTGCAAAATGTATAGAATTGCAGTTTTTTATTTGTAATCTAGTGGCCATCTACCTATAATTCCGCGCGACTTTGTGGCTGCCAAGTCTTGATTTTGTTGGCGTTCGCCACTGTTCTTTGGTTAGATCTTTAGATGTCTCACACAAGGCTCGGCGCTGGTCGAGTAAAAGGTGCAATCAACCGTGAATAAAAACAGACCTGTTAATCTCGATATATCCACTATAAAACTTCCTATTACCGCCATTGTTTCAATCCTCCACCGTGCTTCCGGTGTCATTTTATTTGCTGTTGTTGCGATATTGCTTTGGATGCTAGACGTTAGCTTGTCGTCCGAGGCGGGGTTCGCAGAACTACAGGAAATGTTGACGTCCCCTTTGTGTCAGTTTGTGTTGTGGGCTAGCTTGGCAGCGCTTGCGTACCACTTGGTTGCTGGCGTACGACACCTATTCATGGATGCTGGGATTGGTGAAAGCCTTGAAGGTGGTTTGGTAGGGGCGAAGCTCGTTATGTTTTTCGCTGTTGTTCTGATTGTTTTGGCAGGAGTATGGATATGGTAACGGCAGTTACAAGTTTTGGCCGCAGTGGTTTATATGATTGGTTGATTCAGAGAGTTTCGGCTCTAGTATTGGCTGCTTACACTATCTTTATTGTGGGGTTTATTTTGATGTCGCCCGATTTGGGCTACGATCAATGGAAGGCTCTCTTTAGTTCTCTTTGTATGCGTGTTTTTACGGTTATTACCCTTATATCCGTTATCGCACATGCCTGGATTGGTCTTTGGTCTGTGTTGACTGATTATTTAACTAATCGAATGATGGGCAGCAAAGCAACTGTTTTGCGTATTTTGGCGCAGATGGTTTTGGGTGTTGTTGCAGTTACCTATGCCGTTTGGGGCGTACAGATACTTTGGGGAATATAAAGAATGTCTAACATGCGTACTATTTCGTTTGACGGTATTGTAATTGGCGGTGGCGGTGCGGGTATGCGCGCTGCGCTGCAATTGGCTCAGTCAGGTTATAAAACGGCTGTAATCACAAAAGTATTTCCAACGCGTTCTCACACGGTATCTGCTCAAGGTGGTATTACCTGTGCGATTGCGAGTGCTGATCCAAATGATGATTGGCGCTGGCACATGTATGACACCGTAAAGGGGTCAGACTACATTGGTGATCAGGATGCTATTGAATATATGTGTTCAGTAGGTCCTGAAGCTGTATTCGAACTCGAGCACATGGGCCTGCCTTTCTCACGTACAGAAGAAGGGCGTATTTACCAGCGACCATTTGGTGGTCAGTCAAAAGATTTTGGGCGTGGCGGCCAGGCTGCGCGTACATGTGCGGCAGCTGACCGTACAGGTCATGCACTATTGCACACCTTGTATCAAGGTAACGTTAAAAATAACACTGTGTTTTTAAACGAGTGGTTTGCCATAGATCTGGTTAAGAATCAGGATGGCGCAGTCGTTGGTGTTATTGCCATGAATATTGAAGATGGCGAAGTGGTTTTTGTAAAGGCAAAAGCAACAGTATTTGCCACCGGCGGTGCCGGCCGTATCTATGCTTCTACGACTAACGCACATATTAATACGGGTGATGGTATCGGTATGGCGTTGCGTGCTGGCTTCCCTGTTCAGGATATCGAAATGTGGCAGTTTCACCCAACCGGCATTGCTGGAGCTGGTGTTCTTGTGACTGAAGGTTGTCGTGGTGAAGGTGGTTACCTGATTAACAAAGACGGTGAGCGCTTCATGGAGCGTTATGCGCCTAACGCTAAAGACTTGGCTGGTCGTGACGTTGTTGCGCGTTCAATGACGTTGGAAATATTAGAAGGTCGAGGCTGCGGTCCAGACGGTGATCATGTTTATTTGAAGTTGGATCACTTGGGTGAAGAAGTGTTGGAAAGTCGCTTGCCCGGTATTTGTGAGCTCTCGCGAACCTTTGCTCACGCTGACCCTGTGAAAGTGCCAATTCCAGTAGTGCCGACTTGTCACTACATGATGGGCGGTATTCCAACCAACGTCCATGGTCAGGTACTGACTACTGATGCCGATGGAAATGATAAGGTTGTTGAAGGCTTCTTTGCCTGTGGTGAGGTGGCGTGTGTATCTGTCCACGGTGCTAACCGTTTGGGTGGTAACTCATTGCTTGATTTGGTTGTATTCGGCCGCGCGTCAGGTTTGTACATCGAAAAAGCCTTGCGTGAAGGGATTGATAACCGTGAAGCCAGCGAATCAGATATCGAAGCTGCTATGGCACGTTTGAACCGCCTCAATAACACCAACGATGGTGAAGGCGCTGCTGAATTGCGTAAAGAACTGCAGAGTACTATGCAAAATCACTTTGGTGTATTCCGTAAGGGTGAATTTATGCAGGAAGGTATTCGCAAATTGGCAGATCTGCGTCAGCGTATTGAAAATGTTCGTCTAGACGACAAGAGTAATGCCTTCAATACTGCTCGTATCGAAGCTTTAGAATTACAGAATTTGTTGGAGGTTGCGGAAGCGACCGCGATTGCGGCTGAAGAGCGAAAAGAATCTCGTGGTGCTCATGCCCGAGACGATTTCCAAGAGCGCGATGACGAAAACTGGTTGTGCCATTCTATGTATTACCCTACTGATAAACGGGTTGGTAAGCGTGCAGTCAACTTTACGCCGAAGACTGTTGATACCTTTGAACCTAAAATACGTACTTATTAAGCGGGGGAAGCGTCATGTTGAAAGTGCAAGTTTATCGTTACAATCCTGAAACTGATAATGCCCCGTTCATGAAGTCTTATGAGCTTGATACGGAAGGAAAGGATCTGATGGTGTTGGATGTACTTGAGCTGTTAAAGGCTCAAGATCCTTCGTTGGCTTTCCGTCGTTCTTGCCGAGAAGGTGTATGCGGTTCAGATGGTATGAATATCAACGGTAAAAATGGATTGGCTTGTATTAAGCCTTTATCCGAGTGTGTTAAAAATAACACACTGATTTTACGACCATTGCCTGGCCTGCCAGTAGTGCGTGATCTAGTGGTTGATATGACTCAGTTTTACGCACAATATCGAAAAATTGAACCCTATTTGCAGAATGATACTCCTGCTCCTGCTATTGAGCGTCTACAATCTCCAGAAGAACGCGAAAAGCTGGACGGATTATATGAGTGTATTCTCTGCGCTTGTTGCTCCACCAGCTGCCCATCGTTCTGGTGGAATCCTGATAAATTTATCGGGCCGGCAGGTTTGTTGCAGGCATACCGCTTTCTGGCAGATAGTCGCGATACTGCGACTGACCATCGCTTGGGTAACTTGGATGATCCTTTCAGCGTATTCCGTTGTCATGGTATTCAAAACTGTGTTCAGGTTTGCCCCAAAGGCCTAAACCCTACTCGAGCAATTGGTCATATTCGTAACATGTTGTTACAGCGTGCGACCTAGTCGTCGATGCGTTGAGAGTTAATACTTTCTGGTATTGCTCATATAGAGAACAAGCTGGGTTGCAGGTCAACAGGCTTCAGCCCAGACTGATAATTACTACAAAGCGGTTTTAACCGTTTATATGACGGGTCAGGTAGCATAATCGAGTTGCCATTTGATCGTTGAAGCAAGTTAAGCAGCGGGGTGGATCGTTTACGATCTGTCTGCAAAGGATTGGGTTAGACTTCCTAGTCAACGTCATGTGCGCTTTCGTTGAGGAACCGAAAGGGTATGTGCGAATGAGTAGTGGTTTGGTGGTATCGATATTCGATCAAATGCATGTTGTCTCGTGCAAAATGTGAACATCGAGCCTTAGGCCGTAATTTGATGCAGATATAGCCCCAGTTATTTAGGTGGGCACAAATGCAAGACAGCATAATGGAGTTACTATGGGGTACTTCCCACATTTCGGGTGGGAATGCTGCATACGTGGAAGAGCTCTACGACACATATTTACATGACCCTAATGCAATTCCGGAGGAGTGGCGCAATTATTTTGATAAATTGCCCAGAGTTAATGCATCGGTGATGCAAGATACTCCTCACTCGATTATTCGTGAGCAATTTGCTGAGCTAGCTAAAAAGCGTGTTCGATCCGCAGTACCTTTGGGTAGTGGTTCAGCCTCCAGTGACCATGAGCAAAAGCAGATAAAAGTTGTTCAACTTATCCAGGCTTATCGCACTTTTGGTCATCAGAAAGCCAATCTTGATCCTCTAGGAATACAGAAGCGCAAGCCTGCGCCTGACCTCGATATTCACTTTCTCGGTTTAACCAACGCTGACATGGACACTGTTTTTAGTTGCAGTGATCTTCAGGTTGGCTTTGATGAAGCGCCGTTAAAAGACATTATCGCTGCCTTGGAAAAGACTTATTGCGGATCAGTGGGTGCTGAAGTTAACCACATTACCGATTCCACCGAGCGCCATTGGCTGCAACACCGTCTGGAAAGTGTTCAATCTAACCCGGTTTATTCTGAAGAGCGACGAAAAGTACTGTTGGAGCGCTTGACAGCTGCGGAAGGGCTTGAGCGCCATCTGGATAGTAAATATCCAGGTACCAAACGTTTTGGTTTGGAAGGTGGTGAAAGCTTTATTCCAATGTTAGATGCATTGATTAAGCGATGTGGTGGCTTTGGCGCCAAAGAAATTGTGCTGGGTATGGCGCACCGAGGTCGACTGAATACGCTCGTTAATATTCTTGGTAAGAGACCGTCAGACCTGTTTGATGAGTTCGAAGGGAAAAAGCTGGTCTCAACTTCCGGCGACGTTAAGTACCACCAAGGTTTTTCGTCAAACGTGATGACCCGCGGCGGCGAGGTTCATTTGGCGATGGCTTTCAACCCATCTCATTTGGAAATTGCTTCGCCTGTGGTTGAAGGGTCTGTACGAGCACGTCAGGATCGAAGAAATGATAAAACGGGTGATTTGGTTGTGCCGATCGTGGTCCATGGTGACGCTGCCTTTGCGGGTCAGGGTGTGGTCATGGAAACCTTTCAAATGTCGCAAACCCGGGCATACAAGACCGGTGGCACAGTCCATGTAGTTATCAATAACCAGGTTGGTTTTACTACAAGCCGAAAGGAAGATGTGCGCTCAACAGAATACTGCACTGACGTTGCCAAGTTTGTCGGGGCGCCTGTGCTGCATGTCAACGGTGATGATCCCGAAGCAGTCTTGTTTGTGAGCTTGTTGGCGATGGACTATCGTTATGAGTTCAAAAAAGATGTGGTAATAGATTTGGTCTGTTATCGCCGTCGTGGTCACAATGAAACTGACGAGCCTTCTGCTACACAGCCACTGATGTATCAAAAAATTCGTAGTTTAAAGACGACTCGTACCCTCTATGCTGAGAAACTTGTCCAGGAAGGCGTCGTTTCTCAGGAAGAGGCCGACACAATGGCGTCTGAATACCGTGCTAAGCTAGACCGTGGTGACCATGTTGCGGATGGGTTGGTTACAGAACCTGACAGCTCTTTGTTTGTGGACTGGACTCCATATCTTGGTCACGATTGGATGACTCCAGCTGATACAGGTTTTGATCTGAAACGTTTACAGGATATTGCACACAAAATGTGTGAGATTCCTGACGGTGTCCAGGTTCAGCGCCAGGTTACCAAGATTTATGAAGATCGACGCAAAATGGCCGCAGGCGCCTTACCTCTGAATTGGGGGATGGGTGAAACTTTGGCTTATGCTACGTTGTTGGATCAAGGCCAGTTTGTGCGCCTGACCGGTCAAGATGTGGGGCGTGGAACCTTCTCGCATCGTCACGCAGTAGTGCACGGTCAAAAAGATGGTGTCTCGTATACACCCATGGATTTCATCAAGGCTGATCAACCAGCGTTTGACATCTACGACTCTTATTTGTCAGAAGAGGCGGTGTTGGCATTTGAGTATGGTTATGCGACAACGAAGCCTGACGGGTTGACTATTTGGGAAGCTCAATTTGGTGATTTTGCCAACGGCGCTCAAGTGGTGATCGATCAGTTTATTACCAGTGGTGAACACAAGTGGGGTCGTCTGTGTGGTTTGACCATGTTGTTACCGCATGGTTATGAAGGCCAAGGTCCAGAACACTCCTCTGCACGCTTGGAACGCTACTTGCAGTTGTGTGCTGAACACAATATCCAAGTGTGTATCCCGACAACACCAGCGCAAGTGTTCCATATGTTGCGTCGACAGGCGTTGCGGCCAATGCGTCGTCCACTGGTTGTGATGAGTCCGAAATGGATTTTGCGACATAAGTTAGCTACGTCTACGTTGGAAGAGTTGGCTAGTGGCGGGTTTCAGGCTGTTATTGGCGATGCGGATGTGAATCCTGGTGATGTTAAAAAAGTAGTGCTGTGCAGCGGTAAGGTTTATTACCATCTTCTGGAAGCTCGAATGGAGCGTGAGCAGACCGATGTGGCTTTAATTCGTTTGGAACAGCTGTATCCGTTCCCAGAAGATGCATTGCAAGAAGTTTTGGCACCGTTTAGTAACATTGAAGAAATTGTTTGGTGTCAGGAAGAGCCAATGAATCAGGGGGCTTGGTATAGTAGCCAGCATCATATGCGTTCTGTGACGAGCCGCCACAACGATAAGCTCGTGTTGAACTATGTGGGACGTGATGCCTCTGCTGCGCCAGCGGCGGGCTATATGTCGCTGCACCTTGAAGAGCAGAATCGTTTTATTAACCAGGCACTGACTATTGGCGGCTGAAGCCGTCAATATACTGTTTAAGTAATGTAAAAGTTAGCGCATTGCCAAAAATACTATGCGTACAAGCTGAAGGATACCGAAAGAATGAGCAACGAAATTAAAGCACCGCAGTTTCCAGAATCCGTTCAGGATGGGGTTATCGCAACGTGGCACAAACAGCCTGGTGAAGCGGTTAATCGAGACGAATTAATTGTAGAAATTGAAACCGACAAAGTAGTGCTTGAGGTGGTATCTCCTGCTGATGGTGTATTAGGCGAAGTTCTCAAACAAGTTGGCGACACAGTTGAAAGTAATGAAGTGATCGCTACTGTTGTTGAGGCGGGCTCTGCTGCTGCCCCGAGTGCTTCTGCTCCAGCTGCATCTGCGCCTGCAGCCACTGGCGGTAAGTCTCACGATATCCAGTCGCCTACCTTCCCTGAATCTGTTCAAGACGGTGTTGTTGCGAAATGGCACAAAAGTGTTGGTGAATCTATTGAGCGAGATGAGTTGCTCGTAGATATTGAAACCGACAAAGTTGTTTTGGAAGTTGTAGCGCCGGCATCTGGCGTTGTTACAGCGATTAATGCAGAAGAGGGCGACACTATTACTAGTAATCAGGTTATAGGTCAGCTGACTGAAGGTGCTGTAGCCTCGACGTCTTCCAACAATGCTTCAGCACCGGTTGCTGCCGAAGGATCCGCAGATGCGATTGTAAGCCCCGCAGCTCGTAAAATGGCAGACGAAAATAATGTCAATTTGAGTGCCATTGTAGGTACTGGAAAAGACGGACGTATTACGAAGGAAGATGTACAAAACGCAATGAAAAATCCTGCTCCTGCTCCTGCTCCAGCTGCGCCAGCGCCATCGGCTCCTAAGCCTGCTGCTGCGCCAGCGCCTGCCTTGAATGTGCCTGCCGGCGAACGTATCGAAAAACGAGTGCCCATGACTCGTTTGCGTAAGCGCATTGCTGAGCGCTTGTTACAAGCAACCAGTTCTACTGCAATGCTGACTACTTTCAATGAAGTCAACATGGCTCCATGTATGGAATTGCGTGCGCAATACAAAGAGTTGTTCGAGAAGGCGCATAATGGCACCAGATTGGGCTTTATGGGCTTTTTTGTAAAAGCTGCCGTTGAAGCGCTTAAGCGTTATCCTGCTGTGAATGCGTCTTTGGATGGGGATGATATTGTTTATCATGGTTACCAGGATATAGGTGTTGCGGTTTCTACTCCTAACGGCTTGGTTGTGCCTGTTCTTCGAGATGTGGACGACAAGAGTATCGCCGATGTTGAAAGTGGTATTCGCGATTTTGGCTTGCGAGCTCGTGACGGTAAATTGGGTATTGAAGAAATGATGGGTGGCACCTTCACCATCACTAATGGCGGTGTCTTTGGTTCGCTGCTTTCAACGCCTATTTTGAATCCTCCACAAACGGCCATTTTGGGTATGCACAAAATCCAGGAACGCCCAATGGCGGTCAATGGGAAAGTTGAAATTTTGCCAATGATGTATTTGGCTCTTTCCTACGATCATCGCTTAATTGATGGAAAAGAAGCTGTTCAATTCCTAGTGGCGATCAAGGACATGCTCGAAGATCCTGCGCGTATTCTGTTAGAAATCTAACGTTAATAACATTCGGTTAGTGTTACTCACTGGCTAATCATTTATCGCCTTTCCGCTACGTTTTGTGGCGGAAAGTACAAAGAATTTGGAAATGGGGAAGTTGTTATGTCTGATAAATATGATGTGATTGTTATTGGTGCTGGTCCTGGCGGTTACGTGGCCGCTATTCGTGCTGCTCAGTTGGGTTTGAAGACGGCTTGTATTGAAAAGTGGAAAGACAAAGACGGCAAAGGTGTTAATGGTGGCACTTGTCTGAATGTTGGTTGTATTCCTTCAAAAGCGCTTTTGGATTCTTCACATAAATACCACGATGCCGCACACGCTTTGAACAGTCACGGTATTAGTGTTGGTGACGTTAAGCTGGATGTTCCGGCTATGATTGAGCGTAAGAATCAAGTTGTTAAGCAAATGTCAGGCGGTATTGGTGGTTTGTTTAAAGCTAATGGTGTTACTTCTTTGTTTGGTACCGGTAAATTACTGGCTGGTCGCAAAGTTGAATATACCGACCACGATGGCAACACTAAAACGCTGGAAGCCGATAATGTAATTCTGGCGTCCGGTTCTGTTCCTGTGAATATTCCTGTTGCAAAAGTTGATAACGATGTAATCGTAGATTCGACTGGTGCACTTGAGTTTACCGAAGTGCCCAAGCGCTTAGGCATTATTGGTGCCGGTGTTATCGGTCTTGAGCTAGGCAGTGTTTGGAGTCGTGTAGGTTCGAAAGTGGTTTGTTTAGAAGCCATGGATTCCTTTCTGTCTATCATGGATCAGCAAATCGCTAAAGAAGCGAAAAAAATCCTTACTAAACAAGGTTTGGATATTCGTTTGAGCTGCCGCGTTACTGCAAGTGAAGTTAAAGGTAAGGAAGTTGAAGTTACTTACCTGGACAAAGATGGTAGCGAACAGAAAGAAACTTTTGACAAGTTAATTGTCTGTGTTGGTCGTCGTCCGTATACCGAGGGTTTGCTGTCTGCGGATAGTGGCGTGAATTTGGATGAGCGTGGTTTCATCTACGTAAATGACCTTTGCTCTACTAATGCTCCTGGTGTTTGGGCTGTAGGTGATGTTGTTCGTGGGCCAATGTTGGCGCATAAGAGCTCTGAAGAAGGTGTTATGGTTGCAGAGCGTATTGCCGGCCAGAAGACTTTAATTAACTACGATATTATTCCTAACGTTATCTATACCCACCCCGAAGTGGCTGCTGTAGGTCGTACGGAAGAGCAGGTCAAAGCTGATGGCGAGCCCTACAATGTAGGTACGTTCCCGTTCTTGGCTATTGGCCGTGCAGTAGCGTCTGGTGAATCAGACGGTATGGTTAAAATGATTGCGCACGCTGAAACTGACCGTGTACTGGGTTGCCACATAGTGGGACCAAGTGCCTCAGATTTGGTACAGCAAGTCGCAATCGCAATGGAGTTTGGTGCAAGTGCTGAAGATATTGGTATGACTGTATTTGGTCATCCTACATTTTCTGAAGCTGTTAAAGAAGCTGCGTTGGCTGTAGGTGGTCATGCCATCCATATGCCTAACCGAAAAAAG
>JBNKHI010000078.1:0-11372 GCA_050290265.1 Cellvibrionaceae bacterium
AGTATTACCAGCTATAACCGAAACGCATACCAAAAGTGCGTGGTGGCGTATAGTTGCCAAACATAACGTTACCGACACGACGGTACAGTGTATTGGTACGTTCATCAGTCAAGTTATTACCATACAATTCCGCGTACCAATTTTCCGATTCAGATGAATAACGCAAGCTGGCATCCACATTTTCGAATGCGTCAATCTTATCACTATAGCGATTAGTCATTTCACCTGTACCTAAATCACGTACGGTTCCGACGTTGAATGCACGTAAGTATTGATCGTCTTCCCAATGGTAAGAAACCCAAGGAACAATCTTGGCACCATTCGACAAATAGAACGTATGTTCATAAGCAACAGTAAAGGCAAACTCTGGTGCACGAGGTAGCTTGTTACCCTTCAAATTAATGTTTGGGCAACCTGCACTGCCGTAGCGAGGACCACAAAAATCAGTGTCTTTCGTTTCCCAGTCATCAACTTCTGCGTCCAACCAACTGATGTAGCCCGTTAAGCGACCGTTTTCGACAGGAATCCAGTCAACTTCCACTTCAAGACCAGTAATTGATGCTTTACCCGCATTTTCGGTAACCAACTGAGTTTGGTCAGGAATGGTGGACGGATCTTCACCTGGCAACGGATCACGCTCAGGGCCCAGGTTTTTATTTGTCGTAACCTGCATGTCATTGTAGTCACTAAAGAACAATGCCGCGTTCACATTCATACTGCCATCCAGCAGCGAGGCTTTCATACCCAATTCCAGTGTACCCACCTCTTCTGGACCCGCCAGAATATCGAGTCGCTCGCCAGTTCTGCGGATAGTCACTACATCAGTGAATACGCCGCCTTTGAAGCCAGTCGAATAAACACCATACAATAAGGTTGAATCATCAAGGTCATAATCCAAACCAACACGGTAAGTACCTTTGCTCCACTCACCTTTTACTGAGTTGTCAGTAACACGTGGGAATGGTTCACCAGAGAACACGCCGTTGGTCAAACTGGGTACGGGCTCACCTTGTAAATAACATCCATCAATGTCCGATGTTGGGCTACAAATATAGTTGCCACCATCAACATCTTCTTTTTTGTCCTTGGTATAGCGATAACCCATTGTTAAACGCAATTGATCGGTAAATCCATAAGTTCCCTGGAAGAACGCCGCGTTTGAATCCGCTGTACGCTCAGGTTGCAGAAAGCGCAAAGCATAGTGATTATAAATAGGAGAACCGTCTGTATCGGTACCTGCAACAGACCAATATGCGCGGTCCAACTCAGCTTTTACCCAGTTATCCTCTTCAAAGTGAAACAATCCAACTGTCCATTCCAGTGGACCGTCACCCACCGACTGCAACTGCAACTCATGAGAGTTATTCGCAAAATCAGAAGTATTTTGAAAAGTTTGATCAGAACCAACACCCAGATCCGTATCAACTTGCTGGAATCTGTCCAGCGTTGAATAACCAACGTTATAGCTCAGTTCCATACTATCGGTCAGGCTATATTTAATGGTTGAACGAAAACTATCGATACGCATATCAGTTGCGCCAGTGGTATTGGCGGTATACGTGTCAATGTCATACAAACACGCGTCGGGAGAACCAGCCAGTTTTTCACAATCCGGGCTAGGGATAGCACCTGGGTTGTTATTTTGGAAACGCTCCAAAGCAACCTGCCAGGAAAAAGAATCGGTTGGAGTCCACAGCGCTGCAACACGAGCGGCCCATTGATCTTTACTTGAATAACGATCGGATTCTCCGTAATTAACAGCACGTCGCTGATCCAAGCGGCTGTTATCAGGTAGTACATTTTGATAAGCATCGCTTTGGTTCATAAAACCGTTGAGACGCACAGCAAAAGTATCGCTTACAGGAATATTAACTGTTCCACGAAGCTGCTTATGATCGTAGTTTCCATACTCAGCCTGAATATCGGCAGTAAACTCAGAAAAATCTGGTTTTGCAGTAATCAGGTTAACCGCACCCACTGTTGAGTTACGGCCAAACAATGTACCTTGAGGGCCACGCAATACCTCAGCGCGTTCCAAATCGTACATTAACGTAAGAGCACCTTCCGGCCGGGCTACGTAAACGCCGTCAACATGGAAGCCAACATTGGGATCACCTAACTCAGTGAAGTTTGTACTCGCAACACCACGCATACCGAGCTGAGCAGCGCCACGGAAACCATCGACAGAAATTTTAAAATTGGGAACCATGGCGCCCATATCAGTGACATCATCAATGCCAGCACGTGCCAATGCTTCCTGGTTAAAGGCAGTCACTGCAACGGGGGTGTCCATCAAAGACGACTCGCGCTTGGTTGCTGTAACAACAACCTCCTCAAGTGCCAATATATTTCTATCATCGCTGTCTTGAGCATTTGCAGTCATTGCAATGCCACTTATTATGGCCACGGCAAGTGGCAGTGGTTTTAATATATTCATTTTCTACTCTCCTCAGATACTACCGCTTAATACAATCTACAATTTTTTTTAAAAAGGGCTATAATCTAACGTTGTTATGGCTAGTCACCATTTCAGGGGAAACCCTCCCCGCTTAGACCTTTGGCAACTGCACTTTTTTGGCATAAAGGCGCCCCCAAGCAACTTAATGCTTGAAAATCAGCTTGCATGTACACTTCTTTTCTTTCTTTGGTTAAGGACTCATATTTTTAACTCCCCCGCTCTCGACTCACCGCAATAGAAAGATTGTAAAAATCACTTCTCATCATTAATCTTCAGTAGGCAGCAAACCTTTCTCTTTAAGAAAACGGATCACACCAGGATGAAAAGGAACTTTTCGTGGCTGCTTTGCAATATCCAGACTCACCGCAGCGATGTTTTTATCTTTAACTGAAAGCTTTTCCCACACTTGCCAATACGCTGAGGCAAAGGCGTAAACCATTTCTTCGGAAGCATCTTTGTTTACGACAAAGGATGCTGTGGCACCAAAAGTATGAATAGGCTCTTCCTGCCCCGGAAAAGAGTTCGCAGGAATTTCGATTCGCACTAACGTACCGTCATACAATTTATTTAAATTGTTGTAGACGTCATCAGGAACATTAAGAATACGAGTGGGCACGGAATTAGTGAGCTCTAGCATATGCCCGATTGACGAGGACTCACCAAAAATATCAACAATGCCGTCTTTAAGCCCGCTTTGTGCATCCTTAGATGACAACTCCATGATTTTAAAATCGTCCAGACTCAAACCAAGCGCTTTGATTAATGCTTCGTGAATAGAGCGTGAGGATGTTGACGGAACGTTAATATTGAAGCGCGAACCTTTAGCATCAAGCAGCGTTTGCATACCTGATTTTTCTAACGTCGCGTAATAATATACCGATACTGAAAATGGAAAGGCTAAACGAAGATTCTTAAAAATTTCTTTATTTGGAACATTCTTAAAACGTTCAACACCTTGGTAGGCATTGGAAATATCATTCAAAAATGCAATGCCAAAATCAATTTGATTCAAGGCAACCAAACCCAGATTTTCGTTGTAGCCAGCTGTAGTTTGTGCAGAAACAATGAATTCATCCTGCGCCTTGGTAACTGCCGAGGCAACGGTAGAACCCAAAATATAAGGGTTTGAACCTGTACTGGAAGTACCAATAGCAATTCTATCTTTGGCAAAAACACTAGCCGACAACAACACTGCGGCAAGTACAAAAACTTTCTTACAAGAGCGATTGATATTCATGGCAACGATACCTTTTCTAGTGTGTTTATCCATCACTCCATTAAACTCCGCTATTCGCAGTAACTGGCATTAACCCCTGTCGTCGCATAAACCAACTACAACCGTACATAGCCGCAATCAACGATATACCTAATACATCAGTTACCACGCCAGATTTAACTAATAAACCAGCACCGCACAACAAGCCCACTCTTAGCAGCCATCCCTTCAAGCCTGTTAACGGGCCCAGGCACCAACCTTGTAATCCCAGAGCAATAGTCATTACGCCCAACCCAGCGGTTATAAATGCCACAATAATGTTTAACCACTCTCCTTGCGCTAATAGCTCTGGAGAATAAATAAACATAAAGGCCACAATAAAACTGGGTAATGAATAGGTGAATGCTGCCACGCCAGTCTTCCACCAATTAGCATGGGCAATACTGGCTGCCACAACGGCCACGACAGCTACGGGTGGTGTTGATCCAGATTTGATAGCAAAGTAATACACAAACAGATGCGCAGCTAACACAGGTACACCTAATTCCTGCAGCGCTGGCGCGACAAACAACGCAAGCATTACGTAGGCCACTGAAGTAGGCATACCCATACCAAGCAATGTAGACACACAGACAGAGAGAATAAGCGTTATCAGTAACGTGCCATCCCCCAACGAAAGAATAATTTCTGTTAAGCGTGGTCCGAGACCGGTTGTCACCATTGCCTGCTGAATAAATCCAATAGCAGCAATGAGTGCAGTGATTTGTGCAGCCCGAAGAACACCGGTCACAACCACCGAATAAATCCCACTGGGACTCAGGCGACTGTGACGACGCAGCATAGCAATCGCTACCGAAACAATTAATGTGATCATGCCCGCGTAGTTAGGCGAAAGCTGCTCAACAATTAACAAATAAATTAGCAGTAGTGGTGCAACCAACAGATGCCAGCCGTCCATAAGCAATTGCCGAGCTGAAGGAATATCCTCCTCATTTAACCGTCCCAACCCAAGTTTTTTAGATTCGATATGGACAACAGTGAAAACGGAAATGTAATACAACAGCGCGGGTATCGTTGCCGCAAGCGCAATACTGGCATAAGGAATACCGGTAAATTCAGCCATTAAAAATGCACCGGCACCCATAATTGGCGGTAAAAATTGCGAACCTTCAGAAGAAATAGTTTCTATAGCGCCAGCTTTATGCGCAGGTAAACCACAACGCTTCATGAGTGGAATGGTAAAAGTACCGGTAGTCACCACATTACCGATTGAACTGCCCATCATCATGCCCAAAAGACTACTGGCAGCCACCGCGCTCTTGGCTGGACCACCAGGCTTATGCCCAAGACCGGCATTACACAAACCAACAATCAGATCACCGGTTTTCGTATACTCCATCGCGGACGACAGCAGCAGAAACATAAACAAATATGACGCAGCAACCGATAAACCAATGCCAAAAATACCTTCAGAGGTGTAAGCCGTTAGGAAAATAAATCGGTCAAAAGGAATCCCTGCGTGGCCTAAAATACCGGGAATGTAATTTCCAAAAATGACATACGCGATAGCTAGGGCAGACAAGACCGCAAATGCCACGCTTTCTCTACGCGCCGCCTCCAACACGACCAACACGAGTAAGCTACCAACGACAAGATCGCTGGTAGTTAGATAACTGGCACCCCAAAGGTTGATTAAACGCTCGAAATTCACAATGAAGTAAATAAGAGAGCCAGCGGTAACAATAGCGAAGCCATAGTCCAATGAGCGCTTACCCCAAGTCTGGCGATCTGCTTGCGCCGACTTAGTTAAAAAATAAATACTGAGCATGGCGCCAAGAAAGAGCGCGAGGTGAACGACAGTTGTTCTATAAGGACCAACAACTGCAGCATAAAGCATATAAATAAAGGTTAGGCAGCAAAGCACACCGATAAAATGCTTTATCCAAGAAGACTTAAATTGGTCAACATTGGCGATGGTGGACATTTATATCTCCCGATGCACTAGATTTACCCTAAAGGGCTTTTATTTATTTGGTCGCAGTTCGAGACTTGAGCAATTACTACTGCTTCATATCTATAATACGTTGCTTAATGTGCAAGCGAATTCTGCATGTAATTATTTAGGTTCATTATTTGAGTTGTGACACGCAGGTACAATTGAGTTATTCTACCGAGATGACTAACAAAAAGTAATGCAAAGATTATGCGTCGTCGCCTCCCCCCCCTTAACCCCCTTCGTGCTTTTGAAGCATCTGCTCGGCACTTGAGCTTTACTATTGCCGCAGAAGAACTTGCCGTCACCCAAGTGGCAGTAAGCAAGCAGGTAAAAGTATTGGAAGATCGGTTAGGGGTAGAATTATTTAAACGCAGCCATAGGACTATCACTCTGACTTCCGCTGGCGAGCGCTTTTTAATAGGTGTGCAAAAGGGTTTTGACGAAATAGAGAGGGCAACAGAACTGGTTATGGCCCGTGGTCACAGAGATGTGCTGAACCTGCAAGCCTACACCACATTTGCTCAACGCTGGATTATGCCGCTATTGGGCCGCTTTCACGAAGAATACCCCAAAATTGAGGTGCGTCTGACAGCATCGCTGGCATCGGTAGACTTTGATCGCCAGGCTGTTGATGCAGCGATTCGTTCAGGACTGGGAGATTGGAAAGGCATGGAGGTAGATTATTTGGCCCCCATCGACCTTATTCCCGTTGCCAGTCCAAAATTTATCGAACGTTACGGTCCTATCAACAGCCCAGAAGAACTTGAGCATTTTACTCTTTTACACTCCCTTGCGCGCCCTGATGACTAGGAGGCCTGGTTGCAAGCAGAAGGCTGCCAACAGCACAGTTCGCACAGCGGACTGAAATTTGAAAGCTCCTCACTGGCCTACGAAGCGGCTATGCAAGGGATGGGTATTGCCATGGGAATTAAAGTGCTCGTCGAGCAAAATATACAAGACGGCACCTTGATGCCCGTATTAGATATTTGCCACCGGCAAACGGCAGCCTACTATTTGGTACGTCCGGCAGAGCGATCAATATCTGCAGCGTTGAAAACGTTTCGTGAGTACCTATTGGGCAAGGTAGTAGAAAAGCTCCAGCATTAGCCCCCAGCCACCAATAAAACCCTATCTTGCGCCATTGCTTTAAGTGCCATGGTGGATAAAGGTTTGGTATCCTGCTGCGTTTCCATTAATCCTTGCTGTAATCTGGCGACTTTAACCAATTGCCAGCGGGCTACCGGGCTGTGATCAACCTTAAGAATGCAACAAGTAGAAAAACCTATTGGCTCATTGAAAAATGTCACGTTCATTCGTGAAAAAATAATATTTATCCAAATTTCAATAACTTACAGTCGCCTGAACATATGCAATCAATTACACAGAAAACCCTACAAAACAGTATGACAATGAAAAATGCTTCAAAAAAATCAAGCGAAAATGAACACACACCCATGATGCAGCAATACCTTCGCATCAAGGCGGAACACCCCAATGAGCTGGTTTTTTATCGTATGGGTGATTTCTACGAACTGTTTTTTGATGATGCGAAAAAAGCTTCACAATTATTGGATGTAACCTTAACCGCGCGCGGCAAATCAGGCGGCGAACCAATTCCCATGGCAGGGATTCCTTACCATGCTGCTGATGGCTATCTGGCAAAAATTGTAAAGGCTGGAGAGTCCGTCGCTATTTGCGAACAAATTGGCGACCCCGCAACCAGCAAAGGACCAGTTGAACGCAAAGTCGTTAGAATCGTTACCCCCGGCACCGTCAGCGACGAAGCGCTACTGGATGCCCATAAAGACAATTTGCTGGTAGCACTTTTTCAACATACCGACTACAACCAACAACCGCCTGTAACACTCTATGGCTTGGCATCATTAGACATGGGCAGTGGCCGCTTTCAAGTATCTGAATATGACGATGAAAGTGTGCTGCAAGGCGAACTCGAACGTTTAAACCCGGCAGAGCTGTTAATTGCTGACGAGCTGGTTGACAGTGAAATGGTTCAACGCCGTCGCGGTATTCGCCGGCGCCCGGTGTGGGAGTTTGATAGTGAAACTGCAGAACGCTTACTATGCCAGCAATTTGGCACACAGGATCTGGCAGGCTTCGGTTGCCAACACTTAACCACCGCGATCTCAGCGGCTGGCTGCTTACTGGCTTATACCAAAGAGACTCAGCGTTCAGCCTTACCCCACATCCGCAAAATCACTGTCGAAAATCGCGATCATGCGGTAGCAATGGATGCGGCAACCCGACGCAACCTGGAAATTGATAGCAACTTAAACGGCGGCGACGAAAACACGTTATTTTCTGTTTTAAACTCCAGTTCAACCGCCATGGGTGGCCGCCTGTTGCGGCGCTGGCTGAACCGGCCGCTACGGGACTTACCTCTACTAACCGCGCGACAGGATGCTATCGACAGTCTGATTCACAACTATCAATTTGAACCCATTCGCGAAGAACTTCGCCACATCGGTGATATGGAACGTATCCTGGGCCGTATTGCACTAAAATCTGCACGACCTCGCGATCTTTCTCGCCTCTGCCAGTCATTGGCCACTTACCCAGCGCTGCAGCAACAACTTAAAGAGCATACCGGCGCGAAGCTTAGGGATTTAGCACACGAGATTCAGGAATTCCCACACTGGGTAGAATTATTGGACAAAGCATTGGTAGAGAACCCTCCAGTGGTTATTCGGGACGGCGGCGTTATCGCCGAAGGCTATGATGAGGAACTGGATGAACTGCGTAATATAAGCACCAATGCCGGCCAATTTCTCATAGACCTGGAGACCCGTGAGCGCGAGCGCTCTGGAATCTCAACGCTAAAGGTCGGCTATAACCGTGTGCACGGTTACTTTATCGAAATCAGTCGTGGCCAGGCTGAAAACGCACCTGCAGATTACATTCGCCGGCAAACACTGAAGAACGCCGAGCGCTTTATAACACCCGAGTTAAAAACGTTTGAAGACAAAGCCCTATCCGCCAAAAGCCGTGCGCTAACGCGAGAAAAAGCGCTTTATGAAGCACTAATAGACACATTGCATGAAGACCTAATGGCCTTGCAAACCTCAGCAAACGCTGTCGCTGAACTGGATGTATTAACCACTCTGGCTGAACGTGCTGACAGCTTGCAGCTGCGCCGCCCCGAACTAACTAAAGAAACGGGTATAGATATAGTGGCCGGCCGTCACTTAGTCGTCGAGCGCGTCCTAAAAGACCCGTTTGTACCCAATAATTTGGTGCTTAACCCCGCCCGCAGGATGTTAATTATTACCGGCCCAAACATGGGTGGTAAATCGACGTACATGCGTCAAACAGCACTCATTGTGCTGCTGGCTCAGGTGGGCAGCTTTGTACCGGCAGAACAAAGCAAAATAGGCCTGGTTGATCGAATATTCACGCGCATAGGTTCTTCTGATGACTTAGCAGGTGGCCGTTCTACGTTTATGGTTGAAATGACTGAGACGGCCAATATTCTCAATAATGCCACTGCGAACAGCTTGGTACTGATGGATGAAATAGGCCGTGGTACCAGCACCTTCGACGGTCTGTCTCTCGCATGGGCCTGCGCAATACATCTAGCCGAACAAATACAGGCCTTTACCTTATTTGCGACTCACTATTTTGAGATTACGGAGATTCCCAACACCCTACCCGCCGTTGCGAATGTGCACTTGGATGCAACCGAGCATAACGACAATATTGTTTTTTTACACAATATTCAGGAAGGTGCGGCCAATCAAAGCTATGGTATTCAGGTAGCAAAGCTGGCCGGCATCCCTGCATCAGTATTACAGCAAGCAAGAGAGCAACTATCATTGCTGGAAGCTGGAACTCACGAACGCCTGGCCCTTGATACACAGACATCTGCGCCACACACGAAAGCCCAAACAACAGTAGCGCCCAGTGTGATGAATCCTGCCCAAGGGCCACAACAACACGAATTATTCGCCGAACCGCACCCAGTGGTGACAGAGCTGGGAGAGCTGGACCTGGACAATATGACCCCTCGTCAGGCACTGGAAAAACTCTATGCGCTGAAGAAAACTGCGAAAAAGTAACAGGATAATGCTCGTAATCGATCAAAGAGGGTTAACAGCAACAAAAATGCTGTTAAAATGCGCGCCCTGAAAACATGTTAAGCACGGGAGTTCAAGCATGACCTTTGTTGTTGGGGATAACTGTATTAAATGTAAGCACACAGACTGTGTTGAAGTGTGTCCGGTAGACTGTTTCTATGAAGGCCCCAATTTCTTGGTAATTCACCCAGATGAGTGTATTGACTGCGCTTTGTGTGAACCAGAGTGCCCCGCAGATGCTATTTTCTCAGAAGACGAACTACCCGAAGGTCAGGAAGTTTACTTAGAGTTGAATGCAGAGCTGGCAGAAATCTGGCCTAATATTACCGAAAAGAAAGATGCCCCCGCTGACGCTGAAGAATGGGATGGCGTGCCTGATAAGCTGCAATACCTGGAGCGCTAAACTGCTCTTGCACTGATATCAAGTGACAACGAAAAAACCGCCCCCTAAGGCGGTTTTTTTTGCTTTCCTTCTAAGAAACTGGCTCCAACTGTTCTACCACAATCTCTTGCTCACCGTTATTCTGTAACCGATACCGCCAGCGAACCTGCCAATCCATCAACTTCACACCATAAATACGCTTCTCGTCGAGATATTGATACGAAGGCCTAGGGTCCTGTTGTAATATCTGTTCAATCAAGGCCGACAAGTGATGACTCTCATCAACTGCGAGCGACGCTAGCACTTCGTTAACGGCACGGGAGAAAGTCACCGGTAATAGCACAGGTGGCGCAGCCGCAAATCCATTGGTTGCATCGGAAAGACTATCCGCATAGGGCACATAAGGCTTTATGTCTAACACTGGCGTGCCATCGAGTAAGTCATGTCCCGCGATGTGCAGCTGTACTCCCCCGTCCTTAAACGCTATTTGTTCCAGCTTTACCGCCGACAGTCCCATCTTATTCGGTCGATTAGGTGACCGGGTAGCAAACACCCCCATTCGCTGGTTACCACCCAAACGCGGCGGACGCACACTGGTTTGCCAATGCCCCGGCCCAGCATCAGTCTCCTGGCGCTTAAAACCGGCATGAAAAATAAATTCAACCCAGATATGGCTACTGCTTTCCAACCCACTAAACGCCTCGCTTTTTGCGTAATCAGGGAGTATTTCAATTATCGCTGTAGCTGCAGGTGCCAGCCCAGGCTGACGCGGAATCGCAAACTTTTCTTTGTAACATGAATGTACGATCCCAATGGGTTCAACGCTATAATGCATCGCTAATTTAGTCCGTTCTGGTTGCGGGCCACAATCAAAGGCTAAGGATCCTCAATGAACAACCCTATCTTTTCTGTACCCCAGATCACAGTGCCCATTGTTGGGGAGCAAGAATCTTTCCCCGTGCACCGTATTTACTGTGTGGGCCGTAATTATGCCGACCACGCGCTGGAAATGGGAGCAGACCCGACTCGCGAAGCCCCCTTTTTCTTTACCAAACCCTACGATGCTTTAATCACAAACGGGAATAGTATTCCTTTTCCATCCCAAACGAACGATCTGCAACACGAAGTGGAACTCGTCGTCGCTTTAAAAAATGGTGGGACCGACTTAACGTTGGAAGACGCCAGCGCAGCAATTTATGGCTATGCCATCGGTATCGACCTAACCCGCA
>JBNKHI010000079.1:0-11255 GCA_050290265.1 Cellvibrionaceae bacterium
TATCGAATCAGCACGTTGCCGATGCACAGGGAATATCGGTGCGCTATTTACATAAACTCTTTCAAGAAGACGACATTAGCATTCACGGACTGATTATGAACAAGCGCCTCGAAAAATGCCGCGAATTGCTGAATAACAAAGCCTATGTCGGTCACAGTATTGAAGCTATCGCCTACAGTGTTGGTTTTGCCAGCGCGTCTCACTTTTCTCGCGCCTTTAAAAAACGCTTTGGCATGAATCCGAGCGAAGTACGCGGTGTGCAATAACGAAAACATAGTAAAATCTGCTGCAGACGACCCCACCTAATCACATTCAAGCCCTATTGAATGGCTAACAGGACAATAAGCATATCTAAGGTTGCTAATCCTGTGACCTGCTTTGCTTGACAACTTTTCAGGCCTTACCTAAACCGCCTTTATCGTCCGAGTATCATTAGTGGTATTAACTTGTATCTAGGTTCCTCCAAAGGCAAGCGATTGTTCCTTTTCGAGCATGGCTTGTAACCGGTTTAGATGGAAAATGGATAGCACAACTAAATAGCAAAAATGCAACTAATGGGGAGCATACACATGAATATTGATTGGGATAGCACGACCCCAAAACCCGCAGCAAACTTTAGGAAGACATGGCTTGCCGCCAGTGTTATGACATTGGCCAGCATGCCTCTGGCAGCCTTTGAGTTGGAGGAAATTGTTGTTACTGCGCAAAAACGTAGCGAAAGCCTGCAAGAGGTGCCTATTGCCATTCAGGCGTTTAGCGCCCAGGCTATGGAAAACAAGGGGTTATCCAATGTCACAGACATAGCCAACTTCGCACCTAACGTTGAGCTCGACTCAACCTCACCTTTCAGTGGTTCTACCCAAACACTGGGTGCATTTATCCGCGGCATCGGTCAGGCAGATTTTGCCTTTAACCTCGAACCCGGTGTTGGGGTTTACGTAGACGGCGTGTACTACTCACGAGCAGTAGGCTCTGTGGTTGGACTGCTTGATCTTGAACGAATAGAAGTATTAAAGGGGCCACAGGGAACATTATTTGGACGCAACACCATTGGCGGCGCTCTGAATGTTATTACCCGGCGACCCGCCGAAGAATTTGGTTATCAAATGGAAGTCACCATTGGCGAATACGACCGCATGGACGTCCGTGGCGCCGTTGACATTCCACTCATCGATAACAAACTTTATTCTCAAGTATCCTTTTCTACCAAATCACGTAATGGCTATCACAAACGTATCGACTATAACTCAGACACACCTTATGTAACCGATGTTGGACGATTCACCGGCACTGGCCAGGAATCCACCTATGATCGTCAAGGTGGTGAAAACAACCAAGCGATTCGGGCAAAACTGCTGTGGACAGGTGACAATGTCGACGTGCTTATTGCTGCAGATTACACCCATGTTAATGAAGCGTCAGCGCCCAACACCTTATTGGCCACATTCCCGAATGATGCAGACCCTAATAACGGTTTAACGGCTTTTTTGTATAACACCTGCCTGAATATTCCCGCTGGATTAAACATTCCACCATCAGCTGTTTGTGAAACTCCACGCGCAGTGGTAGGCACCCCGCTGGTAGGAGTCAATATCGATGGCACTGATACGAATGATCGTCTTGTGTATAGCGATGCGTTTATTACCGGTGATATCGATACAACGTATGGCACTGCTCCTAACTACTCAAAAATGACAACCAAAGGTATTGCCACCACCGTAGATTGGGATCTAGGCAATGAAATGGCATTAAAATCAATTACTGCCTATCGCACACTGGAAACCGCATTCGGCACAGATGTGGATGGTTCACCTATTGTTATTAATGATACCGGTTTCTATATGGATCAGGAGCAACTGTCTCAAGAGTTCTTGCTCACTGGCACCTCATTTGATGGCGCATTAAATTGGGTAACTGGCCTTTATTACTTTCATGAAGAAGGCGGGTTAATTGACTACCCAGTGTTTGGTAGTGGTCTGGTTCAAATTTTTGGCCCCAATGACTTTGACAACGATGCTTACGCCGCTTTTGTACACCTTAACTACGATTTTACTGAGAACTTCAGTGGTACACTGGGTGTTCGTTACACCAAAGAAGATAAACAGTTCTTCGGTGCTCAAAGAGACTTAAACTCTATTGCTTCATTATTAGGCTTCCCGGCAGCTGCGTTTCCTGACCCATCGGACCTAACGCTGTACTTCCCGCCAATAGATAACCAACGCAGTTTTGAAAACGTATCGCCTAAATTAGGCCTGGAATATCGTATTGGTGCATCAACGTTAACTTATGCATCGGTATCCAAAGGCTTCAAAAGTGGTGGCTGGACCACTCGCGCTACGGTACCCATTTTAGAAGTGCCTCAGTTTGATGAAGAAGAAGCAACATCTTACGAAATCGGCGTAAAAACCGAAGGCGATACTTATCGCATTAATACAGCCTTGTTCTATACCGATTACGAAAACTTGCAAATCAGTGTACAAAAAGGGCTGTCCCCTTTCTTTGAGAACGCGGCTCAATCTGAAATTCAAGGTTTAGAAGTCGACTTCGAATGGCTACCTGCAGAAAACTTCACTGTTAGCGGTGCCTACGGCTATATAGATGCACAATATAAAGATATTGACCCTACTGCTGTTATACGTGAAGACTTTTCTTTCAATAACACGCCAAAAAATTCAGCCAGCTTGTCAGCGCTTTATCAAATACCGATGGATAATGGATTAACGTTTGGCTTTATGCTTGATCACAGTTACCACAGCAATCAGGCCAATGATGCGGAAAACACACCAGAACTTTTCAGTGGCACAGTGAGAACCTGGAATGGTGCTATTACACTTATGTCTGAATCAGATCACTGGGACTTAGCACTGGGAGCCAAAAACCTGACTGACGAACGCTATATCGTATCTGGTTTTAGAAACCCGGGGGCCGGTGTTATCGATGGAACTTATTCACGACCACGTGAATGGTATTTGACATTCCGAGTACGCAACTAGTACTGGAAACTTTTTTAAAGTTGTCCTCTCTGCTTAGCCTGTTGTGTTTTGTGCAATAGGCTTTTTTTCGCCTTTTACGGAAGATTCCAATGAATACACAACCACTAAAAGGTATAGCTGCATCGTTGTTGGTTATTACTGCAGCCTTAACTATCAGCTGTATATTTAATCCATTATTTTTCAATACCTGGGTAGCCTTTTTTCTAATGGCTTGCATCCCCACCCAGATGGTGCTCACCCTGGTTTGGCAGTGCAAATACCCTGTACTTGCGCAACGCTTGTCTCAACCCATGAAAGGACTATTGTTTACCGGCATTAGCTTGGTAGCAGGCAGTATTCTAGGCTTAACAATGTGGATGACAGTTGGAGGGGCAAGCTTTGTTACGCCACAGCTGATCATGTATACCATTGTCCCTATTGCCACAACGTTTTGGTTTGTCGGTGTTTGGCGATGCTGGCCTATCTCATCTATCACGTCAAATCCACTATTACTGGGCATCGGTATTATTGCCGTTGCATACCTCGGCGGCTATGCAATATTTACATACTTTTTCGACTTCAGTTTTCTCAGTAATACTCCGGGCTACATAGAAGCTATCGACCCAAAAGGCAAATTCATGGCGTGGCAAGCGCTATCATTTACACTCACCAGTGTGACAATAATCTTGTGGTTTATCATGCTTGATTGGTGGCCAGTTACACTTATAGGCGCAACACAGAAACACCCTTGGATATTCAGTATCGTAGCGAGTATCTACATCTTGGTCACAACGTTGGTGATTTTTTATATCGCAATCACTGTTTTAAAAATAGATTATGTTATTTATACCGTACGCGGGCCGGTAAGCGCGACCTTCGGTGCTTTTATCATTCTTAACTTAATGCAAAATACTTTTTTTACAAATCTTAAGCAGCCGCTTCGCGGCATAGTACTGCTACTAACCTGTATAATATTCGCCGTGCTAACCCAATTATTATACGAGTACATTGGCCGGTTAATGCCGGGACAACTCAGCAGTGGAGCGCCAGACTACATGCTGGAAACCTGGATGGCCAATGCCATGCTTTCCGTTACCTTTCCATTAATTGTCGTATTTACCGAGTTCTTCAATTTTTGGCCAATAGCCCGGAACAGGGGAGTGTAAAATCAACCCTTTTGGTTTAATGTTTAAATTCTCCAGCACACGATGTTGATCATTGCGGATAAACAAAGAAACTCTCCAGCAATCAAGAGAGAAAAAACAGGGGTTTTAACCGTAGCAGACCAAAAGCAAGATCAATAGAATGACGGCAAAACATGGAGAGAAGAGGCGGTGTGATACCTCAGCAGACCGAAATATCGTACTAGCCTCTATCTAAAAAGCTCTATTTGATATTTGAGTTTGACTTAAGTGCTTCTACCAAAGCTACTTCAATTTCTGCTACTCACCGTCGAAGTTAGCGCTATAAGTAGTACAGGCTTACCTTCAATCAGCGCGAGATAATACTTGAAGCCTAAACGGCACCCTGTTGGCGCGCACCTAATCATCACAGTGTATTCGCTAATCGTATCACCAAGAATATCCCCAACAACGGATTCTTCACGCTCTACCATTTTTTGGGAAAGCCGCACTGACGTAGCCGAAAAGTTGAGCCTACCATAATCACAGTATGACTAGAGGAATCCAAACACTTACCCAGCAGATTTTGGCGACAGCGCTCTTTTTTCCATACGATACTGCGCGGGGGTCATATTAAACCAGCGCTTAAATGCGCGATAGAAATTAGGCAGCGCAGAGTAGCCGGTCAGGTATGCGATATCTTCCAACGAATCATCACTTTCAATTAACATTTTGCCAGCAACTGCCTTTCTGACATCATCAAGCACATCACTGAACTGTGTGTTACTGACTTTCAATCGATACTGCACTTCCTGAGGAGTCAGGCACATCGATTTGGCAACGGCACTCAAGGATACTTCGCCGAACTCCAAAATCGAAACCAAGGCTTTCTTTACCTGAGCGATAAAACCCGTTTCAGCCAAGTTATCCAGAAGAACCGCAGCAAATTTTTCGTTACTGAAACACAATTCCGGGCTCCGGGTAAACAGCGTATAGTCGAGTTGTGACGTATCAAACTCAAAAAATTATCTGCCTGACCAAACAACAAACCGGTCTTGAAAATACGTTGATGATCATCTATTTGTTTGGGCTGCTCATGCTGGAAAGAGACAGCCGTGGGATACCAATGATTGTCCGTGGCTATTTGAAAGAAACGATACACATAAACCGCAATGCACTCCATACGCTGCTGACAACCCGGTTCACGTAAATTGAAATAAAAATGCGCTTTCCCCCCTGATACCTGCAAATGCCAGTCATAGAGCGGATCCATGATTTGTCGGAATTGAATAAAACGCGCAACCCCTTCACCAAACGTATTGCTCGCCTGCAACAACATCATTGGCACATTGATAGGCCGGATGTGCGCGTAGTACACCAGTAGCAGGCCAATATTGTTCGTCTCGACTTTAGCTTCGATGGCACTCCAGTAACGATCAAATACATCTACCGGCACCCGCTGATTGGGATCCTCAAGAAAATTCGCGCCTAAACCTATTTCCTCATATAACGCATTAGCGTTAATACCAAACTGCTGTAAGGCATCATACATAAAACGAAATGACGTCGTTGAAGCCGCGGGCGTGAATAAAGAGTCCGCATGAGTAGTCATTATCAGTAAGCCCGTACAGGGTTAATCTTAGGTGCCCATTAGAGACCTCAAGAAATTAACAAGGCCAACTCACATTGACAATTTCCTTCACCAGAGAATGCTAGACGCCTGCTCATGCAGCAACAAGTCTCAAGGGTAAGCTCGACAAACCGCGCAGCGTATTTTTGAACTGCCGTACCGGCTCACCCACCAGTTCAATAGTTTTCACTTTCTCCAGCAGATGGTCTAATAGCCCACTGGCTCGCTCGGTAAACTCCCCACACAGCTTTTCCAGAGCGACACGACTGAGCACTTTAGCGAATACACCACGAGTTCGTGTATGCAGTGGAGGATCGGCCTCCAATACAATACTGGGCTTGCGCCAGGGTTTTTCTTTATAGAAGTTGGTTAAACCACCTCCAGCGCTGGAACAACACGTCTCCCAATCTTTGAGTGTGGCCTTGGCCTCGTCATAACGCGCCATGGCAAAAATAAAATATTTTGGAATCCAGACCACCGGTCCAGCTTCACGCATTGCTTAGTGAAAGGGATAGGGGTCCCTCAGAAACTCCATAGAAACGGGTCGACGTCCACTATGGGAACATTGGAATCAGGGCACGAAACGGTCATTATTATCACCACGGTTGCTAGTATTTATTTTCTAATCAACGGCAAGGGTTCGCCAGATCACTAAGCCATGCTACAACTGCGAGTGGTAACACTCATTATCTTGTAACGATAAATTACTGATAACTAAGATACAGAATCCAACAGAGGCAGCCATGTTGCGACGCAAGGACGAGCCAGATACTTGAAAGGCACCCTCAAACTAGCCAATTCAAATGAGGATATAAATGAATCGATTCGGCAATACTTTTTCAGGGATACGGATTTAACGAAGTCACAAACGATAAAATGACAGCGGGGATTGAACAGTTTGCTAATTGGCCAAGGAAAGGATACCCGTCACCCAGGGAATTCATATGGGCAAGCAAGTACAAATAGATCGATGAAATTGCAGTTATAAATTGTAACAGCGGAATTTAAAAGAAAGGGAAAGAGCGATACCCTCAGCTAAAGAGCCAAGGATATCGCATTTCTAGCTAATACGAGTTACTCAAGACCAGCGCTGGATTTCAAAGCCTCTGTCAAAGCTGCTTCGACTTCTTCTGCACTTGGCCCGTCGTGAGTTACAGTACCCGCAAAACGCTTCTTCTTGCGGCGTTCAGCATGGTAAGTCAAACCTGTACCGGCTGGTATCAAACGCCCAACAACAACGTTTTCCTTCAGACCGCGCAGGCTATCTTTCTTACCAGTGACAGCAGCCTCGGTAAGTACACGGGTTGTCTCCTGGAACGAAGCCGCAGAAATAAACGACTCAGTTGCCAGAGAAGCCTTGGTGATACCCAATAGCAAACGCTCAAACTGTGCTGGCTGACGGTCATCTGCGCGCAGACGCTCGTTTTCTGCCAACACGGCAGTAAATTCGACTTGCTCGCCTTTCACAAAGCTGGAATCACCCATTGAGGTAATTTCCACTTTACGCAGCATTTGACGAACGATAGTTTCAATATGCTTATCGTTAATCTTCACACCCTGTAAGCGGTAAACTTCCTGGATTTCGTTAGTGATATAACGGGCCAATGCCTCAACACCCTGAAGACGCAAGATGTCGTGCGGATTACTTGGGCCGTCCGACACAACTTCACCCTTCTCAACCTGCTCACCTTCAAACACAGTCAATTGGCGATGCTTAGGAATCAACTCTTCATAATGTGTTGACCCATCTGGCATTGCCTGACCATCCGTAGGCGTAATCACTAAGCGACGCTTACCTTTGGTTTCTTTACCAAAGGTTACGGTACCACTGATTTCTGCAAGGATAGACGGCTCTTTTGGTTTACGCGCTTCGAACAAGTCGGCCACACGCGGCAAACCACCGGTAATATCTTTGGTACCACCAGACTCCTGAGGAATACGGGCAATAACATCACCCACACCCACCATATCGCCATCGTTGATACTTAAAATCGCTTTTGCCGGTAACAGATAATGGGCTGGCTGATTGCTCGCTGCCAAAATCATTTCTTCGCCATTTTCATCAAGCAGAGTTACCGCTGGACGCAAATCTTTACCTGCCGCAGGACGCTCTGCAGGATCAATCACCTCAATAGACGTCAAACCCGTCAGCTCGTCAGTTTGACGACGAATTGACAAGCCATCTTCCATACCAGAGAAGGCAACCTTACCTGCAACCTCGGTAATAATTGGGTGTGTATGCGGATCCCATTTAGCAACAATAGCGCCACCATTTACGGTCTCGCCATCTTTAACACTAATAACAGCGCCGTAAGGAATCTTGTAACGTTCGCGCTCGCGACCGTTAGCATCGGCCACTGCCAACTCACCTGAACGAGATACCGCAACCAAGTTACCACTAGTACTGTTAACCACTTTGATATTCAGCAAGCGAACACTACCGTCCTGCTTAACTTGAACACTGTCAGTAGCAGAAGCACGACTCGCTGCACCACCAATGTGGAACGTACGCATGGTCAGCTGAGTACCAGGCTCACCGATTGACTGCGCAGCGATAACACCCACAGCCTCACCCGCGTTAACACGGTGACCACGAGCCAGGTCACGACCGTAGCACTGAGAACAAATACCGTGGCGAGTCTCACAAGAGATTGGTGAGCGCACACAAACTTCGTCGATACCCATTTCTTCAATGCGCTCGACCCACTTCTCATCAATCATAGTACCGGCAGGAACCAGGATCTCATCGCTATTGGGACGAATTACATCGCGCGCAACCACACGACCCAATATGCGGTCACCCAATGATTCGATGATGTCACCACCTTCGATAACCGGGGCCATTGTTAAACCGGCATCAGTACCACAATCAACTTCAGTAACCACCAAATCCTGAGCCACATCTACCAAGCGACGCGTCAAATAACCGGAGTTAGCAGTCTTAAGTGCAGTATCCGCCAAACCTTTTCGAGCACCGTGCGTAGAGATAAAGTACTGACCAACGTTCAGGCCTTCACGGAAGTTTGCTGTGATAGGCGTTTCGATGATCGAACCATCCGGCTTCGCCATCAAACCACGCATACCCGCCAGCTGACGAATCTGTGCGGGAGAACCACGTGCACCTGAGTCGGCATACATAAATACAGAGTTAAAAGAAGCCTGCTTCTCTTCTTCTCCATCACGGTTGATAACAGTTTCAGTACTGATACCTTCCATCATGGATTTAGCGACCAAGTCATTGGCACGAGACCAAATATCGATCACCTTGTTGTATTTTTCACCTTGCGTTACCAGACCAGAAGCGTACTGACTTTCAATTTCAGTCACTTCGTCATCCGCACGGGCAACAATCTCTAGTTTTGCCTGAGGGATTTCAAAGTCGTTAACACCAATTGAAGAGCCAGACTTGGTAGAGAAGTCATAACCCATGTACATCAAACGGTCAGCAAAAATAACAGTCGCCTTCAAGCCAACAACGCGATAACAGAAATTGATCAACGCAGAAATTGCTTTCTTCACCATAGGCTTGTTAACCATTTCAAATGGCATGCCTTCCGGTACAATTTCCCACAACAATACGCGGCCAACCGTTGTTTCAATGATGCTGGTTACGGTTTCTTTTTCGCCGTCTTCACGCAGGGTTACATCTTTAATACGGCATTTGATTTTGGCCTGCAAATCAACCTGCTTACTATAGTAAGCACGAGAAACCTCGGCGGTATCAGCAAACACCATGCCCTCGCCCAACGCATTAACGCGATCGCGAGTCATCCAGTACAAGCCCAAAACAACGTCTTGCGACGGAACAATAATTGGCTCACCTGATGCTGGCGACAAAATGTTGTTGGTAGACATCATCAATGCGCGAGCTTCCAACTGCGCTTCAATAGTCAATGGCACGTGAACCGCCATCTGATCACCGTAGAAGTCAGCGTTATAAGCAGCACACACTAGCGGGTGCAACTGAATCGCCTTACCTTCAATCAACACCGGCTCAAATGCTTGAATGCCTAAACGGTGCAGTGTTGGCGCACGGTTAAGCATTACCGGGTGTTCACGAATCACATCGTCAAGAATATCCCAAACAACAGCTTCTTCTCGCTCTACCATTTTCTTAGCAGCTTTGATGGTGGTGGCAAGGCCACGCAATTCCAGCTTGCTGAAAATAAATGGTTTAAATAGCTCTAACGCCATTTTCTTAGGCAAACCACACTGGTGCAGACGCAAGGTGGGACCAACCACGATCACAGAACGACCAGAGTAATCTACACGCTTACCGAGCAGGTTCTGACGGAAGCGACCCTGCTTACCTTTAATCATATCCGCCAATGATTTCAGCGGACGCTTGTTAGAGCCAGTAATAGCTCGGCCGCGACGACCGTTATCCAACAATGCATCCACAGATTCCTGCAACATGCGCTTTTCGTTGCGCACGATAATGTCGGGTGCATTCAAGTCTAAAAGGCGCTTCAAACGGTTATTACGGTTAATAACGCGACGGTACAAATCATTCAAATCTGACGTTGCAAAGCGGCCGCCATCCAGCGGTACCAACGGACGCAAATCAGGTGGCAACACAGGAAGCGCTTCCAACACCATCCACTCAGGCTTGTTGCCAGAGTTAAAAAACGCTTCCAGTAATTTCAAACGTTTGGACAGCTTTTTGATTTTGGTTTCGGAATTGGTAGCAGGAATTTCTTCTCGCAAGTGCTGAATTTCATGCTCAAGATCGATGTCGCGCATCAAGTCCTGAATTGCCTCAGCACCCATTTTTGCTTCGAATTCGTCACCGAACTCTTCCATGGCTTCGAAATACTGCTCATCAGTCAGCAGATCACCCTTTTCCAGAGTGGTCATACCTGGATCAGTTACCACATATGATTCGAAGTACAGTACTCGCTCGATATTGCGCAGAGTCATATCCAGCAACAAACCGATACGGCTCGGTAGCGATTTTAAAAACCAGATGTGCGCAACCGGACTAGCCAACTCGATGTGGCCCATGCGTTCACGACGCACTTTTGCCAGCGTAACTTCTACGCCACATTTTTCACAAATAATGCCACGGTGTTTCATGCGCTTGTATTTGCCACACAAGCATTCGTAGTCTTTTACCGGACCAAAAATCTTTGCACAGAACAAACCTTCACGCTCAGGCTTAAACGTGCGGTAGTTAATGGTTTCTGGCTTTTTCACTTCACCAAAAGACCATGACCGAATCATGTCTGGAGAAGCCAGGCTGATGCGAATTGCATCAAACTCGTCATTTTGACCTTGTGACTTCAATAAATTTAGTAAATCTTTCAACTTGCTACCCTCCAATGGGCCAGTGGGCCAGGAACTTTTCAGCCCCTGTTAGCTACGGCGGCTGCCATCTCGGTGGAGCGCTTAACTGCGCCCCACCACCGGTTCGTTAACCAACAGATCAGGAATCTTCTTCCAGTTCCATATTGATACCCAGAGAGCGAATCTCCTTGACCAATACGTTAAAGGATTCTGGCATGCCAGGTTCCATACGGTGATCGCCATCCA
>JBNKHI010000080.1:0-10819 GCA_050290265.1 Cellvibrionaceae bacterium
AGGCCCTGCATCACCACCTAGCGCAGGCAAGCACAAATAACTATCCAGCAATTCCCTTTTACATAACGCATTGACATAGCCATTCAACTTGTCAAACAACTTGTCGCGAACTTTTTTCAAGAGCATCTCACTGGATACCCCTCCCCCAAAAATAATACGCCGGGGCGAGTACAAGACCGTTAAACTATGACTCAGATCAGCCAGGTATTCCGCTTCAATATCCCAAGCAAGATCGTCTGAATCAATTGTTTGCAAAGACTCACCCCAACGCTTTTTTATAGCCGTGCCACTGGCAAGGCCTTCGGCACAACTTGAGTGAAAGGGGCAACTACACTCAAACGCTTCATCCTGTGGATGCCGAGGTAAACTGACATGCCCCATTTCTGGATGCGACAACCCGTGTAGAGGTTTTCCATTAATAATAGCGCCACCACCAATACCCGTACCGACCGTAATATAAATAAAATTATCTACGTTTTTAGCTGCACCCAGATGGTATTCTGCAAGTCCTGCGGCATTGACATCGGTATCAATAGTGACGGGACAATTATATTTTTTCGAAAAAAACGCATACAGATTTGTATTACTCCAACCTTCCTTTGGTGTATTTTCAATCGTGCCGTAGCGTGTTGATTGTTTATCCAGGTTCAGTGGCCCAAAAGCGCCAATACCAATACCTGAAAATTTCTCAAAGCCAGATAAAAATTCTTCGACCGCAGCCAATGTTTCATCGGCACGAGTTGTAGGCAGTGTTATTGAATCAATAATGTCATGCGCATTATGGCCAACCAGACAAATGGTTTTTGTACCACCCAGTTCTATAGCGGCATAAAGAGAATCGGTCATCATAAAATCACCCATCAAGAATACACCCAGCCAATTTTTGGCTGGGTGATTCAAGTCCTAGAAGCGATAGCTGATTGAAGCGGTGGTTGATGTTCCGCTCAGTGGACGTGCTCGAATAATACTGCCGTTTGCTGCCGACCCTTCTTCAGACTCGGTAATGACAAACTCATCGGTCAAATTATTGATATTTAGCGATGCAGTTAAGTCTTCAGAAATAAACCAATTCGCAAACAAGTGAACGAGTACGTAGCCATCCTGCTTGAGGTCGTTATTGTCTTGTACATAGTAATCAGTGGACCCTTGCAGCGTAGTTCCCAAGGAGAAATTATCATTACTGTACATTGGTGTAATGGTGTAAATGACATCGGCTTGGCGACGGGGAGTATTTCCTACAATGGCAGGATTGGAATCGTCTTCGCTGATTTCTGCATCGGTCCAGGTCAAGTTGCCTGTCACTCTGAAACCATTATTAAAGTTATACAGCCCTTCCAACTCGATACCAGTAGCTTGGTATTCACGTACAAACGTCAACCCGCTAGTCACTTCTGCTTGCGTATCTTGCGTAGTGGTATCAAACAGTGTTGCATAGAAATCAACGTTATCGCCCTGGAACTTATAACCGACTTCCAATTGCTTGACCGTGTCATAACCATCTGTCGTTGACGCTAACTGTCCCGTGGTTGTTAAAGCACCTGCAATTTGTAATAACCGATCAGCCACAGCTCGAGAACCTTCGCTGTATCGTGCGAAGACGGTGGAGTCATCATTAACCAAGAAAGAACCACCTAATGAAAAAGCCAGATCATCAGAATCATAATTGACCTGCTGAATTGCAGCTCCTGCTCGGTTTAGGTTAATAACCCCACCCCCAAAACCAAAACCATTCGAAGCTGAAGCATCTTCACTGTTACCATCAATGACACCATCACCGTTTAAATCAACATCGGTATTGCCACCACAACAGGAACTAATTAACTCACCATTTGCTTTAACTTGGTTGTAGCGAACACTGGCATCAAAATTCCAACGATCCATTTCATAACCGATGTTGAAGTAAGGTGCTGTCGTCTGGTACGCAAGATCCCACTCCCAAGACAAAAAGCTTGGCGCCCACAAACCGTTATTGACTAAAGGCGCACCGGTTGCATCAGTAATGTGTAGATATTGGGAATTTTGGCCATCAACCGTTTGAATATAGGTTGGCCAGCTGCTCCAACTCATCTCTATATCCTGTTTTGAATAATAATAACCGGCGGTAATACTGACACCGTTATCGAAGCTCTTGGTCAGGTTAAAATCATTAATCATATTGCCAAGGTCATTGACGCGCGTATCGAATAAAAGATTTAAAAATGCTAAGCCGTTGTAACTTTCATTCGTTCCCGCGATCGTCACCGAAGTAGAGCTACAATCGAATGGATTGCCAGCGCCATCAAGTGCACTACTGCAAATAGTTGATGCCATACTATCAGCCGCTTGTGGACCATAAGCACCAAACGTATCGGTAAATGGCGAAACAAAACCACCACTGATAGATGATGTTCTGAACTTGTTAACGATTAACAAACCATCATCCGTTTCTTTATTAAATTCGAACCCAAATGAGTTTACTTTTGACTCAATTCCGTCAGTTAAGTCGCGCTTAACCGGGTTACCATAGCTGTCGAATGTTGAAATAGTCGTCGTGCTTGGTGAATGCAGGGATTCATTGCTAGCATCAAAATTAGCCACTGGGCCGTAGGAACCGTTGCTCTTCACCAGTACAGGAGCAGGCAAGTAAGTTGTTACCCGGTCATCTAGATGTTTAAAATTCAAGCGAAAGAAGCCACCATCGATATCTTTGGTGATATTTGCTTTTATTTGCCCGCCGTTATCGCCGTTATAGCCTGTGTCACGGACACCTTCGCCATCGCGAAAAAAACCAGCCACGTGAAAACGCAACGAGTCAGTCAACGGGCCACCGTAAGCAAAATCAGTCCGGAACTCATCAAAGTCGACACCAACGGACAACCCGATACTTCCGCCCTCTTCTTCACCGGTATTGCTCAACATATTGATCACGCCACCGGGAGAGTTGCTGGCAAACGTTGAGGCAGAACCACCACGGATAGATTCAATTCGCTCAATCGAGCTGTCGTAACGAATGTAGTTATCAGCATTACCAAAATTGATGTCGCCAAACTCTAAAACAGGCAAACCATCTTCCTGAACCTGCATAAACTTGGAACCACCTGTTGCCAGCGGAATACCACGAACGGTTATATTAGCGTTGCCACCACCACCAGAAGACTCTGCGCGGATCCCCGGTAATGACCGAAAAATTTCCGCTGTAGAACGCGGTGCGGAATACGTGATCTCTTCAAGGCTCATGGTGCTGACAGACACACTGGCCTCCAGTGGGTTACTGCCCGCCGGTACCGCAGTAACAACCACTTCTTCAAGGGTTTCAATATTGGCTGCGTTAACCTGCAACGAACCGCCACTGACCACGGCAGCAATAGCTAAACTTAAAAGACGAGGGTTAAGAACGTTTTTCATGACAGAATACCTGTAAATTATTGTTTTAATTGATCTTTCACTTTCTTACTCGCAAGGGCGTTGAAATTGAAATCTCTACGCATCAAGCAATGCAATCGATTGCAAAACTATAGCCACCAATGCAATCGATTGCAAGACTAAAAAACAATCAAATAGGAATGATAATCGCGCTTTTTATACTAAATGGTTAGAAAGGCTAGCCGCCACTACTTTCCCGAACAACGAGATGCGGCGTTAGTATTTCACTATAGGCAGGCTCTTCACGTATCTGTTGAAACAGATTGTCTACTAGCAACTTACCACTTTGATAAATTGATTGACTGACAGTTGTTAAGGAAGGAGCCATATGTTGCGCAATAGAAATATCATCAAAACCAACGATAGCGACATCGTCAGGAATGCGCCTCCCCATCGCAGCGAGCTTTTTCATCGCTATACTGGCGATTACGTCACTTGCCGCGAAAATACCGTCGAAGACCGTGTTGCCCTGCAATACTGTCTCCAACGCCTGTGCCGCACTGTCTGGCGAAAAACTACAAGGCACCACCAAGTCTGGTTCATACGCAAAACCAGCGCTCAGTATAGCGGCTCGATAACCTTCATGGCGCAACCCAACTTCAGGTAAATTGGGATCTCCCAGAAAAAGAATTCGCTTGCGCTTGCGGCTCACCAAATGCTCAACCGCAAGCTTACCGCCCAAAAAATTATCTGTGCCGATGGAAATGTATTTTTGATTCGCGAGTTTCGCGCCCCACACAACCAACGGCAATACATTTTGCTCCGCAAAGTCATTGATGTCATCGTGTACGTTACTCTGGCCAATAATGACCAACCCATCAACGTAACTGTGACTGGCAACCCGCTTACGCCAATCTCGCGTATGCACCCGCGACAACAACAAATCATAGTCGGCTTCAGTTAACGCATCGGCAATAGCGCCCAACAACTCCAGAAAAAAGGGATCTGATACATGCTGACGCGGCTCGTGATCAATGGGAATAATGACGGAGATCGTGCGCGATGATTGCAGACGTAAATTTTGCGCCTGCTTGTTAATAGTGTAATTGTGCTCTTTGGCAATTGCCTGAATACGCTCACGCGTTTTAGCATTAATTAAAGAGCTGCCGCTGAGTGCTCGCGACACCGTAGACTCAGACACTCCCGCCAGGCGCGCGATATCTGACATCTTTTTTTTAGGCGACAAGATTTTTTTATTCATAATAATTTCAACGGATGCCAACGTTTTTTAAATAGAGCCCTTGCCAACCACGCATTAAATACCAAATGCATTACCACCACTAGACTGGCGTATTGGCCGAACCGGTAAATCTCTATCTTCCAGCAATTCGAAAGTAGTGACAGACAACCTGTCAGTGCGCGAATAACAGTTTATATAATAATGCTTCGCCAACCCGGAGCCGGCTTCCTCATCGTAAACATCGGCTTCCATAAAGACTTTAAAACGATCATTGCGAGAATCATAGCGGCTCGAGTGATCATCTACATTAATCGTTTTGATTCGCCTCCCCAACTCACTCTTTGCGTGATCCAAACACTCTAGCTGCGCATCCGTTAGGGTTACATTGGTATAATGAGTAGTGTCATCATTGTCCGCAGAAGAATAGCCGGCAGGCAGCTTTACTGTGCCGGTCACCAGCAATGTGGCAAACACAGACAGAAACACGACAACCATAGCAACGACAGCAATTTCTATTGCCCTACGCCCAACTCGCCGCTGCACATGTTTTTCATTTTTTTCTGTCATCGGATACTCATCAGAGAAATAGCGATTAACCTCATGGGAATATAAATAATCAGACTTTAGGTAATTTAGCCGGCCTATAGACTGCCACATTACGTCGCCCATTAGCCAGCAAATGGGCAGCATGCAACTGACTCATTACACCCTTATCACAGTACAAGTAATAAGTTTGCAAGGTATCTAACGCACCGAATTCAGAATCCAGCCGATAAAACGGCAATGATTTAATAGTCACGCCATCCAGCTTTAACGGCCTTAACTCTTCCTCATGCGGATGGCGAATATCTAACACTACGCCATTGGCTGGCAGCTCATTAACGACAATTGGGGTCTCACCACTTTCCAGGTCCGCAACAATTTCATCGATGTTCTGCAAACGCCTGTTTGCAAATGCTGCATCCAGCACCGAAAAATCAAACTTCGATTCCTCAAACACAATGCGCTCTTTTTTTGCTCGAGTGGTAGGTTTTTGTGAAATCACACCACAGTACTCAGGAATACTGGCAACCAATTCCTCGGCGCCAATCGCACGCGTTGTCGCAATAATACTTTCTTTGTCACTGGTAACCAGTGGCCGCAACACTAGAGCATCAGTAACCGAATCAATGACTGATAAGTTCGGCAATGTCTGACTCGACACCTGCGCCACACTCTCGCCAGTGACTAATGCTGGCACATTTAATTCCGCGGCAACCTGCTCTGCTACACGCAACATCATACGCTTGAGCACAACACCCATTTGCGAGTGATGAATGCTGTGCAGAATTTCAGCCACTACTTTATCGAAAGGGATACTCACAAAGCGAACACGATGGGATGAACCAAATTTATTCCAAAGATAAAATGCAACTTCTTTCACGCCTAGCTCATGGGCATGCCCACCTAAATTAAAAAAACAATAATGGGTGAGCAAACCACGCTTCATCGTCAGGTAGCTCGCGACAGTTGAATCAAACCCTCCGGAAATAAGGGACAACACCGCATCCTGTGTTCCCAACGGATAGCCGCCCATACCCTGTGTGCGCTGGCGAATCACGAACAATGTATCGTCACGCACCTCAAGATTCACGGTTATATCCGGATTTTTTAAGCGCACGCCGACGGCGTTGCTGTTCTGATTTAGCCCACCGCCAACATAGCGCTCAATTTCCGTAGAAGTAAAGTCATGATTACCATGCCTTTTCACGCGCACACAGAAGGTTTTATCGGCCAGTGCATCCAACCACAAGGCTGCCGTTTTTTCATAAATATCGTGCAAATCCGTAAACGAGTAGGAATCAACACGGTAAAAGTGGCCAATGCCTGGCGTATGCGCCAAAACTTCACTGACCAGTTGCTGGGCGCCATCGTCATACTGAACGTCTGGCCGGCCGACCACTTCCATCATATCCCAGTGGCGCACCACCGAGACATTCAAGCCCTGAGCTTTAAATTGAGTGCGTAAATTGTCCCGCAGCATGCGTGTAAAACGCTTTCGCACGGGCCCAGTTTTAATGACGATCTCCGGAAATAGCTTTAAAACAAAATGCATGAATGCCTCAATTTAACCAATCACCAATCAGGTGCGACAAAGCCCCCGAAAAAGGCGTGATTATATGACACCAATACCATTTGCACACGACCTCAAGTCCCGATAGCATGACACCGCACCAAGACCACCTTGATGCATTATTTTAGTGCTCCACAAAATGCAACGCACCAAAACAGTGCTCTAAATGCGACTTCCCATGCTTGTGGTGCATGAATTCACTGGATTTACGAGGGCTTAGGCCGCATCATTTTGTGGCACGCTGTTTGCTTTTTTCTTGCAACCCGATTCAAGCCCAACGGCTTATTAATTGGAGTTAGTAGATAACAGCGAAAAGCACATAGCTTTTCATAATGACCTAACCAATCATCTTGGCATTGCCATTTTGGAGGATTCCAAATGTCAGAGACAACTCTGAACCTGATCAAAGAAAGCGAAGCACGCTGGATCGACCTGCGCTTCACAGACACTAAAGGTAAAGAACAACACGTTACCATCCCTGCACGATATGTCGACGAAGAGTTCTTCGAAAACGGACAGATGTTTGACGGTTCTTCTATTGCCGGCTGGAAAGGTATCAATGAATCCGACATGATTCTTATGCCAGACGACAGCACTGCCATACTTGACCCTTTCACTGACGAAGCTACTGTAATTCTTCGCTGTGACATCGTTGAGCCTTCTACCATGCAAGGCTATGAGCGCGATCCGCGCTCTGTTGCTAAGCGCGCTGAAGAATACTTGCAAAGCACCGGCCTGGGTGACACTGCGTTCTTTGGACCAGAACCAGAATTTTTCGTATTTGACGATATTAAATGGGGCGTCGACATGAGCGGCAGCTTCGTGAAAATCGGATCTGAAGAAGCCGCTTGGGCGACAGGTAATGAGTATACCGACGGTAACATGGGTCACCGCCCACGCGTTAAAGGCGGCTATTTCCCCGTACCACCAGTAGACTCGTTGCATGACCTGCGTGCAGCAATGTGTGGCGCTATGGAGCAAATGGGCCTGGACGTAGAAGTGCACCACCACGAAGTTGCCAATGCCGGCCAATGTGAAATCGGCGTAAAATTCAACACCATGGTGAAGAAAGCTGACGAAGTACAGATTCTGAAGTACTGCGTACATAACGTTGCACACGCTTACGGTAAAACTGCGACATTTATGCCTAAACCACTCGTTGGCGACAACGGTTCTGGTATGCACGTTCACCAGTCTTACTGGAAAGACGGTGTAAACCAGTTCGCAGGTGACGGCTATGCAGGATTGAGTGAGACCGCACTGTTTTACATCGGCGGTATCATCAAGCACGCCAAAGCAATCAACGCGTTCTCTAACCCAGGTACAAACTCTTACAAGCGTTTGATCCCTGGTTTTGAAGCACCAGTAATGCTGGCTTACTCTGCTCGTAACCGTTCTGCGTCTATCCGCATTCCTTATGTTGCCTCACCAAAAGGCAAGCGTATCGAAGCTCGCTTTGCTGACCCAATTGCCAACCCATACCTGTGTTTCGCAGCGATGTTGATGGCTGGCCTGGACGGTGTTCAGAACAAGATTCACCCTGGCGATGCAGCTGATAAAGACTTGTATGATCTGCCAGCAGAAGAAGCAGCCGCTATCCCTCAAGTTGCCGGCTCTTTGCGTGAAGCCCTAAGCTGCTTGAACGAAGATCGTGAGTTCTTGACTAAAGGTGGTGTATTCACTGATGACATGATCGACGCGTACATCGACCTGAAAATGGAAGAAGTTTATCGCGTTGAACACACTACACACCCTGTTGAATTCGACCTGTACTACTCAGTATAAGTTGGCATTCTCCAAAAAAACCCGGCTTTTGCCGGGTTTTTTTGTTTGCACAGAACGATAAAGTTGTATAAATACAGCAGGGCTCTTAAATTTATGCAGAACTAACGTAAAAATTACACTGAACTAATTAACCAGCACTGCAGCCTAAGAATGAAGAGCGGCAACCACAACAGCTAAGAGGCAATAAATGTGGCATATTCCAACCAAAAATGCGTGCTTTTGCTGCTAATTACAGCTTTTTTACAAACTGGCGCCCACGCAGCGCAGGACCTTTATAAAATAGTGGACGAAAACGGCAACGTCACCTACACAGACAGCCCTAAAGGGAATAATTCTGCCGAAAAAGTGGACCTTCGTACAACAAATACCCAACCAGCAACCAAATTTACAACGCCCGTCAAGAAGAACACAGAACGATCACCAAATACCTCCACACAATACTCGCTTTCTATTAGCAGCCCAGCTAATGACACCCACCTGACACCTGGCCAATGGGATCTGACAGTAACAACATCCATAGAGCCCGCACTCAAAAAGGATCATTACATTCAATTATTTGACAACAATACTGCCGTTAGCCCCACACAAAAAGAAACCACCTTCACCATCCAAAATATCATTCGTGGTAGCCACAAACTGCAGGTCAAAATTGTTACCAAGCAAGGCAATACTATTAAAAGCTCTAACGCCATCAACGTGTATGTTCATCGCGTAAACGTGAACTGACACCCACCTCCGCACCAAAAAAATCCACCAAACCAAAAGACGCCTCCAAAAGGTGCAAAAAATCATTTATTGTTTTAGCGCTGTCCAGTCGCGCCTACCGAACAGGCAGCATATACCGTAAAAGCACCATTCTTGCGCACACAGAGCTAATATTGGTTCAATAATTGCAGATAATGGTCCACAACTAGCAATTTCCCCCTGCGAAACGAACACCAGCTCTGCTGCCAGACCCGATCTGTGCACAGCTATAGGGAAAACGAGTAAAAATGGCCACAGAGACAAATTATCAATCATTGCTGGACGGGCTTAACACCGCAATTGTGGTAGTAGACTCCAGCCTTAACATTCTTTACCTGAACCCTGCAGCAGAAGACCTGCTCGCGGTTAGTCGCGCACAAGTGACAAATAGCCCTATTACCAACTATTTTTATGAATCGGAAACAGCCGTGTCTGCACTGGAAGACGCCACCCGTTATCACAACGCATACACGAAGCGACGCACAACCTGGCGTATTCATAATGGCCATATACTCACGATTGACTACTCCGTCACTCAGGTACAAGACCAGGACCATATGACCATTGAAATCCAGCCACTGGACAGATTGTTGCGTATCAGCCGTGAAGAGGCGCTTATTTCGGCTCAGGAAACCACTCGCAATCTCGTCAGAGGCATGGCCCACGAAATCAAAAACCCACTGGGGGGAATCCGCGGCGCAGCGCAGCTACTAGCACGCGAACTACCCAATAACGGGCTTGAAGAGTACACCCAAATTATTATCGATGAGGCTGACCGACTGCGTAATCTCGTCGACAAAATGCTTGGCCCAAGACAAACACCCAATCGTCGCCCCATCAATATCCATGAAGTGTTGGAGCGAGTCGTCAAATTAATGAACGCGGAAAGCAATGGCTCGGTCAAATTTATCCGGGATTACGACCCCAGCATTCCCGACATACCGGCAGACACCGAAATGCTCATTCAAGCGGTTCTCAATATAGTCCGCAATGCCATGCAGGCTCTAATGGAGGCCCATACCGAGGACGGATACATTGAGATCAAAACACGCGTCCAGCGCCAGTTCACTATCGGCAGAGACTACCACCCGCTAGTTTGCCGTCTTGACATAAAAGATAACGGCCCCGGTATTCCGCAAGAATTAATCGAAGATATATTTTATCCAATGATTTCAGGTCGGGCAGAAGGCACGGGGCTCGGCCTGGCAATATCACAACACCTGATAAGCCAACACCATGGTCTGGTCGAGTGCGAAAGCCGCCCGGGACAGACAACCTTTTCTATTTTTATACCTTTGGAACATAGTCATGCAGAAGCCTAATCATGTTTGGATTATTGATGATGATCGCTCAATTCGCTGGGTTTTAGAAAAAGCCCTCGAGCAAGCGGGCATACAAACTGACAGCTTTGAAAGTGGTGATAGCGCCTTAGCGCAACTGAATGCTGAAGATCAATCTGAAGTGACGCCAGACGTCATTATTAGCGATATTCGGATGCCAGGTATTGATGGTCTTGAGCTTTTATCGAAACTGAAAACGCTGCGCCCAGGCACGCCTATCATCATCATGACGGCTCATTCTGACTTGGACAGTGC
>JBNKHI010000081.1:0-10683 GCA_050290265.1 Cellvibrionaceae bacterium
AAAATCACTGTTGAATCAAATGGTTAAACCGGAAAAGTTAGGAATCGCTTTACCGGGAAACCGCGCATGCGCACTATTAAAATGTTATGTTTTTATAGTGGAGTAATGGATTTGGCCACAATAGCACCAATACTTCTAGCAGTTACGATGGTAGTCGTTTCAGTATGTTTACATGTAAAGTTTCCGAATAAGCATTGGTTGTCGGTAGCTTTAACTTGTTTAATTTTTATCTTGCCAATCCCTATAATTGTTTATGGCATTGATCCGTATTATTTAAAAGTGGTATCTGCGTCTGGTGAGGAAGCAGAGAAATCTATTGTGGCAGTTTTCTTAGTGTCGTTTTCTGCTATTTCAGCGCTATTAGTTAAAGCATGGGTAAGGTATCGTGCGTAGATCAAAACATAACAAATTGCGCAATGTCGCCTTCGGCTGGACCTCCTTTCAGTCGGCCCATTAGCAAGGCGTTATAAGCAATAAGGACATCGCAAAATGAAAAAAATGATTTTGGCGTCGCTATTTATTTCCTCAGCTTGTATAGCTTCAGAAAAACCACCAGAACTTTGGTCTTGGTTTAAAGACTTGCCCAAATCAAAGGAGGCTTGTGAAATTCAAAGTTCTTACGTGCTTCAGAATATAGGTTTAGAAAATCAGTCTGAAAATCAATATGGAATATACGGCAACGTTAAATCAAACCGCGTTGTTGTGAAGTGTATAGAAATTACGCCTGATTCTAGCAAGCTTGTAGTGGCTGTCGCTGGCTACAATAAAGACTCCGTAGAGTTGGTTCGCAATAAAATTATAAAGGCAATAAACTAAAGTGGCTTATAACAAATTGCTTAAGTTTGTTACGCCAGCCAAGGCTGGCTCCACGGGACGGCCACTACGTGTCCGCCCCTTAGCAAGGCGTTAGCAGCCTTAAGGAAATGCAGTGCAAGTACAAGATATTATTGTAAGAATCACAAAAGATTTTGAAGGTATCGTCCCCAAATCAAGCTGGGGAGAAACCTCATTGTTTTACAACCCCGGGATGACGCTACCTAATGGCGTATACTTCTGCACCCTGAAAGAAAAGAATGGCGATAATGACAAGGCATCTGACCTAGATCGTGATGGTGTATTTAGGTTAAGTATCGGTATCGCAAAAAAATCTTATGAAAAACACTTTGGCAGTAAACCTAAAAGGCCACCTAAGGGTGGCGTCATTGATACTAGCCATGATTTCACGGCTCTAAATGAACTCATGCCACACCCAATCTACGGATGGATGTCTTGGGTTCAGGTTTTAAATCCAAGCACATCCACGTTCGAAGGTTTACTTCCTTTAATAGCTGAGGCGCACTTAAATGCGGTCATCAAGTTCAACAAAAAAACTGCTAACAAGTAGCTGCACCGGACTCGCTACCGCTCGCTCGGTGAGCTAGGCGTTAACTTTTCAACTCGTCCGCAATTATGGAGATTGGATTTATGATAAAGGTTGCAATTATACAAGAAGCACCTTGCGTCCTTGATAAAAAAGGAACCCTCGAAAAAGCGGTTGAACTGATAAAAAAGGTCTCAACTGATGGGGCAAATCTGGTTGTTTTCCCTGAGGCATTTATATCTGGATACCCAGCGTGGATTTGGCGTCTACGGCCCGGTAGTGATTGGGCTATAAATGAAGAATTACACTCTCGACTTCTCGACAATGCGATAGACTTAGGTACAAATGATCTTAAGCCGATCCAAGATATCGCAGCTAGAACAAACACAATTGTTGTCTGTGGAATCAATGAGCGCGATTTCAAAAATAGTCGTTCAACTTTATACAATTCGGTAGTAACGATTGGCGAAGATGGATCGATCATTAACCATCATCGAAAACTTATGCCAACGAATCCGGAAAGAATGGTTTGGGGCGCTGGTGATGGCAATGGGCTTAATGTTATTGACACGGCAATAGGGAAGTTAGGCGCGCTTATTTGCTGGGAGAATTTTATGCCTTTGGCACGTTATGCTCTCTATGCACAAGGTGTAGAGATATATATCGCACCAACCTACGACAGTGGCGAAGCATCAATAGGTACGATGCAGCATATTGCCCGTGAGGGCCGTTGCTGGGTTTTATGTTGCGGTGTGGCTCTTGAGCGTTCTGACTTGCCTGAGGATTTTCCAAATATCGACGAGTTATATCCTGAAAGTGAAGACTGGATTAACCCAGGAGATTCACTCATCGTTGCGCCAGGAGGAGAAATTGTTGCTGGCCCTTTGACGAAGGAAAAAGGGTATCTGTTGTTAGATATAGATGTCGACAAGGCTGCTAAATCTAAGAGAGCCTTGGATGTTGCTGGTCACTATGCTCGACCAGATGTATTTAAACTGTCTATCAATAAAGAAAGGCAATCACCAATTCTAATTAAAAATGAAAGTTAACAAGCGCATGTTGTCGGATTGGTTTTCCGCTGCGCTCCAAACCACCCACAAATGCGGGCGTCATGCGTAATCAGAAATGAAAATAAGACTTATATCAAAATCAGACGCGAAAATTATCAGTGGTTATTACTTAGCTAATACTGAACATTTCAAGTGTTGGGAGCCTACTAGACCCTTTGGGTTTCATTCTATTGGTTCATGGCGCAAAAGAGTCGTCGAGCAAGTGAGAGCTCAGGAAAGCGGTAACGCGGCGTATTTCATTGCCGTGATTGATAATGCAATGGTGGGCCATTGTAGCCTAACGCAAATTGTGCAAGGCCCTTTTCAGGCATGTTACATGGGGTATGGCGTAGCTCTATCTATGCAGGGCAAAGGTATTGCTTTTAAAATATGTCAGCATGCAATTTCTTATGCTTTTCAGGAAGCAGGGCTACATCGAATCATGGCCAACTATATGCCTCACAATAATAGGTCGGCTAAACTTTTATCAAGGCTTGGCTTTGTGAAGGAAGGCATGGCTAAAGATTATCTTAAAATTGCTGGTCAATGGCAAAATCATGTGCTCACCTCGCTTACAAATACCAGGAGCGCATAACAACACGGTCGAGCTGACAGCCTTTCCGTGACTTGTTTATATGGCGGTCGCTACGCTGCTAAAACACAATCAACTCCAAAGCTGCAATTTACCGCGGTGTTATGTGAGGTAAAGGAATGCACATAGTTACAATATTAGCTATTGCAATACTTGTTGTAATTTTAGTTATTAGAAATAACTCTAGTGGGCGTGATCAGATAGGGAATCCTCGGGTGGCAGATTATATTTTTTTAAAGCACCTAATTGAAGATAGACACTACCCTAAACATCTTATTGTAAAAGGACAAAATATACTCAAGGAATTGTGTAAAGAGATTGAAACTAATAAGCCAAAAAACAACGAAGAGCTATATAAACTGACACATAAAGCCACTGTGAACTTTAATTTTTTAGAAGAAGAACTAGAGTTGTCTGGTAGCGAACTTGAAACTATGGCAAGAGAAAATATCGGGGAGGATATTATATTTATAATGGAAGCATACGGGTTCAATGCCGATGTTGAAGAGGCTATATCACCAAGAAACTGGTAGCACACATAACAAACCACAGCCGTTGCTTCCTTTGGTCGCTGGGACGCCCAAAACGCTGCGCTTATTTGGCCGCCCCTGTTTGACGCGTTAGGAGTAGGTGAAGTGGGCGAAACTCTAGCGAAAAATTCTGTGGGTTATTGCGTTTCTGAAGGATGAAAACGTCGGGCAGCCGTTACAGTTCAGCAATTTCCGCGATTGAGGGGGTCAGGTACCAAGAGCCCAGTTTGTTGATCTACGTTTGTTGATCTAGGTTACTCCTTTTTGGGCCAATATCAGGTACAGTTAACGCATTTGAAATCGTCTCGTCGCGGATCAGTGAGAGTGTATGAATCTTAACGACCCCGATATTGTCTTCCACGCTCAGGGCGTCACTAAAGTCTACGATATGGGTGAGGTTCAGGTACACGCTCTGCGCGGTGTGGACTTGGACTTGTATCGCGGCGAATTTGTGGTGATGCTGGGTGCCTCTGGTTCCGGAAAATCCACCTTACTGAATATCCTTGGCGGACTGGATACCGCCACTGGTGGCCAAGTCAGTTACTGCGGCAAAAATCTCACGCAGGCCAGCGAAAAAGAGCTTACCGATTATCGCCGGCATCACGTCGGCTTCGTGTTCCAGTTCTATAACCTGATTCCCAGCCTTACCGCCGAGGAAAATGTCGCGGTGGTAACGGAGATTGCTGATCATCCCATGTCTCCACAGGAGGCGCTGGAGATCGTGGGCCTGGGGGATCGCATTCACCATTTTCCCGCGCAGTTGTCCGGTGGCCAGCAACAGCGGGTGGCCATTGCCCGCGCCATCGCCAAAAAGCCGGATGTTCTGTTGTGTGATGAGCCCACGGGCGCGCTGGACTCCACCACCGGTGTGGTGGTGCTGGAAGCCCTGCGTCGCGTCAACCAGGAACTGGGCACCACGGTAGCTATTATTACCCACAATGCCGGTATCGCAGAAATGGCTGCGCGGGTGATCTATCTCACCGATGGGCAAATCAGCGATATTAAAATCAACCGTGTTATTAAAGCGCCGGGTGAGATTGTGTGGTAACGCTGCAGAAAAAACTTTGGCGCGAGCTGTGGCATATGCGCGGCCAGGCGTTGGCGATTATATTGGTGATTGTCGGCGGTGTCGGTGTTTGCATCATGAGCCTTACTACCTATGATTCGCTGCTGAAAACCCGTGATACCTACTATCGTGAATATAACTTCGCTGATGTATTCTCCAGGCTGAAGCGGGCACCGTTATCACTACAATCGCAAATTGCCGACATTCCCGGTGTGTCTGCGTTGGAGACCCGGGTGGTGGCTCAGGTAAAACTGGAAGTGCCCGGCTTTTCTGACCCGGTGACCGGCCTGTTCACCAGTATTCCGGATAACCGCGGGCCGCGGGTCAATCGCCTGCATAGGGTATCCGGGCGACTGCCCGACCCTTATCGCGATAATGAGATCCTGATCAGTGAGGCCTTCGCCAAGGCCCAGTCTCTCAGCGAGGGTGACAAGTTTGTGGCGATCATCAACGGTCGGCGCCGGGATATGTCGGTGGTCGGCGTGGCCATGTCCCCGGAATACATTTACCAGATTGCTCCGGGCGCGGTCTTCCCAGACTACCAGCGCTATGGGGTGATGTGGATGGCGAACAAGCCGTTGTCAGTGGCCTACGATATGGACGGTGCTTTTAACGACGTGGCGTTGCAACTGCAACCTGGCGCCAATACCCAGGCGGTCATCGAGCACCTCGATCTGTTGTTAAAACGCTACGGCGGCCAGGGCGCCTACGATCGCGACGATCAATTCTCAAACATGTTTCTCAAGGAGGAATTCACCCAGCTGAAGACCATGGTCTACCTGTTTCCGGTCATTTTTCTAGGGGTCGCGGTATTTTTGCTGAATGTGGTGGTGACTCGGTTGATCAATACCCAGCGCGAGATTATCGCCATCCTCAAGGCTTTCGGTTACACCAACACCCAGGTGGCTCTTCACTACAGCCAGTTGGTGCTGGTGATTGCGGCGTCGGGGATTCTCGGTGGTTTTGCCCTGGGCATTTACCTGGGGCAGCTGATGACTGCAACCTATACCGACTACTATCGCTTCCCGGTATTGCTCTATAGCGCGCATCCGGGCATTTTCATTAGTGTTGCTTTGGTAACTATTGGCGCGGCACTGCTGGGTTCACTGCAAGCGGTGCGTAGTGCGGCCATGTTGCCACCAGCGGAGGCGATGCGGCCGGAGGCACCAGCGCACTACAGTCGTAGCTGGCTTGAAAAACTGGGGCTGCAAAACTGGATGTCGCAACCCAGCAAAATGATTGTGCGGCATTTACAGAAAAAACCGATGAAAACTGCTTTCTCCGTACTCGGCCTGTCACTGGCCACTGCCATTATGATGGTGGGTAATTTCCAGCAGGACGCGGTGCAGTTGATGATGCATGTGCAGTTCAAATTGGCGCAAAAGCAGGATGTCGAAGTGACTTTCTATGAGCCGGTAGCGCAAAAGGCGCTCTCCACTCTACGGGCGATTCCCGGCGTATATTACGTGGAGGGGTTGCGCTATGTGCCGGTGCGGCTGCATTACCAGCATCGCAGTTATCGCACTCGCCTTGAGGGTCTTCCCGTCGACAGTCGCCTGCAGCAAGTGCTGGGTCTCGATCTGGAAACGATCGAGCCGCCGGAAGCTGGCGTGATGGTCACCGAACATCTGGGCCAGAAGCTGGGCTTTAAAGCCGGCGACACCATAACCATAGAGAGCCTGGAGGGACACCAGCGTAGCCGCGAGGTGAAGGTGACACAGTTGTCCCAGCAGTATCTCGGCCTCGGCAGCTATATGCGCCTACCGAACGTCAATCGTTTTATGGGGGAGGGAGACGCGGTCAATGTTGCGTTAATGGCCATCGACCAGAAGCAGGCGGAGGCCGTCTACCAGCGCCTGAAAGAAATGCCGATAATTGCTGGTATCAATATCCGTCACCAAGTGATCGACAGCTTCCGCAATACGCTGCAACAGGTGCTATTGGTGTTTACCTTTATCAATGCATTGTTGGGTGGGGTGATTGCTTTCGGCGTAGTCTATAACACTGTGCGTATTTCCCTGGCCGAACGTGGCCGCGAGTTGGCTAGCCTGCGGGTATTGGGATACACGCGCGGCGAGGTCGTTTATATCCTAACGGGTGAACTCAGCCTGCTGACGCTGCTGGGCGTGCCCTTGGGGTTTCTGCTGGGCCTCGGCTTGTGTAAGTTTATGAGTTACAACCTGCAATCGGATTTGTACCGGGTGCCGATGGTACTGTCGAGTTACACCTACAGTTTGTCGGCGCTGGTGGTAATCCTGTCGGCGCTGGTATCAGCACTGATTGTGTGGCGCCGCATCTCGCGGCTGGATCTGGTGGAAGTCTTAAAAACACGGGAATAAGTTATGTTTTCGACACGCACAATTATTTTCGCCGGCGTCGCTATGCTCATCGCGGCGTTGCTGTTTCTCGGCTTGCGACCCCAGGCGGTGCTGGTGGAAACTGGCGTGGTCGCACGTGGGCCGTTGCGGGTAACTGTGGAGGAAGAAGGGGTTACCCGAGTGAAGGATCGCTATGTGGTATCGGTGCCGGTGTCTGGCTTCGTGCGCCGTATCGATTTTAAAGTGGGTGGTCGTGTCGATCAGGCCGACTTGCTCACCGAACTGGAGCCACTGCGCTCCAACGTTCTCGACCCTCGCAGCCGCGCTGAGGCCGAAGCCCGCGTGGCCGCAGCCCATTCCGCCTTGCTCTCCGCCGAGGAGCAGGTCGAAGCCGCCAAAGCTGATGCCGATCATCAGGCCAGTGAGTACCAGCGCAAACTCAAACTCGGTGAAAAACAGATGATCTCTGCCGATGCTCTCAGTCAGGCCCGCGCCGCCGCCGACCACAGCAAGGCTATACTGCGCTCCGCTAAATTCGCTGTCGATGTTGCTCGCTACGATATGGATGCAGCCAGCACGCAACTGAAATACTCCGCTGCGGATAATGCGGAAGGTGTGCTCAAGGAGCGCGTACCGATTCGCGCTCCCGTCAGTGGCGCCGTGCTAAAAGTGATCCGCGAAAGTGAAGGTGTGGTCAGCGCCGGTACGCCGCTGCTGGAACTGGGAGACCCGGCAGCCCTGGAAGTCGCCGTGGACGTTTTAAGCTTCGATGCCGTACGCATATCCAAAGGCACTAAGGTTGAAATAAACCGCTGGGGAGGTGAATCCCTGGAGGGCGTAGTAAGACTGGTAGAACCGGTAGGGTTTACCAAAATTTCTGCGTTGGGAGTCGAGGAGCAGCGGGTGTGGGTGATCGTTGATTTCACCAGCAACCCGGATCAGTGGAAGCATTTGGGTGATGGCTATAGGGTGGAAGCAAGCTTTGTTTTGTGGCACCAGGACGATGTTTTACAAGTACCCAATGCGAGCCTTTTCCGGGTCGGGAACCAGTGGGCGTTGTATGTGGTGGCGAACGGTAAGGCCGAGCAACGAACGGTGAAGCTGGGTGAAAGGAGCGGCTTGCATTCCCAGGTGCTGGATGGATTGAAGGAAGGGGAGCGGGTGGTGTTGTATCCGGATAACAGTCTTGGAGAGGGGGTTCGGGTGAAAGTCCGGTAGCAGCTATAACAGGAGTGTTTATGGGGGAGTATCCGGTGTTGCTTTCTGCATTTTGGCATCGAGCGCGGGTATCTCAGGTTAACAATTTATCTAGCCATATAAAGTGTTATATTCCAAAAGTTGAGGTGGCGTAAATGTACAAAAGCCTAACAAATGAAACAGAGTAACACCCCAGAATTAGCCGTGAGATCTTTTAGATCGGTGCACCGCTTTTGCAAAAGCACACAACAAGGAAATGTGAGTCAGTAAGATGAAGATATTCTATAAAATATTATTGGCCAGCTTATTTAGCTATGGACTAACAGGATGTGGGGGCGGTACGAATCAAGGTAATGCCAAACAGCCAGACGTTGTTAGTGAACCTGCCGAACAAACTACGGCTGTCAAACCGACTTATGAACAAACCGATCTCGATACACAGCTAACTAACTTCTACCAGCAATGGAAAACGAACTATTTACGTCAAGGGTGTGGAGACGGGCGCTACTATGTTGATGCAGCAGGGGACGGAAAAACCGTAGAAGGCGGAACAGCGGACTCAACGCTGAGCATTTCTGAAGGGCATGGCTACGGTATGTTAATTACTGTCATGATGGCGGATTTTGACCCTGATGCACAGAAAATATTTAATGGTATGGTGTCCTTCTTTCATGACCATCCCGCAAAGTCAAATCCGGGGTTAATGGCTTGGAATCAATTGAGATCCTGTGAGAATGCTGGGGAGGATGTAGGTGGTGACAATAGCGCCACTGATGGAGACCTCGATATCGCCTATGCGCTATTGTTAGCCGATAGTAAATGGGGGAGCACCGGCGATATTAATTATAGCGTTGAAGCAGACAAGGTTATTTCAGCCATTAAACAGTTGGAAATCGATCCTGTTAGTCAGTTTGTCCGCATCGGTGATTGGGTCGATCGCGTCGACGATGGTCAATATGCTCACACAACTCGTTCTTCCGATTTTATGGTTTCCCATTTTAAAGCATTTGCTGACATCACCGGCGATAACAGCTGGTATTTAGTGAGGGATCAAACTTATTTTATTGTTAATGATATTCGCGAATCATTCAGTCAAGACACCGCACTAATTTCTGATTTTATTGTTGATGTTCCCAGTAACTCTCGGCCTGCAGAACCTATGTTTATCGAAGGCGCTGGTGATGGTGAGTACTCTTGGAATGCAATTCGCTACCCTTGGCGAATTGCTCTTGACTACCTGCTCTACGATGAGGAGAGAGCATACGATGCTTTAGTACCCATTAATAGCTGGATCAAAAAAACCACTGGCGGTGATCCTAAAAAAATTGCCGAGACTTATACACTGGATGGCAGCCATTCCTTAGAAAGTGGCTTTAACTCAATGGCTTCTGTATCCATGTTTGCTGTCGCCGCCACAATAGATAAATCAAACCAACAATGGCTTGATGATCTGTGGCTGGATATAAATCAAAAGTCCATCAATGATGAAGACTATTATGGTAACACCTTAAAACTACTTTCTATGATTACCATTACCGGCCACTGGTTAAAACCTTAATAATTGGCGATTCAGTAGTATGCTGCTTCACGCTAAAAGACTGCGTAAAATTTGAATTGTGCTATGAATAATGATTTATGGAGTTGTAATAATGGCAATACTTCAAATAAGAAGAAATTGAATGAATGGCGCATCAAGATATGATAACAGTATGTGGCACTGTAATTTATGCATAGCTGCGCCAAAAAACAGGTGAGAATAACGCCAGTACCGTAAAGTATTCTAAGCGCCCTAAAATCATGGCGAACGATAATAACCATGTGCCGGCATCTGACACGGGTTGAAAGTTACTGCTTAATTCGCCAAACCCTGGGCCCAGCACGTTTAAACAGGCGGCTACAGCTGTCAAACTGGACCAGAAATCCAAGCCTGTTGCCATCAGTAGTAGTGTGAAAATCATGGAGGTAACAGCAGCAAAAAACAGAAAAGCCATTGTCGCGCTAAGTATCGGCTTTTCAACCGATGCGCCATGGTATTTGACCTGAAAAATACCACGAGGATGAATTAGCTTGCGCACCTCTGCCAGTAACAAGCGAGCGCACAATAAAACCCTGACTATTTTGTTTCCGCCTGCCGTGGATCCTGCACAACCACCTAAATAGCCCGCGAACACTAACAAGAAAATAATAACTGAGGGCCATTCCGTAAAGCTTGCAGCACCATAACCTGTACTGGTTATAAATGAAATAAGATGAAAAGTTGCGTGATTAGCGGCACTAAAAAAGGATTCATAGTTATGGGTTTCCCATAGAATAGCGCTGATAATTATTGAGAGGACGGCAACTATTAGCAGAAATGCCACCGTTTCTTCGTCCTTCCAATAAGCTCCCCCATTTTTAGCATGCCATGCTCGGTAGTGGAGGGCAAAATTGATAGCGCCAGCGAGCATAAAAAAGTCAGCCACCAGGAGAATAGCTGGATTTGCAAAAAATCCCATACTGGCATCATGGGTTGAAAATCCACCCGTGGAGACGGTTGTCAGACTATGGGCAATGGCATCAAACGCTGACATG
>JBNKHI010000082.1:0-10426 GCA_050290265.1 Cellvibrionaceae bacterium
ATTACGCCAGGCGATGTCACAAACCAATTGATGCCCCGAGCTTCCCCATGCCCAACTCGAAGACATATAGGTCAAACAACTCACTAACATAACCCATCGAATCATCTTGGAATATCGCCATCTGATAGAGTGCATAAGCGTATTTTGAGCAGGAAACTTATAAAAATAAACATAATCAAGAAAATTCAGGCATAAAAAAACCCGCATAAAGCGGGCTTTTTAACAGAACCAGGCTTACTTCTCTTCCGAAGTACCCGCATCTGTAGCAGGCGCTTCGACTGCGGTTTCAGCAGCAGCTTCACCACTTGCGGCAGCTTGGTCGGCCAAAGCTTCTTTAATAGAAAGCTTAATACGACCACGCTGATCAACGTCGAGACACTTAACTTTTACCATTTGGCCTTCTTTCAAATAATCACTCACACTATTCACACGCTCTTCAGCAATCTGTGAAATGTGAACAAGACCATCTTTACCTGGCAAGAAGTTAACAAACGCACCGAAATCAACGATACGCACAACTTTACCTTCATAGGTTTCGCCAATTTCTGCTTCAGCAGTAATTTCACCAATGCGATCCAAGGCTGCCTGTAACGAATCTCCGTCATCTCCGTAAACCTTTACAGTGCCATCGTCATCGATATCGATAGAAGCGCCTGTTTCTTCGGTAATAGAGCGAATAGTTGCGCCGCCCTTACCGATAATGTCACGAATTTTATCTGGATGAACCTTGATGGTTTCGAAACGCGGCGCGTTGTCATTAACCTCTGTACGAGATTTATCCATCACCTTGTTCATTTCAGCGAGGATATGTAAACGCGCACTCATTGCCTGCTGCAAGGCGATATCCATAATCTCTTCGGTAATACCTTCGATTTTGATATCCATTTGCAATGCGGTAACACCACTTGCAGTACCAGCAACTTTAAAATCCATATCACCAAGGTGATCTTCATCGCCCAGAATATCCGTCAATACTGCAAAGCCGTTGTCTTCTTTAACAAGACCCATAGCAATACCCGCTACAGGAGACTTAAGCGGTACACCGGCATCCATCAAAGCCAAACTCGAACCACATACAGAAGCCATAGAGCTAGAGCCATTAGACTCAGTGATTTCACTCACTACACGAATACTGTATGGGAAAGAATCTTCTGGTGGCAGTACCGCAGCAATACCGCGACGCGCCAAACGACCATGACCAATTTCACGACGACCTGTTCCACCCATACGTCCCGCTTCACCTACTGAGTAGGGAGGGAAATTATAGTGCAGCATAAACGGGTCACGACGCTCGCCTTCCAGTGCATCAATAATTTGTGCATCACGCGCCGAACCTAATGTGGCTACAACAATCGCCTGGGTTTCACCGCGAGTAAACAAAGCAGAGCCATGAACTTTCGGCAGGACGCCAACTTCAACAGCAATTGGGCGTACGGTTTTGTTATCGCGACCATCGATACGAGGCTCACCGGCTACCACACGTGAACGTACCAAGTGTTTTTCGGTTTTGGCAAAAACACCTTTAATATCATCAGCGCTAACGTCTTCACTTGCCAACTGTGCAACCGCTTGATCACGCAACTCACCAAGCTTGGTATAACGTTCAGCTTTATCGGTAATGCGATAAGCTTCACCGATAGCAGCACTAAAACCTTGTTCAACAGCAGCTTTCAACTCAGCATTTTCTGCCGCTGGCTGCCAATCCCAACGTGGTTTTCCTGCATCAGCAACCAACGAATTGACAGCTTGAATAACAGCTTGCAACTCTTGATGAGCATACAAAACAGCGCCCAACATAATATCTTCTGGCAGCTCTTTCGCCTCAGACTCAACCATCAACACAGCATCTTTTGTACCAGCAACCACCATATCCAACTCAGACGTCTTCAGCGCCGAATAGGATGGGTTTAACAGGTAACCTTCAGTTGTGGTGTAGCCAACACGTGCAGCACCAATCGGGCCATTAAATGGAACGCCTGAAATTGCCAATGCCGCAGAAGTACCAATCATGGCAGCAATATCTGGATCCTGATTCTTTTCTGCCGACATCACCGTACAGACCACTTGAACTTCGTTCATAAAGCCGTTTGGAAATAGTGGGCGAATTGGACGATCGATCAAACGCGAGGTCAGAGTTTCTTTTTCGCTTGGGCGACCTTCACGCTTAAAGAAACCACCGGGGATTTTACCGGCGGCATAGGCTTTTTCTTGATAATGTACAGACAGCGGGAAAAAATCCTGTCCTTCTTTTGCACTTTTGGCACCAACAACAGTACACAAAACGCTGGTTTCACCCATGGTGACCATAACCGCGCCGCTAGCCTGACGGGCAATGCGTCCAGTTTCTAAAGTGACCGTTTGATCACCGTATTGAAATGTTTTAGTTACTAAATTCACGACAACTTCCTTTCATTAACAATTGTCTTTTCTTACTTTATTTACCGTTAAACTGTCATAAGCAACACCTTAATAACGGCGTTCGCTGGCCAAACCTGCATATTCATCAAGGCTTGGCCGTTGCTGCGCTCCGATACAACTATCGAGAAACGCCAGCGAGCCGATACACCTGCGCATATCAGCTGGAAATACTTCGCGCGTTCGTCCTGAACAACTTTAGCTTTTTGCGTTCTAACGAGCCCTTGATATGACCGCCACTAATGGCGAAAGTGCCTATGTTAGCCAAGCAAGTTTCTAAGTAATATCCTTTATAATCGTCGGCAACATCCTGCATTTGCGATCATGCACATCCTTGTACATAAAAAAGTGCCCGCAGTAAGCGGGCACTGGAAAGGCATACTAGCGACGCAGACCCAATTTTTGGATAAGTGAAGCATAACGATTAACATTCTTGCCTTTCAGGTAATCCAGCAACTTACGACGCTGGTTTACCATGCGGATCAAACCGCGACGAGAATGGTGATCTTGTTTGTGATCACTGAAGTGACCTTGCAACTTGTTGATATTGAACGTCAACAATGCAACCTGAACCTCAGGAGAACCAGTATCACCTTCTGCTAACTGATAATCTTTAACAATTTCAGCTTTTTCTTGAGCACTTAATGCCATTTTCATTTCCTCATTTAATATGCAGGCTTTTGGGTCACCCCAGCAGCCTATTAACGGCCCACCCGTGCATATTTACAGATGGGTCTGGCGGAACCACTCCGCCCCTGATCAGCTGCTTACAAAGCAACTGACACAGATTCAATTCATATACCATTCTGGAGTACAACAAGCCGTTTCGGGGCTACACGCCCATCATCAGTCAACTCGCCAAGACCCAGAAAATCACCCGTTTCACAGGCAACGCGCACAATATCACCTTCCGCCCCAAGACGATAGGCCTGACCATCCATCACAGCCTGACCACGACCAAAATAAAAGGCCGCCGTTTCTGGCAGTACCAGCATAGGCATTGACTCAACCGGCGCATCCATTGGAAGTAAATGGTGGTCCAACACATCGGGCTCAGCATCGCCGCGCTCTAGTTCCAATGCCTCCAAAGTAACCCCATCACGCACAAAAAACGGGCCTGACTGGGTACGATGTAGCATTTGTACCATACCACCAACACCCAATACGTCACCGAGATCTTCCGCCAAAGAGCGAATATAGGTGCCTTTTGAGCAATAAACATCGACATCAACTTCCGCTATTTCACCGGGCCGAAAGTCCAGTAAATCGATGCTGTAAATCGTAATACGCCGGGGTTCGCGCTCAACACTTTTACCCTCGCGGGCCAATTTGTATAACGGCTGACCCTGATGCTTTAGCGCTGAGTACATCGATGGAACCTGGTCAATTTCACCGACGAAAGCTGACAAGGCTTGCTCAACTTGCTGGCGTGTTATTGACCCCGCATCTTTGACACTGAGCACTTCGCCGTCAGCATCTCCCGACGCGGTTTTAATCCCCAGCCTAAAGGTACTCCGGTAACGCTTATCTGCATCCAATAAAAACTGGGAAAACTTAGTAGACTCCCCCAGACAAATGGGCAATACGCCAGAGGCCAATGGATCAAGACTGCCGGTATGCCCGGCTTTTGCGGCAAAAAACAGACGTTTCACACGCTGTAAAGCGGCGTTCGAACTCATGCCGAGCGGCTTGTCCAGCAATAATACTCCACTGATCGGACGGCCTTTACGTTTTCTCGCCACTCTTTATCTCTCTAACTACAACGCAGGATTTAGTCGTCTTGATGGCGGGCTTCATCTTCCGCCACGGCCGTATCAATCAAATTAGACAACTCCTGGCCGCGCACCGCAGTTTTATCGTAGTAAAACTGCAAACGCGGAGTAATGCGGATATCCAAACCTTTGGCAACAATGGAGCGAAAAAAGCCTGCAGCATGGTTCAACGCAGCGGCTGCTTTTTCGCACTCCTCTTCGGTTTCTTTACCTAAAAAAGTTACGTAAACCTTGGCTATCGACAAGTCACGAGTGACCACCACATCATTGACATTCACAATCCCAATACGCGGATCGCGAGTTTCAAACTGCAGAGCACGAGCCAGAATACGCTGTATTTCGTCTTGCAGTCGCTCAGTGCGACCAAATTCTCTGGCCATGCTCTACCTCTTTGTTAAGTCTAATGCTGATTAATTTAATACCGCGGGTATGAAGCCTCTTTATCAGAGCTTCCGCGCCACTTCCTTAACATCATAAACTTCGATCTGATCACCCACTTTAACGTCGTAATCTTTAACGCCAATACCACATTCCATGCCGTTACGAACTTCGTTTACATCGTCTTTAAAACGACGCAAGGATTCCAATTCGCCTTCATAGATAACAACGTTATCGCGCAACACACGAATGGGCTTGTTACGATAGACAGTGCCTTCTGTAACCATACAGCCTGCAACCTGACCAAACTTCGGTGAGCTAAAGACTTCACGAACATCAGCAATACCAACGATCTCTTCAACACGCTCTGGCGCCAACATACCGCCAAGAGCACTTTTCACTTCGTCTAGCAGCTGATAAATAATGCTGTAATAACGGATTTCACAAGATTCACTCTCGGCCAAAGAACGCGTCGCCGCTGAAGCTCGCACATTAAAGCCAAGTACAATCGCACCGGAAGTTACCGCTAGATTAATATCATTTTCGGTAATACCACCAATGCCCGAAGCTACAATATTGACTTGCACTTCTTCATTACCAATATCCAGTAGCGCAGCCTGAATCGCTTCCAAGGAACCGCGTACATCTGCTTTTAATACTACCGGCAAAACTTTAACTTCTTCTGCGCCCATGTTGGCAAACATATTTTCAAGTTTTGCGGCTTGCTGCCGTTGCTGACGTGCAGACTGAGCTGCGTGAGCACGGTGCTCTGCAACTTCACGAGCCCGACGCTCGTCTGGAACAACAACAAACTCGTCACCGGCAGCAGGGGCAGAATCCAGCCCTAGAATTTCGACCGGAGTCGACGGACCCGCTTCAGTCACTTGCTTACCCAGTTCGTTTGTCATCGCTCTAACGCGACCATAACTTTGACCGGCAAGGAGGATGTCACCACGCTTTAATTCCCCACCTTGAATTAACACGGTGGCAACAACACCACGGCCTTTGTCCATGCGTGATTCAACAACCACGCCTCTGGCAGGCACGTTAACGGGTGCAGTCAATTCCAGCAGTTCAGCCTGCAAGGCAACCGCTTCTAACAAATCATCAATTCCATCACCGGTGTGCGCCGACACTTCAACAAACTGAGTATCACCACCCCACTCTTCAGGGATCACTTCTTTAGCAGCCAATTCATTTTTAACACGATCTGGGTCGGCGGCTTCTTTGTCGCATTTATTAATCGCAACAACCATCGGCACACCAGCTGCTTTAGCATGCGCAACAGCCTCAATGGTTTGTGGCATTACACCATCATCCGCTGCTACAACAAGAATGACAACGTCAGTACATTGAGCACCACGTGCACGCATCGCAGTAAAAGCCGCGTGCCCAGGCGTATCCAAAAAGGTGATTTCACCGTGTCCAGTTTTCACACGATAAGCACCAATGTGCTGGGTAATACCGCCCGCTTCGCCAGACGCAACTTTCGCATTCCGGATGTAATCCAGTAACGACGTTTTACCATGGTCCACATGACCCATTACCGTAACGACTGCTGCGCGCTGCACCGCTTCACCGCCTTCAACAACCAGGCTTTTCTCCAGTGCGTCTTCCAGTTTGTTTTCACTTTTAACAACAAAGTTATGGCCAAACTCTTCAACTATTAGCTGGGCAGTATCTCGATCCAGCACCTCATTGATAGTTGCCATCGTGCCCATTTTGATCAGTGATTTGATAACCTGTGCAGCTTTCACAGACATTTTTTGGGCAAGCTCACCAACGGTAATAGCCTCACCCACTTCAACGTTATGGACGATTTTACCCACTGGTTTTTTGAATCCGTGATTATTGTTCAGTTTAATAGCACTACGTGCTACACGTTTTTTACGCTGCGCTTCGGTTTCATCTTCTAGCAAGTCATCCAGTTCAGACAAATCCACTTTAGCGGCTTTTTTAGGTCCAAGACCTTTTTTCGGCGAAGGTTTGTGCGTCTTTTTATGCAGCACTTCAGCATCTTCATCTTCTTCTCGACGCTTCGATACAGGCACATGCTTACGCTTTTCTTCTTCTCGCTCTTTACGGGCAGCATGCTCGGCTTCAGTCAGTACCGGAGCTGGCTCCGCAGCAGGAGCTGGTGTTTCAGACGCTTCCGCCTTCGACTTTTCTTTAACCTCTTCTGCACTGGCAAGTTTCGCGGCCTCTTCTTTACGGCGCGCTTCCATGGCTGCCAAACGACGCTCTTCAGCGTCGTCAATGACAGACGAGACACTTGGTGCCGGCTCAGCAGGTGCAACAACTTCCGGAGTTTTTTCAACCACAGGTTCAACAGCAGCTGATGCAACTTCCTCATCCGCATCATCACGTTTAACGTAGGTGCGCTTTTTACGAACCTCTACGTTCACGGTTTTACGAGCACTACCGCTACCAGTTTTCAAGGTAGTCGTAGTTTTACGCTTAAGCGTAATCTTTTTAGGCGCGTCGTCACTATCTCCGTGCGAACTTTTTAAGAACGCCAAGAGAGTTTGCTTCTCTTCGTCAGAGACCAGCTCATCCGCTGCCTTATGACGCAAACCCGCTTCTTGCATTTGTTTCAACAGGCGCTCAACAGATGCTCCTACTGATGTGGCGAGTTCGGTAACTGTTACTTCTGCCATTTCTTTTCCCCAATTTTCAGCCGCTAGATGCTTACTACCTACTACTTCTACGCTTGGCCGTCGGCAAACCAAGGCTCACGCGCTTTCATAATCAAAGCGGCGGCACGTTCTTCGGTCATACCATCAATATCTAACATTTCATCTACAGACTGCTCTGCCAAATCATCCATGGTAATCACACCACGACTGGCAAGCAGGAATGCAAGGTGACGATCCATACCTTCCATCGTTAACAGATCTTCTGCAGGCTCCGTATCAAGCTCTTCTTCCGAGGCCAACGCTTGCGTTAATAATGCGTCTTTAGCTCGTGCACGCAGCTCCTCAGCAATATCTTCGTCAAACCCGTCAATGGACAACATTTCTTCCAATGGCACATAAGCCACTTCTTCCAATGACGTAAAGCCCTCATCCACCAACACTTCAGCAACATCTTCGTCAATATCAAGAGCACGCATAAAGACTTCTATGTAATTGCCCGATTCCTGTTGCTGTTTTTCGTTCCACTCAGCAACGCTCATCACGTTGATATCCCAGCCTGACAATTCACAGGCAAGGCGAACATTTTGACCACCACGTCCAATTGCTTGAGCTAAATTATCATCAGCAACCGCAACGTCCATGGAGTTGGCATCTTCGTCAACAACAATGGATTCAATTTCCGCCGGTGCCATAGCATTGATAACAAATTGCGCAGGGTTATCATCCCAAAGAATAATATCTACTCGTTCATTACCCAGCTCGTTGGATACTGCCTGCACACGTGCACCACGCATACCCACACATGCGCCAACAGGATCTATTCGACCATCGTTGGTTTTCACTGCAATTTTTGCACGCGAACCTGGATCACGAGCCACAGCTTTCAGCTCAATAACCTGCTCAGCGATCTCTGGCACTTCTATTTTAAATAGCTCGGCCAACATTTCCGGGCAAGCGCGACTAAGAAATAATTGCGGGCCACGCACGTCTGGTCGAACATCCAGCAATACCGCTCGAATGCGGTCACCCATACGGAAAATTTCGCGTCCGACTAGCTCTTCACGCGGCAACAAACCTTCTGCGTTATTCCCAAGATCAACAATAATGTTGTCTCGAGTCACTTTTTTTACAGTACCGCTAATCAACTCTTTCAAGCGATCACGATACTCTTCAACAATTTTCGCACGTTCTGCTTCACGAACTTTCTGAACAATAACTTGCTTGGCAGTTTGCGCAGCAATGCGGCCGAAACCAACATTTTCTACTTGCTCTTCATAAACATCACCAACCTTCAGGTTAGGATCTTTTTCCGCAGCTTCTTCAGTGGTGAACTCCGTGCCCAACACTGCCAGCGTATCGTCACCCACAACTTCCCAGCGACGGAATGTTTCATAGTCACCAGTTTTACGATCGATAACGACACGAATATCCGCATCCTCGTCGTAGCGCTTTTTCGTCGCAGTTGCCAAAGCGATTTCAATCGCCTCAAAAATTACGCCCCGGTCTACGCCCTTTTCATTTGAAACGGCGTCTGCAACCAGCAATATTTCTTTACTCATGCCTGTGCCTCGACTGATCCGGCCCCTAATGCTTCCTAAAAGCGGGGCACTATGTTGGCTTTATCAATAGAACTTAAAGGCAGTAGATATTCGTGATCATCTACCACCACCAAAATGTCTTCACCTTCGACACCATTTAAAATGCCAGTAAATCTGCGCCTGCCTTCAAAGGGCACGCGCAATTTCACTGCAATTTCTTCACCGATATAACGGACAAAATGTGCCAACGTATAAAGCGGCCGATCCATGCCAGGAGAGGATACTTCCAGCGTATATTCTCCTGGAATGGGATCCTCGACATCCAAAACACCACTTATCTGTCGACTCACTATCTCGCAATCTTCCAATGCGATGCCGTCTTCTTTGTCGATATACAAGCGCAGCGTTGTATGACGCCCTTGCGACAAATAGTCCAGGCCCCAAAAAAGATAACCCAGACCTTCTACCACTGGCACAATCAAAGCTTTAAGCTGCTCTTGCTTGGAAGCCATATAAAATACCTTCTACCCAAACCGGTAAAAAAAATGGGCGCATTGCCCATCTTAATAATTCTGCGCGGCATCCCGCGATCTACTGTCGAAGACAGCTCAAAGAGCGTACACACGACAGATACAAAAAAAGCCCAATCGGGCTTCTTTAATACCTCTGGGACAAAATAAGCTCCCACAGGAAAAATGTCAGCGTTCTTGTAATAAAACCCATAAACGGTCAATTACGGAACAAAAACACTGGCCCGAAACCAGTGTTGCGCTTTTACAACCAATGTTTATAGCCAACAAGACTGTTGCACCGAACAAACAAGATGTAAAACAAGGCGCCGGATTATAGCAGGCAATACGAAGAGGCTTCAAGCTGGGCTTGACACAAAAGCAAACACCGTAAAGCAACTCCCCCCGTCAGCACTATCGCGAATTGCAGCGATGGCCGGCTTACGGACCCAAAACACAGACCCAACTAGCGCGTTACTATCTTACTTTACTGACTGGCTTTGAGGGAGCCCACGCTTCAGAGGGCGCGAATTATAGAAGTATAAGCCCCTTATTTACAAGCAAAGGGACTTATAAAGAGTCAATAAATTAGCCAAAGTCGACCCTCACTGCTTTAAAGAGGCGACTTTCCTAGGGGTAGAGGCACTTGGGTAGTCAGACCCAACCGATTAAACAAAGCCGGGCCAGTAACATATCCACGCAGCCGACCATTTTTATAAAGCATGGCGCAGATCAATTCATTATCGGAGGGTTTGCGCACCCCCAGTATCGAGAGCGCCTTGCGCTACTTTCTGTGCAAATTGGGAAAACTGGCTGGGGGCTTTTAGGGCTTTGAGATTTGGCCCACCCCAAAATAAGCACAATAAGCGAATTTTGGCACAACACAATAAGCGAACAACAGCACATATATGCCCCTATACGTGAGCTGATAGCACAAGGCTCGAAGGTACACGTAGATAATGAATTTCATATTCTCTCGTATCTTGGCGAAGATTTGCCGGGAGCAACCGAAGCCACGCCAATGGAGCCTGAAGATGTTCCCGTCCATTTATTAGAGAGGGTGCTGAACACGCACGGAAGAGCTAAGGCGGTTAAGTTCGATAAAGCCACCCAAGAAAACAAGTTTTCCTTGGCTGGCGTGCAAATGAAGTTTTCCATGAAAGAAAAGGATGGGTGCT
>JBNKHI010000083.1:0-10402 GCA_050290265.1 Cellvibrionaceae bacterium
ACAACGACTATCAAGCGTTTTCTCTGTTAAACCTGACACCGCAGATTGCTAACTCTGATGCGACTGCTCATGGTGGTGAGCTTGAGTTAACATTAACACCAGCCGAAGGATTGGATATTTTGGTGGGTGTATCCTTTTTGGATTCTGAAGTTGATGCTGTACCGGATGTTTTTGGTGGCACAGTAAAAACTGAATTCCCGAATGCTCCCAGATGGAGTATTAACTCATTGATTCGCTACGAGTGGGATGTGCCGACAGGTCAATTGGCGGTACAAGTTGATGGTGTGTGGAATGATGATCAGTACATCGAAGCCACTAATTCGGCGATTTCTTTCGAAGATTCCTATTTGTTGTGGAACGCAAGTGTGTCTTACACCACATCGGATGATCAATGGAAAGTGACTGGTTGGGTGAAAAATGCGGGAGATGAGGTCTACCGTCTTTACAATCTTGACCTGGGATTGCTGGGTCTCTCCGAAGAAGTTTATGCGCCGCCACGCTGGGCCGGTGTAACAGTCACTTATAACTTTGGTGATTGATTTCTGAGATAGCTCTGAATTGTTCAGTAATGAATTGTTCAGAGTGAGGGGCTCGAAAATATAATTTTCGGGTCTCTCGCAAAATCAATAATTTATTCTTGTTGATTTTGTTGGTGCACATCAGCACCCGTCATACCCTCGATACTGTGCTGAGGGAACATGACTTTCATTAGCTCTCTTATGTTTGCCCGGTGATTATTCACCGGGCTTTTTTTGTTTCAGCATTCAGGTTTTCAGCTTGCAGACTGAGCTTCGACGTAAACGCCAATGCTCAAAGTGGTTTGTTGCGGGAATTTATCCCAAAGAAGAAAGGCGGTATTGGCGTGGTGTTATTTCGTATTCCGCTTTGAAGCAGCGATGAAAATGTGAAGCGTCGGAAAACCCCCATTCCAGTGCAATATCGGTCATCGACATGTGGCGAAATTTTTCCGATGATAAGGCATCTCTGCATGCTTCTAGTCGCTGTTTCTGAATGTAGCGAGAAACAGAAATCCCTTCAGGTTTAAATAACATATGTAAGTAACGCTTGCTGATATGGCTTTGTTCAGCAATGTAATCCGGTGAGAGATGAGGGTTACTTAAATTCAAATTAATAAGTCTTTTTATAGAGAGTAACTGATGCGTGGACGCATGCTGGTGGTAGATATGTTTTTTCTCTTTTGCCTCCGCATACAAAGAGGTCGCCAACAGGTCTAAAATATTTGCTTCCAAGCGTTGCAGAATATTTAAGTCCAGCTTATCGGATTGTCTTATTAAATCTTGAACGAAGTGACTGAGTAAACTGTGAGGTGCAATCGCACTGTCCATTCTAAGCCCAACAAAGCTGTCTATGTCGCTATACAGCTCTTGCATGGTTGTGTCCGGTATTGCTAACACTGCTTGCCGGTAGGTATCTTGAAAATGTAATTCGTATGGTTCCGCAGTGTTACAGATAACAAAGTCGCCGGGTTTAAGGTGCGCTGTGCGATTTAGTTGTTTGACTAAACCTTCCCCATGCAATTGAAACTTAACTAAATAGTTTGCGTCTGCAATTTGGCTGATATGAAATTTGCGCCGATACACATCAACCTGGCCGCTGCCAATACAGCTTATACAGGTTTTGCGTAAGTCTTTGCTCACAACATCACATTGGAAAGGCTGTTTCAGCTGTGTCCGAATTTCCATAGGGCAATAAATCCCCTGGACCTTGTCCGACCACGCGTCAAATTGCTTCTGCGTTGCTACCGCTGTCATAGTTGTCTACCGTTTGGTTAAACAAGAATGGTTAGGATTCTAGTGACACATTGAGCAATTAAAAACATCGCTACTTTATGTGCGAACAAAGGGAAACCGAACCGTACTCCTTAAGGGCGTTTATTAGCAAAATTTATACCTTTTTAGAGCAATCCTGCATTTTGCAGCTTTTTATTAAAATTTATGATTAAGCCTAGCCTGTGATACTAATCTGATACAGAAAATATTCAAGTAGCAATATATTTGTAGTGTCTAGAGGTTCGCTATGGTGCATATTACCTCTGATGCACCTTTAGTGCTCTTAACATTGAGTGCTGCTTATCGTTTAAGCTTAGGCCGACACCTTTCTATTACGACAGATGCCGATTACAGGTGTCTACTAAAGGCCTTTGTATCGCGCTGACTGGATGTTATCTGCTTTTATCTTGATGGTTACGTATTTTAAGGGGTGTTTTACTCAAATCCTGCCCTGCTGTGTTCTATCGCTAACAGTGAGTATTTTGGACGTAATGTATTGGTCGTATGGATGCAGTGGTGGGTTCGGTATTTGATATATCACTGCGACGGTAATGGTCGTTGGAGGCTACTTGTTAATTGAGCTAAGGGAGCGGCTCCTACAATAAAGCAAGCTTATTTGAACTAAGCGTCCAAAAGAGGATGTATTGCATCGGCTTATTCTCGGCGGTGCTAGCGCCAGATTTCTAGCGCCGGGTTAGTATTACCGCATTGGGACTGTCGACGGCGTTAATGCCAAATGCTTCGTTGAGTGCGAATAGAAAGGCGTCAACATCATTTATTTGGAAGGTACCGCCGATACGTAAGTCAGCAAGATCACGGGTGCCGATGATCAGTTTCTTATCGAGGTAGCGATTGAACTCGCTCACCGATGTATCCAGGCGCTGGTCTTTAAAGTAAACCTTGCCCTCACGCCAGTAGCGAATGCCGAAGCAAATGGCGTGGTTTTACCACAGTATTAATCAGCCTGGTTCGTGGCTACTCAGGTGGTAACGTTTACCATAACCCCAAACTGCTATCCAGCATGGCTTGGGGTTATCGGGGCAAGCATGCTTAAGCTTGATTTTCTTCGACAAACTCGATTAGGTTGCCAGCACAATCGCGAATGAAGCAACCTTTTCCAAAATCTTCGCGCACAATGAAAGCGATATCGGCACCGCGCTCTTCCATGCTTAGTAAGAATGCTTCAAGGTCTTTCACTTGAAATGCAATGTGCTTGTTGCCATGGGTTCGTAAGTCGGTAATTGGCATCCGGCGTTCGTCTGGTAATGGCTTGGCATTTGATGTGGCGAATATTTCAAAGCGTAGTGCTCCTTTACGGACCATAGCGACTTTGGCTTCTGCTGGGGGAATCTCGAAGCGAAATTCTTCTTCAAACCCTAAAACGCGGTTGTACCAGTCGAGAGCTTCTTCCAAGTCAGGAACATTGACTCCCCCGTGATGAAAAGTAAACACTGGATTATCACTCATTCATCTATCTCTCGGAAAGTTTCTGCACACCAGTCAGCGATGAAATCACGAGCCATAGTACCGTTGTCCGCGCCACAGTGTTCGGTTTCGAAATCCTCATCTAGAGTGAATATTCTTAGATCACGTTTTACAGAATTAACGGCTTGTTCATAGGAACGATGCGCATTGTGCAATGGAATTTGCCGGTCACCTTCGCCGTGAGTGACAAGGAAAGGCATCTTCATTTTTTCAACTTGCTCATCCAGCGTTACATTCGGCATGTAGTCCATAAAATCGTCCATATTGTCTTTGCCCCAGACCCACATTACGTGATCCCAATAATGCGGTACGGGATTCTCACCCTCGTTAGCGAGGCGCTCTTTTTGGCGTTCACCCCACTGATGGTTTGCGCCTAATACGCAGCAAAGTGCAAAACGTGGTTCATTAGCGGCCGCGCGGGGTGCGTAGTAACCACCGAGCGAAAGTCCAGATATGCCGATTTTATTTGGAATAACATCGTTGCGTGTAAGAAGGTATTCCAATGCTGGTGTGGCCCAGCGCTCGGTATCATAAACGGCGGTCAAATTGCGCTGACGCAGAGCCTGGCCAGTGCCTGGTTGGTCTAGGAATAAGACGTTGATACCGCGCTTTAACCATGCATCACCAAAGGCCATATCTATATGTTCTTTCATGGAGTCAAGGCCGTTACAGGATACAACGGCCGGGCGCGGATCTCCTGATCCATCATGTAAAAATAAAGCTGGATAAGTGCTGCCTTCGTAGGGAATGTCGACAAAATCCACATGACGGCCTAGCAGTTCACAAGCCTTACGGTAAAGATCCAAGCCTTTTTGATAGGCGGCCCAACGCGGCGCGTAATGCCGTGACTGCATACGCTCGGCGCAAAGGTAGTAATTTGCTGCCCGCATAAATTTTGTGCCGGCGGAGAGTAAGTATCCTGCTTGCTCGTCTTTTTTTGCATTCTTGGTAACTTGGTCCGCAACGCGAATCCAACTGTCGAACATCATTGCTGTACCGGCATCGGCACCAGCTTTGGCCGCTTCAATAATGGGGCGATTGGCTTCAGTAATTTCTCCATGATTACCGCCGCCGATAATGCAAATATTGACGGATAGGTTCCAAATATAATTACCGGGGAAGGGCTCAAACATTCTGTACTCCTGAAATTATATGAATTATGGGAAGACTAGTCGGCGGTCCAACCACCGTCGATAACCAAACTGCTGCCAGTCATTAAGCTTGAAGCGTCTGATGCGAGAAATACCACAGGGCCCATAAGGTCGCTGACTCGCCCTAAACGTCCAAGTTTTATATTGCTTAGGACGTTATCGAGAAAGGCCTTGTCTTCAAAAAAGGGTTTGGTCAGCGGTGTTTCGATAAACGTGGGGCACAGTGTGTTGCTGCGAATACCATGCACTGCTAAGTCTAGGGCCAAGGCCTTATTAAAACCTTCAAGCCCCCATTTTGATGCGCAATAGAGTGTCCGCCCAAGGCCTCCTACATGACCCATTTGCGAACTCATGTGAATGATCGAGCCTTTGACCTGTTCTTCTATCATGCGCGCTACGGCAGCCTGAGTGACAAACACTGTGCTTTTAAGATTGAGATCCAATACTGCGTCGTAATCGTCTTCGGTAATTTGTTGAATCGGCTTTGGACGGTTAGTGCCTGCATTGTTGAGCAAAATATGAAATGCCGGTTGCTCGGCAAAAAAAGTATTAACTTCGGCGAGCTTGCTCACATCCAAGGTAGCTGCACTGGCTTTTCCGCCAGCATTGCGAATAGACTCGGCCACTGCTTCTACCTCGTCGCCACTACGGGCAACCAGTGTAACATCAGCACCGGCGTCGGCTAATGCTGCCGCGGCGCCTAAACCGATCCCTCTACCTGCCCCGGTGACTAGTGCGCGACGACCATCCAAACGTAGGCTAGGTGTTTTCGGTAAATCAACCATTGGCTTTGGTGGCCTCCGTGGGTGTCGCTGTGCCTGCATAAGGAACGTCGCGGTTACCATAACGGCGCACACGGATATTGGCTTGTTCACCGTGTCCGGCAAAACCCTCCAGTCCGCACAAGCGCGAGCAGTATTCGCCGACTAGCGCTGAGGCTTCATCAGTAACAATTTTCTGATAGGTGCAGGTCTTCAGAAATTTACCAACCCACAGTCCGCCGGTGTAACGTGCTGCCTTTTTTGTGGGTAGGGTATGGTTTGTACCAATGGCTTTATCGCCAAAGGCAACGTTTGTACGTGGGCCTAAAAATAACGCGCCGTAGTTTGTCATATTGTCTAGGAAATAGTCTGGATCTTCGGTCATAACCTGGACATGTTCAGAGGCAATATCGTCAGCGATCTTAACCATTTCTTCATGGCTTTCGGCAATGATGACTTCGCCAAAGTTGTCCCAAGCTTTGCGTGCATAATCTGCAGTTGGCAAAGTTAGGAGAAGACGTTCTATTTCTTGCATCGTTTCGCGAGCAAGTTTTTCAGAGTTAGTTAATAAAATTCCCGGACTGTCTGGGCCGTGTTCTACTTGGCCGAGAATATCTGTTGCGCAGAGCTCCGCGTCTACACTTTCGTCAGCGATAATTAATGTTTCGGTGGGGCCAGCAAATAAATCAATACCCACGCGACCATAGAGTTGACGTTTGGCTTCAGCAACAAAAGCATTACCTGGGCCCACTAAAATATCTACGGGGTCAATCGTTTCTGTACCAAGTGCCATTGCACCGACGGCTTGAATACCGCCTAAGGCATAAATTGTATCGGCGCCAGCTAACGCTTGCGCAGCAACTATCGCCGGTGCAGGTTTACCTTGAAACGGTGGTGCGCAAGTGATGACTCTAGGAACACCGGCGACCTTCGCAGTAATCACCGACATATGCGCTGATGCTAACAATGGATACTTGCCGCCGGGTACGTAACAACCAGCAGAATTTAGCGGCAGATTTTTATGACCAAGAATAACACCTGGCAAGGTTTCTACTTCAATATCTGTCATTGACGCACGTTGAATTTTGGCAAAGTTGCGTACTTGCGTTTGGGCAAATTCAATGTCTTTTAAATCTTGTGAAGACAACGTATCAATACACGCTTGAATTTCGCTGGTTGTTAATCGGTAATCTTCGCGATCCCAATTATCGAACTTATTTGAAAGATCGCGTATAGCTGCATCACCATACTGATCAATGTCAGCTAAAGTTGCTTCGACAATCTCTCTCACTTTACGATCGGCTTCTGCTTTTATGTCTGTTGTAGCGCCTTTTTTTAACCAGACTGCCATATGGATAAACCCTCAAGTTTATTGAAATTTTAATGTAAGTAATTAGCTATCTTGTTAAAAACCTGTGATTACTTTTTCAAAGTGCTGTACGCGTGGCGGAGACGAAAAGTACTCTCCTACCAGTCCTCGCCAAATTTGAAAGCCTTCCGAGTTTCTAAAGGTAATCATATGGTCATCAACAGTTTCCCAGGTGACAATAAGACGAAATTGGCTTGGGTTCTCAATGCTCTTTTTCAGTCGTAATCCATGACAGCCCTCAGCGCTTTTAAATTGCTCAACAGCTGTTGCAACCGCTTGTTGAAAATCGGCTTCTTTTCCTGGAATAACATCAATTTCGGCTATTTCATAAATCATTTAGACAAAGCTCCCATAGCAGTTGCAGGTGAGTAGATTTAACACATAATATGTTTCCACAGCTTTGCACAGACATGGAAACAGGGTCAATAAAATGGCTATCTATTATTTGGAATTGATCTATCCAAAAAAGCGATAGTGAAAGCGGCGCCTTCAATCCTTTCTGCTGTTAGCATCGTAATAAATTAATCAGTAGGAGTAGATTGCTGCGATGAAAATAGTGATAACCGGTGCAGGCGGTTTTGTTGGCTCACGACTCGCTGAGCAGTTGTATGAGAAATATGAAAAATTGGCGTTAACTCTCACGGATACTAAGTTTGCAAATGTTCGGCCACTGGCACAGCGAGAGAATACTGCCATTAAAAAGGTACGCTATGTCGAGGGTGATTTGCAGGATTCTGTTGTTCGCGAAAATTTGTTGGTTGGTGGTGTTGATATCTTATACCACTTGGCTTCTTTGCCAGGAGGGGCTTCGGAAGCGAATCCAGCGTTGTCCAAGTCGGTGAATTTGATTTCTACATTATCGTTGATCGAAGAAGTTGCCGCATTAGATAGGGATACCCTGCCTCGTGTCGTCTTTACCAGTACTATTGCAGTACTTGGCAATGATTTTCCAGCGTTGGTTGACGATACCACACCTATTGCTCCTGCTATGATTTATGGTGCCCACAAAGCTATGGGTGAGTTGGCTTTAGCTGATATGAGCCGTCGGAATATCGTTGATGCGGTGTCGGTGCGCTTGCCGGGAGTTGTTGCGCGGCCGTTGGCGTCCAGTGGTCTGAAGTCTGCGTTTCTGAGCAACGTGTTTCATGCGTTAAGAAAAGGTGAAACATTTGTTTGTCCCATTTCTGCTTCTGCAACATTCTGGATTATGTCCTTAGAGCAATGTGTGGCGAATTTGCTCCATGCTGCGACTCTTGATAGTCAATTAATGCCGGCATCACGCGCTGTAACCTTACCCGCGTTGCGTTGCACTATGAGTGATATGTGTGAGGAGATAGCGCGCCAGTGTGGTGTGACTGCAGATCTGGTCAGCTACGCGCCTGATACCGATTTGGAAAAGCATTTTGGTACATACCCACCGTTAGTTACGCCAGCCGCTGATCATGCTGGCTTTTCTCATGATTGCACTGTGGCTGATATGGTGATGAACGTTCTTAAAAACATAGATTAATACCATAGGTGAGTTGTGCGGGGCTGAAGAATTTACCAGAGCTATAGTGTTTATCAGCAATATAGATTTGTACTGACTTCTTGCGCCGTTTACTCTTTTTTATTTTAACTATGCATTAATGATTGCTGAAGAGAATGCCAATGAAAAAATTACCACCTTATCGACGCGTTGTAACAGGGCATGACGCTAAGGGAAACTCTATATTTACTAGTGATCAGCAGTATGAAACACAGCCGATTCCTTCTGGTGATGCAGAGTTCTCTTTGGTCTGGACTGCACCAGATTTACCTGTAGAGAATAATGATCCTGTTGACGGTCGTGATAGGGAAGCGGGTTTAACGTTAAAGGGTGGTTCTGTCATTCGTGTAGTTGATATGCTGCCTGGCAGATCTTCGCCAATGCATCGTACTAATAGTTTAGATTACGGTATTGTTTTAAGCGGGGATTTAGAGTTAGAGCTGGACTGCGGCAACAAGGTTTTATTAGGCCCAGGTGATATTGTTGTGCAGCGAGGTACTGTGCACCTATGGCGTAATCCCAGTGAGACAGAAATTTGCCGTATTGTTTTTGTGTTGACCGAAGCGACAGCGGTTGAAATTAACGGTGAGCCGTTGCCTGAGATACACCCATAATAAGAGATACAGGATTAAAGTTATGAGTAATTACGATGTAGTGATTATGGGCGCTGGGCACAATAGTCTCACGGTTGGCGGATATTTGGCTAAAGCGGGTAAAAAAGTATTGTTGTTGGAACGCCATAGTTATGCTGGTGGTGGTGTTGCTACGCAACAGATTTTAACGCCGGGATACTGGCACGATCTGCATTCCAGTGTTCACATCATGATCCAGGCGAACCCATTGATTACCAGTGATGAGTTGGATTTATTTAGCAAACACGGTATGAAGTACAAATATTCTGACGTGCCCCATGCAACCATTTTTAGTGATCAGTCAGCACTGATGACTTACAAGGATTTGGACAAAACTTGTGAGGGGATCTCCCGTTTTTCGCAGAAAGATGCAGAATCTTATCGCCGGTTTGTGACGCTAGGTCAGAGTCTGTTACCGATGATAATGCCTGGCATGTACAAGCCACAGCCGCCTCTGGGCCAAATGGTGGCAATGCTTGACGGAAATGAACAGGGGCGTGTTGTTCTTGATCTGATGCAGCGTAGTAGTTTGGATATTATTTGCGAATGGTTTGAAAGCGAAAAAGTGCAGATGCATATAGCTCGTGCCGTGTCTGAAAATCTACAACTGCCGGACGAGTTAGGTACGGGTATGGGAACTATCATGTTCACTGCACTGATGCATACCTATGGCGTGTCCCAACCTTATGGTGGCAGTGGCAAATTGTCAGAAGCCATGGTGCGTAGCATTGAAGCTAATGGCGGTGAGATACGTTACAACGCGGAAGTTAAACGTATTCTTGTTACCGGTGGTCGAGCGACGGGTGTTGAGATGGCTGACGGTGAAAAAATTCTTGCGCAAGATGCGGTGGTTGGTTCCATGCATCCGCACAAATTGCGTCAGTTTGTTGGTGGTGTGGCTGAACCTGTATTGAAGCGTGCAGAACGAGCTTCTTTAGCAGCCTTCAGTTTGTTTGTATCACATTACGATCTGCGTCAACCGATTCAATTCCGTACCGACAATCTAGACGTTGAACAAGCCATCATGCTGACCTTATGCCAGCATGAATCAATGGCCGAAATGCAGCAGGATTTTGATGCCCTCAAACGTGGGGAACTGATAAAGAAAATGTTCTCTGCTGGTAATGATGAGTCCAAATCTGATCCTAGTCGTGTACCAGCAGGTGCAGGTATGTGGCATAGTACCGGTTTTGCACCTTATGATTTGGTTGAAGGGGGTAATTCGCGTTGGGATGAATTGCGTGAAGAATATGGACAATTACGGCAGGAGCAGCAGTCGATATTTGTTTCAAATCTCAATAGCGAAAACATTATTGCGCACAAGTTTTACACACCGTTAGACCTTGAACGTAATTCACCTAATTCTATGGTGAAAGGTGATGTGCATGGTGTTGCACCGTATTTCTATCAAAGCGTGGGTAGTCGTCCAACGGCAGATCTTGGGCAATTTCGCGTGCCGGGTGTGGATGGTTTGTATTTGGTTGGCCCATCTATGCCGCCAGCGGGTGGTGTTGTTGGTGCTGGCCGTGCGGCTGCTATAATTATGTTTGAAGACATGGGTATGGACTTCAACAAAATTTTTGGTGTTGTTGATGAGTCTATAAAAAAAGTGCGTGCACGCACCACCGCGCCAAAAGATGGCGCGATGCGTTTGTTCGATGAGTTTGATGAAGAGTTGATGGCTGT
>JBNKHI010000084.1:0-10260 GCA_050290265.1 Cellvibrionaceae bacterium
AAACATATAACCAGAGATACGCGTGTCTTTACCGATCAAAATAAGGTTGTGACCGCCATTCTCATTACCAAGAACACGACCCGCAGCCCACCCCAACCGCAACATAAACTCAGGGGTTATAGCACCGTCGCCGACACGTCCCCGAATGCCATCCGTACCGAAATATTCTCTAGCCATGAATCCCCCAAGGCGGTTACTTAACTTAATCGTTCTCTACAGCATGATACATGTCCAACATGTCACGCGTAGCAGCGACATCATGCACCCGAAAAATATGTGCGCCGCGTTGAGCAGCCATTATCGCCAGCGCCAAACTACCCGCAAGCCTTTCTTCGACGTCTCGTCCGAGTATCTTGCCAATCATAGATTTTCTGGAAAAACCAACCAGCAACGGATGTCCTGTGCCTACCAGCTGACCTAATCCACGCAATAACTCAAGGTTGTGCTCAACAGTTTTACCAAACCCAAACCCGGGATCCAGAATGATGTTACCTTTGCGGATACCCGCATCAGCACATGCCCGAACCCTCTCATTTAAAAAGGTCGCAACTTCTTCAACGACATTGGCATATACTGGACGCTGCTGCATAGTATCCGGAGCACCCTGCATATGCATGAGGCAAACCGGTAACCCTGTAGCGGCAGCCGCCTCAACCGCGCCCGGACGCTGCAAGGCACGCACATCATTAATAATTCCCGCACCAGCTGCCGCCGCGGCCGATATTACCGATGGCGTACTGGTATCTACCGATACAAGAGCATCAAATTCTCGGCACAACGCTTCAACCACAGGAACAACGCGCTCAAATTCTTCGCTTTCGGTAACAACAGCAGCACCTGGGCGGGTAGACTCGCCACCGACGTCGAGGATTTCAGCACCTTCTTCCAGCATTTTTTCAGCGCGAGCAAGCACCAACGACAAACTAACCCGACCATTGGCGTAATAGCTGCCACCATCAGAAAAGGAATCAGGTGTCGTATTAAGAATACCCATCACAATGGGGCGTGTTAAATCCAGCTGTTTGCCAGCACAGTCCAAACTCATGTATTTCGGTCTTATCAGGAAGGTAGAAACAAAAACGCTGCAGCACCGGTCTCAATGCTACAGCGTATATTTTAAACCCTATTAAGGGTTAATGATCTTTGGCAGGGCCACCAATTGGACCAGTTCCTTGAGCGGGCTTTTCTGAATCCGCACTCGCAGTACTGCCGCCCTTAGGTGTTCCACCTAAATCCGTATCATGCCAATCTTTTGGTGGGCGCACTTTACGCCGCGACATCAAATCATCAACTTGCTCGGCATCAATAGTTTCATATTCCATGAGCGCATCTTTCATGGCTTCCAAGATGTCGCGATTTTCTTCAAGCAACGCCTTAGCACGCGAATAACAATCATCAACTATACGACGCACTTCCTCATCAATTGTTTTTGATGTTGCACCCGAATAATTAGGCGCGCCGCCGGCACCGGGCATGGCCCTATCATCCTCTCCATAATGCAATGGCCCCAGCTTTTCTGAAAGCCCCCACTTAGTCACCATGTTGCGAGCTAATTCAGTCGCACGCTCGATGTCATTCGATGCGCCCGTCGTTACACCCTCAAAACCTAAAGTCATTTCCTCGGCCAAACGACCACCAAACAAGGAACATAGCTGCGACTCAATAGCGCGTTTGCTGAGGCTGTATTTATCACTCTCAGGCAAGAACTGAGTAACACCTAAAGCCCTGCCACGTGGAATGATAGTCACTTTATGCACCGGATCATGCTCAGGTACTAAACGCCCAATAATGGCGTGACCAGCCTCATGGTAAGCGGTGTTTTCTTTCTCTTTCTCGCTCATGACCATGGTCTTGCGTTCGGCGCCCATTAAAATCTTATCGCGCGCTTTTTCGAACTCTTCCATCGTCACGATACGACGGTTGCCACGAGCAGCAAACAACGCCGCTTCGTTCACAAGGTTAGCCAAATCTGCGCCCGAAAAACCTGGGGTACCACGCGCAATTACCGAAGCTTTAACATCTTCATCCAATGGCACTTTGCGCATGTGAACTTTTAATATCTGTTCACGGCCACGAATATCAGGCAAACCAACAAACACCTGACGGTCAAAACGACCGGGGCGCAACAAAGCCTTATCCAGCACGTCTGGGCGGTTAGTTGCAGCAATGACAATAACGCCCTCACTACCTTCAAAGCCATCCATTTCCACGAGTAGTTGGTTCAATGTCTGTTCGCGCTCGTCATGACCACCGCCATGACCGCCACCACGGTGCCGACCGACCGCATCAATCTCATCAATAAAGATAATACACGGCGCCTGCTTTTTCGCTTGTTCAAACATGTCACGTACACGAGACGCGCCAACACCAACAAACATCTCGACGAAATCGGAGCCGGAAATAGAGAAAAACGGCACTTTAGCTTCCCCGGCAATGGCTTTTGCCAACAGCGTCTTACCGGTACCCGGAGGACCAGCCATCAACACACCACGGGGGATCTGCCCACCCAGACGCTGAAAGCGTGAAGGGTCGCGCAAAAACTCTACCAGTTCCTGAACATCTTCTTTGGCCTCATCCACACCGGCAACGTCAGCAAAGGTCGTCTTAATTTGATCCTCACCCAGTAAACGCGCCTTGCTTTTACCGAAGCTCATGGGACCGCCACGACCGCCAGCACCGCCTTGCATTTGGCGCATAAAGAACATAAAGATGGCGATAATTAGTAATATAGGGAAACTGGCTACCAACAGCTGAGTGAGCAGACTTTGCTGTTCAGGCTCACGACCTTTAACTTCTACCCGATGATTAAGCAGGTCGTCCATCAACTTGTCATCTAACAGCTGCGGACGAACTGTCTTGAACGGCCGGCTATCGACGCGCTCACCATAGATCGCCAGACCATCGATGGTCACAGACTTAACCTGATTTGCCTGAACTTCTGTCACAAATTCAGAGTAGGTGATGTCATTAGCCTCAGTGGGCTTATTAAAATTCTGGAAAACCACCAGTAGAACTCCGGCGATTACCAGCCATAACATCAGGTTTTTTACCATATCGTTCAAGGACCTACCCTCTATAGACTTCTAAAATTCAAAAACACCACACATGAAAATTGAGTATGCGGTGTAAAACTAGCGTGACACAAGGGTCACAACACTAATACTCAGTATAGCCTTAAGCTATAACGTTACTTAGTAACAGGACACAATTTTCGACTACAGACACATACCCTAGCCCCGAAAACCTTTTGCCACTAAGTACATTTCCCTAGACCGCGGCCTTGAGGAGCCGGGCTTACGTGTTAATACTTTGCTGAAAGCCCCCCGAGTTGCTTTGAGCAGCTCATCAAACCCTTCGCCCTGAAACACTTTGGCAACAAAAGCCCCACCAGGTTTCAATACAATTTGCGCCATATCAAGCGCCAGTTCGACCAGATACATTGATTTGGGCTGATCTATATCGACCATCCCACTCATGTTGGGGGCCATATCTGAAATTACAAGATCTGCACGTCTTTCGCCAAGCTTTTCAAGCAACTGCTGCAACACCGACTCTTCAGTGAAATCGCCCTGGACGAACTCTACATCAGCCAAGCCATCCATGGGTAAAATATCAGACGCCAACACAAAACCTTTTTTGCCCACTCGCTGCGCGACGACCTGAGACCACCCTCCTGGCGCTGCCCCCAAATCCACCACTACAGAAGCCGGCTGAATTAGACGATCCTTATCATCCAGCTCTATAAGCTTGTAGCTGGCCCGCGAGCGATACCCATCTTTTTGTGACTGCTTAACATAAGGGTCATTAAAATGCTCTTGCAGCCAACGGTGGCTACTTTTGGAACGGGCCATGATTCACACCTGTGAAATACGCAGTAATTGGATAAATAGATCGACCATTGTACCTTATTCACCCTCTAAGTTGTCATTCAAACTAAAGCAGACACACCGGAAAGGCGGCACACCGTACGGGTGAATTAAGGAAAAATTGGGTAATCGGTAGAAAACCACACTATTCAAACGAATAGCACCTTAGAATACTACTGGATACAGGCGAGATAGTGAGTAAAACGCTGCTCGGCGAAACACAGCACACACTGACAAAACCTATGGCTCTAAAACTCTATAAGTCTATTACCTTTAAATTCTGTCTCGCGTTTACCTTTGTCATAGTATTGGTTGTCGTCGGTGTATTTACCAGTAACCGCATTAGTCTGAAAAACAGCTTTCAACACCACATAGCAGAGCGAACACAACGAGAGCTGGAGCGACTGGCTTTTCTTGCGGAAGAAATCTATGAACAAAGCGACTCATGGGAACCCTTGCAACGAAAACCCCGACTTTGGGGACGACTACTGGTACACGCACTCATTCCCCCCGATAACGGAACGTCCAGCGAACCGAACTACCGGCGCTTCAAGAAACTGTATGAAATCCATGAGCGTAAACAGGAACGTCCGGAACAGGATTCAAAAGCTACGCAACAATATTATCGCCCCAGGCCGCCCCTACCCATTGCACAACAAACTAATTACCGATCGTTGTCACTTTGGGATGCTAACAAACGCTTTATAGCGGGTAGCCGTAGCGACATTAGCAGCAACAAATTTTATCCGATACACAGGGACGAAGAAGTTATTGGGTATATCAGTTATAAACCACCCGAAATGGCAGCCTATAAATTTGACCGAATTTTTCTCCAGCAACAATTAACCAATTCGTTAATGATTGCACTGGTTGCCATGGCTATTACACTAATAATTGCCTTACCACTGGCAAGGCATTTAGTGAGACCATTAATCCGCCTGACTGCAGCCACTCGCGCGATGCGCGCTGGAGACTACCAACAGCGGGTTCCGGTAGATTCAGAAGACGAGCTAGGCCAGCTATCCAATCACTTTAACGCCTTGGCAAAAACACTAGAGGCCAACGATACCGCACGTCGGCAGTGGGTCGCTGACATCAGCCATGAGCTGCGAACCCCTCTGGCAGTCCTTAAAGCTCACATTGAAGCTATTCAAGATGGTATCCGCCCTTCAACACCCGACAATATTGGAAAGCTGCAATTAAAAGTCGATGAACTCTCTCATCTCATCGATGATCTCTATCAACTTTCATTAAGTGATCTAGGGGCCATGAACTACCGCCAGGAAGCCATCAACCTACGAGATTTCTTTAATTCGCTATTCGACAGCTTGGAACCTTCTTTTCAACAAGCAGGTATCGAGCTGCAGCATCACTTAGACATAAAACCTGAGCACGTTTTCTTTGGCGATGAAGCCCGCCTGCAGCAATTGTTTCAGAACCTTTTGCACAACAGCCTGAACTACACCGACAGCCCCGGTAGAGTATTGGTCAACATTACGCTGAACAAAGCACTGCAAGTGATAATAGAAGATACCGCACCGGGGGTTAGCAATGAACACTTGCCTAAACTTTTTGATCGCTTGTACCGTGTTGAAGCGTCGCGCAACCGACAAAGCGGAGGTGCAGGCCTTGGGTTAGCGATATGCAAAAATATTGTCGAAGCCCACAACGGTAAAATATTGGCTGAAAAATCAGCCTTGGGCGGCTTAAAAATTACATTAACTCTTCCACTACAAGACTAAAAGTCGATACTGCCATGAATGCAAAAATATTAATTGTCGAAGATGAACAAGAACTTTCCGGTCTTATCGCGGATTATATGAATGCCGCCAACTTTATTACCTTACAAGTCCATGACGGCAACAAGGCCATATCTGCTATTCAAGATTTTGACCCTGACCTCATCGTTTTAGACTTAATGTTACCAGGCAAAAATGGTTTAGATATTTGCAAAGAGGTGCGTGCGCACAGGACCACACCGATCATTATTACTACTGCAAAAACAGAAGAGATCGACCGACTATTAGGCCTTGAACTCGGCGCCGATGATTACCTATGCAAACCCTATAGCCCTCGTGAATTAGTTGCTCGCGTCAAAGCCATTCTGCGCCGCTGCAACACAACAGAAGAGCTCGACAAACAATATTCACTCAAAGTTATACCCGATAACCACCAAGTCAAAATAGCCAACGAGGACTGCCAACTCACGGCTGTAGAATTCGCACTCTTCTACTTACTCTACAAAGAACCAGGTAGAATATTTTCGCGTAACCAGATCATGGACAAAATATATAGCGACTACAGAGTCGTTAGCGAGCGTACTATTGATAGTCACATTAAGAAACTACGTAAAAAACTCACAGAACAAGGAAATGGTCAGGAGTTTATCCATTCGGTCTATGGCTTGGGTTACAAATTCGAACCTGGTGCCTAGCACTCAAATACGACAAATGATTTAACCATAATTCATTACTTCCACTTTCCTTGCATATTGTTTACGCAGTTGTCACCGATACTGAATCCTGAGTTGGCCGCAAATGTTGCTTACAAACCGATAGCGGACTCAATAACTACCCAATACATCAGGAGATCATCATGACATATCGCCCACTACTGATTAGCGCTTTACTTATTTCGTTTTCAGTTCCGGCATTTAGCTGGGGTCCAGGACCAGGCAGAGGCCCAGACGTTAATGCTATTGATATTGAAAGCATCGCTACCCAAACTTTACAGCTGGACGCTAACCGCGAAGAGCAATTAAAAACCCTTTTCAAGGAACAAGCCGCAGAACGCAAAGCTCTCGCCGAGAAATTCAACGCACTGCGTGAGGAGCGCAAGGCGACACATGAAGCCTTTAATGCCAAGATGGATAACTTACTGACAGAAGAAGAGCGCTCACTGTTGAGAACTGCCGTCAAAAAAGAAATGCGCAAAGCCCGGCAAGAAGGGGAACACCCTTACAAAGGAAAAAAGGGGTTTCTAAAGGGAGACTGTGATGGCGAAAGGAACTACCGCCGTCAAGAGGACGAATAACGACTCTTTCACACACGCGACGGATGAGATTTATCCCAACACAGTGCCTTGAAAACGCAGTACAGGGCACTCCCCCCCCCTTTCCAATGACGGTTTCAGCAATTAAGCGTTTATTCAAAACCACTCCCTGACAAGGACCAGTCTAGAAACGTGTCCGAACCGACGCCGGCAAAGCTCAGCACGCTAGTCTCTAATATTGAAGAGAGGTACAATGTACGAACACACACATTTAATCGCCTAATATAGTAGCCCCAACCTCATGAAGATAACCACCGAACAACGAAAACACTTCCGAACTCTTGGACACAATTTAAAACCTGTCGTCACTATTGCCGGCAACGGCTTGAGCGAAAGTGTACTGGAAGAAATAAACCGGGCACTAAATGATCATGAGTTATTAAAGGTTAAACTCGCTATAGCCGATCGAGATGTTCGAAAACAGGTTATCACTGAGCTTTGCACCCAGGCCCCATGCTTACTTATTCAAGAAATCGGAAAAATTGCATTAATCTTTCGCAAAGCAGATAAGCCAAATCTAAAACTATCTAACTTAACCCGCTAAACCCTCATTCCGATGAATAGTCGGCCAGCGCCCACCCAACTGGCTGGGCATAATTCTCCCAAATTGATACGTGGTGCTGCGGTATAATTTTTAGGTTAAGCCCCAACCTACAGCGTGTCGACTATACTGCTGAAGCAAACGACCAGTTAGGCTACTATTCCCAAAGAACAGGCGCAGTACTTAAGCTGCAATACGTTTAAAATATTGAGAGTGGTTTATGCGGTATTATCAACGATACTTACTCATATTCTTTCTGGTTATGTCTGGCGGTTTATCCCCCCCCTCTTTCGCCGAAGAATCCACAATACATTGGGCAAAGCAGCCGGTAGAACCCTTTTATGTAATAAAAGGAACAAACAAGGAGCAAGGAACTGGTGACCTAATTCTACGAAAGCTACAGCAACTTTTACCCGATTATCAACATATCTCAATGCATATTAACTACCCTAGGATGGTGCACGAGTATAAACAACATCGTAAAACCTGCTCACTCTTACACAAAACACTAGAACGCCAAAACTTCATGGTATTTAGTAACACTATTGCATTAATGCCATCTTACGCCATATACGTTAACAACAATTTAAGTACCCCGTTCGATAAACAAAAAACCTGGCAAGGTGAAGAAATTGCTCTCGAGAAATTTCTTCAGACTAAAAACAAACCTGTTTTTGGTTACGTTGCTGGCCATAGCTTTGGCCCAGCAAGGGATACCTTATTGAACAAGTACTGGCAAAACCTGACACCCCAACCAAGCTACTGGTCACAAGACTCTCTACCCAAAATGCTGCTTGCTCATCGAGTGGATTTTATCCTCGAAACACCATGGATTTTAAACTATCAGTTACAGAAACTGGGGCGTAAAAACGGACTCAAGAAAATTCGACTAACCGACGTCCCTGCTTACGAACCCATTTACGTCGCGTGTGAAAAAACCGCGTGGGGCCAGCAAGTGATTAAGCAAATCAACGACATTAAGCCTGCAATCCTCGAACAAACCCGCAGTTACAGTGAACACTGGCTTACCGAAGAGGAAATAGCAGTCTACAGAAAAAGTTTTAAAGAAGAAGTCACGAAGATTGGCAGAATGAATGAACTTCAAAATACAGAAAACAAAAATCCCATTGATTAACGACGAACAAACTGAGTCTAAAAAAACGGCCTATTCAAGGCCGTTTATTCACAAAGGCTTTAAATATGCCTTACGTCATCGATTTCATACTCAACTTCACCCGCCGGGGTCTTCACTACCACGACCTCACCCACTTCCTTTGCAATTAATGCACGCGCAATAGGCGAATTCACGGAGATTTTATTTAGCTTAACATCAGCCTCGTCATCTCCGACTATTTTATAGGTAACCATTTCCTCTGTTTCCAGATTCAAAATGTCAACGGTAGTGCCAAAAATAACCTTATCACTGACAGGAATTTTTGTGATATCAATAACTTGAGAATGAGAAAGCTTGCCTTCGATCTCCTGGATACGACCTTCACAAAAACTCTGCTGCTCGCGGGCAGCGTGATACTCGGCATTTTCCTTTAAATCACCATGTTCACGCGCCTCGGCAATAGACTGTACGATGCGTGGACGCTCAACTTTCTTTAGTTGCTCTAACTCTTTACGAAGTGCTTCCGCGCCTTCAAGTGTCATTGGAACTTTAATCACGAGTCTTCCCCTTACGGTTAAGGCAACAAGCCCTAACCTTAAATGTGTTTAGAGACGGCTATGCAGATCTTGCAGACGACGAACTTCTGTCTGCTGCCCAGAGCGCAGTGCCATACACACGGCTTCGCCGCCTGCTAAAGTCGTTGTGTAATAAATAGAATGCGCTTCTGCACCACGACGAATGTAGGAAGAGTCCTGTGTGGCCTTTTTACCTTCTGTAGTATTCAAAATTAAATCGACTTCTTCATTCTCAATACTGTCGAGAATAGAAGGACGACCTTCCTGAATTTTATTCACCTTTTTCACTTCTAGGCCCGCCTCAGAAATTACTTTAAACGTACCTTCTGTAGCTAACAGCTTAAAGCCCAGCTCCACTAAGTTCTTCGCTACGGCGGCAATACTTGGCTTGTCAAAATCACGCACACTGATGAAAGCTGTTCCGCCAGTTGGGATACCATCTCCAGCTCCGCGCTGTGCTTTTGCAAACGCTTCTGCGAACGTATCACCTATACCCATCACCTCACCTGTAGACTTCATCTCCGGACCAAGAATCGGATCAACAGCAGGAAATTTGTTAAACGGGAAAACGGCTTCTTTGACACTGTAATAGTTGGGCACAATTTCGGTGGTAAATCCTTGTGACTCAAGGGTTTGGCCTGCTTGACAGCGCGCTGCTATTTTCGCCAGCGATTTACCAATACATTTCGACACAAATGGAACAGTTCGCGATGCGCGAGGATTTACCTCAATAACGTAAATCTCTTCGTCCTGATAAGCTAACTGCACGTTCATTAAACCAACAACACCAAGCTCTAACGCCATTCGCTTAACTTGATCGCGCATTAAATTTTGCACATCTTGCGGTAAGGAGTAAGGCGGCAACGAACAAGCAGAATCACCAGAATGCACACCACATTGTTCGATGTGCTGCATAATTGCACCAATGACAACATTTTGGCCATCACTAACCGCGTCAATATCCACTTCTACTGCAGCATTCAAAAAGTGATCCAGCAGTACGGGCGCGTCATCGGATACCTTCACCGCTTCGCGCATATAACGACGCAGCTCTTCTTCTTTAAAAACAATCTCCATAGCGCGGCCACCAAGAACGTACGAAGGTCGCACGAC
>JBNKHI010000085.1:0-10177 GCA_050290265.1 Cellvibrionaceae bacterium
GGAAATGACGGGGCCTGGCATTAGAACCCTTTGCTTGAGCGTCAGCTCATCCGCGAGCACGGGCGCAAAGTATCCGCAAATAATAATTAGTAGTAACCAGACTCTTTTTATCTTCTCCATGGCGGCGACCTGATGACTAGTACATGTGAACGACGAGAATGTGCACGATGGCAGACCCAATCATTAATATAAAAATGGGTATATGTACTATGTGCCAGAGTGAAAACATTTTTTCAAAAAACCTAAGGCCGGGTAGTTTCTGTAAAATGGCGCTTAGGGCTTCGCAGTCTCTGTGCAGGGTGTGGCGAACCTGGGTTATTTTTGTATCGTTGTTATTGTTGTATTCGGCCCCGATTATGCGGTTAAGTTCGTTCAGCTTTTTGTTGATGCGACGCGAAAACTTACGGCGATCGCTAAAGCCTAACCCCCCTTTCGTTTCCTGTAATTCAGCAAGATTCTCAATTTCCAGGTAGATATTTGAACAGTACTGTTTTTGGCGTTCGGTTGTTGCCAGTGCGGACAGTTCATGACAAATGCTTTTTACATCCGCCAATGCCTGTTTTAGTCGGATACGTTCGCCGTACAGTCCGAAATGCAAGCGGTTATAAATATATCGTCCAATTAGCCCGCTACCTGCAACCAGAAGCATACAAACTAAAGCAACAATGCTATTGAAAGAGCCAAGATGAAAATTACTGTGGAAAATTATACATAAGGGTCCAACAACCCCGAGGGTCATATGTAGTTGAAACCATAACTTAATGGGTAGGACTTTACGCATAAAGCGAAAGCGTTTTCGCAGGCTATAAGTGAGCAATAAAAGCATGAGTGAACAGCCAATAATTCCCAGCCAGTAACCAAGACCGCTATCAGCGCTGAGGTAGCCTTCGTCTCTGTATAGCCAGCCGAAAACCAAACTGACTGCAATGGCAGTCGTCCAAATCGCTAATAGAAAGTTATTGGTATGTTCTAGCCAGCGTAAGCTTATATTTTTATGTATTGGTGCTTGAGCATTCATAGACTAAATAACGGCTTGATCATCATCGTTTAATGCAATTTTTCTTTCGATTTGTCGGGTCTAAGCACCTTACAGTTGGACCTAAAGGTGACAGAGTTTGAAATGTGCCACATTTTTATTAATAAAACCTTAAGGCTTGTGTGGGAATATATGAAATTGCTTTAATCTGTGAGACGGTTCCAATATTGAATAAAACAGTCTTAAGGTTGAGATGAATCAGGTGTCAATAAGTGAGTGTTTTTTTAACGTATGCCCTAATTTTTGGATTGCCCGTCAGTTTAACGGTAGTCGTTATCTTGTGGCGTCAACGGCGTAATACCCGCAGAGCATTAGAACGATGGGAGGAGGCAAAAGTGAGTGGGTTGACAGAGCCTGCGTCTCTGCACCCTGTTATTGATCCAGCGTTGTGCCTCGGTTGTGGTAGTTGCGTTAGCGCTTGTCCGGAAGGTGATATTTTAGGGTTGGTAAATCGCAAGGCTCAACTGGTCAGTCCTTCTTCGTGTATAGGGCATGGCGCGTGTAAAGAGGCGTGTCCTGCTGACGCTATATCATTGGTGTTTGGCAGTGAGCGGCGTGGAGTGGAAATCCCTGCTGTGTCTGAAGATTTTGAAACATCAGTTCCGGGAATTTTTATTGCAGGTGAACTGGGCGGAATGGGTCTCATTAAGAATGCTATTGCCCAAGGCCAGCAAGCCGCAAATGCAGCCTTTAGGCGCGCAAAAAAAATACTGGGAAAATGTGATTTCGATTTGCTGATTATTGGTGCTGGGCCGGCCGGTTTATCTGCAGCATTGGCGGCGAAACAAAAGAACATGCGTTATTTGGTGCTTGAGCAAGACACTATTGGTGGCACGGTGGCGCATTATCCTCGCGGTAAAGTCGTGATGACTGCTCCAGCGGTATTGCCATTGGTCGGTAAGTTTCGTTTTCGTGAAGCGAGTAAAGAAGCGTTGGTAGAATTTTGGCAGGCTGTTGTTAAGGATCAACAGTTAGAGATTAATACAGGACAACGGGTCATTGATGTTAGAAAAACTGACGCTGGCTTTACTGTCGGCACGGAATCAAATGCTGGAAGTGAGCAATTAACCGCGGCAACGGTATTGCTTACGATGGGGCGAAGAGGGACTCCCAGAAAGCTGGGGGTTCCTGGCGAGGATCAATCCAAAGTTGTCTATCGTCTGGTTGAGCCAGAACAATATAAAGGTTGCCGCGTCCTTGTTGTTGGCGGTGGCGATAGTGCACTGGAAGCCGCTCTGGCCGTTGCCGGACAACCGGATACTACCGTAATTTTGTCTTACCGCGGCGACGGCTTTTCCAGAGCTAAAGCCAAAAACAGAGATGCGATCGCTGCTGCCGACAATACTGGTGATATAACCGTATTGCTGCAATCACAAGTGCTCGAAATTAAGCCCGATACGGTTATTTTGCAAACCAGTAAGGGGCAGGAGACTTTTGACAACGATATTGTGATTGTATGTGCTGGTGGCGTTCTACCTACGCCTTTTCTCAAAAAGATTGGTATTCAAGTAAATGAAAAATTTGGCACGCTTTAACATTCCGTTTTTTTTCTGTTTGTACGGCTTTAGTTTTGTACTGGCTTCTTATGCGAGTGCCGAAGCGGTCGATACAAATCAACGTATGCTTAATTCTGCAGCAATAGCCGTGCGAACCGAAAATTATGCGGAGGCACTACGGCTATACAATTTTTTAGCAGTAAATGGAAATGCTGAATCGCAATACCAGCTTGCCAATCTCTATAACCTGGGTAGAGGTGTCGGGGTTGATAAAGATCGTGCAAAGACCTTGTTTGAAAAAGCCGCTGCCCAAAACTATCCTGCTGCCCAGTATCAATTAGCCCTGATGATTAAAAGTGAAAAGCCTGATGAGGCTAACCTGCTAATTGAGAAAGCCGCAGCTGCTGGCTACAGCTCCGCTGCCCGTTACCTTAAACGAATGGGAAATATGACAGGGAGTGATCAGAGTTTAACGGCGTTAGAACAATGGTTTTATGCGATTCGAAAAGGGCAGGTTAATGATTTGGCCAAGTTGTTGAATGCGGTTCCAAGTATTGACGCTGTGGATGAACACGGTCGGTCCGGTCTGCTATTTGCTACCCAGGAAGGTAATACAAAATCTCTAGTCTGGTTAATTACCCATGGCGCAAATGTGAATTTGGCTGACAAATTTGGAAATAGCGCCATATTTTCGGCTATAGACAAAGGTGAAAAAAACATTTTCACTCAATTGTTAAAGGCTGGAGCGAATGTTAACGCGACTTTGCCAAATGGAGATAGCATTCTGCATGCTGCAGTCAGGCGTGGACGTTATGACTGGTTAGGACAGATAGTTAATATGCCAGTAATCAACAGCACGAATAATGAAGGCTGGACAGCCTTGGATTTGGCAGAGTTTGCTGATGCCAAAGATGCTGTTTCATTGTTAAAATCACATAATGCCAAGCATGGTGAAGGTTGGCAGACGAAAGCACTGCCCGAGCAGCGTATCAATTTAATGGTTGAACAATGGAACGATCAGGGTGAAATAAACCTCGATCTTTTGGCGAGCATTGTCGCGTCGGGAAACGTCGCATTACTAAACAAAATTTTGGCATCAGGCAAGCATTGGGTAGCAGAAACATTAAAGGATGGTTTTACACTCCAAGGCTTGGCAATTAGGCAAGGTGATTTGGCTGTCGTTAAAAGTTTGATCAATGCCGGATCTGGGCGAAACCAAATCGTTGATGGTAAACAGAGTGCGATTCAATTTGCAGCCATGGAAGGGCAGTCAGCGATTGCGGATTATCTATTGGCTGAAGGTGCAGATGCACTGACAACAAATGATGATGGCCTGGATTCGATTGAAATCGCGCTTACCCATGAACACGAATCTTTGGCCATATCACTACTCGAAAAAATGCAGGTGAAGTCCCGGCCAATTCCTTATGAACGCTATGCTTATACTGCAACGCGGTTCAAAGCCGATAGATTTATTGATGTAATAGGTGATCACCTTAATCGCCCATATGTAGATTCAAATGGGCGCAGTGCTTTCTGGTTTGCTGCGAATCTGAGTGATGCCAATCTGCTGTATAAACTCCTGCGTTATTATCAACCAGATTTGAAAGAAAACGCCCTTGCTGACAGTGATGGCAAAACACCTTTTCTAATGGCAGCTGAACGCAGTTGTTTGACATGTTTAAAGCAGCTTCAGCCGGTATCAGTCATTGATGCCCAAACATCTTCAGGGAATACAGCATTGCTTATTTCTGTATTGAATACTGATTTCGAGGCTGTTCGTTGGTTGCTAAGCGTTGGCGTCGACGTAGATGCTCGTAATGAATTGGGTGATACTGCCTTAATTGTTGCCATAAAAAATGATGCGGCTGATATTGCGGAATTATTAGTTAAAGCCGGTGCCAGTCCGACCCGAAAAAATAAAGCCGGTCGCTCAGCCCGAGATATTGCCAAACACAAAAGTCCTGAATTAAGGCAAATTGTGCGTTAATAGTTTTCTTGCTAACTAGTAATGAGTGTATTTCTTGGCACTGCCTTTTACTTTTGTAGCAGGGTATTTCAACGCATTCTTTTTGATCTTTTCTGCGCTTGCATCAAGAAGGTTGATATTCAGGCGGTCGCAAATAAGGAGTAGATAGTTAAATATGTCCGCTAGTTCTTCTTCTGTATGCTGGCGTTGGTCGGTTGTTAAATTATCACTTTGATCTGGCGTCAGCCATTGGAATATCTCGACTAATTCTGCGGCTTCGACCATTAAGGCCGAAGACAGGTTTTTAGGTGTGTGAAATTGCGACCACTCCCTTTCATCGCGAAATTCTGCCAGCATCTTTTGGATTTTCTCTACGCTAAGTTGGGACATGTGACCACTCTGTATTTTTCTGCGTTATATACGGTATTGTTGAGAATTCGTTTGGATTATTGTAGTTGCTGCAAAAACGTCCATTCAGCGGGTGTAACGGGTTGGATAGACAGGCGGCCTTGTTTACAAAGCACCATCTCAGCAAGTTCTGGTGTTTGTTTAATACGCTTAAGCGTAAGCATATTGTTAAATTTTTCTTCGAAGCTAATATCGACGCAAAACCAGCGCGGGTTGTCAGCGCTGGATTTCGGATCGTAGTAAGGGCTTTCAGGGTTAAATTGCGCAGGGTCAGTGTACGCGGATTTGATGACTTTTGCGGTGCCGACAATACCGGTAGGTTTGCAGCTGCTGTGATAAACCAGTACGTGGTCACCTACGGCGACATTGTCACGAAGTAAATTTCGGGCTTGGTAATTCCGAATGCCATCCCACACGCCAAAGCCTTTTGCCTCATTTTTTAAGTCATCAATGCTGTAGACATCCGGTTCTGTTTTGAATAACCAATAGGCCATGACGTACGCTCGTTTAGTTCTGTTCGGGTTTTTGTGGCCAAAAGCCTAAATGATTGAGTTGCTTCCAGCCCCAGGGGAGCCATCGTAGCAGGGCATTGGCCAGCCAAATTGACCATGCCAACATTAACAGTTTGTAAGCCCACATTGGCAACGAGAATACCCAAGGCTGCGGTAGTGACGCAACACTGTGATCTTGATACCAGTTTAGTTGGTAGGTGTTGGAACCGTTGCCGACGATTAACATATCTGGTGTCGAAAGTAAGCTATAGGGGACCGACAGTATCAGGGCTCCAATGCTTATCAGGCATAGTAGACACAGGCAAACCTGGATAAGTTTAAAGTTACCCGCGTTGGGTAGCTCACTTTGCTGGCCCCGCCAGGCAAGTGCAAACAAGCAAGCCACGACTAGTAGGGGTATCAGGAGCTGTGTAGTTGAGAGGCCAAGGCCTAATAGTAGCCAGCTCATGGTTGTCAGTGGCGTAAGCTTTATGCGGCCCAGTACTGCCGCTATACACACGATAACCAGTACCGCCCCCCAGATTAATAGTGCCGGCCCGATAGTAGGGCCGCCAACGGCCAAGATCCAACGGTCTTTGGGTATTTGAATAGTTTGGCGGATATTGTTTGCCATTTGTCCCAGGTTTATTGGGTCGGCATGGCGCAGCATAGTGATCGGCTTGGATTGCTTCCACTCCAGTGATATGCGTTGTTCCCCCGGGCTGATGGAAAAAGAGATGGCGCCATTTTGCAGGTCCGGAAGCGGCTGCTCCAACCCATTAATTTTTAAGTGTTGTAATGTAAGGTCTTCATTCAGCTGCCACGTGAGCTGCTGGCCAATACTACTGCGTACAGTGGCTATTAATTGCGTCTCGGTAAGCCTTTGGCCAAGATTGTGGTTAATGTCTACGTTGACGAGTGTTAGGTCGCTGCCGTCTTTGGCCGGGGGTTGAAAAGCGTTTACCGTCAGGCTCTCGCCGTGCCAGGGCTGCCATTGATAACGTCTTTTGTTAACGGGTCCCTGTGTAGAGACTGCTTGTATCGGCTCGATTCCTTTATAGCTGATGTGCCAGTTTTCATCGTGGTCAATAAACCATTTTTCAGTCCAGAGTGGTGTATTGGTCGCGATAAATTTCACACTACTGTTATCAGTCAGCACTGATGTCCAGCTAACCTGCTGCTGCGAGGGCGTAAATTTAACCAGTGCCTTTTGATCTTTGACCGTTACATCAGCTGTCGTGATTTGTTCACCGTTTAATAGTGGCAGTTGCAGGTTAATCGGTGCATTGGTTGGTGCGACGCGTAAAATACGCGTCGTCATGCGCCAGTCTTTACCTAAAAATAGCTGTCTCTCAACGCGAACAAATGTATCCAGCTGGCTTTTCTTGCGGCCTTCTTTCTTTTCGTCTGGCTGCAATCGTTTAGCAACGAGATTGCCATTACGCAAAAATAAACCATCAAGGCCGGAATGGCTCCATGTGGTGGAGTGGACGTATGTATTACTGGTTGGGCTATGAAAGTTCCAATCGGCTTCATTCAGATTTTTTAACGAACCTTTTAATGTCACGCTGTGGCGGCCAGTAGGAATATCAATCCAGAGTTCGGTTCCAGTTAGGCGGTGCAATGTGGCTGGTTGTCCGTCTAGTTGTGCGTTGTTTGGAAGCCAGGTTGTACTGGATGGAAGTTGAAAAGCAGATAGCGCTTGTGCATGCAGCTGTAGATTAAGGGTTGCAGTATCCTGATTCAGCGTTACGTCGACTCGTTGAAGTTGGACGCAGGTTGGCGCACAGGCGGGCGGCTGAGTGAGTCTTTGTTCCAGTTCGCTTAGTAATGCTGAGTCAATCAGCACATCGGCGTTTGTATTAGTGCTAAGTGTTAAGCTGTTAAAAACTATAACGGGCAGGAGTATAGCTGTCACTGACGGGGTCAACCATTTCGAGCTGAGTTTAGACGAGGGCATTTTGAGTTTTGTTTGGCGAATAAACTGCCATGCTAATAACCAGCACAACATTACGCTAATAACATTCCCCGTGCGATTCATTATTGGTGACGCTAAATACAATTGAATAGATTCTTTTTCGGTAACTGGACCATTCCATTGTAAATTTGCTTGTTTCCATTGCCACTCCGGAACACCTGGACCAGTTTGAACCTGACGTAAGTTTTCGCCCAATTTATTTTGGCTAGGGTAAGTTTGTTTTTGCGAGATTGATTTTTTGGGGGCGCTAAATTGCTCTAGTACTGTATCTTTTGAACTCATTAAGGGCTGCAGTGTTGTGGGTGCTATACGTTCACGGCTTTCCATAGCCGCTTTTGCGGCATCAAGTTGACCAGCTTCTGTTAAAGAGCGTTCATAGGACTGATTTTGGTTGCTATACCTCAGTTCCAGTTGTGGATAAATTGCCTGTTGTAATTGCACAACACTAAACGGAAGTAGAATGAGTAGGAGGGCTGCGATACTCGCGAGTTGATAGCGCTGTAACCATGAGTATGCTTTTCCCTTTGTTAAAGGCAGCAGGGCAAAAACAGCAGCTAGATTTAGCCAGATGAATACCGGCGATTCTGGGCGCTGATAACTAAATAGCAGAGTGGCTAACGTGATTAACGCCCACTTTAAATTCATAATTTTTCGAACTGCCAGACTGATAATTAATACTAAAAACAGGCTCCATAAATTCCAATTTGATACCCAGGAATTGATGACTTTGTCAGCCCCTCTGGCAGCCAGTAAGCTCCAGGCTGGTGGTAGATTAATGTTAATGCCAAGTTGGCTTACATCGGTTTGCCAGCCCGCCGCTGGCAGTGAAAATGAATTGACTAACGTGCCTTCTGCAACCAGATGTGATTGTGCCGTGCGCAGTTCAATACCATCTTTACCTGCAATAGTCGTAATCACTCTGGGCAGTCCGTTTTCTGTAACTCGGCCAAGCTGGTAGGGCGGTTGGCTATTAATGCGCCTCGAATCTCCGTTAAGCTCCTTCAGTTGATCTCGATAGGTATAACTATTACCCGAAAAATCCAGCCAGAGCTGTCTCTGGATCTGCCACTGACTATCATTGTTATTATCTGTTCGTGGTGGTTGTTCGTTAAACGTTAGACTTGTTCCCGCACTGATTAAGTAGGCGGAGAAGTGCTGTAGATGGTTTGGCAAATGGTATTGTTGTGGGTCAACACTTGGTGCTCCGGCGATATTGACTACGCGTAATTGTGGCTGCGCTTCAAATGCCCAGACTTCCTGGTTGGGCCATGCTGATGTAAAAGGTTGTATTGCGCTAAGATGCTTTAAAGGCTGGTTGTATCGCGCTGCTATTTCAATGTGCCAGTTGCCAGGTCGAGCCTGTAAATGAAGTTCTCCGTTAACTATCTGCGGATCTAATGGCCCCCTAACACTTTGTGCCACAAAGCCTTCAGGTAAGACTCTTCCCAAATTTTCTTCTCGCTCGGTGCCGGCAATATCAAGGTCGATAAAAGTCGTTAACAGGGCAGGAATAGTGTCGTTGAGGTGACGATATACCTGAATGCTCAAGGTGTTTGCGGCTTGGTTACTTTCTTGTGCCTTTCGTAACCAAAGTTGCTGAGAACTATCTAAGTAAGGTTGAATTTCATCGTTGTTAATAGTCAGGTTAACAAGGCCCGTCGTGGGGGGTAAGCGGATGCTGTTCGGCATTGCGGTCCACTCAATCATACCCCGTATCTGCCATGTTCCCTGCGCTAAATTAATAGCAGGCCGGTTACTTCTTCTGGATATCACCGCTTTTTGGGGTGCCTTACCATTTTTTTGAATAGTGACTTCACTGGGCCAAAACTGTAGGTCCCCCGGTAACTCAACCCAGTTTTTGTTGGCATAGAGGGTAACTGATTGTTCGAATACCAGTTTTGAAGCATCGGCGGATATATTTAAGCGCCCATACCAGGTGCAGGGCCGTTGGTCTTCCTTATCGAAATATGGACAAGACGCTTCGGGATGTTTTTCCAGAACCCAGTTTTGCCACGGTTGCAGAGCGTCGGGTACTGATGTTGCGGCATTGGCTAGGTTGCCCAGTATTAACATTAAAAAGATAAGCAGCGACCTCTTTGTCCGCGCTATTTGCGGTAATGCTGCATATATTGATAGTAACCAGTTCGCTGCTGTGATGGTGCTTAGTTTGTGCATCTCTTAAACATCCTGTGTTATCGTGCGCTGAATAGGCTTGTTAGGGGCTATCTTTCTGGAAATTTGTTGGGTATTTAGGCTGTGGGTATGCCCGGCTTCATTATGAAAAATAGTCATATTAATTTACAGGGTTTTAAAACTTTCGTGAAAAACATTTTAGGGAAACTGGCTGCCTGCCTGTTGTGTTGTATAGCGTGTGCTGGCAACGCTGCGGATCCTGTCAGGTTGTTGTTGACGGCTGAGCAAATGCGTCAAATAAAAAACGTGTACGGAGATGACGCTAGCAACCGAATTGCACAGTGGCAAGCTTTATTGCAGCAGCTCAGCAGCGATGATCAGTTGGTCGATACCGATAAAATGTCCGCCGCCAACGATTTTTTTAACAAAGTGCCGTGGCTAAGTGATATGGAACACTGGGGTGTTGAAGACTATTGGGCTACCCCTGTAGAAATGTTGGGCACCAATGGTGGTGACTGTGAAGACTTTTCTGTCAGCAAATATTTTACGCTAACGGATGTTGGTATCTTGCGTGCGCGCTTGCGTTTAACCTACGTCAAAGCCGTTGAGTATAATCAGGCGCACATGGTTTTGGCCTATTATCCGACGCCTGCTTCAGAACCCTTG
>JBNKHI010000086.1:0-10161 GCA_050290265.1 Cellvibrionaceae bacterium
GACGTTGCTGATCAGCTAGCCAACCTGGGTATGGAGGCTATTCACCCGAAAGCGGCAAAGGGATTGCGAAAAAACAACATCGCTTTGCGGGTAAAAAATACATTTGAGCCGGAACATGCAGGCACATTAATTACCGGTGATTATGTCAGCGGTAAACCCTGTGTTGAAATTATTGCCGGGTGCAAAGGTGTTTATGCGTTGGAATTATTTGATCAGGATATGGCAGGTAATTTTACCGAATATGACGAAAAAATTATTAAGACTATTCGGCGTTTTAAAGGGCATGTTCTGTCTAAGGATATTAATGCGAATACGATTACGCATTACCTGGCTACCAATTTGAAAACAGTTAAACGGGTTCGAGCTGCTTTGGAAGCTCAGTTGCCTGACGCAGAGCTGAATCAGCGTAAAGTTGCTATCGTGTCAGCTATCGGCAGCGATATGAAAGTGCCAGGTATACTGGCGAAGACGGTTCAGGCAGTCGCCGATTGCGGTGTGAGTGTACTGGCTATTCACCAGGCGATGCGGCAAGTTGATATGCAATTTGTTGTAGATGAAGATGACTACGACAAGACTGTAAAAAGCTTGCATGCCGCGTTAGTTGAAATTCATGACCATGGACGGGCGATATGTCTAGCGTCATAAATAGATGGCTTAGATGCGTAAACTTCATTCAAGGGCAGCTTCTCAAGCTGCCTTTCTTTTTGCTCCCGGTTTTATGTGTTGCGAATAATGTCTATGCGCAGAATGTTAGTGCGGACGAAAGCAAAGCAATACAGGCAGAAAATGCAGTTGAAAAGCAAAGCCAACCTCTTTATACACCGTTTGTAGAGCGGTATGTTCTTGACGAGCTAAAACAGTTACGTATAGATATGGCTCAGCAAAAGCATGAATTAATGCAGCAGGTTTTGGATCGAGAACATTCTTCGATCGACCGGGCGGTGACTTATTCGACTGACACTATTACTTACTTTTTCTACTTAATTGCTGCGGCAACATCAGTATTGGTTCTGGTAGGCTGGACATCTATTAGGGATATGAAGGAGCGGGTGCACTCTCTTGCGGATGAAGAAATTTCTCGTCTCGTTCAAGAGTATGAAAAACGCTTAGAAAATATCGAAAGTCAGTTACGACAAAAAACGCAGCATATCGAGGAAAACCGCGAAGAAATTGAGCGTACGCAAGAAGCTCAGTCGCTTTGGTTGCGCGCAGGACAAGAGACAAGTGCGGCGGTTAAAATATCGATTTACGACCAAATCTTAATTTTGCGGTCCGATGATTGTGAAGCCTTAACCTACAAGGCGGATGCGGTGCTTGAATTAAATGAACCGCAGTGGGCGGTAAACCTGTGTTTGCAGGCGTTGCAGATTGATCCGGCGAATGCTCATGCTTTTTATCAGTTGGCTTGTGCTTACACGGTTTTAGAGCAACCTGAACAGGCCGTGGTTTATTTAAAAAGAGCATTGAAAAAGCGAGAAAGCTTTCGTGAAGATATTATTCATGATGAAGCGCTAACCGCTTTACATTCCTTTGCGCCCTTTAGAGCACTAATGGGTATGGAAAAGCTGGATGCGGAACAAGTGCCTGAGGTGGGTTGACGACAGTTTGGTTATACAGTGCAGTTTGTCATTTACCAATACTAAGGGGCCCCGGTGGCCCCTTAGTGTCGTGTTTAGCAGTCGTTGGAGTGGTCTTTAGCCCCAAAGTAACTTTCCAAGGCCGAGGACAAGGAAGTAGCCCAAGGTGTACACCATTAACAAGATGAAACTGTATTTGGCGTAGCGCATGAACGTTAATCCTTGTAGCTTGCTCATGGCTACGACGCCGGCGGCAGAACCAATAACCAATAGTGAACCACCAACGCCTACTGCGTAGGTCAGGGCCAGCCAGGACGGCAAGTCCATTTGTATGTTGGCTTTTAACAATGCCGCTGTCAGCGGAACGTTATCTACAGTGGCTGACATAATCCCCATAATGTAGCTGGCGGCAACGGGAGGGATCTTGTCGTACAGGCTAACTAAAAAGTCGAGCATGTGCAGATGTTCGAGCATGCCCACTAACAATAAAATACCTAGGAAAAACAACAGCGTGTCAAACTCGATGTAGCGGATATATTCCATGATCGGGTCTTTGTCATCATCTTCGCCAAAGAATCGAGCCACCAGAAACATAACCGATAAGCCTGTAAGAAAGCTCAGCATCGGCGGAATGGCGAAAAGAATATTACCCATAATGGTTAATAGGATCGTGCTAAGAAAAATAGCGGCTATTGCATAGTCCACTTTGTGCACGGTGCGTTCTTGCTTGCGGATACGCACATGTCCCTTCATGCCAATACTGAGAAGGGCTGCTAACGTCATAACCGATATAAATGATGGCAGGGACAGCCAGAAGAGGTTTTCAATAGCTACCTTACCTTCCAGGAATATCATGAGTGTGGTTACGTCACCGGTGATAAGCGCTACGCCACCAGAGTTGACGGCAAAAACCACCAATACCGCGAACCGTATAGTCTTGTTGAGGGGTAACCCCAGCGACATGATTAAAGCTATGGATACCAATGTTGCGGTGATGTTGTCTGCCAGAGATGAAAATGTGAAGCTGAAAAGGCCGGTGAAAAATAGTAGTTTGCGCTCGGTAATATCAGCTGGCATTGCCATATGAAGCAGGTTTTCAATGAGGCCTTTTTTGTTCAAATAGGCAACAAAGGTCATTGCTGCTACAAGAAAAAGCCAAAGGCTGGAGATATCGGTGATATTGCTTTCCAGGCTGTGTGCCACAACTTCTCGTTGCTCTACACTACCGGCGAAAACAAATAACAATACCCAAGACAGTGTGCCAAAAAATAACGTTATCTTGGCCTTGTTAACATGGGTGACTTCTTCCAGCATGATCCCGAGTAGAGAGATCAGAGCCATAAAAATTAGGACTGTTTGTAGCATGGTGAGTAAGGTTCTTTGTGTGAATAGGGAAGGGTTAGAAAGTTTAGGGGCGCAATTGTAGTAGGATTTTGCTCTTTTTCATACGGTCAGGGTGTCCCCTAAGCAGATTCAGAGCTGTTAATTGGTTGGCTATATTCATTACACTAGTGGGGTGAACCACCTGTTGGGCATATGTGCATGCCTCGTAAACAGGGGTTCCATGGCATGGGTCTTGCTGATCCAGAGATTAATCGAGCTTAATGACGAGTTTTTGACATGGCTGATGATGAAGATGAAGTACAAGAGGCTGCCGGGAAAGGCGGTAAAAAGAAGTTAATGTTGCTATTGGCGGTCGGGATAGTCCTGATTGGCCTGTCTGTCGGCGGCACATTACTGGCGATATCCATGTTATCCCCAACAGAAGATGTGGTTGCTGAAGACCCGTCAGAAGAAGAGGTTATTGAAGAGCCCGAGCGTGCTCCGGCCATATATTACCCCTTGAAACCACCCATTATTGTGAATTTTAACGCGCGTGGTAGACAGCGTTACTTACAAGCAGAATTGACACTGATGACCCGCGAAGAAGATGTCATCTCGGCAATTGAATTACATATGCCTATGATCCGTAACAGCCTGGTTTTGCTGTTTGGCGGGCAGGCTTATGATGAGTTGCAAACGGCAGAAGGTAAGGAGATCTTACGCCAGGATGCACTGGCGGAGATTCAGCGCTTACTGGAACAGGAAATAGGTAAACCGGGTGTTGAACAGGTTTTATTTACTAACTTTGTTATGCAATAGCAGGAAGAGCACTGCGCTAACAGGCTGAATTATTTATGCAGGATCTGCTTTCACAAGACGAAATCGATGCTCTGTTGCATGGCGTTGATGACGGTGATATTGAAACCGAGTCGGATGCCGATGTCGGTGGTGTTAAGTCTTACGACCTGACCAGTCAGGATCGCATTGTGCGTGGGCGTATGCCTACGCTAGAAATGATCAATGAACGTTTTGCGCGGTACACCCGCATTAGTATGTTTAATCTGTTGCGGCGTACCGCAGATGTCTCTGTTGGCGGTATTCAGATTCAAAAATTTGGTGAATATGTGCACACCCTGTATGTGCCCACTAGTTTGAATATGGTTAAGTTTCGCCCCCTGCGCGGGACTGCGTTAGTCATTCTCGATGCGAAATTAGTCTTTAAGCTAGTTGATAACTTTTTTGGTGGCGATGGCCGGCATGCCAAAATTGAGGGGCGAGAATTTACGCCAACTGAGTTACGAGTAGTACAAATGGTGTTGGATCAGGCTTTTGTTGATTTGGCCGAAGCCTGGAAAGCCGTAATGACCATTGACTTTGACTTCATCAACTCCGAAGTTAACCCCTCAATGGCCAACATTGTCAGCCCTAGTGAAGTGGTTGTGGTGAGTACTTTCCACGTCGAATTGGACGGAGGTGGTGGTGAGTTACATATCACTATGCCTTACTCAATGATTGAGCCCATCCGCGAAATGCTTGATGCCGGTTTACAGACGGATACTGACGAACGCGATGATCGATGGGTTAAAGCGTTACGACAGGACATTATGAAAGCGCGGGTTGATCTTGAGTGCGATATTGTTCGACGTGATATTACGCTGCGCGATATTGTTGATTTAAAGGCGGGTGACGTGATTCCTATAGAGATGCCTGACTTGCATGTACTAACAGCAAATGGGGTGCCGATGTTTAAGACTGAGCTGGGGCAGAGCCGCGGTAATTTGGCGTTAAGAGTAAAAGAACTTATTCGAAATAGTGATCAGGATGATGTCCTGAATCTGGGAGGCAGCAATGAGTGATGAAGATTTGGTTGGCGGTGAAGGCGAAGATCTCGATCAGGACTCTATGGCTGATGATTGGGCTGCTGCTATGCAGGAGCAGGGCGTTGAAGATGAAGACAATGAGGATCAGGCTCAACCTGTCGCGTTGGATGAGTTTCAGGACGTAGGGTTAGGGCAGGTGAGTAAAGACCTGGATGTTATTCTCGATATTCCTGTATCCATTTCCATGGAAGTTGGCAGTACGTCAATCACCATCAGAAACTTACTGCAGCTGAATCAAGGATCTGTCATTGAGCTGGATCGCTTGGCAGGGGAACCTCTGGATGTGTTGGTAAATGGCACATTAATCGCGCACGGTGAAGTCGTGGTGGTAAATGAAAAATTTGGTATTCGTATGACCGATGTTATCAGTCCGTCTGAGCGAATAAAAAAATTGCGATAATACAACATCTATTAATTGCCCCGCACCCGTGCTGCAGGGCAGTCGCCCTCGAGTTTTTATGAAAACGTTTTTTCTCTGTTTACTGTCAAGTTTGTTGTTACTGGCTAACGTATCAGCCTTGTCTGAGGAGTCGCAAGCTGCCACCAACGTGAAATCTGAGTCAAGCGCGGTAGCTGAACCTGTTATCAATACCAAAGCGACGAAAGTCAGTTCAGTCGCTGGTACGGGTGCAGTGTTAAAAATGTTTCTCGGTTTATTTGCTGTCTTGCTGTTGATTTTCGCTCTGGCATGGTTAGTACGTAAAGCTGGTCAGGGCGGCTTGTTGAACAATCCACATTTAAAGATTTTGGCGAGTCTACCCTTGGGTCCAAGGGAGAGATTGGTTGTGGTAGCTGCCGGTAAGCAACAATTATTAATTGGTGTCGCACCGGGACGTATTAGCACATTGCATGTATTTGATGAGCCGTTAATTGATAACAGCGAGGCACCCGTCCCGTCGGAGTTTGCCAGGAAAATTCAAGCTGTGATGCAGAAGTCCTCTTTGATGCAAGCTTCTAAAAATACAGATGTCGACAAGGTGCCACGCTGATGCTGAATTTTAGGTCTGGAGTCGACAGCTCGCGGCATATCAGGCGACGGCTTGCGGCGTCCGATCGCCTAGTTGGGGGTTTGTCTTTGACGCGTCAGCTAAACGTCCTGCGCTTTTTATTCATTGGCGTACTGTGTTTAGGCGCAGCTTTCGCGACTGCGCAGGGGGATACGGGATCAGCTGCTGGCGAGCCGGCGGTACTTGAAGCTCTATCTAGTGACACAGGAGCCGCTGCCGTCCCTATTAAAGGCATTCCCGGCTTGCCTGCGCTAACCGTAACGACTAACCCGGACGGCTCAGAGGATTATACGGTAACACTGCAAATTCTCGCGATCATGACGGCGCTGACGTTTATTCCAGCGCTGTTAATGATGATGACGTCGTTCACTCGCATTATTATCGTTTTTTCAATCGTACGTCAGGCTTTGGGTTTACAGCAGTCGCCGTCGAACCAGATTTTAATTGGCTTATCCCTGTTTCTTACCTTTTTTATTATGGCGCCAGTGTTTGACAAGGTGAATGAAACTGCTTTACAGCCTTACATGAAAGAGCAAATTACCGCGCAGGAAGCTCTCACTAACACAGCTAAACCGTTTCAGGACTTCATGCTGAGTCAGACGCGGGAAACTGATATCGCGCTGTTCATGCGCATTGGCAAGCTTGAGCCGGTCAATGGGCCGGAAGACGTGCCGTTTTCGGTGTTGGTTCCCTCTTTTATTACCAGTGAACTGAAGACGGCGTTTCAGATAGGTTTTATTATTTTTATTCCGTTCTTAGTTATCGATATTGTTGTCGCCAGCGTATTAATGGCAATGGGTATGATGATGTTGTCACCCTTGATCATTTCGTTGCCGTTCAAAATCATGCTGTTTGTTCTGGTGGATGGCTGGGCGCTTATCATTGGTACGTTAGCTGCGAGCTTTGGTATTTAACCCACTTGCAGAGGAGATAAAGCAATGACACCTGAAGTTGTAATGGACATGTTTGCTGATGCATTGCTGTTGACCGTTATTTTGGTTGCGGTGATTGTCGGCCCCAGTCTTGCGGTGGGTTTGGTCGTGAGTATGTTTCAGGCCGCAACGCAAATTAACGAACAAACCTTAAGTTTTTTGCCGCGCTTATTGGTGACACTAGCGACTATCATGATGATGGGACCGTGGCTGATTACCGAGCTGACTGACTTATTTCTGCGATTAATTACTAATATCCCAAACGTTATTGGTTAGGCCTGGGGCGGCGTTTGTTTTTCTGGCTTATGAAAACTCCAATCCACTCAACGGAGTGTAATCGAACTTGCTAACGTTTACTGAAGCTCAGATTGCGCAATTTGTCGGTCAGTATCTGTGGCCATTCTTTCGATTGGCTGCATTGTTTATAGCGATGCCGGTATTCGGTTCGCAGCTGATTAATGCACGAGCGAGGCTCATGTTGGCATTTGGCTGTACGCTTATTATTGTGCCACTGCTACCTCCGCTACCTGTGTATCCCTTGATTTCTCTACAAAGTCTGACGGTAGTGATTACGCAAGTGGTGATCGGTTTAAGTTTGGGTTTTTTACTACAAGTTGTGTTTCAGGTATTTGTACTAACGGGTCAGTTTATTGCGATGAAAATGGGTTTAGGTTTTGCCTCCATGAACGACCCTAGTAATGGCGTGAGTGTTACCGTGATATCTCAATATTATCTGATGCTGGTGACGCTCTTGTTTTTAGCGACTAATGGTCACCATGTCGTATTCGAAGTTATTGTGCAAAGCTTTACCACGCTGCCTATCGATGTCGCCGGTTTAAGTCGGGCTGATTTTTGGGAGCTGGCGGGAATGGGTACTTGGTTGTTCCGCAGTGCGTTGGTGTTGGCTTTGCCAGTCCTGACCTCCTTGCTGGTAGTAAATATTGCGTTTGGTGTTATGAGCCGAGCATCGCCGCAAATGAATGTGTTTGCGGTCGGTTTTCCCATTACATTGGTCTTTGGTTTGGTGCTCATGTTCTTAAGCATGCCGGCATTTTTTCCTAACTATCAACAATTCACCGGGGAGGGGTTTGCATTTATGCGAGCATTGTTAGGGCAGCCTTAAAGCCTTGCTTTGCGGGTATAGCAAACGGTAACGACCATGGCAGAAGACGATAGCAGTCAGGAAAAAACAGAAGAACCCACGTCGAGGCGCCTTGATAAAGCTCGTGAAGAAGGGCAGGCGCCTCGATCTCGGGAGCTAACAACCTCTGCCGTTCTTTTGGCGGGGACCATTGGCCTGTATGTTTTTGGCCCATTTATGATTAAACAGATGGGCGATATTACGCGTTATAACTTCCAGCTCGAACGCGAAACTATCATGGATACTAATCTCATGATAACGCAGCTTGCCGTGTCTTTTTACGACGGCATTTTGTTACTCATTCCACTCTTTGCTGTTCTGCTAATTGCCGCCATTCTTGGTCCGATTGCATTGGGCGGATGGCTGTTTAGCACAAAAGCAATGGCACCCAAAGCTAGCCGTATGGATCCTATTGCCGGTATCAAACGCATGTTTTCCGTGAAAGCTTTGGTCGAGCTTGCGAAAGCGTTGGCGAAGGTGCTGGTGATTTTGACGTTGGCGATATGGCTGTTACAGATAATGCAGCCCGAAATGCTGGCGTTGGCAACTCAGGATGTTGACCGTGGCATGGTTAATTCTTTGCAAATTAGCGCGTTAGCGGCAGTAGCCTTGTCTGCCTCAACATTGCTGATTGCTGCGGTAGATATTCCATTTCAATTGTGGGAACACTCGCGCAAATTAAAAATGTCTCTGCAGGACATCAAAGACGAAATGAAAGAGACCGAAGGTAAGCCAGAGGTCAAAGGGCGCATTCGTCAATTACAGCGAGAAATGGCGAACAAACGCATGATGTCTGCTGTACCAGATGCTGACGTTATCATTACTAACCCGACTCACTATTCTGTCGCCCTGCGCTACGATCCAGAGAATATGGGCACCCCAATCTTGCTGGCCAAAGGTGTTGATACCATCGCATTAAAAATTCGTGAAATTGCCAAATTGCATAAAGTAGAAATTATTGAAGCACCGGCTTTGGCGCGATCGGTTTACCATACTACCGATGTCGACCAGGAAATCCCTGCGGGTTTATATCTGGCTGTGGCGAAAGTATTGGCCTACGTCTTTCAACTACGTAATTACCGTCGAGGGCAAGGTCAGCGCCCAGATTATCCGCGTAATATCAGCGTGCCGCCCGGTATGCGATATGACTAAAAAATAGCCTTTTTTGCGGGTTTTAATGTTTTATTTTTCTTCTTGTCTAGAACAGGTACGGTTCTTGCGATAGCTCACTAAATTCTTTTTTTGTGTCAAAAGATTGTGAGTTTATGGCCCTACCTACCCTAAATACTTTTGCGAATATCGACCGGCGTGCGGTATTTGATCACGTTAAGGGTTTAGGTAACGGAAATTTGGCGGTGCCAATTCTGCTGCTCATGTTGTTGGGCATGATGACGCTGCCGTTACCTGCGTTTCTTCTTGACGTATTTTTCTCGTTCAATATTGCATTGTCGATTGTCGTGATACTGGTTGCTGTTTATACCATGCGACCGTTGGATTTTGCTGTCTTCCCCACCATTTTGCTGGTTGCTACGTTGTTGCGTCTGGGGCTTAACGTGGCGTCTACCCGTGTCGTTCTGCTTGAAGGGCATGAGGGCGGAGATGCCGCGGGTAAGGTGATTCAATCGTTTGGTGAAGTGGTGATCGGTGGCAACTACGCCGTTGGTCTCGTGGTATTTATTATTCTCATTATCATTAACTTTGTTGTGGTTACCAAAGGTGCCGGGCGTATTTCTGAGGTTAGCGCCCGATTTACTTTGGATGCGATGCCAGGTAAGCAGATGGCGATTGATGCAGATCTTAATGCTGGATTAATCGATCAAGATGACGCCCGTAAGCGCCGCGAAGACGTTGCCAGTGAGGCAGACTTTTATGGCGCCATGGATGGTGCGAGTAAGTTTGTGCGCGGTGATGCGGTTGCTGGTATTTTGATTCTGGTGATTAACGTCATTGGTGGTCTTGGTGTGGGTATGCTGCAACATGACCTGGAGTTTCAGGATGCATTGCAAAAATACATCCTGTTAACCATTGGTGACGGTTTGGTGGCGCAAATTCCTTCACTGCTGCTATCTACTGCGGCAGCCATTATGGTGACGCGGGTTAATAGCGCTGAAGATGTAAAAAGCCAAGTGCTTACACAGATGTTCGATTCGCCAAAGGCATTGGGCATTACCACCGTTATTTTGTTTTTGATGGGCTCCATCCCCGGTATGCCACATGTTGCGTTTCTAGGGCTGGCGATGATCACCGGTGGGCTTGCCTATTATATCCACTACTTAAAACTTCAACGTGAAGGCCAGCCAG
>JBNKHI010000087.1:0-10012 GCA_050290265.1 Cellvibrionaceae bacterium
CTGAGCAATGCGTAACATAGATGGCTTAACTCCAATAAGGATAGGGCTTTAGTAAACCGGAAATTATACCGCGTCAGGCAAACAGGGGAAAGTTAAAAGCCGCTTTAGCAGGAAAGTTTCTTGTATGTTGAACGACTAAAAAAGCAGCGCCGGTATTTCCAACCTGTTAGGCTACCCTTATTTACCACTTACGCGCGGGCTTGCGCACTGCAAAAGTCCATGTTCGCCGTGAGGCTTTCATGCTTATTAATAGACGTTTAATATTCGCCAATGACCATCTCCGCAGCTGATCAATCAAACCGCAATGTACTCACTATCACGCAGCTAAACCGCAGTGTCAGGCAATTGCTGGAAACTCATATGGCGCTACTCTGGGTTGAAGGCGAAATTTCAAATTTTAGCCGCCCTTCCTCTGGACACTGGTATTTCACCCTGAAAGATAGCCAGGCTCAAGTCAAATGCGCTATGTTTGCTAACCGCAACAACCGCGTAAGATTTCGGCCTGAAAATGGTCAAAAAGTCCTTGTTCGAGCCCGAGTTAGCCTCTATGAAGGTCGTGGCGACTTTCAGCTTATCGCTGAGCATGTGGAAGAAGCCGGCTTTGGTGCATTACAAAGAGCCTTTGAAGAACTCAAAGCAAAATTACAAACTGAAGGGCTTTTTGCTCAGGAACACAAACGCACCCTACCCGTTATGCCGCAGCATATTGGCGTTATCACTTCACCTACAGGCGCGGCAATTCGGGATATTCTTACGGTATTAAAACGCCGATTCGCTGGCATTCCTGTAACGGTTATACCGGTTCCTGTGCAAGGACAAGCGGCGGCGCCAGCCATTGCCAGAGCCATTGATTTAGCCAATGCGACAGGGCTGTTTGATGTATTGATTGTCGGCCGCGGAGGCGGCTCACTGGAAGATCTTTGGCCATTCAATGAAGAGATCGTTGCCCGAGCAATCTACAACAGCGCAATGCCCATCGTCAGCGCCGTGGGCCACGAAGTTGACTTTACTATTGCCGACTTCGTCGCCGACGTTCGAGCAGCAACGCCATCAGCTGCAGCAGAATTACTCAGCCCAAACCAGTCTGACTGGCTGAACACATTCAAAAATTACGAAAACCAGTTAATACGATTAACTAAACAACATATTAAACAACTTCTAATGCGGACCCAGCATTTACGTACCAGGCTACGCCACCCTGGTATCAAACTACAGCATCAGTCGCAAGCACTGGATCAACTGGAGCTACGGTTAACTCGAGCAATGAAAGCGCAACTCAAAGCCAGCACCATCCGGCAGGGGCAGCTCAACCAACGGCTAAAACAACTTCACCCACAAACACGTATAAATTTGCACAAACAAACACTGACTTACTTAAACAAACAGATACAACAAGGAATGCGGTCAAAACTGCATGAATTACAGCTGCGATTTCAACAACAGGCACAGCGGTTAAATACGGTCAGTCCCCTAAACACACTGGAGCGAGGCTACGCCATTGTGACAAAGAAAGACGGGAGCGTGGTCCAAAAAATAGGCCAAGTCACCTCAGGGGAAGATATTGTCACCAGACTGAGTGACGGCAAAATTTATAGCCAAGTTAAGTCAGTCATAAATTTGGAAAAACACAAACAGTCGTAAAGCGATAGGCCATTAATAGATAAGGGGGCCATTAGCCCCCTTATCCAGTTAAACACTCACTTCTTTTCCCGAGTTATTCTTCCGCAAAACAGAACGCACAAATTTTATTCCCATCCGGATCACGTAAATAGGCACCATAGGCAGTGGGGGTTACAGGCCTCGGACCTGGAGCGCCTTCATCCACGCCACCATTTGCCAAACCTTGGCGATGAAACTCATCCACTGCAGCACGGGTAGCAGCGGCAAAACCAATAGTCCCACCATTCGCATGACAGGCTGACTCACCGTTCGCAGGTGTAGCCACCACAAACTCTGGCTTATCTACCCCGTAAAGAAGCATACCTGGGCGAGGTTCACCCAAACAATTAATACCCAAACCACTTAACGCCGCATTGTAAAAGTCACGCGCTTTATCGGGGTTGTTTGTACCAACAAAAACATGATTTAAAATTGACATGACAACTATACTGAGCCTCTTTGAAATAAATCTGACTGAAATCGTCAGTAAACATTAACAGCAACACTTTATAATGCAAATCAAAGAACAAAAACAGTGAATTTAGCTACTAGCCTCCATCACCATACCTGGCTCAAATAACGTACTCCGATTGCGGCCATGATGTTTTGACGCATACAACGCTGCGTCTGCCTGCTTAATTAAGTCGGTATAACTTTCTAGGCCATCATGCAGTTCTGCAATACCCAGACTGATGGTAAATCGTATTTCATGCTCACTCGTTTTTACCACTTTAGATTCGATACGCTGCCTCAGTCGCTCTGCAAACAACATAGCATTTTCACCACTGGAGCCGATAAGGAGAACACCAAATTCTTCGCCGCCATAGCGTCCAGCAATATCGACGTTACGCTTAACATCACACACCTCGCGGGCGACAACTCTAATCACTTCGTCCCCGGGCTGATGCCCATAAGTATCATTCACTTTTTTAAAGTGATCGATATCAAACATCACTAAGGTAACCGGCTCATGGCTACGAGCAAAACGATTAAACTCCTGCTGCAAACAGGTTTCCCAGTGTCCCCGATTATAAAGCTGGGTCATCTGGTCAGTAATACTCAACTTTTCGAGGGTTTGGTTAGCATTTTTTAACGCTACCCGATTTACCGCAATATCAGTGACATCATAGACAACAATAGCAACATGAGAGGTTACGCCATCTATCGATTTTAGCGGCAACAACGTTGTATATTGGTACATAAATTCGGCGACACCAGTGATTGGCCGATAGTTCTTAAATTTAAAGACGTAAGGCCGCTCCTCCCAAATGGTGTAAGCACGATTATCTAACAAAAACACCGAATCAATTTTATGCTGCAACCATTTTCTTTGTACTTCAGGAAACACATCAAATAGATCTTGCTCTTGAACATCTTCGGAAAACAAACCGCTATGGTTTTCCATAAAGCTATTCCAGACACACACTTTATAATCTCTATCAACAACAACCAAGCCCACATCAATGGTCTGTAAGATATACATCATCCAATGTAGATTACCGACATCAAGCTGCATATTATTTGCCTTTTTCTTATCTACCTGCAGTTAGTCGTCAAGATGCTAAAGCAAATGACAACTGCACTCTCACTGTTATCAGTCCGAGTCTACTAATTCATCAAGTACGCTAAACGCGCATCCATCGACGCACGTGACTCCTCCGTAAACAGCAACAACACGTCACAAACGACATTATAATTCTCAATGTGATAGGTCACTTCGATAGTGAGCGTTTGACGCCAGCGGTTTACATTTGCCTCAATTAACTCGCTAATCTTGCTGTGCTGCCCTAATACCGTAGGATAACTTTGGCTAAAATTCAGATTCAGCTGTTCGCCCAAACCATTCAAAATCGCACCAATAAGTGCGCCCGAAACATCCGTTAACACTTCAATTTGTGCCGAGTCAGAAACATAATCATGTTTCATCAGCCGCGCCATACTCTCAAAGGAGGCGTCACTGAATATGGCTAGCGCCTCTCCGGCTATGCCCGTCCCGATAAAACCTTGGCAAACTGCACTAACCGTTTCATCTTCTGTAAACGTTAGCGCCATTTGCAGCTCACTGGCTTCCAGCATAGCGACCTTAGGTATAGGCAACTGGACAAATTCACCGGTCAATCGTGCCAATAAATTACCTGCCCGCCCCATCGCCACGTTAGTGATCTCTCGATAACAATCAAACGGGCTTATTTCAGGCTCATCTACTACCACCTCTGGGGGAGCAACAATTTTTTGTGTTCTGGGAACAACATAAACTTCCTGCTCAGCGGTGGAATCAACATCAACTTCTGACGCGATACCGAGATCATCCGGGGTAAAAATGCCAACTCGTTTTACTATGTCTTCAATAATCAACGAATCAGCAGGTTTTTTAATAAAATCCAGAGCGCCCAACCCCATTACCCGACGATAGGCTTCCTCTTGAATATCTCCTGAAACGACAATGACTTGCACCGACAAACCTAATGTCTGAATTTCCTGCAATGTTTCATAACCATCCATAACAGGCATTGTAAGATCTAAAAACATGACCTCACCCAGCCCTTTCTCAAGCGCATCAATAGCTTCTTTACCATTACTGGCGAACGTAATATCTACATCCCAATCTGGGGGCAATGCCCGCGCCAATTGCTTTCTTGCCATAGCAGAGTCATCGCAAACTATGATCGAAGTTGCCATATCGTTGAGCAGTCCCTGAATATTATTAACGCTGAATGAAATCTAAGCTGTTTAGTTAAACTGTGCTGGGGGATATGTAGTAAGAAGACCCCGTCGTTATTATGAGCTGAAGTGTCAAGAACATCCTTGACTTTGTCAAACGACAACCGCACAAAGCGAACAAATTAATACTTTAGAATGACTTTTGTTATCCACCCTCAAAATGCTTTAAATATTACCTGAAAGCCCATTCTGCACTTATCAATTACCTGCAAACTTGATTATGAATTTGTTATGCTGAGGCTTTTAGAAAGTGACGATAAATCCATGACCAAACTAACCCACCTGAATGCACAGGGCGAAGCCCACATGGTAGATGTTGGCGCAAAAGCTGCGACCGAACGCAGCGCAACCGCCGTAGGCTATGTACGCATGCAACCAGAGACGCTGGCACTCATAAACAGTGGCGAGCATAAAAAAGGCGATGTTTTCGCAGTGGCCCGGATAGCCGGGATTCAAGCTGCAAAAAAAACGGCCGACCTTATCCCACTTTGCCACCCCTTAATGCTGACTTCGATAAAAGTGGATCTGCTTGCGGAACAAGATACCCCCCGAGTGAAAATTATGGCGACTTGTAAACTCAGTGGTCAAACCGGCGTGGAAATGGAAGCCCTGACCGCAGCGAGTGTCGCAGCGTTAACAATCTATGACATGTGCAAAGCCGTCGATAAAACGATGATTATTGAGGGCGTTCAAGTGATCGAAAAAACCGGTGGTAAAAGTGGCGACTGGCAAGCCAAGCCTGATCAAAAATGATATAAAGATCACCACTTATTTTTTTGATAGATCAACCACAAAAGTGTATTTATGATTACTGTTTTATTTTTTGCTCGCTACCGAGATGCCTTGCAAACTCCGCAACTTAAACTGCCAAGCGAGTCTTTGACCTGTGTTGCCGACCTAATGAACCAATTACGTGAACGAGGCCCGACCTGGAACAACGTCATGACCGACAGCCACTGTATTATCGCTGTAAACCAAACAGTTGCAGACCCATCCACATTATTGAAGGCTGGCGACGAAATAGCATTCTACCCTCCAGTCACCGGAGGATAGAATGCTCACAATGGCTGCTACATTATGACCAGCAACAGACCACCTAAACTATCCATAACCGTTCAAGAAAACGACTTCGACGTTACCACAGCGCATGATTCGCTCGCGCGAAATAGTCCCGATACGGGTGCAGTGGTTACGTTTACTGGCCTGGTTCGAGATAGTAACCTGGGCTCGAATGTCAGTGGACTCTGCTTGGAACACTACCCGGGCATGACCGAAAAAGTATTACGTGATATAGCGCTGGAAGCACATTCTCGCTGGCCATTTATCGCGCTGCAAATTATTCACCGCGTCGGAGAGCTACGCCCCACTGATCAAATCGTATTTGTCGGCGTCAGCAGCCCTCACCGCAAAAATGCGTTTCATGCCTGTGAATTTGTCATGGATTTCCTTAAAACCAAGGCGCCCTTTTGGAAAAAAGAATTGACCACTGACGGCGCCAGTCGCTGGCTCGATGCTCGGGAAACGGATCAAAAAGCCAGCGACCGCTGGCAACAAGATGGAACGAAAGCAAACGACCCACAATCATGAGCCTGAAATCAAATCGCTACTGGCAGGCACTGCTCAAACATTACACGGCCCCCTTGGCAGTTACCTTCAAACAATTTCGTTTAGGCTTTGCTTTTTTTCTGGTTGGCGGCGTGATTATCTATGGCGCCCAGCAACTGCTGCAACCCAGTTTGCAACAAGAAATTTACACACTGGCAGGTGTTGTCATTGGTTTAATCGGTTTTGTTCTCGCGCTTATGGCTCAAATGCGCTTAATTATTTCGCGCCTAATTCGCTTTTTGCGCGACAAATAAATACGCAACCGACCTAATTCAAGGGTAGTTTTTTCACGGTATACACATCGTAACGACTCGTTTTACCCACCACCTGGTGACTCGGAGCAGGCAAACCCAAAGCAGGAAAGCGAGGATCTCCGGCAACATCTACCGCCAGACGAGGCCTCTTTACAACTACCCGGTATATGGCAGTCTGCAAGGCATTATGCAGTACTTCACCCGCATCGAGATCCTGCCCCACCAAAGCATGAAAAGCTTGCATGGACTTATTCACTTGGGCCGCTTTTTTTCTTTCCGGAAACATAGGATCAAAATAAATTACGTCGGGCCGCTGATTCTCTGTACACCGCTCCATCCAGGCCAAAGCGTCTGTCCGCTCCGATGATAAACGGGCAGCTATTGCAGACAACGATTCAACTGGATCGTTAATTTCTTCAGCCTGCTGCACTGATTCGGCCCGCACCAAGCCGTCGTGCAAAAGCGCATAGACGACGGGCGAACGCTCCAACATATGCACTTGACACCCAAGGCTGGCCAATACAAACGCATCGCCACCCAATCCGGCAGTCATATCGACAACGCGCGGTAAAAAAGTACCCTTCAGACCAACAGCCTTGGCAATCAACTGCCCTTTACCACCACCAAATTTGCGCCGATGTTCTGCTGCACCCGAAGCAAAATCGACTTTAATGGGCCCGGGAGCTCGCTTACCATTCTGCTCTAACACAACCCCACTGCCGGTCACTGCCAGACACATAGGAGCACTACCGCTAGCGGCTGATCGCAGTATTGCTTCACACCCAATAGAGCGGGCTATTTTTTGAGCGTAGTCCAGCTCCAATTCAGTGTCCGCGAGGACCACAAAATCCGACGGCAACATTAACAGCGAAGAACTCAAACAACCTCCGACCTTAGCAAATAAACCCATGACCACACTGAAACCTGTCGTTAAAACCTGGATATAAAAACAACAAGGAAAGCAGTGCCGTAGTTTGCACCTTTGCATACAACAGTAACAAAAATGCAACACTTTTGGCATAGATTGCGCGCTCTACCCTAGCCAAAAACTGCTGATTTTAGTTATGTTTTCATTGATTTCTATATATTTATATGCACCCTTACGTAAACTCAAAGCAACAGTAATCCTGGCCTTTATTATTAGCGCGGGCCATAGCAGCGACTTACTAGCACAAAATAATGTAAACCCCTTTTCCGTGAGTGAAAATGGTTTGCAATTTACCCTGCATGGCTCCAACACAATTGGTGCTCATTTAGGCCCCAATCTAGTAGAGAGTTTTTTTCGAGCGAAAGGCCTAACCCAAGTCAACACATTACCAACGGGCGAAAACGAATATCGCGTGACAGGTCATCTGCCAGGTAATGGTAGCAACAACGCCAGTTTTTACGCGGATATTGCTGCGCACGGATCCAGTACGGGTTTTGCAAGTTTGCTTGCTGATAACGCTGACATAGCAATGTCCTCGCGCCTTATTAAGCGTTTAGAAATCGAAAAGCTAGCGGACAAAGGTAACTTTAAAAGTTTTCGAGCAGAACAAGTCATTGCCATAGATGGCCTAGCTGTCATCGTCAATCCTGGCAATGCTATTAACGAACTGAGCATTCAACAAATCGCTAAAATATTTTCCGGGGAAATTCACAATTGGAAAGAACTTGGGGGCCGCTCAGGCACTATCAAGCTCTATGCCCGCGACGAAAATTCTGGAACATGGGACACATTCAAACATTTAGTATTGAATAAAAATTATACGCTCTCAGCAGCGGCCAAACGTTTTGAATCAAATGACCAATTGTCTGCCCAGATATCAACAGATATCAATGGGATTGGTTTTGTGGCCCTGGGCTCTGTTGATATCACCAAACCACTCGCTGTCTCAGACATTGGCACTCTCCCCCTGAAACCAACTAAAGCAACAGTGGCGACGGAAGACTATCCACTTTCAAGACGCTTATTTCTTTATGCCAGTGACACAAAAAGAAGCCCAATAATTGATGAATTCCTTAATTTTGTGCAAAGCAATCAAGGACAGGAGCAAGTGTCAAATAGTGGCTTTATCGCCCAAACCCCACTGGCTATTCCAGCAGATGCGAACCGAGAAGGACCCGCTGAGTACATATCCTTAACGGATGGCGCAGCACGACTATCAATCAATGTGCGTTTTCGCGAGGGCAGTGCCGTGCTTGACAATAAGGCTCAGCAGGACATCTTGCGCATTGCGCGGTTTATGCAACTGCCTGCCAATAAAGCAAAGGAATTAATATTAATCGGTTTTGGGGATGCAAAACTCAACCCCCAACGCGCTCAAATTCTATCGAAACTGCGAGCAATCACCGTGAAATCAGCGCTTTATGATCACTCAGTTTTAGCCTTACCTGTGGCAGGCTTTGGCGCCTACCGTCCGGTAGCCGCCAATCAAGGCAGCAGCCGGTTAAAAAATCAACGCGTGGAAGTTTGGGTTCACTCCAGCGAGCCCAAGTATCAATTATCTAACCGCTAAGGATGAATACTCTGCTGACATCCTTAACAGGTTGGCAGCCATTAAGGCCCTAAGGTAACTTATTCTCGGACATGCTAGCTTGAACATTCACTACGGCAAACGACTGAGAATATAGGTCATTCAATACAGCTACAGTTTGGCTATTGGGCTGGAACGGAATCAACTGAGAACACTGGTTGCTGATTAACGCGGAACTAGGGCCCGAGGCAAATATAATATACTCTCCACCCTGCTCTAGAAACGCCGGACAATCTTCGTCAGCGACTTCGAGTTGTGCGAGAGTAGCATTATCACCTTTCCACTGGTTCAATACCGTTAGGCCGTATACAACGCTATCAATTGCATACATCTGTGGTAAGGAAAGAGCGACATTTACACGTTGTCTAACCTGTGAGACCCGCACGTATGCAACCCAACTTGCCTGTGCGTACATGGAAGTAATCTCCTCCTGACTCAAAGAGGCATTAGTCCAGGCAGGCATACTTCTATCGGTATCGGTCGGGTCGGCAGCACTAACGACTGGCATAGGAGCAGGCTGCTGAACCGCCTCATCATCACTCAAAGTAGCTCCAAACACCGCTGATGCAAATAGCACTGAAGACAATGTAATTGCCAATGTAACTCGCTTGGTAACCTGCACTGAAACCTTTATCACGTTAGCTCTATCCATCAAAGAAGTATGTCTCGTCAATTATTATAACTACTACAGATTCCAGTATATTCAAACAAACTAGGTTTACTGCAATACAAAGACGCCTCCAGCAGCGTAAAACCGAGGAGGCGTATCTTGACGTTGAAACCAGATTATCAACCTGAAATTAAAGACCGAGCAGACATGATTTTGTCCTTTGCTTTATCCAAAATTTCAATAGTTAACTCCGGGGTCAACTCTCCCAATGGCAATATTTTGAATGCCGGCAAGGTGTCTATACGCGCAACAGGCAACGGTCTGCGTCGACGAATAAGTGCGTGCAGAATGGCAACCTGAACAACATCGCAAAGACCTGCCTCTACCGAGCCGGAGCGCTCCCAGTTATGAACATCTTGCACCAACTCAACCAGCTCTTCAGGGAAGTTCCAGTGAGTCAAAATAGCGACACCAGCATCGCGCCTTAAATAGTCGATCGCCTTCTCTGCTTTTTCTGAATTCAGACTCAACGACGGGCTTAGTTCGATAAAATTCAAAATCGCAATAATGCCGATATCGTGAATCAAGCCAGCTAACATGACTTCCTCATTGGAGTATTTAAAGCGAGGAAGCATATCCGCAATCAC
>JBNKHI010000088.1:0-9778 GCA_050290265.1 Cellvibrionaceae bacterium
TATTATACTGAAGATAAAGAAAAGCTTCCAAACTTTAGCGAATCTGAAAAAAGAGTCAATATAGAAGTAGATGGTAACTTTGGTGGAAAAATTTACACTACAGCAAATTTAGACACCTCTCGAGCTAATATGGAAATTGCCATACGTACAAACCCAACCGCCAATGTTTACAATTTGAACGATGGAGCAAAAATTAATGGAGCTATCACACTTGAAGTTAACAAAGCATCCTTGACGGGAACAGCACCCAAGCATGGAGTTGTTGCACAACTCGAAGCCATATGTTTTAGCCAGCAAAATCAATCTAAAAAGTACACCGTGGATGAAGCAAAAAAAGCCTTCTTGACTGATTTCTTTAATTTCAGAAAGCAACTAAAGCTACCGGCTGACATAGACTCAGTGTCAGAGCTCTATGAGTTTCTGGACATCTTGCATGGTGAAATTCTTAAACTCAAACAATCCTCACCAGCAATTTACTGGATACTAAATGGTAGCATCCAGAGCTTTTCCACAATATTGATACGATCCTGCTTAATTGCAAAAACACCAGAAGAGCTAAAAGAAAACTACCAATATACCAAAAAAGTTTATGAAGACTTTATTAGCCGTGCCTACAAACTCTTCAGAGAGGAGGCTTTAACACACCATACGGTAAACAAAGAATTTATTATCAACTAAAAACTTAGCCGGTCGCTGCACGCGACCGCTGTTATTAACCCTGCACAGCTTACTGTCGGGTTAACAATATCAACCCGACCACGATTTATGTCAGAATAATACTTACAACGTAAACCCATCATCAACCGCAATATTCTGCCCATTTACCATGGCTGATAAATCAGACAACAAATAAACCAATGCACCGCAAAGATCATCGGCGTCTAGCATGCCTTTGTTGATACAATGCTTACGATAGTTTTGTAAGAAACTATCTGGCTGCGAGGTCAGAATACCACCGGGACTAATACTGTTAACCCGTATATTCTTTTTAAAGTAATTGGCCATATAACGGGTTAAATGCAGAACCCCGGCTTTAATCACAGCATAGTCAACCGGAGTGGTCATGCTGGTACCATCGTAAATATCAAAACGCGGAGCGACATTGCCATAAATAGACGCAATGTTAACGATACTGCCTTTACCCTGCTCTTGAAAATAGCGCCCGATTGTCTGGGCCACAAGAAACGCACCACCCAGATTTTTGCCCACATTGCTGGAAAACTGCTCGTAGTCAAAGTCGTAAAAATCGTAAAGTACTTTATCGCCACGATTATAGGCATTGTTTACCAGCCCATCCAGGCCACCAAAGGCTGTCCTGGCAGCAGCCAAGGCATTATCTACATCGGCCGGTTTGGTCATATCCATGGCACATATAATATTACGGCCAGCAACAATCCCATCCAATGTCGCAGCTATTGTTTGGCAACCTTTTTCATCAACATCGGCGAGCACCACATTGCCACCGGCCACCACAATCGCCTCGGCAAAAATGTGTCCGATAATACCGGCAGCCCCTGTCAACAGGATAGTTTTTCCATCCAGTAAGCCGGACTGACTCAATGCCTGTTTAATGCTTTCTGACTTCATAATGTTTCCGCTACAAAGGTTGATTTTCCATTGCAAAAGGCAGTAACGCTTCAGCAATGGCAAAGTCATATTTGTCGTCGATGTCGACTGCACGCACTTTGGGTACCAGTACTGATTTTACCTTCCCATCAAACACACCACTCGCTGATAAAATAAAATCAGGGCGCGAAACGTATGCAACCGTTGCCATATCAAATACTTCCGGTGCGGTTTGTCGATGCGCTATAGCACTACCTGGCTCAATCACACGCTTTGCGTAGCCATCCTTATCCGTTACCACCATATTAAAATAGGGGTTACGTTCTGCGGGTTTTACCGTGATTACCATATCGGTATCGGCAGCTAATGCCCCAATGGCACGCTCTATGTCTGATATAGACCGCAAAGGTGCTGTTGCAGGCAGGCTCACAAACCGGGTAAATCTGTCGGCTGCTGTCTTATTCTGCTGTATCACAAACCTAACTGCATGCTGCCATGCCAGCCATTCTGGTGAACGATCACCGGCTAATTCGGCCGGCCGAATAAACGGAACCTCCGCACCGAAACGTCTGGCAACCTCGGCAATGGCTTCGTCATCGGTTGAAACAATCACTCTGTCGATAGATGGGCTAGCCAACGCTACCTCGATGGAATAACCGATCAGTGGCTTACCAGCCAACAGCTTGATATTTTTACCCGGCAAGCCTTTTGAACCACCTCGGGCAAAAATAAAGGCTATGGTTTGGCTCATGACAAACTTGCCCCCCCATCAAATACGATACGCTGCTTACTGCCATGAGCCGTATGGATACTGTCAATGAGAGACATCAATTGAATGCTGTGAGGTACCGTCGCTGCAATGGTACTGGTAAATACCTTTTGCGCCAGCCAATAACGGCAAGCCACCAAAAACTCTTCCATTTCAGCAAGGTACATCCAGTTACCGGTATCTTCGAGCAACTGCCAGGTTTGACTGGTCTGTTTGCCCTTTGAATTTTCACAGTGCAGCGCCAGGGTCTTTCCAATTAAATCCCACTCAAGCGTTCCTCTAGCACCGACCAGTTTTAAACTGCGACTGACTTTACGCTGCAAGCAATCGAGATGCACGCTCACTGTCATAGGGTTTTTACCTGCATAACCCAGCAGAATATCGGCCTGATCTTCTGCGTCCATTTCTAACAGCCCGGTTTGCTCGATACGTGCGTAAACGTCTTGTGGAAAACCAAACAGTGCAGTGAGGTAATCCAGTTCGTGACTCAGCTCCAGCAATACACCGCCACCCAATCTACGCTGCGCTGTGACGGTTTTACGATAGTCGGATGCTGGTCGCCAATCAGGTAAATATTGTCCAACTTCTGCATGCACCCAGGTTACCGGCCCTAGCACTCCACTGGCTACTATTTGCTGCACGCGGGCGAAACCGTGGGTATAACGCAAGTTGTACCCGACATGAATCGGGATACTGGCCTGCATAAGCTCCTGGGCAACCACATTATTGACTGCTGTAGTCGATAACGGTTTTTCCATCAAGACGGGAATACCCTGCTTGATAACTTCTTTCAGTATTGCTAAATGACTGTTAGCCGCCGTGCATACAATTAAGCCATTCAAGGTTTCGCAGGCCAATGCGTCTTTTAAGGTTTGATAAAACACATCAAAAACAGGAAAAGCAGATAACCCGCCCCGGCCCTCTAATGATTCACTTATCGCAATAATCTTTGCGTCAGGGCGAAGGTGCCGCAGGTTGCTGGCATGCCGCAAGCCTATACTTCCGATACCCATAACCGCAAATACGCGTTGTTCAGGCATAGCGTATAACCCCATTCAGCTGCTCAGTAACCAGACACAAAATCTTGTTGCGCCTGTTCAAAATCTGGCATTTGCCCTATATCCAACCAGTACTCATGTAACGGAAACATGGCGACCTTACTGCCCTTATCCAACTGCCGTTTTAAGAGGTCCGGCATATCGAGACGCTTATTCTCATTGACTGAAGTAACAAGTTCAGGCTCCAACACATAGATGCCGGCATTAATAAAATGTCGCGTGACGGGCTTTTCATTGATGGCAGTAATTTGATTGCCATCGGTTTCGATGACACCGTAGGGTATTTGGTTTTGATACTCAGTTACGCATAATGTGGCGATACCCCGCGAGTTATAGTGAAACTCGAGTAACTCTTCGAAATCGACCTTGGTCAGCACATCGCCATTCATAACGATAACAGGAATACTCGGCAAATCTTTAGGCAAAAGCCCCAAGGCACCACCGGTACCCAATGGCGAAGCCTCGTGTACGTACTCAATGGTTACATTCCAACGAGAACCATCACCAAAATGCTGGCGAATTTTCTCCGACATATAATGAGTTGAAATAAAAAACCGGTGAAATCCAGCACCAATAAAGCTTTCGAGAATAGTTTCCAATATAGGTTTATTACCCAAGCGTAGTAATGGTTTTGGCATTTCGTTAGTCAGTGGACGTAAGCGGGTACCAAAACCTCCAGCCATTAAAAACACTGGGTTGTCATGCCGTTTTTCTTCGGTGAAACCTTGTAGTGTAACAAAGTCTACCAGCACGCCATCAGCCACAATCGGCATATGGAGCAAACCTTTGCTTGCCATTTTTTGAATGACTTTCTGCTTACTGTCTGTACGCAAGCAAGTAACTGGATTGCGATTCATAATATTTTCAACTGCACTGTCCAGGTCGACATGCTGCAAAATACCGCGCCGAATATCACCATCGGTAACAATACCCTTTAAATGCATATCATCGTCGACAACCAAAGCCGCACGAATACCGGAATTGTTTAGCACTTCGATTGCGTTTTTAACGGTGCCATTTACCAAAATGGTTGCTTTACGCCAATTACTCATTTGTTATCTCTTTTATGCTCTTATCAACTGGTCGCACATTGCGCCTTTGGACTACTGGGTAAATTGATTAACCGCTCGACCATTGCCTCTGTTACGGCAAGAGAAGAACGCTGACAACGATCAAACATGGGTAATCGATGCATAGGCTCCCAAGCAGGCCGTACTTGTATTTGTTGTTCAGCACAGTGCTGGACAAATGCATCTCTCACGGCTATATCTGGTAGTAATACGGCATTCAGCCAATAATTAGCTTTGCTGTTTAGCGGTTCGCTCAGGAATTGCCATGCATGATTACTGAAAAAATCACGATAATAATCAGCCAGCTCTCGTTTATAAGTAATAAACGCTGAAAGTTTTTTTATTTGCCCAAGCCCCAACCCCGCGTTGAGATTGGGCATGCGGTAGTTGTAACCAGCTTGGTCGTGATAACTTGCCCATTTGTCGGCCACTTTGGCCGTGGTGGTGATATGCCGCAGTTTTGCCGCAAGCTCTGCATCGTTAGTCATCACCGCCCCACCACCACCGGTGGTAATAATCTTATTACCATTAAAACTCAAGGTGCCACAGCGCCCGAGACTACCGACATGCTTTTCACCATAAAAACTACCCAAGCCTTCTGCCGCATCTTCGATTAATTCAATGCAAAACTCATTGCACAACGCTACCAGTTCGGCCAAGTGAACAGGATGCCCAAAGGTATGCATCGGCACACAGGCGCGAATCGGTCTTCCCGTAGAGCGGTTAATGCATTCGTTATTTTCTATTTTTGCATGCTGTTCAAGCCACTGACGCATCACTGCTGGCGACAAGCCCAATGTGGTATCGTCAACATCGATAAATACTGGCTCGGCCTGACAATACCGGATGGCATTGCAGGTAGCCACGAAGGTGAGTGACTGAGTGATTACTTCGTCACCCGGGCGCACACCACACACCAGCATCGCAGCATGCAAGGCAGCGGTGCCATTCACAACGGCCACCACATGATCTACCCCGGTAAATTCTGCCAGAGCTTGCTCAAACAGCCCGATTTCTTTACCCACTGACGACACAAATGTACTTTTCACCACGTCGACCACGGCCTGTATGTCGCAGTCATCAAATTGTGGCTCATGCAGAGCAATAAAACCTGCGCCAAAATAGGCTCGGATACAGTCGATGACCGCCTGCTGATCGGCCGAATTTATCAATGCCGCTGTCATAAAACTTGCCGTGTTTTATACATTGTAAATAGATGCCTTATAGCGCTTGAGATTATCCGGCTGAGCAAACCAGTTAACAGTCGCCTGCAAGCCCTGTTCAAGGGTGAATGTAGGCGCAAAGCCCGTCAATGATTGGATTTTGCTGTTGTCACACCACAATCGAAACACTTCAGATTTTTCTGGCCGCAAACGCTGCTCGTCGGTCACAAAAGTGACGTCACTACCCATTAACTGCTTGATCAAATTAAGCGTATCACCCACGGTAATTTCACGGTTAGAACCTACATTCACAGTTTCGCCAATCGCTGCTTCACAACGCGCTAATTGCAGAAAGCCCTGACAAGTATCCAGCACGTAGTTGAAATCGCGGGTGGGGCTTACATCGCCTAATTGTATCTCGCGGGCACCGTTGGCAATCTGGGTAATAATGGTGGGAATCACCGCCCTTGCAGACTGCCTGGGGCCATAAGTATTAAATGGCCGTACGATGGTCAACGGCAAATCAAAGGCGTTAAAGAAGCTCATAGCCATGGCATCAGCGCTGATTTTGGAGGCGCTGTAAGGCGATTGCGGCTGTAATGGGTGCTTTTCATCAATGGGAACATACTGGGCTGTGCCGTATACCTCACTGGTTGAGGTGTGCAACACACGCTCAACACCCTCATCTCTCGCCGCCTGACAAATATTTAACGTGCCGCGAATATTGGTATCCACATAGCTGTCTGGCGCCACATAGGAATAAGGAATGGCAATCAATGCTGCCAAATGAAAGACCCAGTCGCTACCTTTAACGATATGGCGGCAAAAGGCCGGATCACGCACATCGCCAGATACGATTTCTACGGAGTCGCGACAGGGTATCGAATCAAGCCAGCCCCAGTCGTTAAACGAGTTGTAATAGCTCAACGCCCGCACCTGGTAGCCTTCTGACACCAGTAGTTCAACAAGGTGCGAGCCGATAAAGCCATCAGCGCCGGTTACGAGTACTTTTTTCAAGGTATATCCCGCTTATCATTAATGTTGCACTTGCACAAAATTTAGGCTAACCGCCTAATCAAGGCAAACCTGTACTGTCAAAATGTTAACACTACCCCGCTTTCATCAATGGCAACAGCAAAATTCGCGCCTGATCAGCTGTTGTGAGCTGGGTCTCTTACGCTTAGCCTTTGGTATTGAATCAGTTTTTCAGCTATAACTGCTTCAAGCATGGTACAAAACCTGCCTCAAAGGCTTAATATGGCAAAATATCAACAGTTTGGCGGAATAAGAAGCTCATCTGCCCTATTCACCCAACAGGAAACGCAATACAAGCTATGCTAAGAATCGGCGAGCGAATCATTGGTAAAGGTCAACCCTGCTACATTATTGCTGAGGCCGGCGTTAACCATAACGGCGATGCCGACACGGCCTACGCGTTAATTGATATTGCCGCTGCGGCCGGTGCCGACGCGGTAAAATTTCAAACATTCAACCCAGAAAAACTTGTCTCGGCCAGTGCGCGCAAAGCGGCCTATCAGCGCGAAAATACCGGTAGTGATGAGCCGCAACTGGCCATGCTGCAAAAACTGGCATTATCCCCCGATCTACAGAAGTCGTTGCAAGCCTACGCCAAACAACAAGGCATTTTATTTTTGTCATCACCCTTTGACGAAGACAGTGCCAATTTCCTTGATGAGCTGCAAGTCCCCGCATTTAAAGTGCCCTCTGGCGAAATTACCAATACCCCCCTACTTCGGCATCTCGCACGCAAAAACAAGCCCTTGCTGGTATCTACCGGCATGTGCGACCTGGCTGAGGTGGCCGTGGCCGTTGAAACATTGAACAGCCTGAACGCAAACTTCGGACTATTTCATTGCGTATCCAACTATCCGGCGGCCCCTGATGAATGTAACCTCAACGCCATAACCACTTTAGCCGAGGAATTTAAGGTACCCGTTGGCTGGTCGGATCATACATTGGGTACTCATATCGCCGTTGCAGCTGTTGCACTGGGCGCGACCATGCTGGAAAAACATTTTACCCTTGACAAAACCCTGCCGGGACCAGACCACAAAGCCTCACTAGATCCTGCGGAGTTATCTCAATTGGTCACGCAGGCAAGAGAGGTTGAGCGCAGCTTGGGCGATGGTATTAAAAAACCACAACCCAGCGAAGCCGACGTTACCCAGGTTGCGCGTAAAAGCCTGTTTGTAAACAAAGCCATGCGCGCTGGCGATCTACTGACAGCAGACGACATTATTTGCTTGCGCCCTGGTGACGGTATTTCACCGACAGAAATAGACACCATCACAGGCTGTAGATTAAACGTTGATGTAGAAGCGTTTAGCCCACTTCGAAGAGAGGCGTTGCAGACCAATGACTAACCCCGTTGCTATTATAGGCAGCGGCGAACACGCTGCTGTTATTGCTGACATGATTAAGACACAGCCCCACCGTTGGCAACTGATGGGCTACTTCGATAGCCAACCCAACCCTATCTTTGAGCAGACTTTCGACAAGATTAAATATTTGGGAACAGACAGCGATTACCCTTCTGCCAAAAACCAATACCCTGCACTACACACCATTTTAGGTATTGGCCGTACTACCTCAGATTTGGCAACACGCTCAACTATTATTGATACCTATACCCACGCGAATGCCCAGTGGGCAACCATTACCGCAAACTCGGCCATCATTAGCAAAAAGGCGACGATATACCCCAACACGGTTGTCATGCCCGGCTGTATTATCAACGCAAATGCCGTGGTTGGATCCAACTGCATTATTAACAGCGGGGCTATTGTGGAGCACGATGTGTATATTGGGTCTGGAACTGTCGTTGCGCCTGGCGTTGTTATCGGGGGAGGCACCCACATAGGCCACAGTGCGACACTTGGTTTAGGCGCTAAGATACGAGACCACATTACGCTGGGCGATTATGTAACCGTCGGTATGGGTGCAACCGTTGTCAGTGATATCGACGACGGGCTGACTGTACTAGGAACACCTGCAACCCGTAAGAAAGGCTAGTTGATTGATGCCAACAGACCATAAGAAGCATATTTGCGTAATAACCACAGGCAGGCAAGACTGGAGTATTTTACGCCCGGTTTGCCTCGCAATCGAGAAAAAACCGGAGCTCTATCTCAGCGTTATTGCTGGCGGGATGGCCTGCGAAGAACGCTATGGAAACCTAAGTAAAGACATTGCCACCGAAAACATTGGTCAGCTGTACGAGTGCCCTTGGTTGGCCAACGGCAATATCAATATTTTCGATGAGTGTGCCAATATCAGTAAGTTAGTATCACGACAACTGCAGACCATACAACCGGATGTAGTCATTTTATTAGGTGATCGTTATGAGACGTTGCAAATTGCAACGGTGTGCGTACTGCTGAACCTACCCATTGTGCATCTGCATGGTGGAGAAGAAACCGAGGGTGCAATCGACAACGTATTCCGTCATGCAATCACCAAGCTCAGCAGCCTGCACTTTGTGAGTCATACGCTGCATCAACAACGGGTTCTACAGTTGGGCGAAAGCCCCGATACCGTTTATTGTGTAGGCGCCCCCGGCCTCGATAATCTGATCAGGCCTGACTTGTTAAATCGTGCAGCACTTGAAGCACAAGTGGGGCATGTATTAGACACACCATTAATCTTAGTCACACTGCATCCAAGCACAACAGAGATAACCAGCGACGATAAACCCTCTACTGATTGCAGCGCAATGATTGCAGCCATGCGGCAATTCCCTGCAACGTACCTCATTACCTTGCCTAACTCAGACCCCGGCAACCAAGCGATTCGAGAAGCACTACTTCAATTTGCTGAGCAAACTCCATCAGCGGTTGCTGTTAACGCACTGGGAGCAAAAGGGTACGCCAGCGCTCTGAAACTGGCCGATGCTATGCTAGGTAACTCATCAAGTGCACTGATAGAGGCACCTTTTTTTGCCTTACCTGCAGTAAATATTGGTAATCGTCAAAAAGGCCGGCTACGCCTGAACAACATAAAAGATGTTGAAGCAGACTCGCAAAAAATTATCGAGGCGCTTCAATGGGCCACAGCGCCTAATACCAGAACAAACTTGGAAGAAAGCCGCTACTGCCTCGGCGACGGCAATGCCAGCAGCAAAATTGCCGACAT
>JBNKHI010000089.1:0-9483 GCA_050290265.1 Cellvibrionaceae bacterium
CCGGCTGATTTAAAAGGCCCTGGGCACGTTGCTTCGCACGGACCCTCAAGCTCGCGCTTAATGGACGCTGCCACACAGCATCCACAATGGGTCATTCAACTTGGCGAAGTTTTTAACAACGCCGGATTAAGCACCACGCTGGATCCAAACATCCACTCTGTTATTTGGTCAAAGGTCGCCTTTAATGCCGCACTCAATGCCATTTGTGCTGTGACTGGCGCTACGCCTGGCTTGATAGGCGATGTAGAAGCATCGGTTGAGCTGGCAAATAGCGTCGTTACTGAAACCGTTAACATTGCAAAAGCCAAAGGTATTTCTGTAGAGCACGAACACATTTGGGAGAATGTCACCATGGCCATGCGCGAACATCGCCACCACAAACCTTCCATGCTGCAAGATATTGAACAGGGTCGCGCCACGGAAATCGATGCAATTAATGGTGCTATTGTTGCGACAGGCGAAGCGCTAAACATCGACGTCCCAGTCAATAAAACCTTATATCAGCTGGTTAGGCTAAAAGAATATTTAAGCAAATAAGGCAGCGGTATTGGTGATAATACGCTGATATAACACCTGCCCCTGAACGCTCAAAAAAATGCACCATTAAAAGACTTTTATACGCACAGCATTTCCTCTAGCCAGCGTATTAACGATAAAGATTGCGTACCCAAACAGGCAAAACATAGTGCCTTTTCAGGCATGGGCTCGATGCTACGGATCTCATATCCTGCAAGTGTTCAAAGCCAGTCTTTATCTGAGGAAAAGAGTTATGCATCAAAGTTACAAAGTTGCAGCGGTACAAGCTGCCCCAGAATTCATGAATTTAAATGCGACGGTCGACAAAGCCGTCAGCCTGATTGAACAAGCGGCCCGAGAAGGTGCCAAGCTTATCGCTTTTCCTGAATGCTGGATTCCAGGCTATCCTTGGTGGATCTGGCTTGCGCCTACACTGCACAATGTCAAATATTTTCGGCAATATCACGAGAACTGCCTGGAAGCCGGTAGCGAACAGTTCAAACGCTTAGCCAAAGCAGCAAAAGATAATGGCATTTTTGCCTCAATAGGGGCTAGCGAGAGAGACCATGGGTCATTATATATCGCGCAGTTTTTATTTGATGATCAAGGCGAAGTGGTTAAAGCTCGGCGCAAACTCAAACCGACCCATATGGAACGCACCGTATTTGGTGAAAGCGATGGCAGCGGCCTGCACGTTGCCGACACCAAGTTAGGCAGAATAGGGCAACTGTGCTGCTGGGAGCATCTCCAACCGCTCTCTAAATACGCCATGTATAGCATGCATGAACAGGTACACATCGCTGCGTGGCCTTCATTCAGTACATACCCGCAAGCTTATTCATTAGGACCCACTGCCAATAACGCGATATCACAAGTCTATGCACTGGAAGGTCAGTGCTATGTTATTGCGCCTTGCGCCATCCTGTCACAGGATATGTTCGATCTCTTAGCAGAGACAGAAGCGCAGGAGGAGCTCCTTTATGTTGGCGGGGGATTTGCGCAAATTTACGGACCCGATGGCACACCGTTGTGCGATCCATTACCCGAAACGGAAGAGGGCTTGCTGTTTGCCGAAATCGATCTTGGCAACATTACCCTCGCCAAATCCTTTGCAGATCCAGTGGGCCACTATTCCAGACCAGACGTAACCCGCTTACTACTGAATAAACGTGCGCAAAAACCGGTTGAACACTTTAATCCAGACTTGACCAATGAAGCCCTACCGGAAGACGCGACGGAAATAGACGGCAACCCATCTGAAAAATCCTCTCCGGATATACGGGCATAAATTATGCGTCGACAGCAAATACCCAGTAACTGGACACCACCGGCGCCCGCCTGGAAGTCGACTTGGAACGATGCAAAGGAACCGTTAATCGTGGGCTATTTTGGGGTTCAGGCAGACCAGCCAACCCCTCTGGCTGCCTGGGCGGAGCCTGCTTTTAGCGGACCCTGGACCCCATTGCATAGAGACCAAGGCAGCTTTATCGATAGCCACGGCATCATGAATTATGTATACGTTGCCTACTGGCGAGAGTCGAGTTACTTAAAGTGGTGGCAAGCGCAGCAGGATTGGTGGCAAAGTGATGATCGCACAAAAAGTGGGCATGGCTATTGGCGGGAAGTTGTTCTCATTCCCTTCACGCATTTTGAAACACTGCACTCTACCCCGTCACCTCATGGTCTAGGCTCAACTGCTGATGGGCTATCGGGCCCAATCCTGGAGCACGGATACCCTGGCGCTGCGCGTGACCGTATTGCGCTGTCTAGCCGTGAGGACCTCGACAACCCCATAGACATGAAGCCAGGCATGAGTGCCACCCAACAGAACAACGGCGCCCGCATTATTGTTACACCGCCGGAAAAAATTTGCCTGATCCGCTCAGGCCAAGACTGGTCTCAGTGTGATCAGCAACAACAAGATTATTATCTGACAGAGGTTCACCCCAGTCTCAAAGAGGGAATGAAATTTCTTCAAGAAAACCCTCTAGAAACCAATTGTTATAATATGCAGCTGATTAATAGCAAAGATAAAGATTGGAAAGATATAAAACAAAGTTTTGGCATGGGTTATGCCGTAGACATTCTGGCATTTGAAAACTGGGCCAAAAGCCATCCTACACATTTAAAAATATTTGCAAGATTTATGGCCATGATTGAGAAATTTGGGACCAACTTAGCTTTGCAGCTATGGCACGAAGTCATCATCCTGCCTGCGCAGGGATGTGAATTTGAATATATAAACTGTCACCCAAAAACAGGTATGCTACCCTACGCTAAGTTGTGAAATATTATGGCTATTACTGAGGTCTTTATGTATGGAACAGCTCCTTGCCGATGGTTACTGCAAAACCACTGAAAACTTACCGGGCAAACAGCGCATGGATTTCTGGCGGGAGTCCATATGCGATGAATTTGTAAACCTCGATTGTGATTTTCTCAGTGACAATACTTTTACGGGCATACTCAACGGCGGCGTAAGTATTGGTAACTTGCAGTTCTCAGAAGTTGCGGCCGACCCCCATTTTGTAAAGCGCTCAAAACGCCAGATTATGCAAGCGACAGAAGAAGACTTTCTGATTAGCTTCCAAATGTCGCAACGCTGCTTAGTTAGACAAAATGGCCGTGAAGCACTGCTTACTCCCGGCACTTTTGCGATGTACGACAGCACCCAACCTTACTCAATTACATTCAACGAACGCTTCCACAAACTGATCGTACAAATGCCAAAGACAGTACTGTCCCGACACTTAATGAACCCGGAAAAGTACACAGCCATAACTATTAACGGTAGCTGCGGGTTAGGCGCAGTCTTAAACAATTTTTTGTTTTCACTGGTGAGAGAGTTACACCGTGTAGATGAAGTACCACAACAGATGTCTGAAAACTTAGTCAACATGATAGCCATGGCATTTAGCTCCAGCCTTATGCTAGAACAAGTCGGCGAAAGTTCAGTCACCAAAGAGGCGTTAAAAAACCGTATCCGACAACACATTGACAACAATCTCTGCAACCCAGAACTATCGAATCAGCACGTTGCCGATGCACAGGGAATATCGGTGCGCTACTTACATAAACTCTTTCAAGAAGACGACATAAGTATTCATGGACTGATTATGAACAAGCGCTTGGAAAAATGCCGCGAATTATTAAATAATAAAGCCTACGCCGGTCACAGTATCGAAGCTATCGCCTACAGTATTGGTTTTGCCAGTGCAGCCCACTTTTCACGAGCTTTTAAAAAGCACTTTGGCGTAAACCCAAGCGAAGTAAGAAATACTTAAGGCACTATTTACCCGCCACTTTTAGTGCATTGCCCCAGCTTTCCACCTGACGTAAAGCCTGTCTTTTTCACATTTTTTTTACCCTGTTAATCAAAGTTGTTATCAACGTTCCTCCAAGGACAAGTGATTGTTCCTTTTAGAGCATGGTTTGTAGTTGGTTTAGGTGGAAAATGGATAGCACAACTAAATAGCAAAAAAAATGCAACTAATGGGGAGCATGCACATGAATAGAGATTGGGATACAACCACTCATAAACCCACTGTAAGTTTTAAGAAGAAATGGCTTGTCACCAGTGTTATGGCATTGGCCAGCATGCCTCTAGCCGCTTTTGAGCTAGAGGAAATTGTTGTTACTGCGCAAAAACGTACCGAAAGCCTGCAAGATGTGCCTATTGCCATTCAGGCATTTAGTGCGCAGGCGATGGAAAATAAAGGGTTATCGAATGTCACCGACATAGCCAGCTTTGCACCTAACGTTGAGCTGGACTCAACGTCACCCTTCAGTGGCTCTACCCAAACATTGGGTGCATTTATTCGTGGTATCGGTCAGGCAGACTTTGCTTTTAATCTCGAACCAGGCGTTGGCGTTTACGTAGACGGCGTGTACTACTCACGAGCAGTAGGCTCTGTGGTTGGGTTGCTTGATCTTGAACGAATAGAAGTATTAAAAGGGCCACAGGGAACATTATTTGGACGTAACACCATCGGCGGTGCTCTGAACGTTATTACTCGCCGGCCCGCAGAAGAATTTGGCTACCAAATGGAAGTGACCATTGGCGAAAACGACCGCATGGATGTACGTGGTGCCGTTGACATTCCACTCATCGATAACAAACTTTATTCTCAAGTATCCTTCTCTACCAAATCACGGAATGGCTATCATAAACGTATTGACTATAACTCAGACACACCTTATGTAACCGATGTTGGGCGATTTACCGGCACTGGCTATGAATCCACTTACGATCGTCAAGGTGGCGAAAACAACCAGGCTATTCGGGCAAAACTACTGTGGACAGGTGACAATGTCGACGTATTGATTGCCGGAGATTACACCCATGTTAATGAAGCGTCAGCGCCCAATACCTTATTAGCCACATTCCCAAATGATGCAGATCCCGATAACGGTTTAACGGCTTTTTTGTATAACACCTGCCTGAATATTCCCGCTGGATTAAACATTCCTCCTTCAGCCGTTTGTGAAACCCCACGAGCAGTAGTAGGCACCCCGCTGGTAGGAGTCAATATCGATGGCACCGACACGAATGACCGCCTTGTGTATAGCGATGCATTTATTACTGGTGATATTGATACAACGTATGGCACTGCTCCTAACTACTCCAAAATGACAACCAAGGGTATTGCCACCACGGTAGATTGGGATCTAGGCAATGAAATGGCATTAAAATCAATTACTGCCTATCGCACACTGGAAACCGCATTCGGCACAGATGTGGATGGTTCACCTATCGTTATTAATGATACCGGCTTCTACATGGATCAGGAGCAACTGTCTCAAGAGTTCTTGCTCACTGGAACCTCATTTGATGGCCTATTAAATTGGGTAACTGGTGCCTATTACTTTCACGAAGAAGGCGGATTAATTGACTACCCAGTGTTTGGTAGTGGTCTGGTTCAAATTTTTGGACCCAATGACTTTGACAACGATGCATACGCTGCTTTTGTACACCTTAACTACGACTTTACTGAGAACTTCAGTGGTACACTGGGTGTTCGCTATACCAAAGAAGATAAGCAGTTCTTCGGTGCTCAAAGAGACTTAAACTCTATTGCCTCACTATTGGGCTTCCCCGCGGCTGCATTCCCAGATCCATCGGATCTAACACTGTACTTTCCACCAACAGATAACCAACGCAGTTTTGAAAACGTATCGCCTAAATTAGGCCTGGAATATCGCATTGGTGCATCAACGCTCACTTATGCGTCGGTATCCAAAGGCTTCAAAAGCGGTGGCTGGACCACTCGCGCTACGGTACCCATTTTGGAAGTGCCTCAGTTTGATGAAGAAGAAGCAACCTCTTACGAAATTGGTGTAAAAACCGAGGGCGATACTTATCGGATTAATACAGCCTTGTTTTATACCGATTACGAAAACCTGCAAATCAGCGTGCAAAAAGGATTGTCTCCTTTCTTCGAGAACGCGGCTCAATCTGAAATTCAAGGTTTAGAAGTCGATTTCGAATGGTTACCGGCAGAAAACTTCACTCTTAGCGGTGCCTACGGCTATATCGATGCGCAATATAAAGATATTGATCCTACTGCCGTTATCCGCGAAGACTTTGCTTTCAATAACACGCCAAAAAATTCAGCCAGCCTGTCGGCGCTTTATCAAATACCGATGGATAACGGATTAACTCTTGGCTTTATGCTTGATCATAGTTACCACAGCAATCAAGCCAATGATGCAGAAAATACACCAGAGCTTTTCAGTGGCACAGTGAGAACATGGAACGGTGCTCTTACACTTATGTCTGAGTCAGATCACTGGGACTTAGCACTGGGAGCCAAAAACCTGACTGACGAACGCTATATCGTATCTGGCTTTAGAAACCCTGGTGCTGGTGTTATCGATGGAACCTATTCGCGACCACGTGAATGGTATTTAACATTCCGAGTACGTAACTAGTACCGATAACTGACTAAGATTGTCCTCTCTGCTTAGCCTGTTGTGTTTTACACAATAGGCTTTTTTTCGCCTTTTACGGAAGATTCCAATGAATACACAACCACTAAAAGGTATAACTGCATCGTTGTTGGTTATTACCACAGCCTTAACCTTTAGCTGTATATTTAATCCATTATTTTTCAATACTTGGGCAGCCTTTTTCCTAATGGCGTGCATCCCCACCCAGATGTTGCTAACTCTTGTTTGGCAGTGCCAATACCCTGTTCTTGCCCAACGTTTGTCTCAACCCATGAAAGGACTATTGTTTACCGGCATTAGCTTGGTAGTGGGGGGCATTCTAGGCTTAATGATGTGGATGACAGTTGGAGGGGCAAGCTCCGTTACGCCACAGCTGATCATGTATACCATCGTCCCTATTGCCACAACGTTTTGGTTTGTCGGCGTTTGGCGATGCTGGCCCATCTCATCTATCACATCAAACCCACTATTACTGGGCATCGGTATTATTGCTGTTGCGTACCTCGGCGGCTACGCAATATTTACATCCTTTTTTGACTTCAGTTTTCTCAGTAATACACCAGGCTACATAGAGGCCCTCGATCCAAAAGGCAAATTCATGGCGTGGCAAGCACTATCATTTGCTCTCACCAGCGTAACAATAATTTTGTGGTTTATCATGCTTGATTGGTGGCCAGTTACACTTATAGGCGCAACGCAGAAACAACCATGGATATTCAGCATCGTAGCGAGTATCTACATTTTGCTCACAGCCTCGGTGATTTTTTATATCGCAATCGCTGTTCTAAAAATAGATTATGTTGTTTATACCGTACGTGGGCCCGTAAGTGCGACCTTCGGTGCTTTTATCATTCTTAACCTGATGCAAAATACTTTTTTTACAAATTTTAAGCAGCCGCTTCGCGGCATAGTACTGCTGCTAACCTGTATCATATTCGCCGTGCTAACCCAACTATTATATGAGTACATTGGCCGGTTAATGCCCGCACAACTCAGCAGTGGAGCACCAGACTACATGCTGGAAACCTGGATGGCCAATGCCATGCTTTCCGTTACCTTTCCGTTGATTGTCGTATTTACTGAGTTCTTCAACTTTTGGCCAATAGTCCGGAACAGGGGAATGTAAAATCAACCCCGTTGATTTAATGTTCAAATTCTTCAACTTTCGATATTTGTTATTGCCTATGAATCGATAAACCTGTGGACAAACATGGCGAAGTAAAGGAGGGGAGAAAACAGAGGGTTTAACTGAAAGCGGCCAGAAGCACAACCAACAGGATTATTAAAAAACATGAAGAAAAGGCTGATGCGATACTTCTGTACGCTGATATATCGCACCACCCATTATCTCGTAACGACAAATTGCTGATAACTAAGATGCAAAATCCAACAGAGGCTGCAGTGTTGCGGCGCAAGAACGAGTCAGATATTTGAACAGAGCCCTCAACTAGCCAATTGAAATGAGGATATAAATGAACAGATACGACAATCCTTTTCAAGGGCACGGGTTGTAACGAAGTCGTAAACGATAAGATGACAGCGGTGATTGCACAGTTTGCTACGTGGTCAAGAAAAGTATATCCGTCGCCCAATGAATTGATTATGGGCAAGCAAGTAGATGGATAAAATTGCGCTTATAAATTGTAACAGCGGAATTTAAAAGAAGGGAAAAAGCGATATCCCCAGCTAAAGCGCTAAGGATATCGCATTTCTAGCTAATACGAGTTACTCAAGACCAGAACTAGATTTCAAAGCCTCTGTCAAAGCTGCTTCGACTTCTTCCGCGCTCGGGCCGTCGTGGGTTACCATCTGGGCTTCACGCTTACGGCGACGCTCAGCATGGTAAGTCAAACCAGTACCAGCCGGAATCAATCGACCTACAACCACGTTTTCTTTCAGGCCGCGTAGACTGTCTTGCTTGCCGGTTACGGCAGCTTCGGTGAGTACGCGGGTTGTTTCCTGGAACGAGGCCGCAGAAATAAACGACTCGGTTGCCAGTGAGGCTTTGGTAATACCCAGCAGTAACCGCTCGAACTGAGCTGGCTGACGGTCTTCCGAACGCAGACGCTCGTTCTCTTCGAGAACGGCGGTGTATTCCACCTGCTCACCTTTAACGAAACTGGAATCACCCATCGAGGTAATTTCAACTTTACGCAACATCTGACGCACGATGGTCTCGATGTGCTTATCGTTAATTTTTACGCCCTGCAGACGATAAACTTCCTGAATTTCGTTGGTAATGTAACGGGCCAACGCCTCAACACCCTGAAGACGCAAGATGTCGTGCGGATTACTTGGACCATCCGAAACAACCTCACCCTTCTCTACCAGCTCACCCTCGAACACAGTCAGCTGACGATGCTTTGGAATCAGCTCTTCATAATGGGTTGAACCATCGGGCAGCACCTGACCATCGGTTGGGGTGATCATCAGGCGACGTTTACCTTTGGTTTCTTTACCAAACGCAACCGTACCGCTGATTTCTGCCAGAATAGAAGGCTCTTTTGGCTTACGCGCTTCGAACAGATCCGCAACCCGTGGCAGACCACCGGTAATGTCTTTGGTACCGCCAGATTCCTGAGGAATCCGAGCAATAACATCACCTACACCCGCCATATCACCATCGTTGATGCTAAGGATCGCTTTCGCGGGCAACAGGTAGTGGGCAGGCTGATTACTCGCCGCCAGTACCACTTCATTGCCTTTTTCATCCAACAAGGTTACTGCTGGACGCAGGTCTTTACCCGCCGCTGGACGCTCTGCCGGATCGATCACCTCAATGGACGTTAAACCGGTCAGTTCGTCTGTTTGGCGACGAATAGATAAGCCGTCTTCCATACCGGAAAACACGACCTTACCCGAAACCTCAGTAATAATTGGGTGCGTATGCGGATCCCATTTAGCGACAACCGCGCCACCATTAACGTCTTCTCCATCTTTAACAGAGATAACGGCACCGTATGGAATCTTATAACGCTCACGCTCACGGCCGTTGGCATCTGCTACCGCCAACTCGCC
>JBNKHI010000090.1:0-9473 GCA_050290265.1 Cellvibrionaceae bacterium
TGGCAGCAGAGCATTGGAATATTAATGCGCGGACTTGCGCTATGGGTTTTTGTTGGAGCTGGCTGGAAAATCAAATTGCCGCGGCCACCAAGTTAGTCCCTCTAGGGCAGACGCAGGCTCAAACCTTATTAGGTGAATTGCAGACGTTGATTCCTCCAGCTATCGCGTCAGCGCAAGTATTGCGTGATGACGAATTGGGTTCCGGTTTGCCCGCTTTGGCGATTGCCAGCAGTCTGCATGAAACTCAGTACAGCCGTTTGTTTCGTTCGTAATACTTGTTATAACGGTTGCTATAGTTGGCGAGTGATGTCGTTGAGTTTAGTGGTTGAGCCAGACATTTGGATTAAGTAGTTAAGTTAGGTAATCGAGTTAGGTAATAGGATAGCGCCATGACAGAAGTTGAAAAGAAAAAACAAACCTTGCGAATAGGTGTGGGTGGCCCAGTGGGTTCAGGTAAAACAGCGTTGCTACGTTCTTTGTGTTCGGCACTTCGTGACAGTTACGATATCGCTGTTGTTACAAATGATATATACACCAAAGAAGACGCCAAGTTTTTAACAGAGCATGAGGCGCTCGCAGCTGACCGAATAATCGGGGTTGAAACCGGCGGATGCCCACATACCGCCATTCGTGAAGATGCCTCCATGAATCTGGCTGCTATCGATGAATTGATGCAGCGTCATGGCGAGCTGGACGTAGTATTTGTTGAAAGTGGTGGTGATAATCTGAGTGCGACCTTTAGCCCGGAGTTATCCGATTTCACAATTTATGTGATTGATGTATCGGCCGGCGATAAAATTCCCCGCAAAGGTGGCCCAGGTATTACTAAGTCAGATTTGCTAGTGATTAATAAAACCGATTTGGCGCCTATTGTCGGAGCATCTCTGGATGTCATGGATCGTGATGCAAAAAAAATGCGGGGCGACCGTCCTTTTGTTTTTTCGAATTTAAAAACAGCTGAAGGTCTTGAAGAGATCATCCGAATTATTGTGAAAGAAGGGATGTTGCCAGACAAAGAGCTCGCGCCGATTAAAGCCGTTGTTTAACAACAGAAAAAATTTTACTGAACTAAAATCGAACCTTTTACAGGAATTGTTATATGTCTATGTTAATCAGAAAATCAAAACACATCGTACTCTTTGTGCTTGCTGCATTGATTACCCAGGGGGCATTGGCGCATGAAGGTCATGGCGGTGGCAGTCTGTTTCAACATGACCTGGAGCATGCGGCCTGGACTTTTTCGCTAGTGGCATTGGGCTTGGTGTTGTTTGGAGTGTACAAGTATCGCTCAAAATAATGGGTTTGGCGCATAGGTTTGCGCTGGGACGATAGTTAGCTATACTGCGACCAGTTTCAGGGAGTTCCGTTGAACGAAGAAGCGGTCGCAATATTAAGTCAGGGATGAACTGCTCCTGCTCTTCATTCGATGGCAGCCTTTTTAATGATTTCTCCGCACTCTTTCTCGCTGTTTATCAGCGCTCTCCTAAGTTTTTTCATATTTCTTTGTCATAAAAAAGAAATTATTTCACCACTAGCGAAATATATCTGTTTCTCTAGTGCGTCCGCCGTTCAAGGTAGACTTTATATTTTTATATTAATCAACTAGTTATCAGGCTATCTGTAGGTCGAACCATAATTGTGTCGAAAAGTGATTTTGTGAGGTTGTGACAAGTTATACTAAAGCAGGCGGTTTGCCTGTGCTAAAAGCGCTACACTGATTTACATAACATAGGAATCGATCAATATTTCGAGAGTAGGTGCAACGTGGTGCCGATTCGATTGTTCCGTCAACTACTAATACTAATAGCGAGTTTCTATTTGCTGGCTGCTTGTAGCTCCCAGCCCTTACTTGACTCGGTGCAAAAGGTGCCATTGTCAGAAGTGCTGAATGGGAATCGGCTGCTGATAGCTGATCCTTCGGTTAAGCCAGCCACAGAGCCTGTTGTTCAATCAATTCCTGAGCCCTCCTTACCCGATATTGATATTTTGGCGATAGATGCTGCTGCTAAACACTTTGTGGATAGTTTTCTGCCAGAATCAGAAATACGTAAAGGATTTGATGCATATGCAATCCAGCATTTTGTGAATGCTGTTTTTGCTCCTGGTATGTTAGGTTTGCAATACAATTCTTCGGCAACCTATACCGCGCAAGAAACATTTGAAAAAGGCAATGGTAATTGTTTGTCTGCTGCATTGTTATTAGCGTCAATGCTACGTTACGCTGGAAATGATGTTTATTTTCAAGAGGTAATGGTGGCACCGAATTGGGATCGCCTGAGCGATGATAACCGTTATGGCGATACGAGTTATAAGGTGACGCGACATATTAACATTGTTAGCAAGTTGTCCTCACGTAGTCGTGTCACTTACGCGAGTAACACTGAAGTGGGTAAATCTGCTAATACTGTAACTATCGATTTTAATCGGACCAATGCTGGTATCGTCAATCAGCGACGGGCAATTCGCAAGACAGTCAAATTAACAGATAAGGAAGTTTTTGCTCAATATTATAATAACCTGGCGGTTGAGTTCATGGCGGTTGGCAACAAACGTGATGCATTTAATTATTATCGTAAAGCCTTGGATTTGTCGCCGAGGGATCCCAGCTTGTGGTCGAACCTCGGTGTGTTGTATCGCCGTTATCAACATTATGGTGTTGCCGAAGCCGCTTTTTTACAGGCGCTCAGATTGGATTCAAATTCTTACTCAGCTATGAACAATCTGGTGTCTCTCTATACTGCGATCGGTGCTGAAAAAGAAAAGCAATACTATCTGGCGACGATACAAAACTGGCGTAACAGAAACCCTTATTATCGTTATGTATTAGCGCAGGAGGCTTTTCGGCAGTCGCGTTTTAATGACGCGCAACGGCATTTGGACTTTGTTATACGGGCGTTGGAATATCCAGATACTTATGTGTTGGATTTTTTCGCAAAAGTTGAGCACCACTTGCATGATCCGGCTGTGGAAAAACGCGATATCTGATCGACGCCAATAAGTATTAACCAAGAATTCGAATGGCAATTGCCGCTGCTGAAGTACGGTTCTCTACCGCCAACTTAGGGAAAATTTGTTCTAAATGTTTGTTGACGGTTCTTACGCCCATGTCCAAAATTTGAGAGATCTCTTTGTTGGTTTTGCCATTGGCAAGCCAATATAAGACTTCAGATTCTCGTACTGTGAGGTTGAGCTTTTCTCGCAATAAATCTTCACCGGCGATTTTTACGCCATCTGCCAGGCGTAAAAGAATTTCGTCATTGCTGCGTCGCTCGATATAGGTTACTTCCAACGCCAAGTCCGGCGCCGTAAGCGGTAAGGTTTGACCTTCTTGCAATGGGTGCTTAATCCAGGCTTTCAAATAACTGGCGAAGGTGGTTTGAATCCAGTCTTCGGTTGCGTTGGCGCGCGCAAACAGTGTGTGTGTTTGGGGCGTTCCCCAGACAATCTCGCCGTGGTTGTTGATAGTGAAAATATTTTGGCCGGTACGATCCAGTGCGTCCTGTGCGCTGGCGGTAAGCCTGGCATTGTGCAGGTGGACCTTGATGCGGGCCAATAATTCGCTGGGGTTAACGGGTTTTGTTAAGTAATCAACCCCGCCAGCATTGAGTCCTTTCAGGATACTGTTGGTGTCGGTTAAACCGGTCATAAAAATAACAGGAATAGTTGCCAGGTTCGGATCTGCTTTTAATTGCTCGCAGGTTTGAAAACCGTCCATGTGGGGCATAACGGCATCCAACAAAATTAAATCGGGACGCATGCGTTTAGCAATAGATAATGCTTGTTTGCCTTCCAGTGCTACCAGGGTGTCGATTCCTGCCTGGTCAAGTGCATCGTTAATAAGGGTTAAAGAGTCTGGTGCGTCATCGACAACCAGTATGGTGTCTCGTCCTGGTGGTTTCATGAGCGGGTGTTTTCCCTATTATTAGCAGCATTAAGGAGGTCAGACAGTTTTTCGTATTGGAGTTTGTCTGTCAGTTGTTGTAGGTGTGCTAACTGCGCAGGCGTTAGTATCCCGGCGGCACGCAACTTTGCCATGATCTGGTTTACGCCTTTGTAGTAACCAATGTCTGCATACGCGTTGAGTTCGCGCAGTAGTGTATGTTGCGGCAGTGAGTCCGTTGCGTGGCTATTAGTTATTTGAGGTGAGTAAACCGTGGTTTTTGTTTCTACGGTCGGGTTTGAAAAACCGGGTTTATCAGTCAGGGATTCATATTCCCAGCTAAGCTGCAAATGTTTGGCAATTTTATCCAGCAGTAGTTGGTTACTAATGGGCTTAACCATATAGTCGTCATGAGCGCAGAGCTCATCATTGGTATTCAATATGGTGCGGTGGCGTTCTTGCGCATCAGCCGAAACCATAATGATAGGGGCGTGCATGCCTTTTTGACGCAGTATTTTTGCCAATGTCAGACCGTCGGTTTCGGGCATAGTGACGTCAAGTAAAAATAAATCAGGTTTGGTTTCGTTAACAATCTCCAAACAACTTTTAGCGTCTTGCGCTTCCAAACAGGTAAAACCGAGAGGCGATAATAAATCCGAAAGCAGACCGCGATGAATCGGTTCGTCGTCAACCACTAAAATGGTTCGCCGTGGCCCTTGGTAACCTAATGTTCGACGTGGCACAGGCGCTATGTTCTGGGGCGTATCCACGCGGGACAACATTAGCGATACTTGAAAGCAACTGCCTTCCCCCGGAGTGCTGGCTATTTTTAGTTCGCCGCCCATCACCTCTGTGAGTAGGTGCACGATGGTGAGCCCCAATCCTGTACCCGATACATTAGGTACATGCAGATTTCTGACGCGTTCGAACGGCGCAAGAATACGTTGCATGTCTTTTGCGCTGATACCGACACCGGTATCCGTTACGGTAAATTCGGCAACTTGATTGCGATACTTGATCGTAAAATTGATCTCGCCAGTTTCAGTGTATTTGATGGCGTTAGATAACAGGTTAATCAAGATTTGGCGCAAACGTTTTTCGTCACTGATGACCATTTGGGGTAAATGGCCAATGACATGGTAGCTAAAGGTCAGGCTTTTGGCTTCAGCCTGAGGCGCAAACATCTGCACCAACTGATCCAGCATTTCCGGTAACTTAAATTTATTGCGATATATGTCCAGACGTCCAGCTTCAATTTTGGATAAATCCAGAAGTCCTTCAATCAGGTCGGTGAGATAGTCGCCGTTGCGGCGGATAATGGTTAGCCCTTTTTGCAACTCGGGGTCGTTATTGGGGCGGCTCGCCAAGAGTTGGGCATAACCGAGCATAGATTGCAGTGGAGTACGCAGTTCGTGACTGATGCCAGTTAAGTAACGGCTTTTGGCATGGTTGGCACGTTCTGCCATTTCTTTCGCGGCTTGCAGAGACTGGTCAGTTATTTGGTGGGCTTCAATTTCTTCAATCAGACGGTTGGTTTGACGGTTGGATTCCTGCTGAGCGACTTCCTGACTTTCGTGGGCTAATAAAAACAGCCATGAAATGACCCCAAAAATTATCATTAGTGAGAAAAATAATGTCCAGAGTGTTTGCTGCATGAGCTCAGTTTCAGTGCCCGCCGCTGGGTTCATTTGATAATAAATCAGCGATAGCAGTGCAGCAGTCAGCAAGTTGATACAGCTGAAAATGGCAATGAAACGACCAATTCGGGAGTCGATTAACGTAACTGCTTTGGCCGGTAGGAAAAGCTGAAAAAACACACGTGCCTGTTCTGACAGTCTGGCCTGCGGCTTACAGTTGTCTAAACAGCGGGCATCCAATGAGCAACAGAGTGAACAAATGGGACCTTGGTACGCTGGGCAGTGGCTCATATCTTCCAGCTCGAAGGGGGTTTCACAAATGCAGCAGTCTAAGCGCGGCTTATGGTCTGTTTCATGGTTGTGATCAATTTGGGTAAGGTCCAATTCGCCGGTATGCCGCGCCAGGTAATAGCGCCCCTGAGTGATCCAAGCGATGGCGGGCACTGCTATAAAGCAGGTGGCCAGGCTAATAAAGTGTGCAAGATGTTTCGCAACATCGCCAAAATGCCCCAAATAACTGAGTATGCCGGTGGCCGATGCAATCACCATAGAGCCGACGCCTACGGGGTTAATGTCGTATAAATGGGAACGTTTAAATTCAATGATTTTCGGGCTTAAACCGAGTGGCTTGGCGATTAATAAGTCGGCCGAGAGGGTGCTAAGCCAGCTGATGGCAACAATGGCGAATATGCCTAAAATAGCACCTAGCGCGCGATATATACCCAGCTCCATCAGAATCAGTGCGATGATCACGTTAAACACTAGCCAGACCACACGTCCTGGGTGGCTGTGGGTAAGGCGGGAAAAGAAATTAGACCAGGCGATGGAGCCGGCATAGGCATTGGTCACGTTAATTTTCATTTGCGAAATAATGACCATCACCCCGGCCAGCATTAAAGCTGCTGTAGGTGAATGAATAACGTAATTAAAGACCATTTGGTACATGTATACCGGGTCGGTGGCTTGCTCAAAAGAGGCTAGTTGTGTAATCGCGAGGTAGGCCAGAAATGATCCGAGCAGCATTTTGATCATGCCCACAAAAATCCAGCCGGGGCCGGCAAGGGTTAACCAAAACCACCAGCGTTTGCGGTTGGCGTGGGTTTTCTCGGGCATGAAGCGCAGATAGTCCACCTGCTCACCAATTTGTGCCACCATGGAGAACAGAATAGATGCCGCACCGCCAAACAGTGCCAGATTAAAGCTTTCGCTGTGGGGAACGGATGCCGGGGCATACTGGGTCCAGTTGCTGATTTGCGGGAATTCGTAAATCACAACAATCGCCAGGGCTGCCAACTGTACGACCAGCCAAAATGATTGAGTGCCGATCTGAAAACGGCTAATGGCAGAGATGCCATGCAATACAATGGGGACTACCGCGACAGCGCACATCACATACCCGATGGCCAGTGGAATACCAAACATGGCTTTTAGGGCCGATGCCAGAATAGCGGCTTCAATAGCGAAAAAGATAAAAGTAAAAGAGGCGTAAATCAGGGAGGTAATCGTAGAGCCAAGGTAGCCAAAACCCGCACCACGTGTCAGCAGATCAATATCCAGTCCATGTTTCGCGGCGTAATAGGTGATAGGAAAACCCGTCACAAATATCACCAGTGCCACTGTCACCATAGCCCATAGGGTATTCACGAATCCGTATTGCAGGGTTACGCCCGCAGCGATGGCCTCCAGCGCCATAAAAGCGGTAGCCCCGAGAGCCGTTTTGGCGACTTTGTCGATACTCCAGCGGCGGGATTTGGTGGCCGTAAATCGTAGTGCGTAATCTTCCAGTGTCTGGTTGCCGACCCATTTGTTGTACTGGCGCCGTACCCGAAAAATTTGTTGAGTCGCTCGCATAGAAAGAGTCGAATACCGTTATTGTCAGTTAAGCGCAGCTAGATACGATGAAAAAGCCTGTCAGCAGACCAACGCGTTGGTTTTTCTCGTGCCAGTCGACCATAGTAGCTGCGTGCGGGGTATTGTCTATGCGTTATTTTACCCCCCCAGCCATTTTTCAGGTTTTCCGGCTTTTGGGCTTCGTTTTGTTGCGTATTTGTCTTTGCTTTTTATGTTGCAGGTATTAACACAGCGGTCTTCGTAAAATTGCCGTAGGAACGGTATCATCACGCAGCTCGTTTTGGCCGGCGAACAGCATTGGGTAAACGGCATTGGATCGACCGTGTCAGATGTACGCTAAGGCCAAAAGCGAATACACACTTACTGGGTAAAGGGCGTCACATGGCTGCTGCGGGTTTGCTTGCATTATTGGATGATATTACGGTTTTACTGGACGACATCGCCCTGTTGTCAAAGGTTGCAGCAAAGAAAACCGCGGGTGTAGTAGGCGACGATCTGGCACTGAATGCCGAGCAGGTGTCGGGTATTGCCGCCAAGCGCGAATTGCCAGTGGTATGGGCCGTGACCAAAGGTTCACTGCGTAACAAATTGATTCTGGTGCCCTTGGCTTTGGCATTCAGCTATTTTGCCCCTTGGCTGATTTCGCCTTTGCTCATTCTGGGAGGTTTGTACCTGAGTTACGAAGGTGTGGAAAAAATTGTTCATGCGCTGTTTCAGCAAAAGATAGCAGATAGTGAGTTGGCAAGTGCAGCGTTAGTAAGGGTTCACATGAGCCCCGGTGAAATAATGGACTACGAAAAAGATAAAATTCGTGGTGCCATTCGGACTGATTTTATTCTATCCGCAGAGATTATTATTATCGCGTTAGGCGTTGTTCAAGGGGCTGCATTACTCCAGCAAATTGTGGTGGTAAGTATCATTGCATTAGCGATTACGTTGGTGGTGTATGGCTTGGTGGCGGTTATTGTCCGCTTGGATGACATGGGGCTGGCTCTGCTGCGACCCAGTGGCGTTAATCTAGGGCACAAAATACAAGATTTACTGGGTAAAAGTTTACTTTGGGGGTGCCCGTATTTACTCCGAGGTTTATCGCTAGTGGGAACGGCGGCCATGTTTCTAGTGGGTGGTGGCATTCTTGTGCACTATGCTCCAGGTGTCCACCCGGTGGCGGAACAGGTGTTACATTTTCTGGGTGGCACAGGTATACCCCTCGGTCTGTTGGAAGTGGTTTTAAATATGCTGGTAGGACTGCTGGCCGGTGCGGTGTTGTGCAGTGTTGCCAAAATTGTTGAGCGCTTCCGGTAATGGGGCTTATATTTCTATAAGATTAGGCTTGTTACCAGCGTCATTACCCTGATTGGGACATTTCTCACTGTCGGGTTTATCGCCAAATCAGCTGTTGTAAAACAAGCTGCTACAAAATAAGGGAACTTAAATGCCGTCTTCAGCGCTCGCTAGTGAATGGGTTGTTTTACAGAACCAATTTGATAGTTACGAAAAGTGTTCTCTGCTGGTTAAAGTAGTCAGTATCGTCTTGCTGGCGGCGGCGGTACTGTTAGATGCACTGTCTCTCTATATCCTGCTTTTGCTTCTCATCCTCTGGTTACAGGATGCCATTTGGAAGACGTTTCAATCGCGCATAGAATCACGATTGCTGGTGCTGGAAGAGCACCTTGCCGACGAAGGTTTGGCGGAAAGCCATCAGAAAAAAGCCTATCAGTTTAACCGCCAATTCTTGAATAATCGGCCTGGTAGTATCGTGCTGATTCTGGAGTATACGCGACAAGCCCTCAAACCTACCGTCGCTTTTCCCCATGTACTGCTAGTGTTAATTACCACCTACGGTCTTTTTGGTTGAGCATAGAATGACGAACGATTATAGCCATTTACCCCATCTTGAAAGCTTGGCAGACCTAGCTCTGTACGAACTGATCCCCAATATTGTCTGGATCTTTGATGTCGACCGACATGGCTGGTGGTGGAGGAGAGCGGATCGGTGCGGGCACGAGAGATGGGAGTGGGGGTGGATCAGAAGCGGCGACAGGGAGGAGGTCCGGTGTTGCAAGGGCGTAGATGCGACGGAGGCAGCGGCTGGTCGGGCACCT
>JBNKHI010000091.1:0-9099 GCA_050290265.1 Cellvibrionaceae bacterium
ATAAAAATGTCCAGCTGTAAAACCGGCGCCGTCAGCAGGATTGCTGATCCAATACTGACGGCGTAACCCGGTGATAAGTATAGGTTTTCGACAACAGCTCAGCTGTCACCCGGTGAGCCGGAATCTATACTTAAGGTTTCGAAAGACTCATATTCGAATACCTGTTCTTCCAAGTTAATTTGATGCTTTCTAATGTGGATGGTATTAATAGTTTGTGCGCAGGCTTGTGCCACAAAATCACCACTGATTAAGCGTAAAATTAATCTGGTCGCCGACGATATTGCGATATAAAGAATAAAGGCAATTCGCAATAGTGAAAGTGGTATAAATAGTGCTTAATTGCCGTGCTACCAGTACGCCATGGAGCTTGATGACGAGTGAACCGCCCCTTGCAATTAACATTGGGACGAATTTATGGCATTTTTGCGATGCGTGGCTATTTATTGCTGATAAACACGCTTTATACTTCGCTTGCCAGCCTTACGGGCTAGCTAACAGCTAGCCTTCACGTGTTTTAGTAAGATGCGTTGAGGTTATTAGATGCACCAAATTAGACCCGTAGATTCCAACTCTACTCCTGGATACAACATCGGTTTTTTACTGATGCCCGAATTCACCATGGTAACATTTGCCAATGCGCTTGCTGTATTGCGCATGGCCAACCGCCAATCCGGTAAAGAGTTTTATCGCTGGATCACATTTACAGAAACGGACGAAACTGTCGAGTCCAGCGACGGCATACCTATCGCACCAACCCACCGTTTTGCGGACATGATGACCGTGGATCTGCTAATTGTCTGCGGCGGTTATAACGTCAAGAAGCACACGTCAAAATCCCTGCTGCAAAAGTTGCGCCCCCTTGGGAAAAACCGCAAAGCATTAGGCAGCCTTTGTACCGGCACCTATGTTCTAGCGGCAGCTGGCTTATTGGATGGCTTTCGATGCACGATCCATTGGGAAAACGAGCACAGTTTAAGGGAGGATTTTCCTAACCTTGGTGTTTGCAGCAGTGTTTATGTGATCGATCGCAACCGCTATACCTGTTCCAGTGGATCTACCTCTATCGATATGATGTTAAAACTGGTTTCAGAACATCATCCTAAAGCGCTGGTACAACAAATCGTCGAGCAATTTGGTTACGAACGCATCCGCACCGATAAAGATCCACAAAGGACCCCCTTGTGCCATCTGGTTGGCGCTAATCAACCCAAACTTATTGAGGTTGTCGCGTTGATGGAGGCCAACACTGAAGAGCCGCTAACCCTGGACGAAGTAGCAGCTTACGCGGGGATTTCCCGGCGTCACCTTGAGCGCCTGTTCCACAATTATCTCAACTGTGCACCGTCGCGCTATTATATGCAGCTCAGACTTCAGAGAGCGCGTTTACTATTGCTACAAACCAGTATTCCAATTATTGAAATCGCAATCAGTTGTGGCTTTAATACGGCCCCGCATTTCAGTAAATGCTATAGCCAGATGTTTGGCAACCCGCCTCGAGAAGAGCGTCGCGCGGTATTGCGGCAGTAACCCGTCGACAAGGTGAAAAAGCCGGACTGTTTTATTAATGATTAGACAAAAGCCTTGATTATTTCCCATGCGCACAAATTTATTTTCTTTGCTGTTCCTCGCACGGGCACGCATGCCTTGCGCAGTGCCTTAAATAGTTACCTAACAGAAGACGATTGGCAGCAACAATTCCTTTTTGGCGCACAAAAAATACCCATACCTGCTCTTGCTCAAATTCCTCATGGACATATTTCCTTGCAACAGGCACAGGCCCATCTTCCCGAGGATATCTGGCGCTCGTATTTTAAATTCGCCTTTGTGCGAAACCCATTTGATCGTTACGTCTCTGTCTGCAGTTTTTTAAACCGTGGCCAACCCGATTTTGATGAACGTGCCAGCCAATTTATGGAAAGAGCTCTTCAGGTTGATAAATTCCGACAACGTATTTTAGTACGTCCACAATCAGACATGCTGGTGAACTCCGAGGGTTATTTACAGCTGGATTTTATTGGTCATTATGAGACACTGCAGCAAGACTTCGACCGGGTTTGCGAACAATTAAACTTACAAAAACAGCAGTTGTTACAAAAAAACGCTTCTGTACACCGTAACTTTCGCCAATACTATCAAACGCCAACACTAACACAGATTGTCGGCCTGTTTTACCAACGCGATTTTCAGTTATTCAACTATAGCCTTAATCCTCATGAGACTTAGCAAACCCTTTATAAAGTTACCTTTTCGTTTTGATGCTAAACGACTGACAGAAGAAGCCAGCCAGTTTTCCAATCACGAATGGATGCCCCACCCCAATAAATTAAAAGGTAATTCCGCCATTGCCCTTGTCTCCAAGGATGGTGGTGATAACAATGATTTTGATGGTGAAAAAAAAGTTACACCTCACCTTAAACGCTGTGCCTATCTGCAGCAGGTTATGGCGAGTTTCAATGAAGTACTAGCCCGCTCGCGATTAATGAAACTCGATGCACACTCCGAAGTCAGTCTGCATGTGGACTTTAACTACCACTGGTTTAATCGTACTCGCATTCACATCCCTATCACCACTCACCCTGACGTTATGTTTTATTGCGGGCAGGAAGCCGTGCACATGCAAGCAGGGGAATGCTGGATCTTTGATCACTGGCGCCGCCATCGCGTCGTTAACCAAAGCAGTCAGGAACGCATCCACTTAGTGATAGACACAGCCGGCTCCTCGCGTTTCTGGCAGTTAGTCGACAGCGTAAAGCATTTAAGTATGGCTACGTTGGATGCACAGAGCACAAGTCTGGAATATCAACCAGGCAAGGACGTTGAAATACGAACCGAACGTTATAGCGCCTTACCGATTATGACACCAGGCGAGTGCGATGCATTGATTGCAGATTTGATTGCGGATTTTAGCCAAAACAGTAATAACCCAACTGAACTTACCGCTAAATACCGTGCACTTCTACGGGGTTTTGCTCAGGACTGGCGCGAAGCCTGGTCACTTCACGGGCATTCGAGCACGGGGCCGGCCGCATACCGGCAGTTGATTGCTACAACCCGCAACAAACTCCACCCAGATATGCGCGCCCTGACGACCGCAAGCAACGATATCAGCGTTAATGCTATTTTTGTGCAACGGGTTTTAAACGCAGCTCTGATTCAAAATGAATTCCCACACTGGAATATAGAACCCAGTGAGAAGTGCCGTTGATTTTATAAATAATTGATCGGCACAACATCAGGGAATCGGATAACGCGCCAAAATTTCAGTACCGAGGGCATCTTTAAGCGGGTCGAGCCAGGCTTCATAATTGCGCCACTGTTCCAGCCCTGTTTTGTAGATGGGCTGCCGTACCTGTTCAGCACTGGGCGTGCGAATACTGCGCTCTGTTTCGTGGTAGTTCACACAGGATTCTTCGAACGGCAAGCCGCAGAAATCCAGTATTCGACGAACCTGCTCTTCCAGGTTTTCAACCACATCCTCATGCTGTACCCGCAAGACAAAGCCCGGTAAAACCTTATCCCAATGATCCATCAGGCGCACATATTCACGGTAATAGGTCCCTATTTCTTTCAGGCCGTAAGTAAATTCCTGACCTTCAGCAAATAGCTGCTTAAAACCACCAAAACAGCAAGACATGGGATGACGCCGTGCATCAATCACCTTCGCATTGGGCAACATTAATTTGATCAAGCCAAGGTGTAAAAAGTTATTGGGCATTTTATCAATAAAGTAGGGAGAACCCTGGCGATACACCATAGTATCTTCGATAAACTCCTGCCCAAAGCGCTCAAAATGCTCTGCTTTTAGTTCCTCCAGGACACGGGGATATTTCGGTTCTTCGCCCGCCCTCGTTTTTTTTCTGCCGCGTAACTTATACGCCAACGTCAAAATATTAGACAGTTCCATCGTGCCATCCACTTGGGAATGGGACGCCAGAATCTGCTCCAACAACGTTGAACCGGCCCGGGGTAAACCGACTATAAAAATTGGCGCCGGATCAGGACAACCTACATCCTGATTTTTTTCAAATAATTCTGCCGTGCAGACGTCTATTTGTCTCGACACCCGCTCGGTAATAAGTGGCGCATCATAGTTTAAATGCTTTTTATTCAGCGCATTACCTCGTTCATAAAATTCGAAAGAACGGGCATAATCTTTATTATCTTCAAAGGATTTACCCAAAGCAAAACAGAAATGTACCCGGTCTACCACCGAGGTCGACTCATTTCGCTCGTACTCAAGCATATGGGCGATTTCTTCATCCGTAAACGTGTAGGTTTTTGTATTTGCCAAACTCCAAAAAGCGTCACCAAAATCCGGCTTTATGCTGTAGGCCTGGCGATATGCCTGAACGGATTTTTCAATGTTACCAAAGGTTTTATAGGCGTGTCCCAAAGACAATATAGTCTCTTCCTGAGCAGGACTTTCTTTAATGACTTGTTCAAATAAATCAATAGCCTCAGCCGTGCGCCCCACTCCCACAGAGGTTGAGGCCAATAACGCTTTAAAATGCGTACTTTTTGGAAACTCACTAACCAGCTGCCGGGCAATGTTCAATGCCTGACCAAACTTCTGCCGCTTATTCAGAATATTGATGTAATCGACACGCGCATAGACATGCTCTGGTTCAAACTCCACCGCGCTTTCAAGTAAAAATTCAGCATCATCCAGAACTTTTAAGTGATCGGCTATTTCGGCTAATAACCGTATCCCTTCGACATGTTGCTTATTTGAACGCAGGAAGCGGCGGCAAATCTCATCAGCCTCATCTATTCTCCCCTCGCAGATATAGCTTTTAACCGCTTGCAACTCTCTGGGTAATTTTTCCAGATACTCGACCTGTTGCTGAGCAAAATCACAAGCCTGATGCTCACCTTTTTGACGATATAAAACAACCAGAGCTTTCCAGCTTGCCACCAGTGCCGGATTTATCCTGACGGCCTGCTCATAAGCGGCTATAGCATTGCTTTGACTCGCTCTCGCCACTTGAAGGTGGCCCAGTTCCTGATAGGCGCGCGCATGATCAGGCGCCAGCGTATAAATTTTTTCTAATAAGGCGAGTGCTTCAGAAAAAGATTGTTGATAGCGTTTGGAAATCGCCTGAACATACAGCGCCGGGACATGATTCGGCGCTGCTGCCAAAACAGCGTCTGTCACTTTATCGGACTCAACAAACTGGGCCTTAAACAATAGAGCCTTAGCTTGCTCCACCTGATTGGCAATAACCTGCTCTTCAGCAATCATAGAATCTGAATTTGTAGACACATCAAAAACCCTGTTTTTAAACCAAAAAAAGGGCGAACCGAAGTTACGCCCTTAGATATTTCATAGCAAAACTTTATTCAAAATCGTAGCGGAAACGCAAGCCGATTGTACGCGGTCGGTTGGTTACAACGCTGGGGGAGTAATCTTCCGTCGAGATATATACCTGACCACTCTCATCAAAGAGATTATCAACATATAGTTCGGCGTTCCAGCCAGCTTTACCGAAACCAAACGCGGCGTTAACCAGCGTGTAGTCTTCTTGTACATAGCGCGCAAGCTGATAGCTCTCACCCGCAGGACCGGCAACAAAATTGCCATCGTAGGTTTCAATTTTAAGATCACTGCCTCTGCCATACACAAGCTCCGTTGTCTCTTCTATGAAGAGCGCATTGCCAACGGTGCCAGACTTACTTTCGCCGGTGTATACCAAACCAAGCTGACCATAGGCATCGAAACCATTGAACCGGAAATCATATCGACCACGAAGGTTAAACGAGAATTCTGGCGTGTAAGGCAGTTCACTTCCCACCGGCACAGCAATTCCCTCAAGCTGACCATTGATGCGGGTCAACTCAGAGTCAACGAAACTCGCCGCACCAAAAAGGGTGAAGTTAGCACTGGCCGCCCACTGAAAATCCATATCAAGACCACGGATATCAGCGTCTCCTACGTTTTCAACAAACTGCAGGAAAGCGATATTAATCGGGTCAAAACGCTGCGACTGTATATTCTTCACGTCTGAATCATAAAAAGTTGCGTTCAAACGCAACGTACCATCCAGCAAATCGCTTTTGATACCCACTTCACGGTTAGTCAGCTCATCGGTATTGGCAAACGCGGGAACCTTATAGCCACTGAAAACACCCGTCTGATTGGAAGAAGCCTGGCCAGCATTTCGGTTCAACGCCGGTGGCCGGAAACCTTCTGACCAGGTAGCGTAAATCAAAAGATCATCGGTGGGCGTCCAATCTGCAGTAAATTTCATGATCGTATCATCAATGGTGACACTGCCATCACTATCGATACCAGGTTCGCCCGCTGCCCCCAAGTCTTCAAAACGCTTGGTTACGTTGTTATCAGCGCGTACACCGTCACAGTGAAGTTGGCCATCGGGCCCCATAACAGCAACAGAGTCAGGCACTCCATCACCATTATAATCCGCTAACATGTCGCCAGCGCTGGCTCCGCTTGCATCCAGACCTTTACAATAGAAAGACGAGTTGGTGGCACCTTCCAGCTCGGTTTCAATTTCATAGTTGCGCGCACCCACCGTCAATGCGAACTCGTCGGTAACACGGAACTTAACCTCACCAAAGAACGCGATTTGCTTCTCCGTACGGGTAAAGTCATTCATAAAGATTGTACTTGCGCCATGACCAAAATATTCATTAACGCCATCAACCTGTGTCAAACCACCTGCCCGGGCCGCTGTGTCAAAGCCGGCGTCAGCCGCACCAAAATACTGGAATTGCCCGGTTGAATTGATCTCACTGTCATCCAGATAGACACCGGCGGTGAAACTAAACCTGGCGTCAGTATCAGAGGAAACACGAAGTTCATTGGTCAGGCGTTCGGCTGAAGTATTGTCCAGATATTGTTTCTTCGGATCAAAACAAGCGGTTCGCGCAGAATAAGATCCTCCCGTACACAGGTAATACACCTGATAACCGCCGCCATAGGTGTAGTCGGTATAGTCAATAATTGAGGAGACTTCACGATCAACAAAGCCACCGGTATAGACCAAATCCAACCCACCAACTCGCCCGGTTAGGGTCCAGGTTGAGATATCAAATTCATCATTATTTTCATTAGGTGCAAATTTGGCTGTACTGCTTTCATCGTGGCCATCCAGATAAGGCGCATACTCGAAGGCACCTTCGGTTTCCAACGACTGGGCTGTATGCTGCACCAGAACATTCCATTTATCTGTAATATCGAGGGATGCACTGATACGGGCACCCGAATAAACCGCATCGTTAAAATCCTTCTCAATCAGGTCGCTATTATCGGCACGTGGCATTGCCGTGCCTGCAGCAATACCTGCACCAAATATCTGATTGCGGTTAATAACCTGGATAAGTGCGCTGTCGTCACTGTTAAACTGGCCCGGTACGTTATCGATCCAACCACCCTGCCTGTCATTATAAACAACGGCACGCACGGCAAAGTCATCAGAAAATGGGATATTGACATAGAACTGGGAAGCAGTGCTTTGCTCACCACCCGTGGTCCAGGCCTGGGCGCCACGGAAACCGGCACTAAAGGCATTATGATTAGGTTTTTTGGAAATCAATCGCACGGTACCGGCCTGAGAACTAGCGCCAAACAGCGTACCCTGAGGCCCAGGTAACACCTCCACACGCTCCAGATCGGCCGCGTAGACATCGATGTTACGGCCACCGAATGATATTGGCTGCTCATCAAGATACATCGCAACCGTGGGCGCTGAACCATTGACAGAAGAAAGCTCGTTACCAAGCTGTTGACTGGCTACACCACGAATATAGACTTCACTTTGGCCCGGACCACGCCCTTGCTGCACAACGTTTGGCAGGTATTTGACATACTCATCAAATGTTTCGATGCCCAGATCATCAATCGTATCAGAACTTACTGCCTGTACTGCCACAGGGATATCCTGGGCGCTTGCCGCTCTTTTGGTTGCGGTTACAACAACCTCCTCAAGTCTAAACGATTCAGCGGCTTTACCAGTGGACTGTGCAGCAACATAACCCGGGTTGGCGGCAAAACCTACACCGAGTGCAGTAACAATTGCACTGTGAAGCTTTCTCTTTTTGTACATATACATTGGCCCCTTGTAAGTATCATTTGAAAGATTAATAAGATATATAGGAAGGATATCAGGTTAACTTTAGGAAAACGACTAACTGACGCAGATCTATTTTTATCACGGCCCCAAAGGATAACTTATCCAAAAGCGCCGCATATAGGAGAAATATACGCCCTTTTCTTCTGGTGACCGATAGATAGCCGCCATAGAATGGCCGTTGTGAGAAATGCTTCCTAGTTTGCCAAGCGTGCTCACGGTTGACTTTATCAGATGTCGCAAACGCGGATAAATTTGTCGTATTTATGAATGACCCCCATCCCTGCTTGACGGAGTATGCCCAATAACACAGGCTGTTAAGGTAAGGCATAGCCTACAGCAAAACAAAAACAAGTACCAAAAGCCCATCGGGCACGCTTGGTCAGATACCGCAATATTTGCGCGTACTAACGTCAATATTTGGGAGCTGGAGTCAATTCACCGGATTACTGGATTGAAGCCTCTCCCCCTGAGGAGTAACCATAGTGTCCGACCTCTATGACACCGATTATACCATAGGACAGGATAATATCCGCCGCTGGGGAATGGACATCCACAATCTGGTTTTTGATATTTCCGCTATCATCACAACACTGTTTGTCGCCGGCACGCTGTTGTTTCCCGGCAATGCGAAAAGTATTTTCGACAGCGTCAAGGGCTGGTCAATTAACCATTTTGACTGGCTATTTGTCGTTGCTGGCAATATTTTTGTGCTTTTCTGCCTCCTACTGATCCTGCTACCCGTCGGTAATATTCGGCTCGGAGGCCCCGACGCAAAACCTGAATACTCATTGATATCCTGGTTCGGCATGCTGTTTGCGGCTGGCATGGGCATAGGACTGATGTACTTTAGTGTGGCCGAACCTATCGCCTACTACACCGGGTGGTATGGAACGCCCCTGAATGTCCAGGCATTCAGTGCAGATGCCGTACACAAGGCAATGGGCGCAACGATGTTTCACTGGGGCCTTCATCCTTGGGCTATCTATGCCTTGGTGGGTCTGTCACT
>JBNKHI010000092.1:0-8441 GCA_050290265.1 Cellvibrionaceae bacterium
TCAACATGGCCACCGTTGGCAATATTGAGTAGTATATTTCTTTTCAGAGGGTCGGTTAATCAACGGCAATTAATTGCTAGCGTTATATAACAGTCTCCGCTGAGACGCTGAACGGATAATAATGCCAGAGGTAAGTATGGCAAAAAAATAATGCAGAAGGATCACCCCTACTCTTATAGCAATGGGCTGTATTAATGTAAGTTATGCGGGAATGTCCAATCGGCAAAATAAACTGATAACCACTTTTCGATAAAAACGTACCGGTAACAATGTTTTGATAACGACTTTTAGATAAACATGTTTCGGTAACAACAATTCGATAACAATGTTTCGATAACAATAATTCTCCGGAAAACAGCCGGTAAAGTTGACTTATTATGATGTATAGAATTTCTCATTACGTTGTCATGTTACTACTAATGGTGGTCTCCTTTTTATGCTCCGCGTTTGATGCTCAAGTATTCCCGCGTCAGCAAACTCAAGGTGTATTATCTACAGCCGCGACAGACCAGCAAATATCATCTAGACAAAGCCCTGCTATTAAAACCTACTCCAGCATTGAAGCTGCGATAGCTGCTGCCCCAGACAATGGTGACAAGCCCTATCAAATTTTTATTGCCGCTGGTAATTATTACGAAAAGCTAATCATCACCAAACCCCATATACAACTGCTTGGCGAAGGCGAAGAAAAAACACGTATCTATTACGATGCTTATGCCGGGCAAACTAACCCAGACACAGGGGAACGATGGGGAACACGAAAATCAGCCACCGTCACCGTTCGAGCAACTGATTTTGTGGCCCGTAATATTCATATTGAAAATAGTTTTGACTACCCAACGAATGAACAGCGGTCAAACAACGACCCAAGTAAAGTCAGCGGAATGCAAGCAGTCGCGTTAGTGCTTGATAATGGTAGCGACAGAGCACTTTTTAATAAAGTAACCTTAAGCGGCTACCAAGATACATTCTATACAGTTGCAGGACGCAGTTTATTTATTAACAGTACCGTCAAAGGTCACATCGATTTTATTTTTGGCGGTGGTACTGCCGTATTTTTACAGTCAGATATCGTCACTCGTGCCCGTCAACAAGTGGTTGATCCTATCGGCTTCATCGCTGCGCCAAGTACACAAATAACGCAACCCTATGGATTGATTTTCAAAAATTCTCGACTACTAAGAGAAGGTGCTGTTGCTGATAACAGCATGGCACTCGGGCGTCCGTGGCATCCCACCACCACATTTCCAGATGGCCGTTACGCAGATCCAAATGCCATTGGCCAAGCTGTCTATATCAACTGTTGGATGGATGCCCATATTAAAACCAACCCTTGGTATCCAATGGGTGGCTCACTGCCTGACGGTTCACGTACTGAATTCCAGCCTGATGAAGCCAGATTCTTCGAATTCGGCAGTACAGGTCCTGGTGCTAAAATTAATGGCAAGCGCCGGCAACTAACACCAACACAGGCAGAACAGTTTACGTTGTCAACGATCTTTAAAGATTGGCAGCCAATGAAAACGGCATCTGCTGCAGGAGAGTAACCTATGAAATCATCGCTGATAATATTAACGTGTTGCCTGGCTCTTTTTACACAGGCCTGTAGTGCCGAAAGAAAAGTGATAAAGCAGCTGGATAATGAAATGCCGGACTACACCATTGCTCGGGAATACGCTAACAACAAGTCGACCTATGATTTTATTACCCCGATTAGTGAGGCAAAAAAAGGCGATTTTGTTGCTCATAAAAATATAGTGTATAAAAAACTGGACAAGCGCCTGTTACATGTAGATCTATTTCAACCAAAACGCGATAAGGCATCCTCCCCTGCACCTGCCGTCCTGTTAGTGCACGGTGGTGGCTGGCGAACCGGTGACAGAACACATCAAATACCCCTGGCCCAATCACTGGCTGAAGCAGGTTATGTGGGTGTCGCTATCGAATACCGATTATCACGCGAAGCACTGTATCCCGCCGGCGTTCTCGATATTCAGGATGCGATCCGCTGGCTCCGCGCGCATCACAAACGTTACAACATTGACCCTTCTCGTATTGCAATATTAGGGGCATCATCCGGTGCACAAATGGCAACATTGGTCGGCGCAGCGGGTCATCTGGAACAATTTGCAGGACACTCAACGCGAGACGGCGATATCGACAGCAGTGTACAAGCTATTATTAACATGGATGGCGTAGTCGATATCACGACGCCGGAAGCCCGGCAATTTGAAGACAAGCCGGGTAAAGTCTCATATTTTGCACTCTGGCTTGGCGGTCGCTACAAAGAGTACCCTGGGCTTTGGCATGAAGCCTCAGCCAGCACCTATGCCGGTAAAGAGACACCACCAACGCTGTTTATTAATAGCGCCCACGACCGCTTTCATGTTGGTCGCGACGAATTTGTATCGGTATTAGCGAGTTACGGTACTTATACCGAGGTACACACAATACCAGACACACCACATACGTTTTGGTTGTTTCATCCCTGGTTTGATACAAGCAAGACCCTAGTTATCAATTTTTTGGATAAAGTGTTTAAAAGCTCGGCCACGCACGCGACACGGTAGTACGTAAGTACGTAGCGACACATTAATCGACCTAAAATCTAAGCGAGCAGGCCGTTAACATAGACTGCGCAAGCGATTGCGCGGTCTTGCTCTTTAGCTCTCCCCTCCTACGCCCCTTCCATTTCTCGCCCATGCCCCACTACCCGGCTTACTAGGAGTGGAGAGAATCAAAGTATATTTTCGAATAGCCATTGTAATTAGCGTCAGATAGCTCAATATACTGCTTAGGCAAAATGTTTTGCCCCCAGCGGAGGCATGTAGCATGCCGAAACACCGAAAGTTTGATCTGCCCCATTCCTGGTCTCAGTGTCCACTCTCCTTGTCACAGCAATTATCGATCATCTGTTTGTACTTCACCTGACCGCGCTAGCTCCGTTTGAAATCCAGCCTCGAGGTTAACCCCAACAGGTCATATTGTTGCTTTACTCCTACAAGAGATCTCCACCATGACAAAAGAAAGAAGCAGTCAAAAAGAAAGCAAAAAACAACCGTTGTTAACCGCTAAAGAAAAGAAGGCCGCAAAAAAAGATAAGAAAGCTACCAAGGGAATATTCCCTGAATAGTGATGGCTGACATTAAGCGGTACAGAATCACTCACCAAACCCTTTATGAGTTTTCTGACCAAGTGCAACTGCTGTCTCACACGCTGCGCTTGCGGCCACGAGAAGGTCACGAGTTGCGCATAGAGGCTTTTAAACTCGATATCACACCCAAGGCCAGCCTCCGCTGGCACAGGGATGCTGAAGGGAATTCAGTGGCTACTGCTAACTTCAATAACAGCGCCAAACGCCTCTGTATTAAAAGTGAAGTTATCATTCAGCATTATGATTTAGTACCCTACGATTTTTTAGTCGCTGATTACGCTGTTAATTATCCTTTTCAATATAGTGATGAAGAAAAAATTCTGTTGTCTCCCTATATGAACGGCATGTGGAACAGTGAAACGCCTGCAATTAACAGTTGGGTAGCGAAACTTTGGATGCCCGCAGAGCAGATACAAACCGTTGCGTTGCTGTTGCGGATTAATCAATCGATTTATCGGACTATCAGTTACCGTAAACGGGAAGAAGAAGGTGTTCAAACAGCTGATCAAACATTAGCTTACGGTACGGGATCTTGCCGAGATTCGGCAAGCTTGTTTATGGCAGGAGCACGACGACTTGGTTTTGCCTGTCGCTTTGTCAGTGGCTATATTTATTCAAAATCAGCAACGCCCCAATCCGGGTCTACCCATGCCTGGGCCGAGGTCTTTATTCCTGGCGCAGGTTGGAAGGGATTTGACCCGACGATTGGCAGTATCGTCGGCGCCGAGCATATCCCTGTAGCCGTAGCCCGCTCCCCCGAATCCGTTCCACCGGTGTCGGGCAAATACTTTGGTGCGTTGGGTACACGGATGAAAGTCGACGTTTTGGTCGAAGAAGTTGTTTGATCGGGAACAAGAGGAAAAACTATGTGGTTAAATACAAGCTGCGAATTGAAATTTGATATCGCCTGCCCCACACCATTTATTTTAATGCTGCGGCCAAGAAGTGGCGCGCAGCAGTGGGTTGCCTCTGAGGAATACCTGCTCTATCCAAGCGTACCCGCTCTTGAATTTACTGACGACTACGGCAATCTTTGCCAGCGTTTGGAAGCTCCACCCGGCAACTTTACGATTTATACATCTGCAAAAATCCGAACAGCCGACTATAGCGACATGCTACCGGGAGGCATGTTTATCGATGTACAAAACCTGCCAGATGATGTTCTTAAGTATTTATTACCCAGCCGTTACTGCGAATCGGACAGGTTTGGAGATTTGGCTACCGAGATTACGCTTAACTATTTACCCGGCTATGATCAGGTAGCTGCCATCGAAAACTGGTTACGTGACAATATCGCTTATACACCTGGGAATAGCTTTGTACCGCTGTCTGCTGCTGAAGTGAATCAGGCTCAAAATGGTGTTTGTAAAGACTTGTCGCACTTGGGCATTAGTTTATGCCGTAGCTTAAATATTCCAGCGCGCTTGGTCGTTGGCTATCTGTATGGCCTGGAACCCATGGATTTACATGCATGGTTTGAAGCCTATGTCGGTGGCAGATGGTATCTATTTGATGCTACTCAAAGCACCAAAAAAGGTGGCTATGTTGCTATCGGTTATGGCCGCGATGCAGCAGACGTTGCCGTGTACAATCAATTTGGGCCCGCAGTTTTTCCCATGGAAAAAAATGTCCAGGTGCAGCGTTTATGAGGTATGCGTTCTAACGCATTTTCTGCTACTTATCGGTTATTTTCGCTCGCTTCGACTTTGACGCTGATTGCTTAAATTACACTTGGCCTTTAGGCTCGAATTAAATCTCTCCAATACCTTTTTGCCCCCGATTCTCTATCTCTGATTCTCTGCCCTAAATTATTGCCACCGGTAGCAACGCTGAGTTAAAGTAGTTACCTGTTTTGTAATCGCACGCTGAGTAAGCACGATGAAACGAACAGGATATCGCCAGCGATCTCACAATAACGACTTAATGGAGGCGACTATGACAGATAAACCTGTTGTAAAAATATGGGGCATCAGTGGATATCGATTTATTTTAATACTGCTAGCCGGCCTCCTTTTCTGTCGTACGAGCGTGGGTATGGCTAATACGTGTAATATTCGGCTGGCCGGCGATTCCACTATGCAGGATGTTAACCCGGCGAAAAACCCTGACTTTGGTTGGGGCCAGGTCTTACCCGCTTTAGTTAAACCTGATACCAGCGTTTTCAACTACGCAAAAGGTGGTAGAAGCACAAAAACGTTTTTATCCGAACAGCGTTGGCAGCAATTACTCGATGAAACCAAAGCTGGTGACTGGGTTTTCATCCAATTTGGCCATAATGATGCAGCTTATGAAAAACCGGAACGCTACACTGCACCCGTAGATTACGAGGCCAATCTGCGCCGCTTTGTGCATGAGGCACGAGCAAAACAAGCGAATCCAGTTTTAATAACACCTGTGGTTAGACGTCACTTTGATGAAGACGGAAAGCTGCGTGACGTACACGGTATCTACCCCAGCCTCGTGCATAAAGTCAGTGAGGATACGCAAGCGCCGTTGATTGATCTATTTGCCAGCAGCCGAGAGAAAATACTCGCTATGGGAGTGAAAGATTCAATCAAACTCTATGTCCACATCGGCCCTAATGTGCATCCGTGCTGCGATGAGGGCCGCATAGACAATACGCATTTTACAAAAACAGGCGCGGCAGTCATGGCTGGCCTCGTGGTAAAAGATATCCAGCAGCATGGTCCAGAAAAACTGGCCGCTTGTTTTAAAGATAAATGAGGTATTAATGAAATCACTAAACTTTCTTATTTTGATTGGTGTTTGTAGTGGTTTAGGAAGTGGCTTAGTCAGTGGACTAGTCAATGCCGCAGCAGGTACCGGAGTAAATCCCCAGGACTCGAAACCACAGTTATTTTTAGTCGGCGATTCCACCATGGCTGTTAAAGCTGAAGACCGCCGCCCTGAAACGGGCTGGGGTGAAAAACTGGTTGCTAAATTTACGACCAAAATTAGCATTCAGAATCACGCAGTCAATGGCCGCAGTAGCAAAAGTTTTCGCGATGAAGGCCGATGGGATACGATACTCAAACAATTACAACCCGGTGATTTTGTCTTTATTCAATTCGGCCACAACGATGAAAAAGTCAATGATCCATCACGCTATACAAATCCTTACAGCAGCTTTCGGGCGAATCTAAAACGCTATGTAGAAGAAACACGCAGCCATCACGCTACGCCTCTATTATTATCGTCTATTGTTCGGCGAAACTTTAATACAGCGGGAACACTCATTGACGATCACGGCCCCTACCCAGCTGTTGTGCGTGAACTTGCCCGAACTATGCAGATTGACTTTATCGATCTTAATACACTGTCAGAACACTTCGTGAGCGGTCTCGGTGTTAAGGAATCTGCTAATTATTACTTGCACGTTCCGGCCGGCCACCCTAACTATCCCAAGGGGAAAACAGATAATACACATTTAAACCCGGCTGGAGCGGATGCGATTGCATCAATGGTTGCCAAGGCACTCTGTGAAAAAGACATCGCACTTAAAGACTACTTAAAATCATGTCCGCTTTAAGATAAGCAGTAGCCAAACAAAACCATCAGCCCCGTTCACTTGCCAGTTTAATAAGTAATAGTCATTGCGCGGTCAGTGATCTAAAAGCTGACTTAAATGCTCGCGTAAGCCTAAACTTTGAATCGATAAAATGGCCAATGTCACAGCGTTGATTAGCGATTGATCATCACTCAGACCACTCCCCCATAATTCCGTGGAAGAGAATACGTGTTTGACCACTACCGCGACATCTGAACTGGACTGCCAGGCAGAAGCAATGGTATCGATGGCCATTTGATCGTCATTTAATTCAAACGTAGTATCCTGGAAGTGGCCGCGGTACAACAATATCAAAGCGGCCAAAGAAGTGGCCAATCCGGGCGGCACTAAATTAAGTTCGTCTTGAGAATCAGTCAATACGGGTAGTAGACGCGCACGCCATTTGCTGACGCTGTTTAAGCCTATGCTTTTCCACTCGTGGTGTAAAAATGGATTCGCGAAACGCTCCAAAATTGCATCGGCATAGGCTTTAACGTCATCTTTAGGTAATGCAATCGTAGGACAAATTTCCTCGTACACCAGATACCGCATAAACTGTGACAGCTCGTCATCTTGCATGCCGGCATACACTGTTTCGATGTTCAGCAAGCGAGCGAGAGCAACACAACCGGTATGTGCACCATTCAAAATTCGGACTTTACGCTGGCGATACAGCGATAAATCTGGAGTTAACACTATATTGAGGCCGGCAGACTTAGGGAAAATTTCTGCCAGTGCACTTTCATCACCCGCTTCAGCTTCGATAACCCATTGATAATAACGTTCTGTCTCGATCAACTCCCTATCGGTGTAACCAAGCTGCTGTTGCAGTTCTAGACTGCGTGCAGCTTTGGGCTTTCCCGTGACAATTCGATCAACCAATGTGTTGCAAAATTGGCAGCTTGAGACTATCCAGTCGCTAAAGCCGGGTTCTAGATGCCACAACTTACTGTACTGCAAAATAATATTTCGTAATACGGACGCATTATTATCAATAAGTTCACAACAAAATATCCTCAAGCCCTTTTGCTGATCACCGTTAAAATAGCAGTAACGACGATAGAGCAACTGTGTTAGCTTGCCAGGAAAACTCTCAGCGGGAGTATCGGTAAAGCTGTCCAGGGGCTCGTAGCGAATCCCTGCCTCGGTCGTATTCGACACGATCCATTGCAGTTCTTCAGATTCCGCCAGCTTGAGATAGTTTTCAAAATTGATATAAGGGCTCAGCGCTCGATTCTGGCTCTTGATCACTACCAACGTGTCAACCAGATTGCCCTGATCCAATCCCCGCACGTTCAGCGTAAACAACCCATCTTGCACATTAATGTCGTCAACTTGAGACTCATTGCCACGCCGTAATTTCACCGCGACGACACCAGCATTAAGATCTGTTTTATCGTTTAGCTGTTGAATGATCCAGTTGATAAAACCTTTTAAAAAATTACCCGTACCAAACTGAATAATCTTTTCAGGATAACAAGCCGCGTCTTTTTGCAACGCACGTGTTAACAATGGCAATGTTTTCACGTTATTCATTACTCGGTTTACCAATAGTAGCTAAAATCCCACCATCTACATACAACACCTGGCCACTCACAAAATCACTGGCCGGCGACGACAAATAAATTGCAGCACCCTGCAAGTCTGCAGGCTGCCCCCACTTACTCGCTGGCGTACGCTGAATAATAAAATCGTTGAATGGATGAAACTTGTTGCCATAATATAAGACATATTGGCACT
>JBNKHI010000093.1:0-8201 GCA_050290265.1 Cellvibrionaceae bacterium
TGGAGCCGTGATACACAGGGCTATTTGCCGCTCGCATCAGTTTTGCAGCTATAGCAGCATCAGCATTAATTGTCGCCGCCAAACGATCAGCAGTAACGTTCTCGTCTTCAAGCATTTGCCGAACTTTAATGGCGACTTCCGGCAAGCTTGGCAGCACGATTTTATTTTTCTTTAGTGCACTCGAAAACTCAGAATAAACTTCTCGCATTTCAATTTCATCAATGCTACCTGCTTCGTCTACTGCATAGCTTTCGTTAGCAATCGAATTATCATAATACTGGGACTGAATTTCATCCAGCACATCTACATCAACATAAAAAACGATACAAGGCCCAGTTGCCTTGGCCGTATATTGACGCGGACGCAGTCGAGCTATTGGTCGTGAAGCAATATCATCTTTACCCGTTATGGTTCGAGATTTACCGTCACCAGACGTCAAATCCAGCTTGCCCTCAACAAGGAAAAATTCATTGCTGTCAATATCGCCAGCGTTGAACAGGACATCACCCTTTTTTAGGTTCAACAGCTTTACGGCATCAGCCATTAATATCAACTCATGCTCAGACATTTTTTGAAATGGCGCAAAAGCTGTTAACTGTTCAGGGCTAATCCTGTTTTCTACTGTCATAACATCCACTTCCAACAACTCGACTTAAAAATGAAATAAAAAACTTAATTCTCAGCGGTAGGCTCTAAAGTAAGTTCAACACGACGATTTTCCTGACGACCGGCAGCAGTATCATTACTGGCAACCGGATAACGTGGCCCATAACCCACAGCAGCCACTCGCCCCGCTTCAACACCAAAATCCAACAATGCCAATTTAACACTCGTCGCCCGTTGCTCACTCAACAACTGATTAAAGTCCAGGCTACCGGTAGAGTCTGTATGCCCGGCAACACGGATGTTGGTATCTTTAAATTCTTTTAGGACTAAACTAACAGATTCTAGTATAGGCAAAAAATCGCTTCGAACATTCGCGCTTGAGCTAGCAAAAGTGATATTCCCTGGCATAACCAAACGCAGGTTGTCTCCCTCTCGCACGACCTGAACCCCAGTACCGGTTAAGCGTTCACGCAGTGCCGCCTCCTGCTTGTCCATGTAGTACCCAACACCGGCACCGATAGCGCCACCAGCAACGGCTCCGGTTAGTACACCCTTCTTACGGTCGCTTTTACTGGATGTAGCCGCACCAATAACCGCTCCAGCAACAGCGCCCACGGCGGCGCCAGTCGTCGCTTTACTGGTTTTACTTTCACCGGTGTAGGGATCCATTGTGGAGCAACCGGCCAAACCGACAATCAATGTTGATGTAATTAACATTTTAGCGGTTTTCTTTGGGTTAAAATCAAATTTACCTTTCAACATAACTTTCCTCTTCAGCCTCTTCGGCGATTCCACGATTTTGTCACTAGAACAACTGTATCAACTATACCGGTTGTACGGTTTTACTCATTACAGCAACTCAAGTCAGGATAAAAATTGCGTAGTAATCATAGCAGATCACTGTAGTTTAAGATGTCGAAGGCGCAGCAACTTCTGGCATTGCGGACGACAACTCGACCCCGTTACCTTGATCATTGTTCAAACTGCATATTCATGAAGCATTCCATAACAATACCCTCTGTACGAATACAACTGCCTCAGTCATACTAAAATTAGGCTTATCCAGCTCACCACAACAACCAAGTAATTGGAAAACCGACATGACGGAAGCACGGCGAGATAACAAACATCTTAACTCAAGCAACAACGTCAAGACTCGTGTAATTACCTGTCTAGCTGCAATATTGTCCCTCGCCGGATGTACCGATTACCGGGTTAGCGTCAACGAGCGAACGGTCTACAACCCGGCTACGCTGTTAGACGACGTGCCCGTCGCCGATAGCGCACTCAGGACATGCATTGAACAAACTATTATCGATCAAAACATCAAGCAGGCCGAACAACTGGTAGAACTAAGCTGCACCAATGCCGGTATTAAATCGCTAAACGGCATAGAACATTTTACAGCGCTGCAACACCTGAATTTGGAGCAAAATCAACTTGCTGACATTGCCCCCCTGAGCCTGCTGGGACAACTTACTACACTAAAGCTGAACGACAACCAAATAACGAATGCCACTCCACTGCGAGCACTCGACCAATTAAAACAGCTAAACCTGGCAGCCAACCCAGTACAAGTGTGCCCGAGTGCACTGGCCCTTCGTCCGCACATTGCGCCCGACTTGCCAGCAGACAAAGCCACCGCAGCCCTGCAACTACCGAGTACTTGCACTGCTAATATAACGCCCTGATTGCGCAGCAAAATAGCTCTATTAAGCTACAGCAAACGAGAGCCCGACCAGATTACCCTGCAAATAAACCACACGCATGGTCACTGGCTCGGCATTAATAGCACCGACCATGCGCCTAAAAATCACGTTAACAATTGTCCCCACGGGTGGCAGTGGTTCTTGATCCATCAGGACCTGGGCTCCACCGTCCGATATATCCCGAGCAAAGCCCACCAGCGTTCCAAATGCAGGGTGCGTTATTTCAACCTTTATCGAGGTTGTGGTTCTCTCAAAACGTCTGCGCTCGTCCATTAGTGACTCCTTGTTCAACTTCACAGCTACCCGATATTAGACCAAACATAGGTTTGCTCAGAGCTCATTTAAGCGCTTCACTGCCTACTAATTCCATCCACAGATTCTGTGGATAAGTCTGTGCATTAACTATTGAAGGGTTACTCGAGACCGCTTTAACCGGTAGCACCCTTTAAACTGATCGTTATATAACCAAACAATATTATTTCTTTTAAAATCAATAAGTTGACAAAAGCGATGGTTTTTCAAACAAATTGTTACATTTTGAAACAACGCTTTCTAAAGTCGTCATTATCGCGTGTGGAAAAGATTTATCGCAATCACAAAATCTATTCCAGACGATAAGCGATTACTTACTGATCAGCTAATGCACACATAAATACTAGGTATATATAGGCTCACAGCAGTGTTCTAGCTACACAAACCTCCGCCAGCGAAGCCTTAACACATAAATGTTACAATTTTTCACAGCCTGAATTAAAACCCTCAAGAAGAAACATTTACCACGGTAGCGCTCTTATCCAGCGGTGTGAACGGCTCAAGCCCTCCGCATTCAGAAACGGGCGTGAGCTCCTGCCAAACAAACCCTTCGTCCTGACAAGCATAGTGAACCTGAGCAATAGGCTCTACGAGCTGAGTAAATTCTTTCTGTACAAGATCAACCGCATTATTTTTCTGACTAATGTGAGCCACGACCAAACACTGCAACCGGTGGATATCTAAACGCGATAACAAACTGGCGGCCTGCTGGTTATTGAGATGCCCCCATGGTCCCCCAACACGCTGTTTTAATGAGGGAGGATAAGGGCCATAAGCAAGCATCGTCGAGTCATGGTTAGCCTCCAAAATCAACCCGTCGCAATTCCTGTAGCACTCCTCTACGTGAGGCGTAATACTCCCTAAATCAGTCAAGATGCCCAACTGACAACCATTCGCTCGAAAAATAAATTGGGTGGGCTCGCGCGCATCATGAGGCACAGCCACAGGCTGCACTTCGATACCGCTAATATGATAGGATTGGTGCCCCTCGATCAATTGCAGGGACGGCAACACACCAAGATCGCGACTTTTGAACGTTCCCCGCGTCATGTGAGTAGGAAGAGCATATTTTCGAGCTAAAGGTGCAACGCCTTTTAGGTGGTCACTGTGCTCATGAGTTACCAAGATAGCCGTTATCTGCTCGGGACTACGTCCCAATCGCTGCATGCGCCGCTCGGTTTCTTTAATGGTGAAACCACAATCTACCAGCAGTAAACAATCGTCCCACTCAACTAGCGTCGCATTACCACGACTGCCAGAGCCCAACGAAGCAAATCTCACATATACTCCAAGGTTACCCAGTTTTACCGCAGCCCGCTGACAAAGTATGCAAGGCCACGAGAAAACCTATATTGATTTGCAGGCAGCAAGCGCAGCAATACACGCTCACCACCCTATCGATTATATTAGATTGCGCCGAATAATAGTCAGCAAACGCTTGGCATCTTTCTTACGAAGCTTACCGTTGGCACTATTGCGAATGCGAACATCAACTTGACCATCCTGATTAGTCACTACAATTAAATAACCGGGAACATCTTTCGACGGAGCTCCACTTGAAGCCTGTGATAAATCGTTTGGCAGTTTACTCAAGATTGTCGCTAAGCTCACAGGACTGGTAGGCAACTCAGGCTTGTCGCTAGAGAATAAACGTGAGAAAAACCCTGGTTCTTCATCGTCTTCTGGTTTCGGCTGCTGGTATTGGACGTAAAAGACCTGGCGTTCTGCATCCTCGCCCCAAAGCGTAAACCCTTCTTGAGAAATTGAATGACGCACCGTCGCCCACGCACGATTGAAACCCAGCTGTAATATCAACACCGGCTCATCAACGCCGGTACTACGAACCAAAACCTTGTCACCACCGGCAATAGTTTGCGCCAACAACGACGAGGCTCCTGCCTCTTTCATATTCGCAGCGATTGCACTCGCCAATTCATCAACCAGCCACCCTTCTCTCTCTGAATTGCTGGACACATCCGGCCATTGCACGGCCTCGTTAGCCTGAGCTTCCTCTGCAGTCACGGAAACATGCCGTATATGAATCTCAGTAGAATCGATTTGAACACCTTGTTCTAGGCGAATTCGATATTTATCTCTATGCTCAGGATCGTTTTTAAACTCCAGCCAGGTGGTTTCAAGTACCCCCTGATGAGCATCTGATTGAGCCACAGGCAGGCCAGTCACATTGAGAAAATTACGTACCCGAGGCCACACTTCACTGGGAGGAGTATTGACCAGAATCCAACGTTTACCATACAGCTTTTGAATTTTGACTGTGCTTTCTTGCTGTAACGCTGAGAGGGGCAAAGGACGAGGGGTGTCACTGCTATCCAATAATTCCAGATTGTCTTCATCGACCGGGGGGATAGCATACAACTCATGCAGTCGGCCCTTATCAAAACCCTTAGGCACATTGATTTCAGCGATAGATTCTGCATTTAGATAATCTTCGCTGCTATCGCGAAAAACACCATCATCCCCAAATAGCACACCACATCCGCTGATACTTACTACAGCGCCCAAAACCAGCAATTGTTTTATTCTTCTTGTCAGCATTATATTCCGACTAACCTCAGTGTAATTTCATGAATGCACAGCGTTAAAGAAGACCAGATGCCTGCATGGCAGACTTCAATACGCTGTGATGCGGCGCTGAAAAAGGTGTAAGCGGCAAACGAATACCACCCTCAATGAGCCCCAACTGTTGAACTGCCCATTTCACAGGAATGGGGTTGGACTCCAAAAACAACGATTGGTGCAATGCCATAAGAGAATCATTTAGCGCTAGCGCTTCCTCAGATTCACCAGCCAAACCAAGAGCACATAATTTCGCCATTTGTGCTGGTGCAACATTCGCCGTCACACTAATATTGCCTTTGCCTCCCGCCAGAATAAGGTTGATCGCGGTAATGTCGTCACCAGAGTAAACAGCAAAATCGCTCGGACACGCTTCAATAATAGCTCGTGCGCGGCTTATATCACCGGTCGCTTCTTTAACCGCAATAATGTTATCCAGTTGGGCCAGGCGCAATACTGTGTCTGTTTGCATATCAACACCTGTGCGCGCAGGAACGTTATATAAGATCTGCGGAATAGCAACAGCCTTGGCGATAGCTTGATGATGCAGGAACAGGCCTTCCTGAGTCGGTCTATTGTAGTAAGGCGTGACTAACAAACAAGCATCCGCACCCCGCTCTTTAGCAGCTTCAGTGAGTTCAATGGCTTCATCAGTGGCATTTGCGCCAGTGCCAGCAATCACCGGGATCTGCCCATTCACTTGATCAACAACCTTAGCAATGACGGCTAGATGCTCTTCTACGCTTAATGTTGCCGATTCGCCAGAAGTCCCGACAGCGACAATTGCGTTAGTGCCTTGCTCCAGATGCCAGTCCACCAGTTTATGCAGGCTATCCCAATCCAATGAATTGTCATTGTGCATGGGAGTCACCAGGGCGACGATACTACCTTCAATCATTCAATTTTCTCCGATGGATCTAGCAAAGGCGTAATGGTACTGACGGCCCCTGTCCGACACAAGTTCCGTACAAGATTTCTTTTATATTCGGCAACTAAGTGCCAGCAACTATTTGGACACTGGCTCAATACAGACTGGCTTCGCCGTCAGGGCGAGTTTTAAAACGCCGATGACTCCATAGATATTGCTCAGGATGAGGGCGAATCAGCTGCTCGGCAGTCACATTAACACGGGCTGCATCAGCAGATTCATCGCCACTGGGAAAGTCTTCCCAGGCGGGATAGATTTTCACATCATAACCGGAGCCATCCGCACGACGATATTGTGCAAACGGGATAATCCTTGCCTTACCTAGCCGTGCAAACTTGGATGTTGCCGTGACCGTAGCGGCGGGGATACCAAAAAAAGGCACAAAAACACTATGGCCTTTGCCATAATCCTGATCTGGGGCATACCAGATGGCACGCCCTGCTTTCAGCCTGCGTAACATCTCGCGCAAGTCGTCACGCGTAATCACTTCAGCGTCTGCGCAGTGGCGTTCGCGCCCTTTGCGCTGTACATAATCGTAGACAGCATTTTTGTGCGGCCGATACATACCATCAATTGACATCGACATGGAAACAAAAGCTCCACCTATGTCCAAGGTCGTAAAGTGAAAAGCCATCAACAAAACGCCTTGTCCTTCGGCCGCTTCAATATGCTCCAAGCCGGAAATATTAAGTAGCTTACGAAGTCGGGAATGAGGCCAAAACCACGCTATGCCGGTTTCAAACAAGGCAATGGCAGTCGATTCAATATTGTCCCGCACCAGTGTTTCCTGCTCTGCGGCTGACAGTTCAGGAAAACATAACGCTATATTGCGCTCGGCAATTTTTCGGCGCTTTGCAGCCAAATGGTAAAGCACCTTCCCCAGCCAACGCCCTAAAACGAGCTGCCAGCGGAACGGCAACAGCACCAGCAGCCGCCAGCAACCAATCATTAGCCAGGTTAACCAATAACGAGGATGAAGAAATTGTCTGTGAAACTTGGGTTTTTCCATGAATCTGCGCCAAAGACAAAGCGCGCATTATAGGCGTCAGCAGGCGCTAGTCACAGCCCCAATGGGTTATTCGCGCAATGCCGCACCCAACTGATCAACAATTTCTGCCCATTCTGCATCATCTACAATGGCCTCAGCCAAAAATGCTCGTTGTGAAGCTGACCAAAAGCTGGCCTCAGATAACGGCAGATGCTTAGGTAATGGACTGTTAGCTTTGATAAAAGCCGCTATATCGTCATCGCCGCTGGGCAACCCAAGCTGATCAAATAACGTTGACATAGTGTGAGTCGAAGTATCCATCATAGCCTCCTTTGTAAAACAAAATACAGGGACCTTTATCAAACATAGCACGTAACCCGAGATATACCGGAGAGTTCTTCATTATGCAGACGAAAAGAAGGCTGCCAGGCAAACCGTTGGGTAACTTTCAGCCAAAAAAAAGCCGGGATAACCGGCTCTTTTTTGCATTTGTGCTTAGTGTTGCCCAAAACTACTCAAAGCTAACATCAACCAAAGGGCTAATATCCGCTTCGTAGTCAACACCTTCAACACCGAAACCAAACAACTTCAAAAACTCGGCGTTGTAGCCTTTATAATCGGTCAACTCAAACAAGTTTTCTTCGGTTACCGCAGGCCAGATTTCTTCAACTCGGGTCTGCACGGCTGGACTCAACTCTTTTTCATCCATACGCAAACGGTTATGGCCATCCAAACGTGGTGTGTCGGTATAAAGACCTTCTGTAAACAAACGGTAAAGCTGTTCAATACAACCTTCGTGGGTGCCTTCCTCTTTCATCACTTTATAAAGCGTAGAAATATAAAGCGGCATGATAGGAATAGCTGAACTAGCCTGAGTCACCAAAGCCTTTAACACCGACACATTGGCGCTGCCGTGTTTTGCTGCCAGAAGCGCATTGATAGCGGTAGCCGCGCGGTCAAGGTCTTCCTTCGCCTTGCCAATAGTTGCATGCCCGTAAATTGGCCAGGTCAACTTCTCACCAAGGTAGGTGTAGGCAACGGTTTTACAGCCATCAGCCAGAACACCTGCGTCATTCAAAGC
>JBNKHI010000094.1:0-8078 GCA_050290265.1 Cellvibrionaceae bacterium
GCAACGTCATCTGACTTAACAGTAAGCATTTCCTGCAAGGTGTAGGCAGCACCGTATGCTTCCAGTGCCCACACTTCCATCTCTCCGAAACGCTGACCACCGAATTGAGCTTTACCACCCAATGGCTGCTGTGTAACCAGACTGTATGAACCTGTTGAACGCGCATGCATTTTGTCGTCCACCAAGTGATTCAGTTTCAACATATACATGTAACCCACCGTTACAGGACGCTGGAATGCATCACCGGTACGGCCGTCATACAAGGTTGTCTGACCAGTATCTGACAGATCTCCCAAACGTAAGAGTTCTTTGATTTCCGACTCTTTCGCACCATCGAATACAGGCGTCGCCATTGGCACACCGTCTTTCAGATTGTCCGCAAGATGCAAGATTTCTGCATCAGAAAAACTATCCAGATCTTCAGGCTTAGCACCACCAATGGTGTTATAGACGTCGTGCAAAAACTTGCGTAGATCTGCGACTTGACGCTGCTCTTCAAGCATTACATTAATCTTGTCGCCAAGACCTTTAGCAGCCATGCCCAAGTGCATTTCCAGTACCTGACCCACGTTCATTCGCGAAGGAACACCTAGCGGGTTAAGTACAATATCAACCGTCTGACCTTTTTCGTCATAAGGCATATCTTCTACCGGCATGATTACGGAGATAACACCCTTGTTACCATGACGTCCGGCCATTTTATCGCCAGGCTGAATACGACGTTTGATTGCCAAATAAACTTTAACAATTTTCAAAACGCCCGGAGCCAGATCGTCGCCAGTCTCTAATTTACGCTTCTTATCTTCAAAGCGCTCATCAAGAATTTTACGACGCTCGACAAGCTGCTCTTCAGCAAAATCTAACTGTTCATTTAACGCATCATCGGCAACACGTAGCTTAAACCAGTTTTCAGCTTCAAGATTATCAAGTAGCTCATCAGTAATAACGTCGCCTTTCTTGACGTTTTTACCACTGGAAATCTTGCTACCCAACAACGCTTTGCGCAAACGCTCAAACGTAGCACCTTCAACAATACGGTACTCTTCGTTTAAATCTTTACGGACTTGATTCAAGTGTGATTTTTCAATCTCTTTTGAACGTGCGTCCTTTTCCAGCCCATCGCGAGTGAAGACTTGAACGTCAATAACCGTACCTTTGGTGCTGCTTGGAACACGCAGTGAGGTATCTTTAACGTCAGAAGCTTTTTCACCAAAAATTGCGCGCAGCAGTTTTTCTTCTGGTGTCAGTTGGGTCTCACCCTTGGGTGTAACTTTACCTACCAGAATGTCACCGGGACCGACTTCAGCGCCAATATAAACGATACCGGACTCATCCAGTTTCGACAGCGCACTTTCACCAACGTTTGGAATATCCGAAGAGATCTCTTCGCTTCCCAGCTTGGTATCGCGAGCAATACAGGTTAACTCCTGGATATGAATGGTGGTAAAACGATCTTCCTGAACCACACGCTCACTGACAAGAATGGAGTCTTCGAAGTTGTAACCGTTCCAAGGCATAAATGCGATACGCATGTTTTGCCCCAAAGCCAATTCGCCCAAGTCCACAGAAGGACCATCGGCCAAAATATCACCACGTCCCACGGTATCACCAACATTCACAATAGAACGCTGATTAATACAGGTATTTTGGTTAGATCGGGTGTACTTCGTTAGATTATAAATATCCACACCAGCATCACCAGCCTGGGTTTCTTCATCGTGAACACGAATTACAATTCGACCCGCATCGACACGATCAACAACACCGCCACGCTTGGCAACCACACACACACCGGAGTCACGCGCTACGTTGCGTTCCATACCCGTGCCCACCAAAGGCTTCTGCGCTTTCAGCGTAGGCACCGCTTGGCGTTGCATGTTTGAACCCATCAAAGCTCGGTTAGCATCATCGTGCTCAAGGAATGGGATCAACGAAGCCGCTACCGATACAACCTGGCGTGGAGAAACATCCATATACTGAATGTCTGCTTTTGGCTTCAGCGTAAAGTCACCGAAATAACGAACTGAAACCAGATCTTCAACAAACTCGGCTTTATCGTTAAGTTCAGCAGACGCCTGCGCGATCACATACTGTGACTCGTTAATTGCAGACAAATACTCAATATTGTTGGTTACAACACCATCGATGACTTTTCGATAAGGACTCTCAAGGAATCCATAACTATTGGTACGCGCATAAGTCGCCAAAGAGTTAATCAGACCGATGTTTGGACCTTCAGGTGTTTCAATTGGGCAAACTCGACCATAGTGAGTAGGGTGTACATCTCGCACCTCAAAGCCAGCGCGTTCGCGAGTCAGACCACCTGGGCCTAATGCAGAAACACGACGCTTGTGAGTAACCTCTGAAAGCGGGTTGTTTTGGTCCATAAACTGTGACAACTGAGACGAACCAAAAAACTCTTTAACCGCTGCAGCAACAGGTTTGGCGTTAATCAGATCTTGCGGCATCAAGCCTTCTGATTCGGCCATAGACAAACGCTCTTTCACAGCACGCTCTACACGCACCAAGCCAACTCGGAATTGGTTTTCAGCCATTTCACCCACTGAGCGAACACGACGGTTACCCAAGTGATCAATGTCATCAACAATCCCGCTACCATTACGAATATCGATCAGTGTTTTCAATACATCAACAATATCGTCATTGGATAACGTGCCTTCGCCTGTTTCGTCTTCACGACCTAAACGACGATTGAACTTCATGCGGCCAACAGCAGAGAGGTCGTAACGTTCTTGACTAAAGAACAGGTTCTGGAATAAACCTTCTGCAGATTCTTTGGTTGGTGGCTCACCGGGACGCATCATGCGATAAATTTCGACCAGCGCTTCCAGCTCAGTACGTGTTGGATCGATACGCAGAGTTTCAGAAATAAACGGACCACAATCCAGCTCATTCGTATAAAGCGTCTGTAATTCGGAAACGCCGGAATCGAGCAGAGTTGTTAAAATATCTTCTGTAATTTCAGCATTACACTCAACCAATACCTCACCAGTTTTGGTATCAACAACATCGCGAGCAACAGCACGACCTAACAAGTATTCACGCGGCACTTCCAGCTTTGTGACACCGGCTTTTTCGATCTGGCGAATATGGCGAGCGGTAATACGGCGACCTTCTTCAACAATCACCGCACCTTTTTTATCTTTAATGTCAAACGTAGCAACATCACCACGCAGACGTGAAGCGATCAATTCAAGGGAGAAAGCACCATCTTTCTCAACCTGGAAGTTGTTCGTTTCAAAAAACATTTCTAACATTTGCTCTGAGCTAAAGCCCAGTGCACGCAACAGAATAGTTGCCGGTAATTTTCGGCGACGGTCGATACGGACATAAACCATATCTTTCGGGTCAAACTCAAAGTCCAACCACGAACCACGGTAAGGAATAATGCGTGCTGAATACAGCAGCTTACCGGAAGAGTGCGTCTTACCTTTGTCGTGATCGAAGAATACACCAGGTGAACGGTGTAACTGAGAAACGATAACACGCTCGGTACCATTGATTACAAAGGTACCGTTGTCTGTCATGAGTGGAATCTCACCCATGTAAACTTCTTGTTCTTTAATATCTTTAATCGATTTGTTCGCTGATTCTTTATCGTAAATGATCAGCCGAACTTTTACGCGCAGCGGTACCGCATAGGTTACCCCACGCAAAATACATTCGTTGACATCAAACGCCGGCTTGCCCAGAACGTAGCTCACATATTCCAAGGCGGCACTGCCAGAGTAGCTAACTATCGGGAAAACGGATTTAAAAGCGGCATGCAGCCCGCAGTCCAGACGCGCTTCTGCTGGTTTATCTGATTGTGTGAATTTCTGATAAGAATCCAACTGAATCGCCAGGAGGTATGGAATATCCATAACATGCGGCAACTTGCCAAAATCCTTGCGTATACGTTTTTTCTCAGTATATGAGTAAGCCATCTGTATTCCCCAGCTTGTTGACTTAGAGGGCAATGTCAGCAATAAAGCGCGGGTAACGCTTTTTTATCGTCTACCAAAATGTAGATGCTGTATTGTGTTGCAACACTACGATCATTTTTAAGGCAACCTTTATCCGTCGACCGGAAACGGAAAAAGGCCGGCAGGCAAAATGCCCGCCAGCCTTACACTCTTTGTAACTCTAATCGATTTAACAGAGAGTGTGACGTCACGTAGGCCTTACTTCAACTCTACGCTAGCGCCAGCTTCTTCCAACTGCTTTTTGGCTTCTTCAGCATCTTCTTTAGAAGCGCCTTCTTTGATAGCCTTAGGAGCACTTTCAACCATATCCTTGGCTTCTTTCAAACCAAGACCAGTGATAGCGCGAACAGCTTTAATAACGTTAACTTTCTTCTCACCAACGGCAGTCAGAACAACGTCAAATTCAGTTTGCTCTTCAGCAGAACCGCCAGCATCGCCAGCAGCAGCAACAGCCACACCAACAGCTGCAGTAACGCCAAACTTCTCTTCCATAGCGGTGATCAGTTCAACAACATCTTTTACAGACATCTCAGCGATAGCATTGATGATATCTTCTTGAGTCAGAGACATGAGTCTATACCTAATTAACAGTGAGCCCACAGGCTCGAATGAATAATGTAAAAAGCGCTTCTAAATCCTTTGGGATTAAGCTGCTGCTTCTTGTTCTTTCTGATCGCGAACGGCCGCAATAGTGCGAACCAACTTGCCAGCGGAAGCTTCTTTCATCACGCTCATCAGTTTTGCAATCGCTTCGTCGTAGGTTGGCAAACTTGCCAACAGAGCGATATCAACTACTGCGCCTTCGAATGCAGCTGATTTCAGTTCGAACTTGTCGTTACCCTTGGCGAATTCACGCAATATGCGCGCGCCAGCACCCGGATGCTCTTGAGAAAAAGCAATAATGGATGGACCCACAAATGAGTCAACAAGACATTCGAAATCAGTACCTTCTACAGCACGACGAGCAAGAGTGTTACGAACGACTTTCAACCACACGCCGTTCTCTCGAGCTTCCTTACGCAGAGCAGTCATTGCAGAAACGGTTACGCCGCGAGAATCGGCAACCACTGCTGACAGTGCGCTCTTGGCAGCTTCTTGGACGTCAGCGACGATCGCTTTTTTGCCTTCAAGCCCTAGTGCCACGAGATTTCTCCTGGATTTGATTAACATGCGATAAAACAACAGTTAATCTGTTACATGAACACCCGATAAAAATACTTTCGGGTGCGATTTTCGGCGAACAAATCCAGCGTAATACTGAATGGGATTCACCATCTGCGTAGGTACACCATTACTTAAGTGTATTAAGCAAATCACTACAGATTCGCACCTACGGTCTTTGATGCTTCGCCGAATCAAGCTTGACTCCGACGAAACCCAAAGTACCTGCTTATACAAACGGTATAAGACTTAATTCAGTTTCAATACAAATTAAAGAGCCAAAGACCCTTGATCAATGGTCAAGCCAGGCCCCATTGTTGTACTGATAGAAATTTTCTTCAGATAAACACCCTTAGAAGTGGATGGCTTAGCCTTTTTCAAGTCAGCCACCAGCGCCTCCAGGTTTTCTTTGATAGCATTCACATCAAAGCTCAAGCTACCAATACCACCATGGATAATACCGCCTTTATCTGCACGGTAACGAACCTGACCAGCCTTTGCATTTTTAACTGCAGTAGCAACATCTGGAGTTACAGTGCCAGTTTTAGGGTTTGGCATAAGACCACGCGGTCCTAAAATCTGACCCAACTGACCAACGACACGCATAGCCGCAGGATCCGCGATAACTACGTCGAAATCCATTTGGCCAGCTTTAACCTGTTCAGCCAAATCTTCCATACCTACAAGATCAGCACCAGCAGCTTTCGCAGCTTCCGCAGCAGCACCTTGGGTAAATACAGCTACACGAACGGTTTTGCCCGTTCCATGCGGCAAAGTTGTTGCGCCACGAACGGCTTGGTCGGATTTACGTGGATCAATGCCCAGGTTCACGGAAACATCAACAGTCTCAGTGAACTTAACAGAAGACAATTCCTTTAACAAAGCAAGGGCTTCATCGATTGCATACTGCTTAGTTACGCTAACCTTTTCATTAATCAGCTTTTGACGCTTAGATAATTTAGCCATTACACAACACCCTCAGTATCCAAACCCATTGCACGCGCAGAACCAGCGATGGTGCGAACAGCGGCATCCATATCTGCAGCAGTCAAATCAGGCAGTTTAGCCGTTGCGATTTCTTCCAATTGAGCGCGAGTAATCTTACCCACTTTATTGGTATTAGGACGGCTACTACCGCTAGTAATACCTGCAGCTTTTTTCAGCAGGTAAGAAGCAGGAGGAGTTTTCATCGTAAAGGTAAAGCTGCGATCGCTGTATACGCTAATCACAACAGGAACGGGCGAACCCGCTTCCAGGCCTTGAGTCTGTGCGTTAAACGCCTTACAGAACTCCATAATATTTACGCCACGCTGCCCCAATGCAGGACCGACAGGTGGACTTGGGTTAGCTTTACCAGCTGCAACTTGCAACTTGATATAAGCTTCTATCTTCTTAGCCATAATGGACTCCAGTTAATGGGTATAGCGCCTCCGGCGTCTTGGATAGACAACCTTCACCGGCTCCCCTTAAGCCTCCAAAATCACATTTTCTCAATGCTTTTCCCAGAGACACGAAAACCTTCTTTCAACCAATGCAAAAGAAGGCATAAAAAACTTTGTGTATTAAGCTTGGCTTAGGTTTTTTCTACCTGGCCAAACTCCAACTCTACCGGCGTAGAACGACCGAAGATTAGCACTGCAACCTGCAAGCGACTCTTCTCGTAATTAACCTCTTCAACAACACCATTAAAATCGTTGAATGGGCCATCGATAACACGAACCATTTCACCTGGCTCAAATATAGTTTTTGGCTTGGGCTTATCGACAGCGTCATCAACACGCTGCAAAATTGCCAAAGCTTCTTTTTCAGTAATGGGCGCGGGCTTGTCTGCCTTCCCACCAATAAAGCCCATTACACGTGGGGTATCTTTAACCAAATGCCAAGAGTCATCAGTAAGCTCCATTTGCACTAGCACATAGCCAGGGAAAAACTTACGTTCACTCTTGCGCTTCTGACCACCACGCATTTCCACAACCTCTTCGGTAGGGACCAAAACATCCCCGAAAAGATCCTGCATCTGATGTAATTCAATACGCTCTTTAAGCGCCAAGGCCACTTTTTTCTCAAAGCCCGAGTACGCGTGAACGACATACCAACGTTTAGCCATGCTTCACACCCTTAGCCGATAATTAAAGAGGCTATCCAGCCCAAAAACGTGTCTAAACCCCACAAAATAAGGGCCATAACAAACACTACAGCCACAACAATCAGGGTTGTTTGGTTAGTTTCTTCTCGTGTGGGCCAAACCACTTTGCGAACTTCGAGCTGGGACTCTTTCACAAGCCCCCAAAACGCGGCACCCTTCGCCGTGTTTACTGCAACAAAAGCGACTAACACTCCACCAACAACCAAACCAAGCACGCGATACAACAAAGCCACCTGATCAGAAAAATAGGAATTCGCCCAAACCCCGGCAGCAACCAGCAAAACTACCAACAACCACTTGAGGCTGTCGAGTCGATACACTGCTGCACCTGTTTTTGCACTCATTCCACTACATTCCTTAAGGCTTACTACTTGCTTTAATTTGGCAGGCCAGGAGGGACTCGAACCCCCAACTTTCGGTTTTGGAGACCGACGCTCTACCAATTGAACTACTGGCCTAAAACTACACTCTTCGCAGAGAAGATTGCCGGGATCAACCCGGCAATCAAAAAAACATGCCGCTGAACCACAACAATGGCTCAGCAACGATCATCGATTACTCGATGATTTTAGCTACAACGCCCGCACCTACAGTACGACCACCTTCACGGATCGCAAAGCGCAGACCTTCTTCCATCGCAATCGGTGCAATCAAGGTAACAGTCATTTGAATGTTGTCACCTGGCATTACCATTTCAACGCCTTCTGGTAACTCACAAGCACCTGTCACGTCAGTTGTACGGAAGTAAAACTGTGGACGATAGCCTTTAAAGAATGGCGTAGATC
>JBNKHI010000095.1:0-8016 GCA_050290265.1 Cellvibrionaceae bacterium
GTGGCAAGTTGGCTGGTGAATTTTATGTTGGAGCGTGCCTGATTTTTACAGCCGTCACTTTCGTAACCTGGCTAAGAAACTGTACAAACAGAAAAGGCGTGTTTGTACAGTTTTAGTGTTAGCGTATTGTTAAGAGTCTATTTTATTAGTACGAGGGCTTATACGTTGAGCAGCAGATACTCTCTTTCCCATGAACTAATAACCTGATGAAACGTTTCAAACTCTGAACGTTTAACACCAATGTAGGCTTGCACAAAACGTTCGCCAAGAATATCGCTTAATTCTGGACAGTCTTCTAACAAACGCAAACCTTCTTCCAGTGTACGAGCAAGTTCAATTGTATCGCCTTCACCTGCCGCAAGATCGGATGTCGGCTTGGTGGGTTTGAGCTTGTTTTGCATGCCTAAATAGCCGCATGCAAGGCTCGTGGCAATGGCAATGTAAGGATTGCAGTCTGCGCCAGGAAAACGATTTTCGATTCGTGTTGCTGCCGGTACTGAGGCAGGGATACGTAAACCCGCCGTACGGTTATCGATACCCCATTTCATATTGACTGGGGCCGCAATTTCTGGCGCAAACCGGCGATAAGAATTAACGTTAGGCGCGAAAAAACTGATCGCATGTGGGGTGTATTTTTGTAATCCACCTAGATAGTTATAAAACGTGGGGCTGAATTGTTTTGTGTCATCCGCGAAAATGTTTTTGCCGGTTTTTGAATCAATCAAACTCTGGTGAATGTGCATTGAACTGCCAGGCTCATGTTGCATGGGTTTGGCCATGAACGTTGCATAGATGCCGTGTTTGATGGCGGTTTCGCGTAAGGTGCGTTTAAACATAAACACCTGGTCGGCCAGTTTTAGCGGATTACCGTGGAGAAAGTTAATCTCCATTTGTGCAGCACCCGATTCGTGAGTGAGTGTGTCTACGTTCATGCCCTGTTTTTCGCAGTAGCCATAGAGCGTGTCGATTAGTGGACCGAATTCGTTTACCGCATCAATGCTGTAGGATTGACGAGCTGTTTCTCTACGACCAGAACGGCCGGTTGCTGGCTTTAATATGTAGTCTGGATCAATGTTTTTTTGTACCAGATAAAATTCCAGTTCAGGTGCTATCACTGGTGTTAAGCCTTCATCTTCGTAAAGTTTGAGGACTTTACGAAGCACAGATCGACTCGACAGGGGATGCAACTCGCCATCCATGGTTAAAGTGTCGTTAATTACTTGGGCGGTAGGTTCGTTTGCCCAGGGAACAATGCTGAGGGTGTCTGGATCGGGCCGTAAGATCATGTCGCGATCAGCGCCGTCGACAAAATCGTAATGATTAGCGGCCCAGCCACCGGTAACGGTTTGTACTAGGAGGGTTTCTGGAATTCGGCCCCCTTTTTCTTGGAGAAACTTACGGGTTGGGTAGAATTTTCCACGTGCATTACCGGTCATATCAGGAAAGGTTGATTCAACTTCGGTAATACCATTTTCTTCCAGAAACCTTGTCACGGCTTCCATAAAACACCTTTTTATTAATGAGTAGAGTGCAGTAATAATAACCGCAATGACGTTAATACTCAGCCAGTGTATTTTGCGTCATTATTTAAAGCAATAATTGCTTGATTGTAGGCGACGTAATGTAGCCGGCCGACGTCTGGCGCTTCTCATTTATTTGCGTGGCCAGGTCAGATCGCCGTTTTATATTCAGAGGATACCTGTTGTAATTATTGACAGAGAACTTGGTGCCGAATAGTTGTTTGGCCTTAATGGAGAACGTTATGAGTGTTACGGGTTATGAATCTTCCTATTATGTGGATTCTGCCAATCACAATGCTGATTATCCCATATTGCGAGATAGCATCCAGGCTGATGTTTGCGTCATCGGAGGGGGTTATACGGGGTTGTCTGCCGCGTTGCAGTTGGCTGAGCATGGGTATCGTGTTGTCCTGCTAGAAGCTAAACGTGTTGGCTGGGGAGCGTCTGGCCGCAATGGCGGCCAAGTGTGTCCCGGTCATAATATGGAGCACGAGGAACTGGTACGTAAAGTTGGCCAGCAATCTGCTGATTCGCTCTGGCATTTGTCTATTGAGTCAGTTGAGCTGGTGAAGTCGTTGATAGAGCGACATGCCATTCAGTGTGACCTCAAGCAAGGTGTGCTTCACGCCGCGGCCAAGCCCGCGCATAGTCATGCTATGCAAGAAGGTGTGGCTTACAAGCAATCGCGCCTGGAATATTCTGGTGTCCGCTACGTGGAGGCGGATGAAGTTGCTCATATGCTGGGATGCCAACACTTTTATGGCGGTGAATACTGGTCTGACGCTGTGCATTTGCACCCATTAAATTATGCGTTAGGGCTTGCCTCGGCAGCAAAGTCAGCAGGTGTTGAAATCTTTGAAAACAGTCGTGTTCTTCGCTATGACCAAAGTGCTTCAGCCGGCACACAGCATCGCATTAAAACACAGTCTGGCGACGTTCTGGCGGATACAGTGGTGCTGGCGTGTAATGGGTACCTAGGCAATCTGGAACCGAAAATTGCGGGTAAAGTGATGCCGATTAATAATTTTTTGTTAGCGACTGAGCCGTTGAGTGATGATGTGTGTCGGAAAATTAACCGTGATGATGTGGCCGTCGCCGATTCACTGTTTGTGGTTAACTATTTTAAATTGTCTGGCGATAATCGACTTATTTGGGGCGGAGGGGAGAATTATAGGTCGACTTTTCCCAAGGACATAAAAAGCTTCGTTAAAAAAAATATGCTCAAATACTACCCCGAGCTGGAGAGTGTAAAGATTGATTATGGTTGGGGTGGCACATTGGCTATCACGCTAAATCGTATGCCGCATTTTCAGCGCATGGCAAACAATGTTTATGTCGCTCAAGGGTATTCCGGTCATGGAGTGGCGCTGGCAACGCTGGGTGGAAAACTGATTGCCGATGCTATTGCTGGCAACTCCGAAAAATTCGATGTTTTTCGTCAACTGCCTACGCCTACCTTTCCTGGCGGAACTCTACTGCGATGGCCGGGTTTGGTGGCAGGTATGTTGTACTACTCTATGCGCGACCGTTTCTTTTAAAAGGTAAGCCCCAATTAGGGCTTAATGGTTTCTTCACCTTCGTCGTCGTCATAAGGTGCAGAACTGTGGTCTAGGGATGCTAGTTTGGCTTTGGTTTTATGATCCCAGAGTTCCGATATCAACATTGCCGCGATAATGAGGGCTGCGCCAATCCAGCCCTTGAGATCCAGGTGTTCGTCAAGGAAAAACCACGCAGTGACGTGTGCCCAAACGGGTTCCAGTGCAAATATTAATGCGACCTTGTGAGGCGCAACGATGGCTTGGCCGGCGGACTGAACCCAATAAGCAAAAGCGGTGCCGGCCAATCCCGTTACCAGTAATGCGAGGACCATAGTCGGTGAAAACAGTTGCTCAAACCAACCGATGGCAGGCATGTCCGGGTAATAAAATGCTGGGGCAGGACTGAGCAAAATAACGCTGGTGCTGTAAACCGTAACGGCTATCAATTGAATCAAACTCAGCAGTGTCGCGTTATTCTTGCTGACAAAATGGCCAGTCAAAACAATATGCGCAGCAAAGGCTACTGCGCCGAGCAGTGCCAGTAAATCGCCAAGATTAAATACTTGGGTGTCTTTGGATGTTAATAGAATCAGACCAACTGTTGCGGCGCTAACGCCTAGCCAGGTGTGTATTGCAGTGCGCTTGCGTAATATGACAAAGGATAAAATAGGTACTAAGGGCACAATCAGGCCATTAATAAATCCGGTGTTGGATACGCTGGTGAATCGCAGTGCTTCGGTTTGAGCGTAGAAAGCTAAAAATAGAATAAAACCGAGCAGGAAGCCCATTGCGTAAAGTTTTAGCAGGTTTGTGTCTGTGGCCCTGTTTTTGTTAAAGAATATAAATGGCCAGATAGCGATTGCGGCAATGCCAAAACGAAATGCTGTAAATGTATTGGTGGGTAGCTCAGTAATAGCCATGTCTACCAGTACAAATTCTGCACCCCAAACAAAGCAAACAAGGCAGAGTAAAAACGTAGCGAGGGGTGGTCTAAGGGTAAACATAATCGTGGTCAAATGTTGGTGAATGTAGCGAACTTAGGGTGGGGGTCAACTTGCATCGCTCTTATTTAAAGGCGCGCTGCTACTCGTACACCTGAGTACTGTTGTCGTTGGGTTGAGCTGCCACCAGATTCGTTGCCGACGAGTTCAATTAGTGGCGCATTTTGGTAGGCCTGCTATACGTTGTAAATACTCACATGGGGTAACCTCGGTGTTAGTTGGGCTGCAGATTTGGCCTATGGGTCAAAGTTTTTGATAGGGGCCCCGAAAGTATCCGGTATGCGAGGCGTTATTTCAGAACGGTTTTCTGGACTTAAGGTGTTCTGGCAGGGAATTTGTGATCATTTGAGTGCTTTTCGCTTGCCGTTGACTCGACTACAAAGGGCTTTTCGCGTATCGTTGACCCCCCTCGATAATTGCCCGGCAGAGATGTTCTGCCTGACGAACCCTAATTTACATTAACTACAGATATTCACAGGGCTTTAGCATTTATGAATCCGAATTATCTCGATTTTGAACAGCCCATAGCCGTGCTTGAGGCCAAGATCGAAGAACTGCAGTTGGTCGGCAGCGACAACGATTTGAATATTGCAGAAGAAATCGACAATTTACGCGAAAAAAGCCGCAAATTAACCGAAAAGATCTATGCAAATCTCAGTGCCTGGGACGTTGTAAAAGTCGCCCGTCACCCGCAGCGACCTTACACTGCGGACTACATCAAACGCATCTTTACCGATTGGGATGAGTTACATGGCGACCGCCATTTTGGTGATGATAAGGCTATTATTGGCGGTGTAGCACGTCTTAATGGTCGCCCAGTCATGGTGATTGGCGAAGAAAAAGGCCGTAGTGTCAAAGACAAGGTCATGCGCAACTTTGGTATGCCCAAACCGGAAGGTTACCGCAAGGCCCTGCGTTTAATGGAAATGGCTGAGCGTTTCAAAATGCCAGTGCTGACCCTGATTGATACTCCGGGGGCTTATCCTGGTATCGACAGTGAAGAGCGCGGTATATCGGAGTCTATTGCACAAAACCTGGCGGTTATGTCACGTTTGCGCACGCCGATTATCTGTACCGTGATTGGTGAGGGCTCCTCTGGCGGGGCCTTGGCTATTGGTGTGGGTGACCATCTGAATATGCTGCAGTACGCGACGTATTTCGTTATTTCACCGGAAGGCTGTGCAAATATCATCTGGAAAACAGTAGAGAAGGCGCCACTTGCTGCTGAAGCTATGGGGGTAACCTCTACTGTACTGGAAGGCCTGGGGATTGTTGATGAGACCATTGCCGAGCCTCTGGGTGGTGCGCATCGGGATATTGATGGCATGTCCGAGAAGTTGCGTGAGCGGCTCTCAGCACAGTTGGATGAATTGGTGACTGTTCCTATTGATGAGCTGGTTGATAAGCGCTATCAACGTATCTTGAAATACGGCACGCCTTGATTTGAGTGAGAGCTAGGCCCCATAAAAAAAGCAGCCCACTGGCTGCTTTTTTTATGGGGTAACTGTAACTCGTTGCATCAAGTTGCCAGCAAACGATCATATTTACGGCTAAGAATGTCGTAAAATTGTTCGCGGTAACCGTTGATATCGGCTTTGTATTTCGCAATATCGTTGTCGCTGATATCTTTGCGACCTACATAGACCTCTTTTCGAAACAGTGCGATTTTAGCGCCGTAAAGCCGCAGTGTTTTTTCCATGGCTTTTTCTCCCAGCATCAACAGCTTGGCTTCGGCATCTGCCAGCTTTTTAAATTCTGCAACCAGCTCACGGTTCACCCTTTCCAATTCTTCCCGGCGTGCATCCGGCCACCGGTTTCCAAAGCGCGTGGATTCTATGACCAGTGACGAATATTTGGCGAAGAAGTGGTTTACATTGCCCACATCGGAGGATATTCCTTCAAGAAGGTCAATGCGCCGCTGGTGCTTGGCGTTGGTGATCTGACTGTGTTGAGCGCGAGTCCCCAGCCATGCCATGCCGCCGGCTATAAGTGCACCAAGCCCAACTTTTACTGAGGTGTCAATAATTGGCCAATAACTTTGGATGTCCATGATTACGTAACCCTTTGCTCTACTATCTAGTGACGAATAATTGGCGTTCTGGAGTGTTTCAAGTGTTTGAGATTCCATTTCTGTCAGTAAAGCAAGATCTAGTCCAGAAGGTATCTGTTCCCTTGTTATTAGTACTTGGGTCTTTTGGGCAGGGGCCGTATCTGGCGGACTGCAGTGCTTTAAGGCAGTCGCTACAAGGTTTTGTACCAGGTATTTTCAAATGAGTGTTTTATTGGCGGGGCAGCTCTTCGCTGGCACTCCCACTGATGACTTGGCGCTAGGATTAGCCTGTGCAATGCTGGCCATTACTTTTCCGCTTTTAGTTATCGTCGTTGAAGTGTTTCCAGCGTTGGCGCCCTGTGTGGGTGCCAAATTAGCGCCGTTTAATCAACGGCTCAATCAGTGCTTCTAAACCATTGACCTTAATTTCGTAGAGCAGGGCAAGTTGTTGGCCCAGCTTGCCCTTTGGGAAGCCCTGCTGATGAAACCACACTACGTAAGGTTCCGGCAGGTCGACCAGTAGGCGCCCGGCATATTTGCCAAAGGGCATTTTAACGCGAGCTAGATCCATGATGAGCTGAGGGTCAAAGGGTGAAGAGGTCTCTGGTGCTTCCATCAGCTACCTGCCAGCTTGACGCTGTAACCCATTTTTTCTAGCTCGCTCTTGAGTTTTTCCCGCTGGTCTGTCTGAATCTCGATATCGAACCCTTTGACGCTGCCACCGACGCCACACTGTTGCTTTAGCGTTTTAGCTATCCGTTTTAAGTCATCTGGCAATGCGGGGATTCCACGGACAACGCTTACTCCCTTGCCTTTACGGCCTTTGGTTTCACGGTGAATTCTGACAATCCCATCGCCTGCTGGCGCTACTGTTTTAGTGTCGTCTTCGGGCTTGATTCTTCCGGTCTGAGTGGAATAGACCAACCTGCTGTTTTTGTTCATTATCTTCTCGTACTTTCCAATGTTACCAATCAGGCTTTCACTAACTTTTGTTGCCATACACCGATGGCGGTAATCGCCGCGCCAATTATAAAGACATGTTGCGGGTTTATGGGTGGAACAGACCAAAAGTAAAATACAGGAGCGAGTATAGCTGCCGTAAATAGTCCCGCAGATACGAGTTTTTCGGCTTGTTCTGGCAGTTTAATAGGGCGCTCGCAGTGAGGGCAGGGAAAGGCTTTGCGGTTGAGAAACTTCTGCAATAAACCTTTCTGCTGCAGTAAACGCTTGTCCATAGGGTTATTACAGTGTGGGCAGCGTAGGGGTTTAAACAAAAATGCCATTGTATCTGGTATCCCTCTATGGAAGTGATCACTTTATTTGGGCGCGGTTAATGGGCGATAAGGTTAAACCCTGGCCCGCATGTTGCCAAGGTTCCTAGGCTTTCACTGCACATGGCGGCCAATATCATGGATAATGCCAGCCAGAATTGCAGAATTGGTCATCAATTGAACATATTAGTGAATTGGGAAAGGTTATGACACAAACTCGCAAAGAATTGATTTATGAAGTGATTTTTGGCACGAATACGCTGGCTGGAAAGCGCTTTGACATGTGGTTGATTTATTGCATTTTATTAAGTGTGTTAGTGCTTGTTTTGGATTCTATACAGGGCGTACACCAATCCTATCAACAATATATGGTGGCGCTGGAGTGGTTTTTTACTGCTCTATTTACCCTGGAATATTGCGTGAGGATTTATTGTTCGCCTAATCGTTGGCGTTATATCTTCAGTTTTTATGGTGTGGTGGATTTATTATCGATTCTACCCAGTTACTTGGGGTTAGTGTTTAGTGATTTAAATTATTTGCTGGTGGTACGATTGCTGCGCGTCTTGCGCATTTTTCGTGTCCTGAAACTGGTGCGTTATCTGGCAGAAGCCAATATTTTGATCCGTTCAATGCTGC
>JBNKHI010000096.1:0-7697 GCA_050290265.1 Cellvibrionaceae bacterium
CGATTATTTCTCAGCGGATACGGTATATAACATTGAAGAACATATCCGCCAGCAAAAATTTGGGGTTATCGACGGCGAACCCATTATTGCTGATGGTAAGTCCCGCCTTTATTTAAGAAGCAATCTAAAAGCAAATGTATTGAGAGAAAAATTAGGTCTAGTACTCAGTAATTTGGGGCTTAGTTCATCAATTCGCAGTGCGAGAAACTCAATAACCATTCAGAATAGAAATGTGGTTCATTAGAAGCTTTATTGGACTGCCCTGGTCTTATTAAAAATTTCCGATTGTAGTAGCTCAGACTTGATCTGACAGTTACCCGTTTTTATCCGGTGCCTGTCAGTTTAGATTTGAGCTAAAGAGCCACCACACCGAAATCCTGCCCCCTTTATGTCTTCATCCTCGAAAAAGCTCCTCTGATACCACCACTTTGCGGCCCAGACTTCAATCAGGTCGTGACGAACAACCCGTTCAATCTCTAGTCCAGGTATGCCTATAATTAATCGTGCGTAGGACATCGGTGTTCTCCAGTAAAGTGATCGTCGCAAAATCAGTTTAATGAATGCCGCTGTCCCCCGTTTATGATGAAGAGCCCTTCGACCAAGCTTGACAGAAATATCGATGTGAAAAGCAAAAAGAGTTAGCTTGGCTCAATCGCCTTTTAAATAAACTAAGCCAAGCTGTTATGGAAAGAGAAACGAAATACTAGTAAAGATTTGTTGCAGAGTCGTTATAGTTGACTGTGTCAACACCTACTCCCAAACCTGCGGTAAATGTTAAACCTTCGAAGTCCAGAGGGTAATATCCAAACCAGGCGCCCGCGCCTACATCACCAACACCCAGCGGAACGTTAACACTGGCACCACGAGCGTAGCCACCGATATTTCCGGTGCTACCTACACCTTTTTTCCATACACCTAACGAACCAGTTACACCAGCCGCTAAGGAAAAGCCTTTGGATAAAACCGTTGTCGTGTAGGTTTTAATATTTCCGTTCCAGTCCATTGCCAAACCAACTTCTTGAGAAGCACCCCAACCAACTTTTACTTCAGGGGCGGAACCCAGTGAAATAGACCGATAACCTTTAGCGATGGCTTGACTCTTAAAGGTTTGAAAGCTAACCATGCTATTCAATATGCTTTTGAATTTTTGCATATTTTTATTCTTGATTGCATTACGTAACTCAGAATTCGCTACAACATCTGCGATAAGTCTGGCGCCGGCGGTTGCAAAGCTACTGTCAGCTTGAATTTTCTCTCTGGCTAACGCAATCACTTCATCTTTAGTACTAAAATCATTGCCACAAACTCGGTTGTAGGGCGCACCCACATTGTCAGACAACACCTTCGGCGGCGCTGGCATTAACTGTAAACCATCATCACAATAAAATGTGGTTTTACAATGGCGACCAGGGTTCGCTCCAAGAAAACCTTTTGCTGATGAACCTTCAGGGCAGCGGAAACAGTCACCACGTGATTCAAACTGTCCGGCAGGACAGCCATAAGCAGACCGTACTAATGTTGCACTTACCGTATCTTTTCCAAGCCCTATACCACGTTCTTTGCAGCTGTCAGCTTGATGGATGGGCTTAGCTGTTCTTCGATAGCCTTCAGGGCAACTCCAGCATTGGCCACCATTCTTAGGGGTAAAATATAAGTTTTTACCTTTACAACCCCAGTTTTCTGCTTCACCTACACGAATAGCATCAATGGTTGTTTCCTCACCACAGGGCTCGCCACCGTCTTTGCCACAAGCTATCTCCGGCGGGCCGAACGAATCATTTAACGCACCAACATTACTACTTCTCAAACCAGAATTAACACCGGAGGCAGCTTGCAGGTTGGATGAGTTTGGCTGAACTTGGCCTTGAGGGTTTTGATACTGCTGTTGCTGCTGAACCGGCTGCTGATGAACAGGCTGACCTTGAGGTTGTTGTTGATACACCGGTTGGCCCTGTGGTTGCTGTTGATAAACCGGCTGACCTTGAGGCTGCTGTTGATAAACAGGTTGCTGTTGTGGTTGTTGCTGATAGACCGGCTGTTGTTGTGGTTGCTGCTGATACACAGGCTGTTGTTGTGGTTGCTGTTGATAAACCGGTTGTGCTGCCTGCCCTGGATTATATTGACCGGTCTTTTCCTGATTAAAGGCGTACTGATCGTCAACACGGACAGGGACTAACACATAGTTAGCCGGGCCAAGAATGCCCGAAACCGAAACCTTCAACGTGCCATCTTGTTGTAATTGTGCGGTAAATTGCCCCACCAAAGGTAAATCGTAACCCGCATATTGGCCTGGGCCAGTCCGACGAATATCTTTCTGCACCGCCATCATAGGTTCAATTTTTAGCACAAGCATGTGCAGCCAGGAGTCCACCGCATAGGCCCGGCCCGCCTCAATACGAATACGCTTGCGAATGGTGTTTACCATCCACTCTCCATCAATGGGCATCCGCTCAGCGGCAGGAACATCTGTATACAGCGGTAAAAAAGCGGGTATTTGCGGGATCTGCCCAAGGGGGTTTACTTGGGCGCTGCTTACTGCGGGCATCAATAACCCCAGGCACATAACAAGCCCGGCAAAATATCGGTATAAATTGGTTTGACGGTTCATGGCAATCACTCCTTATTCATAGTGACGAGAACATCACTAACCCAGATGGTTTAGGCTCTGCCCTCAACGTATACCGCCAGCTTAATGAAACAGGCACTACCTGAGTATGGGGTAATAACCCCAATTGCCAAACCGTTGTGTACTTACTTAATGGATCACTTGCTTATTGAGCATTCTTCCTACGAGCGTTCTACGCTCTCAGAAGACAAAAAACGGGTTCAGAAAAGTTTTAATTATTACCCAATTTTAGGAAGAATCGTGTGCGAATTATTAAATAGCTTGAGGCCAATTGCCCAAGCTAATGGGGTGTTAACCCCATGTCAAGCGAAGCCGAACTCTGGCACTTTAAGATCTATGCAATTTAAACCTGCTATCTATAAACCTTTCGACCAACAACCGCTATCGCGGGAGGTACTATGTTTTTTTCCAGAACGATACTGATGATTACTGGCATCACCTTAGGGATCACATTGCCACTCTCTGGTTTTGCCGCAAATTCTTCGACTATAGATACTGCCAACGAGCAATTCGATCTTACATTACCGGGGGTGAACCCTCCCCCACCCCCAATTAAACACGAATATCGCTCCAAACCTGGCAAGGCACAGATTATGTTTAATAAAATGCGCGTTAAAATAATTGACTGCGAAGCAGACCTGCGCATGATCACTATCAGCAATGATAAAGCCAAAGAACTACCCGAGGTGGATTTCACGAAAGAGCGCTTGGCGTTGCTACCAGTGCACTTGAGATCCAGTAAGATTCAGATTGAAAATCCCAGCGTGAATCAGGATGGCGATAGTTACCTGCTAAGCTATGAATTCTACAGCCCAAGAGTAGTAAGTACGGATTTTAAAAACTCTATTATTTGGTATGTTCTACCCAAAGATGCCTTGCCTATTGATATTTTCCACCCATCAATACACACACGTGCCATTCCGTTTTATAACTTCGATGCCGGCGTTATCGACAGAGCAGCCATAAGGTTTAATCCGAAAGAGTGATTGTTATTGCCATAAATGCGGCCGTACCTTTACGGGGCTTGGAGTGTATTGAAAAATCTATTGCCTGAGCTTTACATATGGATTCGACGATACCCAGCCCCAGACCATGCCCACTAGACTCGCTACTCTTATAACCGTCATGCAGAACACTCTGCAAGGTATCTGCATCCATACCACAACCATTATCACGCACTTGAAAAATTATTTTATTACCACGACGCCTGAAAGCAACCAAAATGCGACTTGCCTTTGCATGGGTCAGCGCGTTCCCCACAAGATTACTCATAGCACGCATACATAATAGCGGCTCTACCTTAACGATAGCCTCATGACAGAAAAACTTAAGTGATACACCCTGTTCTTTGGCTTGTTGCGTAAACATCTGTTGAAGCGTATTTGCCAATAAGCTGGTTGCTATGGGTTCAGCCTTTGATTCAAAATCATTCTGCCTACCCACATCATTAGCATTATTCTCTGACGTACATTCATCCAGATAAGAAAGCACCAAACTATCAATATAATCCAGTGCTCGCGCCAGCTTATCCGCTTCATTTTGATTATTAGTTGATCGCTGCATCTGATCTACAGCCATACGCAACGCGGCAATGGGCTGTTTTAAATCGTGAGAGACCCCGGCCAATTGGGAACGATGATGCGAAACAACATCCAACGCTTTTTCATAATCTTTCTCTGCCTGAAGCAATGATACTTCAAGCTCTGCACGTTGTTTTTCCGTTCTTAGCACGTGTTTTTCCGCCTTCACTTTCTCTCGAGTATTTGTTAACGCCTGGAGCAACACAATTCCCATGGAAAAGGCGGTAAATAGCAACAAGACAAACCGATTATAAATATTGATTTGAGCCTGGCTAAGGTTATCTGTAACGAAGTAAACAAAATAAACCGTTAAGGCAAACAGTCCTACCACGATAGGAAACAAGCGCATTAAACCTTTCTGCAATCTATTGTCTATTCGCCAGGTAAATGGTGGTAACACTTGCGAAACCACCATGCCAAAAAACAACATATTCGCAGGAACCCACATTTGATCTAACGGTATTTTCTTTAGCCAAAAATAACTGCTTATCGGAATTACCAGCGTTACCAAAGCCAGAATGAAAAACAATGGTTTTAAACGCGCAAGCCAATGCTCTTTCGCAATCAACTGAGAAACCAACCAATAACCATAAGCAGCCGTTACCGTGCTCAGAAGAATAGGAACAACCCACAACACAAAGTCTGCGTTGCCCTGTATTTCCCCATTTGCATCTACACCAGCAAAATAATGTTTCCAAAAATAAAACAAACTACCATCGAGACTCGCACTGTTGGCGATAAGAAAAAGCGATAAACAGACATAAAGCAACCACTGAAGTTGATGTAATGCAAAAACAATAGCTGCGGCAAATAATACTGTAGTAAAAAGAAACGTGTAGAAAACATGGTCTATAGCCTGCGGCTGAAAATTATCGACCAATGAATATGCGCTTGGCACAACACAAACAAAAAGTGCGAGAAAGGCCCCTGTGACCCAATGATTTAAACGCATAATTTGATACCTTTAACCTTAAACGTCTGCTACGTAGTGACATAACCACGACTTAATAGCTACAAAACTACGACTTAACTTCTACGTATCCACCACACATTGATGCTGCAAGTTATTTAAGTGGTTAGGTATGGGGTATTCACCCCAAGTTCAGGTTGGATCAATTAGCCCATCTTTCAAGGCTCGGGCCATTAGCTCAGCAACGGAGTGCACATCCAGCTTTGCCATTAAACTGGTTCGGTGCTTGTCGACCGTTTTCGGACTGATATTTAAAACCGCTGCCATTTCTTTGTTAGATTTTCCGGCGACAATCATATTTAGAATTTGGCACTCGCGATCAGTTAGCGTCGCTGCCTTTTCGCCTCTTTCTATAAGGGACAAAAATTCTGGAGCAATATATCGCTTGCCAAGCAAAATCAGCGGCAATTTTTCAAACAGTTGGGAAGTGGAGACGCCTTTACTAAAAAGACCATCAACCCCTGAAGCAGCTACTGAGGCCAGTAGGCCCGGCGAGGAAACGCCAGTAAAAACAGCAATACGGGTTTCAGGGCTCCAGCGACGCAAGTCATGAATAATTTCTGTACCACTGGCAAAAGGCATGGAGATATCTAAGATCAACAAATCTGGCTTATGGGCTTTAACAGCAGCAATAGCTTCCAAACCATTTTCAGCTGTACCAACTAACTGGTATTCAGTGCCTGCAGCTTCGTCTGAAGACTTAAGCCGTTCGGTAAGTGCATCGCGAATAATATCGTGATCATCAACGACAACCACCGTGTAAATATGATTTTTAAACGCCATTAATTTGCGCCAGGATATAACCAAGAAAGTAAGATATTGCCAGAAAACCTAGCAATAAAATACTCCGAAACAATGATTCCTTTCACTGAAAGGAATTACCTGGCACCTGCTGTTGCGGGTTTAACAACTAAAGCATTGTCTTAAGATCTGGCGTGGTAACCTTACCCATCGCATTGCGCGGCAGAGAGTCCAGCACCTTAAATTGTTTGGGAATTTTGTATCCCGACATGCGTTACAGCGACAATTAACCCAACCACAGCCACGAGATAAGTCGTCACTTTCCCCTTGATGGTCAGATGGTGTCTACTGTTCATTGTTACACCCGCGCGTGAGATGCGCACAGAACGGCTATGCCTAGTTATATCCAGGTATTTTCATACCATGCACAAAGCTTATGAAACTGAATAAACTTGGCACTAAACAGCATTTTAACCCCGATTAAGCCCTCAGCATCCTTATTGATGATGCAGCACGCCGGAAATTTCATTAATGATGCGATTGGAAACCGTCTCGATAAGATCGTGAGGCAACACCAATTCCAAACCAATCTGATGCACCTCGTCCTTAAACAATTCACGTAAAGGTTCCACTAACTGCAGTGCTATATCGTCTGGCAAGCCACCCACATTATGATGCGATTTAATCACGTGGGCTTTGCCAGTTTTAGCAGTAGATTCAATCACCTCTGGATAAATAGTACCTTGGGACAACCATTTTACGTCTTTAATTTTACTGTTTCTTGGTCGAATACTTCGATAAATGTGTTACCGATAACTTTACGTTTCTGCACTATAGGCCGGGGTGGGTGCGACCCGACAGGGTGAACACGTCCGTCCGGCGCTCATCCGGTGGATTAACACTCTGTCAGGAAGATAGCGGTTTCGAAGATCGGCGCCACCAGCGCCGCAGCACCCGGTTCCACCACATGGTGGCACCGGTGACGAACATGGCCGCCGGGGCGATACCGAACAGCGCCCAGAGGGCTTTCACGCTCTGGTCGCACAGTCCAGGCCCGTTACAAGGAATACCGATACCGTTGATGCGCCCGAAATGGAGAAACGCCAGCCAGTAAAGCACCCGGTCCACCAAGCGCTCGCCGGCGTTTTCGTCGGTCAGCGGAAAAGCGCGGTCGGCCCAGTCATGGAAGGCTTGCGGAAAACACAGGTAGATACCACTCAGGGCGAACATCAAGATAAAACCGAAGCTCCAAAAACCGATGACGCTATGCAGGTCCCAGTTGAAGCGCTTCCATCCCACCCCGCGGTGAAGGGTCATGCTGCGCCGCCAGCGCGCCCGCCCGGGCCACCAGATCACCAAACCGGTGAGCGCTACCAGTAGCACCGTCATGGCACCGAAGCCGTTGACCATCCGTCCTTTCGGGCCGGCCAGGAAATTGTCGTGGATCTCGATCAGCCCGGCCACCAGCTTCATGCCGGTGGCCGTGACGGGCCCCACGTCCTCCCCGGTACGGGGATCGAAGTGACGCTGCCGAATTTTGCTGCCTTCCTCCAGCCAGATTTCCACCGCCTGGTCCGGGCGGTGATGGCGGTCGATGCGCGACACTCGGGCTCCCGGATAGGCGCGTAGGGCCGCCTCACGTAAAGCGTCGTCATCAAGCGCGGGGCCCGGCGCGGTAGTAACGTAGGGATCCGGGGTGGCTATCACGTAGAGTTCGTTTCGATAGACCAAGATACTGCCGGTGACGCTAATGAAGAAGATATAAAGGCCGAGGCCGAGG
>JBNKHI010000097.1:0-7401 GCA_050290265.1 Cellvibrionaceae bacterium
TCCTTTTACCCTTTTCAGTTAGCCGAAGGCTAACCTAAGCGGCGTGAGCCGCAGACTTCCCCGCCCGTAAGGGCGGGGCAAAAATAATAGCTGCTGCGAAGCAAGATCAGCGGTGAATAACGGGGTTAAAACGCTGCGGAAATAACGGGGTAACACAAGCTTGACGATATCCCACAACCTTAGAACAGAATATTTCCGGTGGCTTTTTATTTGAGGTTGTTGAATAGTAGATACGATTGAATAACCGAGGCAACGGGTGCGTGCAAACGGATGAATATTGCAGAATACACAGTTAATGAAAGTGAGTTGGTTGTCCAATATGGTGTCAGTGAAGAGCTGCTGGGCTGGATAGAGGCTCTCCGGCAAGCGCCTGGTGAAAATGGCGCGAAGTATCGTCCACAAGATGTGGATACGGTTGCGCGTGAATTGCTATGCCGTGACTATGGTGATCGCTGTTATGAATTAGCCCATTTGTTGGCGTTGGTGAATCATAGTTATATGGATGCTGCGTGTTCACCTTTGCTTACCTTTTTTTGGGTGGATGAAATAGTTACCGCCCCGCGATTTCGCCAGGCATTCTGCGAATCAACCACTGGGTTGCCTTCCTCAACTGAAAAAATAGCCCTCACCGTTGAGCAACAGAGGCTGTTGTTAGGCTATCCCGATGGTGAGTTTGGTATCTCTTATTCTCGCATTGGTTTATTGGCGGCATTCTGGGAATTTATTGTTACGGTGAACCCTGCGTGGTTGGAGCGCGCCGCGTCAGCAATCCAGGACCCTTCGTTGGCCTCCGCCAAAAAGCTGGCGTCGTATTTGCAGGCGTTTATTTACGACATGCTGTCGGAGCACACGAAAACCGCCCAAGTGCAAAAACGTTTGTATTTTATTGGCCGTTGGTTGGGGCAGGCCGGGTTAACGGCAGCCGATATTTCTGACGAATTAGTGTTTAATTTCTGGCAGCAGGCTTTTAGCGATGAAGATGCGGCTAAGGTAGGCTACCGGCGTTTTCGCACTGTTGCAGATGATTTTATTGCCTACCAAACGGCCATTACTCTGGAATCAACCGCCCAACAAATTCAAAGGGCTGCCACCATTGGGTATCAGACGGATGATTGTGAAATCTCACCCGATCAACTTTCCTCGGCATTGGAAACCTGTGAAATTGTAGAAAGTTATCACTGGCTGTCTCAAACACCAAAATTTGCGTCGAAGAAAACGCTTGATAGTTTGGAACCGATGGTCAGCCTGGGAAATTCTGCAGTTTCTCTGCCATTAACGTGTGTGCGCTGTAAAGTGCTTGGTGATTGGCAGGCAAAGCTGTTACAGGCAGTGCGCGATAAAAACGCTGATCGATTCAAAGAGTATTTGCTGAATGGCCCAGCGCAGCAATACGCACACTACATTCAAGGTTTGGCAACGGGTGTTGATGTGCTCTGGCAAGCAAAATATTCAGGCATACATGTGCTCACGGCGGTGCAGGATTTAACCGGGGTTATTGAGTTATTAGAATTGCTGCCGGAAACAACCTTGGCTGAATTGCGATTGAAACTGCCTGATTTGGATATGCGCCGATTACTGATAGCGGTTGAAGAGGGGATGGATGCGGGCAGCTCGGACGTTGACCGGCTTGTCACCCTGTTTTATCGGGAGTTAGCCAGCCTGGCATTGCAGTTGCCGGCGTTGAATCAGGTGCTGCGCGACCTGCGCGCTGCTTTTAAAGCCAACAATCGCGAGGGGTTTAGGACTCTGCCGGGGGCTGTAAGCCTCGGGCCTTATGTGGCGGGTGTTGAAGCATTAACAGTGCTGATTGCGCTGGTTAACAAGAGTTATGAATCAATGGCAGCCATTATGAAGGCCAATTCAGAAGGGGAGGCTATTTTTGCGGCTGATGTTTCCATAACCCGACATATGATGGAAAACATGTATGGAGATTTTCAATGGTGAATGGCCCCGATATAAACAGTCCACCAAAAGACGCTTTGTTTATTGCTGCGAAAGGTGCTCAGGCCTTGCATCAGTCGGTTGAACCGAGCGCTGTTACTCTGGCAGATGTGGTGCAGTACATTCGTGGTAATCCGAATATTGATGTAGAGCGGGTTCAATCTGCCTTGAGCCAGAGCCTTGGTATTAGAAAATTATTCAATCAACTGATCAGAACCGAAGCGACAGCTGTGTTACCGAAAGAGGCTCAGGCAGACGACGGTGTGGAATTAACCGAGCGTAAAGGCGAAAACTTTACCTTGCAGTTTAAAACATCTAACGCGTCTGCAGAGCAGGTTTATGTGTTGCTGAGTTTGGATCAACATATTGTGCCTTCAACGGATTGCTCTGTAACCTTGATAGTGAATATGGATGAGCTTAAGGAGAAAAAATATCAAACTGAACGCTTAGTGTTTGATGGCATCTTAGATTGCAAAGTGCAAAAACTGTTTATGCGCAATGACCCTGTGCTGGCATTGTTGAGAAACCCGGAGTCTAACGTACTTATAAGGGTTAAATCATGAATGTTTTTGTTTATCTGGCCACGACTCAAGGGCCGTCTCTTGTTCAGCGTATTATCCCGGAAGATGCGGATGTGCAATCGCTGGTGTGTGAAAACTTTGGCTATGATCCGTTGCCTATCTCAAATGGTTATTACAACTTTGTTAAAAAAGGACCGGGCTTAATCCATAAAGATTTTGGCCATGGTGCTTTTCGTGTGGACGTTGATAAAGCCATTACACAGGGAAAAAGCTGGCAGTTGGGTATGTATCTTGCGCACTACGCGCAGAGCCAAAACGTGCTATTAACAAGTGATGGTTCTGTGAGTTCGCAGCCGGAAGCGGGTGACATTGTAGTATGGGCCACAGGTGAAGTAAAAGCTGACCGGCAGATTTTGTCGGTAAAGCAGGTGGCGAAAAAACTAATTCTCAGTGAGCCGTTGTTTGAGCACTGTTTGTCGCACAAGATTCGCGTGTTGACGTTTATTCCGGCAAGTGATGCAGAAGAATTGAAGGACGTGGGGTTTGCCAACACGGATATCCGTTTGGAACACTTGAATGTGAAAAGTTTGGGTGATGTGGATTCTGCGCTTAATGAGCTTAAACGCTATTTGCCTGATCAGCACGCTGCTGCTGCGGCTACCGAAAGTGACGAAAGTGAAAAGGCCAGAGCCGATGTTGAGGATCGTGAATCATTACAGAATAATAAGGCGTCAATAGAGAACAGGGAAGGGCACGGGATGGATAAAAAACCTGATGATTTGAACCAAACAGATGGGAACGCTCGCAAAAAGAAATCTTCACCGGTGGGCAAATTCGTTATTACAGGTTTGGTTTTGGTGGCTCTGGTTTTTGGCGCCACACAATGGCTTGGCAAAAACAGTGGCCTGCCGAAGGGTGCAAAACCTGATGTAACAGCCATCGACGATTTTGGGGGCAAACCGGCGGATTCTCTCGATCCCAAAACCATCGACCAGGTGAGTGATAAAATTCAGGCGGTGGCCAAAGATGGTATTACGATGGTTAAAAGCCTGAAAGATGACGTAGGCCAGGCAGTGAATGATTTAACGGCGTCGTTCTTTAGCGAGGGCTACGAACGCCGCCATGATTTGCAGCTGGAATTTTTCACGTTAGATCGTGAGGGCAACTGTGCATCTAAGGGCTCAGTCCTAACCGCTAATAACTTTTCTTTTGAAAATTTACCGTTAGACAAACTGTGTGGATTGGAGATATTAAATCGTTCACTCGCTGAACATGAAAAGGTTTTCATCATGTCTCCTCAGTTTGAAGGAATCATTCCCGTGCGGTTGGCAGGTGGAAATTGGTCTGTTATGTCACCGAGTAATCGGGATACTGATAAAACGCTGTGGATAGTGATCAGTCAGCATGAGAGCCGCTTCCTGGTTGAAGAAAAACTGTCGGCCTTTTTAGCCGAGCAAAAACCAACCGCTGACAAACCGTTGCGAAAATCTGAGTTGGTGGACTGGTTAAACAAAAAGGAAGTGCCGGCGGCTATATATACGCTGGTGCTGGAAAAATAAATCAACAATTGTTCCCATTTTACGATGGAGTGTATATGTTTATCTGCCAGCAAAAACCACTGACAAGCTGTTTTATGTGGTTCTTCCTGTTGCTTTTTTACAGTGCGTTTGTTTTCCCGCAAGAGAATTTTCAAAGCATTAATGACATCGTCTCCAAGCTGAACCCTTTGGATGTTGTGGCCAACCACGGTGGTGTGCGCTATAGCGTCGATTTGGATATCCGCTTTGACTTCGGTTCTGCAAAAATTTCTACTGCGGCTAAAAATCAAGTGGAGGCTTTGGCCGGTGCCTTGCATTCTCCCCGTTTGGATGACTATCAAATCGAAATTATCGGCCATACCGATACGGTAGGCAGTGCTGATGCAAACCAGCGATTATCCGCATTGAGAGCTGATGCGGTGAAGAATCGTTTAGTTAAAAAATATGGAATAGATCCCGCCAGGCTTCGTGCAATAGGTAAGGGTGAATCTGCGTTGATAAAAGGCATTGATGGTGAAGACTCACGCAATCGGCGAGTGCAAATTGTGGCGAAACCCATCTCTGTCGAGGGTTCCATGGGCAGTGAACCCGCGGCAGTTGCCACCGACAGTGCCGTGGATAATTCGGCTGAAGATGAACAGTCTATTAATTGGTAGTAAAAATGCGCCTGATTATGTCATAGGGATAAAAAAGGACATCACGAGGAAAGTTAACTATGTCGATCTCACAGAAATTTTATAAATTTGCCGGGTTATTTGCCTTTGCAGCCGTTACTGGGTTAACCGGTTGCACTCAAACCGCCCACTATGAATGTGGGAATTCAGATACCAGCATCATGGTGATTGGCGAATCAGCCTCAACCAATGCGTTGCTACCTGAGTCGGTGATGTATGAGCGGATAGCAGCAAACCTGGAAGCCAATTTAACGCGTGAAGGTTATGGCATTGTGGGGCGGCAGTCGTTAGTTGATGCGTACCCAGAATACTTTAGCCGCAGAAATATCAGACATGATGATAAAGCGTTAGTGGATTTGGCGCGAACCCATAGTCGCAATAAGCTGGATGTTTTGGCAGTAACGGAAATTAACGCGCAAATTGATACGCAGCAGTATCACTCGAATGTTACCAGCACAGTAGGCGTGCGGCTGTTGTCTGTAAAGGATGGAACATTGTTGGGTGAATTTGAGCTGGACAACGCGAACTCAACGTCAATTCGGCCAAGTTGTAAAGACGAGTGCCTGGATGAGGCAGTTGTCGACAATGCCAAACCATTAACACTCAATGTTGCGGCATTGGTAGCGAAAGCTTTGGCTTGCCCTGGCAGTAGGTCATACAAAAGTGACCGTTTCGATCAGCGCGCTTCGGCATTTGAAACGGCTTATGAACTGGTGTTCGACGGGTTTACTGCACAAGACATGCTGAAGGTTGAAGAATATCTGGTTGATTTCTCTGGGTATCAGGCCCACCGAATTGTATATAGTGGGGCTACTCGCACTAAATATTGGTATGAGTCGTCGATTAAGTCTTCGGCACTGAATAAAAATTTGTATCTTGTCCTAGAGCGTTTAGGAATGCGCGGTGTTGTGCAGTTTTCTGGCAATACTTACACTGTGAAAAAAGTGACATTACGCGGTGGATCAACACAAACGACGAAACCCAGTAAAAAATACGAATGGTAGACCTTGCGTATTGACCTCGATAACAAGGTGAACGTATTAGAAAATGACCTGATGCGTTCATAAACAGAGTACCACTGTTTAAATGGATAGGATCTGTGAAAATAATCTCTGTTAAAACTATTTTTCTCTTGATGGGCTTTGTTAGCCAATGTGCTTTGGCGCAACAGATGGATAGTTGGGGCTTTGATCAGCTTTTGGATGGCAAACAAAGTGCACCTGTCATTATTACATTAAAAAGTGATGCGCCAGCCAAAGACGGATCGCGCCAGGGTTCAATAAACAGTGGTTGGCTAAACTTAAATGATTATATCGACAAGGTTCAACAAGAAGTTGCCAGCGATATGGGCTGGGTAAACTTTAACGATATTGTTAAATACAAACATGTGCCTGCGTTGGCAAAACAGATTACGCAGCAAGAGTATGCACAGCTGTCGGCATCCAATAAAGTTGAAGGAATATATCCCGACCGTTTTCATGAACTCCAATTGATACAAAGCAAAAAAATAGTTGGTATCGCCCCTCAAGCTGGCAGCGTGTCCGGTGGTGCAGGGGTCAGTGTTGCAGTTATAGATTCCGGCATTGAAATTAATCATCCTTTTTTTCAGGAAAGGGTGGTTGACGGTGCTTGTTTTTCTCGTTTCGGTTCTTGTCCTGGTGGTCGTAAAGTTGCTAAAGGTAGATCGGCTGGCCAAGCGTGCAGTGGTAACAGGGGTTGTATGCACGGCACACATGTGGCCGGAATTGTTGCAGGAAAAAACAGCACTATGTCTGGTATGGCACCCGATTCAAATGTGTTGTCCATAAATGTGTTTTCTATAATGGGAGGCAGATTTGGTGCAGCAGACTCAGATGTGATGCAGGCGCTGGAGTGGGTGCTCGAAAATAAACATAAGCACAATATTGTGGCTGTGAATATGAGTCTGGGCGGCGGTTATTATTCTGCGCCTTGTGATAATTCACCGGTAAAACGTTTTATTGATGTGCTGTTGCAAAACGGCGTAATCAGTGTCATTGCTTCCGGTAACGACGGTACTATTGATGGTGTTGCCAGCCCAGCCTGTGTTCAAAGTGCAATTACGGTTGGCTCAACGGAACCGGATGGTCGAATTTCGTCGTTTTCAAACAGCTATTTTGCCCTCGATATGGTAGCGCCGGGTGGGAAGATTCTTTCTTCGACCTTGAATGGCAAATATGTACAAGAGTCTGGGACATCCATGGCAGCACCGCACGTAGCCGGTGCGATTGCACTGCTGGCCAGTGAATACCCAAGAGCATCCGTTAATCAATTGATGCAAGCCCTGGCCCAGGGGCCGACAATGACCGACCCAAGAAATAATATTCGAACACCTCGGTTACACGTGCCATCAGCGAGTGCGTGGCTATCCCGTCAAAACCTGTCTTCTCACGCGCCCGATAAAAATGCTAAAAAAGATAAGTCACCTAAAAATGATTCACCTCAGTCTCAATGTGATGAACAGCGTATTGATGGTATTTTGATGGAACAGAGTAGCCGTTGCGGGCGACAGGAAGAGGGCTTTCAATGGTGAAAATACTAATTCTTTCAACCTTTGCAGTGTTGCTGATAACTGCCTGCCAGTTTAGTGAACGTCAGGCCTGTAAAACCTATAGCGAAGTTTGTCAGGCATTAATTCAGAATGAAAACGTGCGAGTGATTGTATCCCTAAAAGACCCGATAGAAGAGTCTGAAATAGACCAGGTGTTG
>JBNKHI010000098.1:0-7095 GCA_050290265.1 Cellvibrionaceae bacterium
CATGGCGTTTGCCTCAGCCAGAGCACCGTCTGCACCCACATTTACCTTAGGCACAATAAACAAAGATATACCTTTGGTACCGGCAGGAGCATCTGGCAGTCGGGCCAACACAATATGAACGATATTTTCAGCCATATCGTGATCACCTGCTGAAATAAATATCTTGCTCCCCGTAATCGCATAGCTGCCATCCGGATTTGGCTCTGCTTTCGTCCGCAACAGGCCTAAATCTGTGCCACAATGGGCCTCAGTAAGACACATAGTGCCGGTCCAAACACCTTCAATCAGCTTGGTAAGAAACGTTTGTTTTTGCTCCTCGGTCCCATGCACAGCCAGGGTGTTCATCGCGCCGTGGGACAACCCTGGATACATACTCCAGGCCCAGTTAGCAGTACCGAGCATTTCACTTAACACATTGCCTAAAGAGTCAGGCAAGCCCTGCCCCCCATATTCCGGGTCGTGGTTCATGGAAGGCCATCCCGCCTCAACATACTGCTGATAAGCTTCTTTAAAGCCCGTGGGCGTAGTCACTACGCCTGCGTCCCAGTGACAGCCTTCACTGTCACCCACGGCATTGAGGGGGGCCAAAACATTTTCACAGAATTTTGCGGCTTCACCGAGAATGGCATCTATCGTCTCTGGCGTAGCCTCCTCACCGCCGGGCAAGCCTTCACAATGGGATCCATAACCCAGAAGGTCATACAAACAAAATTGAATATCTTTTAGGGGCGCTTTGTAGTCTGTCATCCTTTTACAACCTCACAATTGGGTTAAGTTATTATTCTGACGTCTGTACTTTAATTGTAGTTCCAAAAATAAAATCAACCAGAACCCTGTACCCCGCCTTCTGGCGTAAGATTTTTACGATATTCTCCAGGAGTCACTCCGGTCCACTTTTTGAAGGCGCGAAAAAACGTACTGACTTCGTCAAAGCCCAGTCGGTCTGCGATCATCCCGTTAGAGAAATCCTGGCAACCCAAGTAGTGGATTGCGGCCTCTAAACGACATTCATCCTTAAGTTTTTGAAACGAGGTTTCTTCAGCTTGCAGACGCCGCCGCAGTGTCGTTACTGATACATTTAAGCGCTCTGCGACGTCTTCTGCAGATGGCATCGCCGTACTCACATCTTTCGCCAATATACCCTTAACTTGCTTGACCCAGGATGGCTCTATCGTATCGGTAACCAGTAATTGATAAGGTGCACTGCGTAGAAACTCCATAAGCGACTCTTGATTTTGTACAATAGGATAATCAAGAAATCTCGCTGGAAATTCGAAACCATTTACAGAATGATCAAAGATGACTTTCTTGGGATACACTTCCACCAACATAGAAAAACTTTCAGGCTCCGGAAACGAAAAATACATTGCATTCAAAGGTATTTCTTTTCCGATAAGCCAGCAGCTCAAACGATACCACATAGAAACCAGCGTTCGCATTTGAATAGGTGTGGCTTGTTGCTGCAATAGCCCAAAACTTTCAGTCGACAGTGAACTAATGGGGCTCACTGAAATTTGTGCAGCGATATCGTTTTCAGTAAGCCGTTGCTTAATTTGAAAACCACGACAAATTTCCGCAAAAGCGGCGTTACGGAGAATGGCCTGCCGTAGATTCTCGCATTGAATCAGTGTTAAACACATCAACCGAAAAGCACCAATTTTTACCTTCCCCCCGGTAAACATACCGAAGGTTTCATCTTGCGCCAAATACATGACACGAAGATAAAGTTGCCCATACTTCATGGCAGAACAGTATAAATCGTTGTTCAATGACTCGGCGCTGATATCCAACTCTTCAAGTAGCCCAGTAACATCACAACCCTGTTCTTGAGCGGCATGAATAAGAGCTCGCGCGTATTCCATTGGGATGGTGGTATCATCGATAGACATAATGTTCAGGCACCTTACTCAACAAAGAGTTATTCAAGCTATGTGACCTTTTCACACAACTGAATCAACGCAAAAAGATTACTCTGGTTTTTTGAAAAAGCTTTTCAATAGAAAAACGACCAGTAACGCAGCCAATATAATAATTAGTAGAAAGCCAACACTAATGGCTAAATACGCTAATACGGTTTCAATTGGAAAATCCCAACCAAACACGGCAAGCGCTATAAACGTAACGCCTGACAACAAGCCAACACTCAAAACGGAACCACGGCGAAAACGAAATTTAATCACACAACAACCTTATTTTTGGGCTCATCCAAAAGAATATCTACACATGTAATCCAGTAAGAATTAATAAATACCCGCTTCCCTACTCCATTCACAGCGAACCGTCATATCGCTTTCGCCTGGGATATGAAAGTCTCCATCGGCCTCCCAAGTAAACGTATGCGTACCCGAAAGCTCCGTTTCCAAATGCACGACTGCAGATATCCAGTACATATTGGATAGCAGAAATTCAAATTGACGAATCCATTCATCCCACTCGTACTCGATTGCTTTATATGACGCGCCAAAATGCAACACATCAGTTTGGTATTGCGCATCAATCGATCTATCAGCCGGCAACGAAAACATATCCTGAGCCAAGAATGGCCATTGATCCGCAGAGGGCAACGAAAGCATGGCCTGCCTGTTTTTTTCTCTGCGCTCACGGCTGTCGGTAAACATTACCGCATCCTTTATACAGCCATACACAATTGATTCTTGATCCATAAGTTCCTCAGCTAAAAATACATATCCACCAAGACATGCTCAAAATGATTGAACCTAAAAAAACCACCAGCCGCTTTGCAGCCGTTTCTCACAGCCATTCAGCTGTTGTCGATAACGATTTGCCCTGGCGGACACTTTATGGGCGACACTCTGCAGCCACGCTTTCTTTTTGAATGTCCGACGTTTGAATCCTCCATGACCTTCATGGTAGGCAAGATACAGACTGTAGGTATCGTCCAGGCTAATGCCATTTCGCTGGTGACTAACATTGTTGTACCAACCAACAAAATCTACGGCGTCACCGAAGTCGTCTCGGTCAGCCCCCCAACGACCAGCTTTATCTTTGTACCAGTCCCAGGTTTCGTCTTTTACTTGGGCAAAACCATAGGCACTACTTTTTCTAGGCCCTGGAATCAGCCACAGAATTTTAGTGCGAGGTGGTTTTGCTTTAGGCTGAAAGCGTGACTCCTGGTACATAATTGCCATCATCGTCGGAATACTTGAGCCCCAGCGTTTTTTCGCCTTGTTGGCATCATCGTACCAGCCATTTTTTTCATCAAAAATAGAACAGATATTATCAATGTGTCGAGGTGGCGACGTTACACACCCCCCGAGCCCCATGCTGATCAGAATAAAAAGAACGCACTTCCAAACCCGCAGTCCGCAGTAATGTTGTTTTTTATAATCAGCCAATATTAATTCCATGTTCGTTTAATAGTTGAATAAAACCCGCTTCGTCGATGGTATTCACACCCAGATCCTGCGCTTTTTTAAGTTTCGAACCGGCACCTGGGCCCGCAATTACACAGTAGGTTTTGGCGGACACACTACCCGCCACATTCGCTCCCAAGCCGAGCAAATACGCCTTAGCCTCATCGCGAGACATAGACTCCAACGTACCGGTAATAACGTAAGTAAGGCCCGTTAGAGGCTCTGCAGCTGCCGATGAATCACGCACTGGCCACTCAATGCCGGCATCTAACAATGCCTGTAGTTCGTCGCGGTTATGAGGCAGCGAAAAGAACTCCACGATAAAATGTGCGACTACCGGGCCAACATCATTAACCTCGCACAGGGCTTCTTCATCTGCAGACATTAAGCTCGGTAAATCTTTAAAGTAACGCACCAGGTTACGGGCTGTCGCTTCACCGACTTCGCGAATCCCCAACGCATAGATAAACCGCTCCAAGGTTGTCTTTTTACTGTTTTCAATCGCCTTAACCAGGTTCAAAGCAGACTTTTCACCCATTCGCTCCAGCAAAACTAGCTGTTCCGGTTTTAGCGCGTACAAGTCAGCAACATGCTTGATCAGCCCTTTGTCTACCAACATTTCTACCAACTTATCGCCAAGACCATCAATATCCATGGCTTTACGTGACGCAAAATGCTTAATCGCCTCTTTAGCTTGCGCTGGACAAACTAAGCCCCCGCTGCATCGCGCGACGACTTCACCTGGAACGGTTTCAACCGGCGATTCACAAACTGGACATGCCGTTGGAAAAACAATGCTCGTCGCAGAGTCGGGCCGTTCACTGAGAACAACTGAAACGACCTGCGGAATCACGTCACCGGCACGGCGAACGACAACTCTATCGCCAATACGCACGCCTAAACGCTCTATTTCATCACGATTATGCAAGGTCGCGTTGGAGACTGTAACGCCACCCACAAACACAGGCTCCAGTCGCGCTACAGGTGTAACAGCACCGGTTCTACCCACCTGAAATTCAACACCCAGTAAACGGGTGGTCATTTCCTGTGCGGGAAATTTATAAGCTATTGCCCAGCGCGGTGCTCTGGAAACAAAGCCAAGACGCTCTTGTAAACGCAGGTTATTAACCTTAAACACAATCCCGTCGATTTCGTAGGGCAACGCCTCTCGCTCATCACCCAAACGACGGTAGTAATCCAAACAACCCTGAATGCTGGTCACAACAGCCATATGCCGGTTAATTCGAAAACCCCAGGATTGCAAAGCCTCCAAAACGTCACTGTGCCGATCAGGTAATTCACCACCCTGTACAACCCCCACGCTATAGGCACACATCTCCAGCGCCCTGCTGGCGGTAATTTTTGAATCTAACTGACGCAAGCTGCCCGCGGCGGCATTACGCGGGTTAACAAACACTTTATCGCCGGTTTCCCGCGCATTAGCGTTCAGAGCTTCAAAACTGGACTTAGGCATGTAAATTTCACCCCGCACTTCCAGTCTTGCGGGAAAATCGCTGCCCATAAGCTGAAGCGGTATCGACCGTACTGTCTTTACGTTTTGGGTTATATCTTCTCCCGTGGTGCCATCCCCTCGAGTGGCGCCACGAACCAGCAAACCATTTTCGTAGAGCAAACTCACAGCTATTCCATCCAGCTTCGGCTCGCAAGCAAACTCTATTTGATCCCCTATATTCAGGCGATCACTGATGCGGCGATTAAACTCCAGTAACTCATCATCACCAAATGCATTGTCTAGAGACAGCATTGGCATTTCATGAGTAACCTGAGTAAATGCACTTAAGGGCTCGGCCCCAACACGCTGGGTCGGTGAATCACCGGATTTCAGATCGGGATATTGAGCTTCAAGATCCTGCAAACGTCGGAAAAGAAGATCGTATTCCGCGTCGGGTAACTCGGGGTTATCAAGAACATAGTATTGGTAATTATGGTGATTCAGCTTTGTTTTAAGCTGTTGTACTTCCTGCTCAGGTGGCAGGCTTGAGGTAACGGTTGCAGACAAAGACAGCACCCTTGTATCAGTGTTAACCAAATTCGCACCCAGCTGTACACCAGTAGTAACGAGGGGCGAAAGCTAGAAATTCTCAACGAACCCTTGGGTTCAGGAACGTACTTTTGGGTCAGGAACATCTCTTTATGATCAAGGACGCCCCTAAGCAATCAGCTAAGAATAGGAGTCAACCCACAGGCTGCGGTCCCTACCTTACCTTACTGTGCTAAAGATAAACGACGGCGCTCAAAATCTTTGACTCGTTGCCGGTAATGCCCAATGGTCTGCTGAGTCATTACGCTACGGCTGTCGTCCTTCATTTCACCACCCAGCGTATCTGCCAGACTTTGCGCCACCGACAACATCGTCTCAAATGCCGGGATACTTTCTGCTTCTACGGGCAGCGTCATAAAAATACTAACGCCAGGGGTATGGAAGTCATCCATTGCCTGCAAGTCGAAGGTGCCGGGCATCACTATATTGGCCAGACTAAAAAGCACCGGACCACTACCATCATGCTCAAGGTGGCAATGAAAAATATTCATTGCGCCATAACGCATACCATTTTCGATAAGGCATTCCAGTAGTGCAGCACCTGAAAAATAAGTGCCGGATTTAGCCATTACATTAATAATTAAGACTTCTTCCGGCTCAACTTGCTGATAGCTGGGCTCAGCAGCTTTTTTTCCAGTATCCGCGCGTTTAGGGCTCGGCTCGACGTCTGCTGCCTCAGTATTTTGCCCAAAACCTTTAAATGGATTGGTTAAGGGTTTCCTTTCACGTTTTTCCGGAATGTCAGCGCGCTCGGCCTCTGCCAGGGTAGCGTCTGGTGACGCTTGGGCATTCGATTGAGTACTGTCTTGAGCACTGTTTTGAGCACTCTCTAGATAACTTTCTTGAACAACCTCGTCGAGACTCTCTTCAACACCATCGTCAGCAGGCTTCTCAACGACAGATTGCTGGGTAGAGCTGGCGTCGAGAGATTCTTCAAGTTCTTCATCATAATCAGATAATGTTGGCTCTACCCGGCCATGGGTGCCGGATACACCGTGCATAAGCACATCGTCCAGATCATCACCACTCATACTGCTGGAGTGCGATTCTTCTACCGACTCCATCAGCATAGGCACACTTTCATCCAGGTTGAGAGTGACTTGCTCTGGAATGCTTGATTTACGTGGGCGCGGCTCCTTGGACTGGCGAACAGTCTGATTGACTTTGGAGGCGCGATTCTCATCGCGACGGGTAGTAACTCGGGCCCCACCATTCGGTAACTCGCTGCCGTACGGATCAAGGTCATCTTTACTGATGCCTTGATGCATGCTTAACGACATTTTTATAGCATTGCGCCGTGACTGACGCACGCGCCGCAAGCCATCAAGCACCACCGCTACAATCAGTAATACAATAATGACCGTCAGCCACTCTTTGATAGCAAAGTCCATCTGACCTATAGCCCCTTTTGAACTTATCTCACTTAACGACATGCTGACAATGACATATCAGCCGTTAATAATACCCAATAAATATTTCGACCTTAAGGCCAATTCCTAGCTGGCAGCGAGCTCCGCAGCCTCTTCCACGTCTACCGTTACCAGTCGAGAAACGCCCGGCTCATGCATCGTGACACCCAGCAACTGATGCGCCATTTCCATAGCAATCTTATTATGGGTAATGTAAATAAACTGTACTTGCGAAGACATCTCTTCAACC
>JBNKHI010000099.1:0-6711 GCA_050290265.1 Cellvibrionaceae bacterium
AAGTCGCGGCGCGCGTCGGAGCCGTCGGCGGCGCGGAAGAGTGTGATGGGCTCGCCGGCAACGATGCTGCGGGCGAAGAAGAAGTAGGCCATGTCGGGGCGGCCCCAAGGGCCGTATACGGTAAAAAACCGTAACCCGGTAGTGGGAATATTGAACAGGTGGCTGTAGGTGTGGGCCATCAACTCATTAGATTTTTTGCTTGCGGCATACAGGCTCACGGGGTGATCCACATTGTTGTGAACCGAGAAGGGCATGGCCGTGTTGGCGCCATACACTGAGCTGCTGGATGCATATACCAGGTGTTCGGTACCAAAATGACGACAGGCCTCCAGCAAATTAAGGAAGCCGGTAATGTTCGATTCGATATAGCTGTATGGGTTGATCAGGCTGTAGCGTACCCCGGCTTGGGCAGCCAGGTTTACCACACGGTCGGGCTTATGGGTGGTGAATAGTTCATCCACCGTGGCCTTGTCTTCGAGATTGCCGCGTACCATGGTAAATTGCGGGTTTGCTTGCAAAGGTGCCAGTCTGGCTTCTTTGAGGCTAACGTCGTAGTAATCGTTCAGGTTATCTAAGCCGATTACTTCGTCGCCGCGATGCAACAGTCGGTGGGAAAGTGCAGCACCGATAAACCCGGCAGCGCCCGTGACTAAAACCTTCATAAACTAACATCCATAGTTTTAAATGGGGTCAATAACTTACCACAAATCATTGATTATTAATGTAATAGTTAGAGGTGATACTTGATATTACGGTGTAAATTATTCAAACGCCGATTATAGGGGGCGGGTGGCATTTATCCTTACCATTTGTCGGCAGGTAACGTTAAACTATCTGACTTTTGTTTGAATCATTGGGCTCAACCTTCAAATTTGGCACGGCTGATGGGGAAGGTTGTCTGTGTCGGCGGCTTGTTGTCTGCATTTTGCTCATTTTGTGGTTAAAGGGAAATACTCACGTTGGCGTATATTCGCGTTGCTAAACATTACCTTCATCTCCCCTTTTTAGTATTGGGGCTCGTTGAATTTTGCGCGCTGGCTGCCGCTGTGGTTGTAAGCTACACCATAGTGGGTGCGGGCTCCGTGGGCGTGGCAATGGACAATTACCTGCCGCCTTTGTTGTTTGCGCTGATTTTAAGTTGCTGCACGCTGTCAATGGGTGTTTATGCTGCGCTAGTGGGAGAGGGTTTCTCTAGCATGGCCTTGCGTACGTTGGTCAGTTATTGTCTGCTTGGCAGCGTCGCCCTCTTTATTACTTATCTGTTGTTTCCCGTCGTTGCGATTTCTCAAAATGTGCTGTTCTGGTCGGTCATTGGTTCAACGGCCCTGGTGTTTGCCATTCGCGCGGTTTTTCTGCTGCTGGTTGACACCAACAAGCTCAAGCGTAACGTGGTTATTTTGGGTGCGGGTCAGCGAGCTGCCGATCTATTGCGCGCGCTCGGTGCGGAAAAAGCGCTCAACATCAACATCGTTGGGTGTATTCCGGCGGGTGGTGCTGAGCAAAGTGAGGTTCCCGAAAGTAGACACTTGCTTCAGCCGCAGGAGTGGGAGAACTGGGTGTTGCAGAACCGAATCTCTGAAATTGTGGTTGCCCCAGACGAGCGCCGCCGAGCACAAGGCGGCGTGTTTCCGCTGCTGGAGCTGGTTGGCTGCAAGCTCAAAGGTGTACAGGTGACGGAGCTGCTGACCTTCTACGAGCGCGAATTATCCAAGGTTCACGTTGGGCAGCTGCATCCCAGCTGGATGTTGTTTTCTGATGGCTTCAAATATTCCAAGGGTCGCGATTTTACCAAGCGTAGCTTCGACATTGCCATCAGCCTGGCCTTGTTGGCGGTGCTGTGGCCCTTCATGCTATTTACCGCCGTGGCCGTTGCCCTTGAATCCGGTTTTCCCGTGCTTTACCGTCAAACCCGTGTGGGGCATGACGGTAAACCATTCAGTATTTACAAGTTCCGAAGCATGCGCAAAGACGCCGAAAAGGGTGGCAAAGCCGTTTGGGCCACTAAAAATGACAGTCGTGTCACCAAAGTGGGTGCGTTCATCCGAAATACACGGCTTGATGAGTTACCCCAGCTATATAATGTGATCCGCGGTGATATGAGCTTTGTTGGCCCGCGGCCTGAGCGTCCTGAGTTTGTTGAAGACCTGAAAGAAAAAATTCCGTATTACGACATCCGGCATAAAGTCAAACCCGGATTAATGGGCTGGGCGCAGTTGAAGTACCCCTATGGTGCATCGGTTGAAGATGCGCGCAACAAGCTGCAATATGACCTCTATTACACGAAAAACCACAGCTTTTTAATGGATCTGCTGATTATGATTCAGACAGTTGAAGTGGTGCTGCTGGGTAAAGGTGTACATTAATCCGTTTTCTATTTGAGACAGACCATGGATAAATCGCTACAGGAACAGATAAAAGCTTTAAAAGGCGCTTTTGACGAGGTATGGGGCGAAGACGAATATGTCAGCCAAACCATGTCGAAATTGATGGGGCAGGGTCGCATCAAAGACATGGCCACTCCCTATCTGTGGTCGCCGGAAGAAATGTATAGTCGCAAGCTGATCTTTCCGGGTATGGCTCAGCAAGAAGTACTTAATGCCTTTCGTGAGCTACGTATTCGCCTGCTGGAAAAAACCAAAACCGACAACATGGCGGTGCTGGTATCGTCACTGGCGCCAGACGGTGGGGCTACGTTTGTCGCCATGAATTTAGCGGCTGCGTTTGCCTTGGATGAAGCAAAAACCGCGCTGTATGTCGACTGTAACCCAAATCAATCCAAAGCCGACGACTACGTGGTAGAACCCATAGAGCTGGGTATTTCCGACTACCTCAAAGATTACTCCCTGACAGTGGATCAGATTATCTATCCATCAGGTGTAGAGCGTTTGCGTGTGATTCCGGCAGGCAACAATGTGAATGCAGTGATGGAAGATTTCAACTCATCGCGCATGGCAAATTTGATCAGCGAACTGAAAACCCGCTACCCAGACCGTTTTATCGTGCTCGATGCGGCGGCGGTGCAAACGTCTACCGAAGCGCGGGTGATTGCCAAAATGACTGACGCCGCCCTGCTGGTGGTGCCGTTTGGCAAGTCGACGACTATTGAGGTACAGGCGGCGGTCGATGCGATTGGTAAAGAAAAATACGCCGGTTTGGTATTCAACAATTAAGGACAACAAGTCAGCTTACGACGGGGTGCAATTATGCGAAATATAAAACTGGGTTTGAGCGGTATTTTGGTGCTTCTCTTTCTTGTCGGCTGTAGTTCAGGTCGCAACTACTCTGACTTACCAACCGAGGTGGCAGACTACACCAAAGACGTTTACCAGATCGGTGTCGGCGACCAGCTCAATGTGATGGTGTGGCGCAACCCGGAACTGTCTATCACTGTGCCGGTAAGGCCCGATGGTAAGATTTCCGTACCGCTGGTAGGTGATATTTTTGCTGCGGGTAAAAGCGCACCTGATCTGAGCAAAGAGATTACGGTAACCTTGGAAAAATACATTCGCTCGCCGCAAGTAACCGTGATTGTGACCAATCCCAACAGTACCGAATTTATTAACCGCGTACGTATTACTGGTGCTGTGAACGCCCCAAAATCGATGGCCTTTCGTAAAGGTATGACCGTGCTTGATTTGGTGTTGCTGGCAGGCGGCTTGTCTGAGTTTTCAAACGGCAATAACGCCAAACTGTATCGCCTCACAACCGACGGTATACAGATTCATGACTTGTATCTAAACGACATTCTCGAAAAAGGCGATGTGCGCTCCAACTACACTCTCATGCCTTCCGATATTGTAACAGTTCCCGAAAGAGTATTTTAATTCATGGACGGTGAAAGTAACCAACTAGGCCTGCTCATTGACTACTGTAAGGCAGTTTTAAAACAGGCCTACCGCAACCGGTTTTTATTTGTCACAGGCTTTGCCGTAGTCAGCTTGTTAGTTTTAGTGATAGGTATTGTTTATCCTAAAACGTATACAAGCAACGCTACGCTTTATGCCGATCGCTCGAATATTATTCAGCCGCTGCTTTCCGGACAGGCCTCCGTGACGACGGTTGATAATCAATTGCGGGTAGTGCAGGAGGCCATTTTTTCTCCAAGAATTTTGCAGGAAGTGGCAAAAGAAACGGGGATCGTAACGGGTAACGAATCACCTTCAGTAATGGAGCGCAAAATCAATAGCATTCGCGGTGGTTTAAGGGTTGCGGGTATGGGGCCCAGCTTGATAAAAATCAGTTACTCGTCGCAAAGTCCTGACAGAACATTTGAAGTTATTACAGCAGTCGTTTCCGAGTTCATTAAAGATTCGTCAGAATCCAAAAAAAATGAGAGTCGCGAAGCGTATGAATTTATCAACAATCAGGTGGAATCGTATAAGCGCCAGTTGCAGGAAGCAGAAGATCGACTGCGGTCATTTAAAGGTAGTCGCCTTGATGGTTCAGAAAATTCTGTTAATCAACGAATCGCTCAATTGCGTTCAACCATTGAAACGTTAAATCTCGATATCGAAGAGCTGCAAACACGAAAAGCGACGATTGAGAAAGAGCTGAATCAAGAAAGTAAATTTGTTACCAAGCAATATAAATCGAACCTGTATCGAGACAGTTTGATGCAGGCACAGCAGCAGCTTGACGTTATGTTGTTGAGTTATACCGATACGCATCCTGATGTCGTATCACTAAAACTGAAAATTCAAGATTTAAAGCAGTCAATTACAGATGCTGAAAATGACGATACATTAAAAAAGCAAAATAGCGAGGTAATCACCAACCCTCACTATGAAAATTTGCGCAGTCGGTTGTCTGATACCGTGGTTAAGCTGGAAACAGCCATCAAAAGAAAAGCATCTACGGATGAGTTGTTAAACGAGGCTTATGATCGACTGAAAAGAGTGGCTGGGTATCAAGCTGAGCTGGCAGAGTTAACACGTGATTACGAAGTAACGCGCAAAATTTATGAAGATATGTTGGCGCGTAAAGAAAAAGCTCGTTTATCCATGACGTTGGATATCGAAGGGCGTGGAATGAATTATAAAATTCAAGAGCCTGCAGCATATCCTAACAGTCCATCTGGCATTCGTTTTCTCCATTTCGCGATGATTGGCCCAATTATTGGTGTGATTATCCCCTTGGGAGCCATGCTTGGCTTAATTATTGTTGATCCCAGGGTACGTTTTCAAAGAGAGCTTTTGGCTATTAAAAACACCGAAATTCTGGGTGTCATTCCACATATGATGACGCCACTGGACCGCCGCGTTTTACGCTGGGACGCATTGGTAATGCTGGGGATAGTGTTTGTTGTATTCATTATTTACGTCGTTGTCGCCTATCTGCGTTTCATAGATTTTATCTAAATCAACAGTATCGGATAGAAATATGGGCCCAAAACGAAGCTGTGCAAATTATGCATTTGTAGCGACGCTGCTGGTTTGTACCAGTCATGCCTACGCAGAAGAAATCAAACCAAGTTTGGTTTTGGGAGCCGGCATTGAATACGATGACAATGTGTATCGTGTTGACGACAATAAAGAATCCGACGAGAAGTTGTTCTTTAAAGGTAGTGCCGGCTTGCAAAAAAGTGGCGAATGGTACCGGTTAAGCTTGAGCTACTCGGGTAACAAAAGTAATTATGTGAATGACAGCTATCGTGACCAATCGGTTGTAAACGGACAATCGCGATTATTATTGGGGGCGTCCAATAGTTGGTTCTCGTGGTCGTTCAGTAATACCGAGCAAAGCACGGTGATTGATGTATTAAATCCAGATACTACGGATAACCGCTCCCAGCGAAGCATTTTTACCACCGGCCCCCAGGTCAGGTTTATGCTTTCTCCCGTTGATACTTTTTTTGCAAGCTATACCTATTCACAAGTGTCTGTCGGTGGCTCTGAGGCTGATAGTGAGAATATATCTACCTCTGCTTCCTTGTCTCATAGAGTATCAAAAACATTGTCAGTTGGTATTCAAGCCAGCAGTGCAGTGATAAAGCCAGACGTAGACAACCTCTTTTTTTTGGAGGGCGACAATGAGTATCGTCAAGACAGAGGCAGTTTGTTTTTACAAAAAACTATAAAAAAGGGCTCGGTTTCATTGTCTTATGGTGAGTCTAAGCTTAACGGCGTAAAAAATATCACGGAAACATCGGGTAATGACTACTCTCTGGTGATAAACCGCAAGTTTGACTTCGGTACGTTAGCCGTCAGTTATGGTCAAAGTCTGACCAATAGTGGCTTTGGTGGCGATATTGCGGCGGGGTTGGAATCAATTCTTGGTAGCGAAGTGTTTGATATTCAAGAAAGCGAGTATTGGCAGACGAGCTATGCTTCACCAAAATTGCTGAATAATACAGTGCTGTATTTAAAAGCCCGTAAGAGCAGTATTGATACGCTTACCAGAGATTTGAAGGAAACCCGGCAAGACTATCAGGTTCAGTTGGTGCATGATTTTTCTGAGCATACAAAAATTACGCTAAGTGTCAGTTATCAGGATAACGACTTCAATGGATCAGCCGAATCCAGCAAAAACAGTTACTCGTTGGGTGGAAGCCATCAGTTGAACCGTAAGCTAAGGTTAGGCTGCGGTATCGTCAATGAGACTGGCAGTGGGAGTCGCCGTTACGATGTATTAAACTTTAGCTGCAACGCCAGTTGGCAAATATTTTAGTGTTATGAGGTTTGCGTCAGACTCGGTGGCGAAGGATGTAGATGG
>JBNKHI010000100.1:0-6681 GCA_050290265.1 Cellvibrionaceae bacterium
CCAATGATGCCATAGGTTGTTGAAGCCTCTGCCGTTGCGTAGTCGATATCAGCGCGCAGAGTGTGCAAAGGTACACGACCTTCGCGATACCATTCGGAACGAGCTATTTCTGCTCCACCCAAACGACCACCCACCTGCACCTTGATACCTTCAGCACCCTGGCGCATTGCATTCTGAACAACTCGCTTCATGGCACGTCGAAACATAACACGACGCTCCAATTGAGAAGCTACACTTTGTGCAACAAGCGTTGCATCGAGGTCCGGCTTGCGGATCTCTTCGATATTGATGTGAACAGGAACACCCATCTCTTTGCTTACGGCATTGCGAAGCTTTTCAACGTCTTCGCCTTTTTTACCGATAACAATACCTGGGCGCGCAGTATGAATAGTAATACTGGCTGTGTTCGCTGGACGCTCAATTTCAATACGACTAACAGAAGCTTGTTGCAATGCTTTCTGAATGTACTTACGTACTTTTAAGTCGGTATTCAATTTGTCCGCGTACTGATCGCTACCCGCATACCAAGTAGAGGTATGTTTCTTAACGATCCCCAGACGGATACCTGTCGGATGTACTTTCTGACCCATACGTCTGCACTCTTATTGGTCGGCTACTTTAACGGTAATGTGACAAGAACGCTTTAAAATGCGATCTGCACGACCTTTAGCTCGTGGACGGATACGCTTCATAGTCAAGCCTTCATCTACAAAAATCGTAGATACTTTAAGCTCGTCCACATCAGCACCTTCGTTGTGCTCGGCATTAGCAATTGCTGACTCCAGCACTTTCTTAATAATGGCAGCGCCTTTTTTCTGACTGAAGGCCAGGATGTCTAGCGCTTCCTCAACGTGCTTACCACGAACTTGATCAGCAACCAGACGCGCCTTTTGCGCCGACAGTTGAGCACCGCTTAGCTTTGCTGCTACTTCCATCGAAATATCCTCGCAATTAGCGTTTCTTGGCTTTTTTGTCTGCAACATGACCACGATAAGTACGGGTCAAGGCAAACTCGCCGAGTTTATGGCCAACCATTTCTTCGTTCACCAATACTGGAACATGCTGGCGACCGTTGTGTACAGCGATAGTCAACCCAACCATTTCAGGCATAACCATTGAACGTCGAGACCAAGTCTTAATAGGACGACGGTCATTCTTTTCGATCGCTGTTTCGACCTTCTTAATCAAATGAAGATCGATGAAAGGACCTTTTTTCAGTGAACGTGGCACTGCTCTTTCCTCTTTCAGCTATTTAATCGCGCGGTTACTTCTTACCGCGACGACGAACAATCATGTTATCAGTGCGCTTGTTTGAGCGCGTCTTATAACCCTTAGTCGGCGTACCCCATGGACTAACAGGATGACGACCACCGGAAGTACGACCTTCACCACCACCATGCGGGTGATCTACCGGGTTCATTGCCACACCGCGAACGGTTGGGCGAACACCACGCCAACGAGAGGCGCCAGCTTTACCGAGAGATCTCAAGCTATGCTCACTGTTCGACACTTCGCCCAGTGTTGCGCGGCATTCAGACAATACCTTGCGCATTTCGCCACTACGTAAACGCAGGGTTGCATAAGCTCCATCGCGCGCAACTAACTGCACTGAGGTACCGGCAGAACGAGCGATTTGCGCACCCTTACCAGGCTTTAACTCAACGCAGTGAAGCACACTACCCACAGGCATATTACGTAACGGCAAAGTATTACCTACTTTGATTGATGCCGCATCACCACTTAACACCTTATCTCCAGCCTTAAGGCCTTTGGGCGCAATGATGTAACGACGCTCACCGTCTGCATAACAAACCAGTGCAATGTTAGCACTGCGGTTAGGATCATACTCAAGACGCTCAACGGTAGCAGGTATGCCATCCTTGTTGCGCTTGAAATCGATAACACGATAGTGCTGCTTGTGTCCGCCACCAATATGACGAGTCGTAATACGACCGTTATTGTTGCGACCACCATTTTTTGATTTTTTCTCTAATAAAGGTGCGTATGGCGCCCCTTTATGCAAATCCGGGTTAACGACACTTACTACAAAGCGACGACCAGGAGATGTAGGTTTACGTTTTACAATTGCCATTACAACGATCCCCTTATTCCGCTACCGCGAAGTCGATATCCTGGCCATCCTGCAGGCGTACATATGCCTTTTTCCAGTCGCTGCGCTGACCAACACCATAGCGAGTACGCTTGGTCTTGCCTTTTACATTCAGCACGCGAACAGACTCAACCTTTACATCAAAAAGCTGCTCAACAGCCTTTTTGATTTCCAGTTTTGCCGCAGATGTTGCCACTTTGAAAACCACTTGATTTGCTGCTTCTGAAGCATTAGCTGCTTTTTCAGAAATCACAGGGCCGAGCAGCACTTTATAAATGCGTTCTTGGTTCATCCCAGGATCTCCTCAAATTTCTTCAGCGCATCAACGGTAACGATTACCTTGTCGAAACCGACCAAACTGACCGGATCCACACCCTGAACATCGCGAACATCAACTTTATGCAGATTGCGTGAAGCCAGGTACAAGTTTTCCGAAACTTCAGTGCCTACCACCAACGCTTCCGACAAACCGTACTGACCAAGCTTCTGAACTAACTCTTTGGTTTTTGGACCAGTCAGATCAAAAGACTCAACAACAACCAAACGCTCTTGTCGGTTCAGTTCAGACAAAATGCAACGCAATGCTGCGCGATACATCTTCTTATTTAACTTCTGCTCGTACGAACGTGGCTGCGCTGCGAAAGTCACACCACCGCTACGCCACAATGGACTACGGATTGTACCTGCACGAGCACGGCCAGTACCTTTCTGGCGCCATGGCTTTTTGCCACCACCAGAAACTGCCGCACGATTCTTTTGCGCCTTAGTTCCCTGACGAGCACCCGCCATATAGGCAACTACCGCCTGGTGAACCAGGTCTTGATTAAACTGTTTGCCGAAAGCTACTTCAGATACCGCAACAGTACCCTTAGAGCCTTCTGGCGTAGTTACATTTAATTCCATGGTCGATCCCCCTCGGACTCTTAACCGTTACGCAATTTAACGGCAGGGCGCACAACTACATCGCCACCGGGAGCTCCGGGGACTGCACCTTTAACCAACAGCAAATTGCGCTCGGCATCGACGCGCACGATCTCAAGATTCTGAACGGTTGAACGCTCAGCACCCATGTGACCTGCCATTTTTTTGCCTTTAAATACTCGACCGGGAGTTTGGCACTGGCCAATTGAACCGGGAGCACGGTGGGATAGAGAGTTACCATGTGTGGCGTCTTGCATGCGGAAATTCCACCGCTTAACAGCACCTGCGAAACCTTTACCTTTAGAGGTACCAGTAACATCAACTTTTTGACCTGCTTCAAACGCTTCAACAGTTAGCGCAGCGCCAACTTCAAAGCCTTCATCAGTGTCATTACGCAATTCGAACAAAGCACGACCGGCTTCAACGTTCGCCTTGGCAAAGTGACCAGCAGCAGACTTGGTAACACGGGAGGCACGACGAGACCCTACGGTAACTTGAACAGCGTTATAACCGTCGGTTTCTACGTTCTTAACCTGGGTGATGCGATTGGGATCTACCTCAATCACAGTAACAGGAATGGAAACACCATCGTCAGTGAAGACGCGAGTCATACCGCTCTTGCGGCCGACTATACCTATCGTCATTTTAATAACCTCTCAGTGTACGGGGCTTTAACCCGCTATGGCCGCCCATTTCAGAGCGTTACACAAACCTGAGCATGTGGCTCAGGATTTCGGTGAATTGGAGCGTTTAGCCGAGACTGATCTGAACTTCAACGCCTGCGGCCAAATCCAGGCGCATCAGGGCATCAACAGTTTTTTCGGTAGGTTCAACAATATCCAACAAACGTTTGTGTGTACGTATTTCGTATTGATCGCGCGCATCTTTGTTTACATGCGGAGAAATCAATACCGTAAAACGCTCTTTACGGGTTGGCAACGGAATAGGACCGCGGACTTGCGCACCTGTTCGTCTTGCAGTTTCAACAATTTCTTGTGTAGAACTATCAATCAATTTGTGATCGAAAGCTTTCAGACGGATGCGAATACGCTGATTCTGCATTGAACCAAACTCCAACTAAGTTAAAGAACATCCATTTTGGCTATGGAATCGCTATGACCCCTGCAAAATGGAGGCGCAATCTTAATGATCGCGCAACAGCCTGTCAAGGCCTTGTTCGTAAAAATTACAGGTTTATTTTCTGACAAAAAAACCCGGTGCAAAAAAGCGATCCGGGTTATCTTTTTTTCAACTCAAAAGCGCCAGCCGGCGCTCCCGAATCCTATCAACAACTCAATCAAGCTTTAGCCTTACGCTCTTTCTCAGCAGCAATAACCACTTCAGCCACCTGAGCCGGACAAGGCAAGTAGTGCGCAAACTCCATTGAGAACTGACCGCGACCAGAAGTCATGGTACGGAGCTGGCCGATATAGCCAAACATCTCAGAAAGAGGTACATCAGCCTTAATGCGAACACCAGTAGCACCAGGCTCCTGATCCTTGATCATGCCACGACGACGGTTTAAGTCGCCAATTACATCACCCACGTGATCTTCCGGCGTAAATACATCCACCTTCATGATAGGTTCAAGTAACTGCGGCCCAGCTTTTGGCATAGACTGACGGAAAGCGCCCTTCGCTGCGATTTCAAACGCGATAGCCGAGGAGTCAACAGCATGATAACTACCGTCGTACAACTCAACCTCTACATCCAACACAGGGAACCCAGCCAACGGCCCCTCTTCCATCATGCTCTTGAAACCTTTTTCAATAGCCGGAAAGAATTCTTTTGGCACGTTACCACCAACAACTGTCGAGCTAAACTTAAAGCCTGAACCAGGCTCGCCCGGACGGATGCGGTAATCGATTTTACCAAACTGACCCGAACCACCAGACTGCTTCTTGTGCGTGTAACTATCTTCAATAGGTTTGGTGATCGTTTCACGGTAAGCAACTTGCGGCTTACCAACAACCAACTCAATACCATGGGTACGCTTAAGAATATCCACCTTAATATCCAAATGCAGCTCACCCATCCCTTTCAGAATAGTCTCACCACTGTCCTCGTCCGTTTCAACACAGAACGTTGGATCTTCAGCAATCATTTTACCCAGAGCGATACCCATTTTTTCAGCACCACTCTTATCCTTCGGCGCCACAGCGATTGAAATTACCGGCTGCGGGAAAACCATTGGCTCAAGAGTACAAGGGTGCTTCACATCACACAAAGTATGACCCGTCTGCACATTCTTCAAGCCCACTACGGCAATAATGTCGCCAGCCTGAGCCCTATCAATCTCATTACGCTCATCAGCATGCATCTCAACCATTCGACCAATACGCTCAGTCTTACCAGTGAAAGAGTTGAGCACAGTCATACCCTTTTCCAGCTTACCGGAATATATTCGAATAAAAGTCAGCGCGCCAAAACGGTCATCCATAATTTTAAACGCGAGAGCACGGAACGGCTCATCAACAGTTACAATGGCTTTTTCGCCAGTTGGCTCACCGAGCTCATCGGTAAGATCTTGCGGCTCAACTTCTGTCGGGCTAGGCAAGTAATCCACAACGCCATCCAATACCAGTTGCACACCCTTGTTTTTAAATGCAGAACCACAGAAAGTCGGGAAGAAATCCAGCGCAATAGTACCCTTGCGAATACAGCGCTTAAGATCTTCAATCGAAGGCTCTTCACCTTCCATATAGGCCTCAAGCAAATCATCATCTTGCTCAACAGCAGTCTCAACCAGTGCTTCGCGATATTCCTCAACCTTGTCGACCATGTCTTCAGGAACATCTTTTATTTCATAATTTTCAGGCAAGCCGGAATCGTCCCAGACGTACGCTTTGCGAGTCAGCAAGTCGACCAATCCAACGAAGTCATCTTCGATACCGATTGGCAGAGTCATAACCAACGGGTTAGCGCCCAGCACTTTTTTAATCTGGCCAACAACGCGGTAAAAATCTGCACCCATGCGGTCCAGCTTGTTAACGAAAATAATACGGGCAACTTCAGAATCGTTAGCGTAACGCCAGTTAGTCTCTGATTGCGGCTCAACACCACCGGAACCACAGAAAACACCAACACCGCCGTCTAGCACTTTTAACGAACGATAAACTTCAACAGTAAAATCAACGTGCCCCGGGGTGTCGATAATATTGAAGCGGTGACCGTTCCAGAAACATGTAGTAGCAGCGGACTGAATAGTAATGCCGCGCTCCTGCTCCTGGTCCATAAAGTCAGTGGTAGCAGCACCATCATGCACTTCACCAGTTTTATGGATTTTACCGGTTAACTTCAGAATACGTTCAGTTGTTGTGGTCTTGCCCGCATCAACGTGGGCAAAGATACCAATGTTTCTATATAGGGATAAGTCACTCATGGCTTTACTCGACAAGCTAGGTCAAAAATTGCGCGGGAGTATACAGGATTTCTACAGGCTTTTGGGAAAAAGTTGTCGAAGGCAAAAAAGACTAGAAAAACCAGACATTTTGCAGCCCGCTACTAACGCAGTTGGCATTCAGTCTGAGCAAAAAAGGCCCCCATAAAGGAGGCCCCTTCCACACCAGAAATATTACTCGATGATTTTAGCTACAACGCCCGCACCTACAGTACGACCACCTTCACGGATCGCAAAGCGCAGACCTTCT
>JBNKHI010000101.1:0-6459 GCA_050290265.1 Cellvibrionaceae bacterium
TATCGAGTTTACGCAACGTGGCCCAGGAGTCATCACGCTGCAACACAAAATCGCACAGCTCGCTGTTAAATCTATCTAAGTAAGCGCAGTGTAAAAGAAATTCACGCACGGCTTCGGGCTGTTGATTAAACACGGCCGTGGCCAGATAGTCGGCCACATCTGTAATATCACCGGCGAAGCGTTCTATCATCGCATCTTTACTAGCCGCATCGCGCAGCGACAGCGATGCCAACTGCAAACCGGCAGCCCAGCCTTCGCAGTGATTGTTAAGCTTGGCTAATTGTTCAGCCGAGAGTTCAAGCTGGTTGGCATCGCGCATAAACGCGGCAGACTCTTGCACATCAAAACGCAGCTTATCTGCAGTTAATTGCACAAGGTCATTGCTTACGCGCATATGTGCCAACGGCAATGCTGGAATGGTTCGCCCGGCCATTACCAAATGAAAATTTGGTGGCGACAGGTTTAGAAATAATTCGAGGAAATCTTTGATATCGTCGGCATCAATAAAATGCACATCGTCGAGAAAGAAGAACGTCTCTTCACCCAACTGTACCAACTCGTTGATCAATGAGGCCAAAGGCTTGGTGAAATCTGGCGCGGGGGCGTTATCAAGATACTGCAGCGCCTCTCTGCCCAAATTGGCATCGATCTGTTGCAAAGCCCCAATAAAATACCGCATAAAGGTTTTGGGGTCGTTGTCTTGCCGATCGAGCGATAACCAGCAGAGCGCATACTGGCGCTCTTTTAATACCGCATACCATTGGCCCATCAGGGTGGTTTTGCCAAAACCCGCTGCTGCCGTTACCAGCGTGAGCTTGCGTTGCAGTGCCTGCTCAAGCACCGGCAGCAACTTAGCACGGCTCACCGCACCCGCGCGCAATACCGGGGCAAACAATTTGGTTTTGATCAGGGTGGAAGACGCACTGCTAGACATAATCCAACGTTCACTGAGTAATGGGCCAGCGATCAATAAGCGGTAATTGATCGTTAAACACCCCAAACTCTACCTGAACTACGCGCTGGTGTCTGCCATACGATCGTATGGGTGGAGGGATTTTCGCTCCGCCCGGAAAGGGTCAGCCAGGCCAGAACTGATCAAGACATCGCCGTGAATCTTGATAATCACGGCAGTAACGGTCAGTGCTATGTCTTTTCGCCTTTATTACAAACGGTGGGGATTAGGTGTCTACGGTTCGTGGGCAACACTGGGCTATCGCCGCAAACAGGGGTGCGCGTTAGCGCGCACCGGCCATAGGCCCTCGCTGTTTTGCTTTGTTAAATGCAACGCTAGCTGACTGCGCTAGTTCATTACAAAAAGATTCTGATTGCCCCCCAACATTGAATATGCCAAAGCTTCCCCTCATATTCATATGCATGGGCATACTGCACTCCTTTGTTTTTAGCTATATCTTCAAGCATATCTCTATCTTCTACGCTACGCTCAATGACTTCAATCACAGAAAAATTTTCAGAAGGAACAAAGTATGATTTATCGCTATTTTCAAATAGATAAACAAGATAAGTAGCACCCAACACATTAGTAGTATTCATAGAAGGGAACATGTTTTTAAATTTTATATATTCATTAACACGGCCTTTTAGTACGGTATTGACCTCTGCTCCTAATTCATAACCTTTATTTTGAATGTACTTACCATCGGTAACGGTAATTATTCCTATAAAAGGAGAATTAAGCCACAGGTCCTCGTTCGTCATTTTATTGAGATCAGGCCTTGCGTAACCATATAACGAATAAAAAATAAATGTACAAATTATTAGTAGTTTTATCATTTCATTTAACGCCGCCGAAAACGACTATTGAAGTAACGTGCAGGCAATACCATGGAGGCCAAGCTTCTTGTGGCCAGAACGATTTTTATAGCCTTATTAAAACGGGTCATCTGATTTTGGATAATCAGCCAGTTCATGCTGTTTTCCACAAGACTTACACACTGAGCTAATGTTGAGCTTGTAGTTAACGAGGTAACTGCAGGCATGTATAAACTTAGGGAGAAAGTAGTACAAAAAGGCAAACACTATTAAGCCACCCGGAATAGTACGCTGACCTAAAACCCCTCTCTCTCCAATAGACCCGTCTTCTACCGATGAAACTAGAGATCCCGCACCAAACCAAGCAATAAGGAAAGCAATACCCAAAAAGAAGCTAAGTAGTATTGTGAGACCTACGGAGTCAATGATACTAGCCCTGTATATAATTTTAGGTGTTAAATATTTATTACAACACTTTTTCATAGTAGTTTTAGGGTCTTAATTAGCCAACTCGTTAGTAATCGACTGCATTGACTTTTCAGCAAGATCTTGAAATTTATTTTTTGCTCGATCAACAAGAACGTTGAGATATACCTCCCTGTTCAAGCATCTCCCAGACGCCTTCAACTCTTTTGTCAGAGATTCATTAGCTTCTAGCATATATTTGGCGATAAGCAATTCTTCCGTTGTTTTCATGTTCTTAAAATAATAAGGAGGCTCAGAATTTAAAGCACGTATCATATCGTTTAATTCAAAGAAACGAGCAAGATACTCCTTATTCTCTTCGTCATTTCCAGATTCGGGTGGGCCTACACTTATCAGGTTTTTTAAATCTTTCTTTAAAGGCTCCATTCTTGATGCCCAATTTTTTTGTAAGCCTATAAGTTTTTCTTCTTCTACTATGCCGCTAAAAACTCCACTCTTACAGTATTGCTCTACCCATAGCGAGCTGTATATTGGAGAAAAATTGATAAAATCAATACACCCACCTTCCTCTCCATGAGAAAAGGAACTAAAGAAAACAAGGAACAGTAAGATAGATTTACTCATAATATGGCCAACTCCTTGGCTATCCAATTTCGGATAGAATATTTTAAAAAAAAGGAGCAACAGAAAACATTTAAACAGGAATACCTTGTTATGAATTAGACCTCGCTTTTAATTCGATTAGCAACCTTTCTACCTCTACTGACCTCGCAGATTCTCCACGTAATTTACAACTCGGAGAGCAAGCCGTTACCAAAGGCTTCGAGTCAACGCTGTAACCCTGCCTTGCCAATTCAGGCCCAGTATAATATGCAAATACAGCGTACTCGACTCCCTCTTCAAATTTCATTCCGCATGCTCCAATTGAAGCAGATGTGTATACAGTAAACCTATCACTTGGAGCACCTTTAATATTCGTAGTTACTGTAAAAACCACCTTGTAGAAAGAATAACTCATTTTTTCTAAATTATTCTTGTACTCGTCAATTGAAATTACGGTTCCAACAAATATGTGTGTGTACTTTTTTTCTATTTCATCTATGCCGTGCTCATACTTACACGAGCAAGCATATGACTTTGCTGAAATTAACACTATAAATATGAGTAAGGTTCGCATCGTATGTATCTCACAACGCTGATCTCACAGGTGAAAAAATCAGCAATAAGTGGAGTCAGAACCCATTTATTCATGCCTGTGATTGTTATAGGTCAACGGTATGGAGCTCATAGCTCGTCGCTCCGAATTTAATTTTCTTAAATTTTGGGACATGTTTTCTATTCTCGAAAATGGCCCGAAGCGCCGTAATTTGATTTTCTGGTGTTAGTGCTCCAAAAATAATTTCTTCTAATGCGTCTGGGGAGTGAGAATAGAGGCCCACAGCTGGCTCGCCAAGCTCTTTAGAGACTTTTGGTTCTATTACTAATCGGTACTCATTTTCTTTTTCAAAAGCAATGTGCTTGGTGGCGAATATTTTGACTAATTCAGGATCTTTATCAGCGTATTCTTCGCTTACGAGCTTCTCCGAGTCGATTGAGCTATGCGGTACCTCTCTGTAATCAATCTTATAAACGTGCTTCCAAGATTGTGGTTCAGTAGTTTCTAGGAGTTTTCTTGACGAGTACCCAGCACAAAATCCTTTAAGGGCACCGCCATAGTAGGACCACATCGGCAATGACGTAGGTGAATCACTGAGGCATAGGATCCCTGAATTTCTAAGCTGGTGATACATACGCGTTTGAAAGGGGGACTGATCTAACGCCTTTACGGGCTCGAATGGGTCATTAAATGAATGTGGGTCAGAAAAATAGAGTGACGAGTTGATAAGCCCCTCAAGAGCATAACCACCAAATTCCCTGTACTTGTATAACACTTGTGGTAGGTTCCTAGCGTCGCTTACAAAGTGTACGTAGTTTATTTCCATATTAACCATTCTTTTTGACCTATAACTTTGGTTAAGGGCCGGGCTTTAGCCCGTCCCAGTGAGTGAAGCGAGCGGTTTGAACAACTTGTATGATGAAAATAACCCGATTTCCTTTCCTGTTATTAAAGCGATAAGGTGAGACCCAACCTGCAGCGTCTGCGTGCAGCCGTTTGTTATGCTATTTTACACAAACTCCGTGCCCAGAAATTTTTGATACTTTGGCTGTATACCGCTCGTAATTGAATACCGACTTCCCAGTATTTTAAGATGTACTTCTCTTATTCTAGAGATTACCTTTGACTCATATTCACCAACGTCAGCAGCGCCAAAGTAATTGGACAACCCAGCCTCGGTAAAAACCAACTTAGTTACGTTGACAAATCTACCAAGATTAATCGCACCATCTAATCTAGTTAAAAATGACGTTATTCCCGTCATCGAGGTCCTTGCTCTAAGTTCGAGTGATGGATAACTCTTACTAGAGCTCACATAATAAGTCTGACTAAGTAAAACAATCGCTTTTCCTATGGTTATAATTAATGTATCCCCGTCGTACTTATCGGTAAGTGAATCCCGAAATCGCTTTCGGAAATTTAACACAGACATCGCAGCTCTCATCGCATAGTAATCAGCCCACAACTCGATACCAATTGAGTCAATATAATCTGTATCTTTGTACTGGGTGTGCTCATGCATTACATGAGCAATTTCATGACAGACAACCAGCAAATGAAAAATTGCTTTTACATCATCCTCAACTTCCATATTTTCAAGAAATGAAGGAATCAATATTACCTTCCCTCTTGTTTTAGCTTGCTGGACACTTTCAAACTGATAGCCAAAATTAACCATTTTCTTTCTCAAAAAAAATGATTCAAAGTCTTTAATGATTCGTTTCGTTAAGTCTGAATAAGTAAGCATATTTCTGATACGGCATAACAGCTATGTATACGTCATTGTGCCATATTTAATTACATTAACGTGACGCACTTCTATACCGCCACTACGTTGGGCATTCAAAAATATTACTGATGTTAATAAATTACAACTTTGATCAGTTTAGGCGTAATTCACTAACTCGTCATGACGTATATTAGCGCCCCCAGAAGCATGTGGATTAACCCACTATTGAGAGGGTGGTTCAACCAAACCAGAACTGAAAATAACCTTGCCGTGGGCATCGATAATTACGGCTTCAATACCCGGCAGGCTTTCGATTAACGCCAGGCCTTTTTCGGCGCCCATCACAAATACTGTGGTAGAAAGTGGGTCGGCCATAAAACTGGTGGGGGCGAGTACGCTCACACTCACCACGCCGCTGGCTGAGGTGCCGGTTTTGGGGTTGAGAATATGGTGTACACGCTCACCAGTGGGACTCACGAAAAAGCGCTCGTAATCGCCAGAGGTTGAGATGGCTTCATTTAGCATGGGCAGCATTAGTGCGGGTTGGCCGTCGTCGGCGCGGGGTTTTTTAATGCCCACATGCCAGGGCTGGCCACGGCGGTCACCCAGTACCCGGCTGTCGCCCCCGGCGCTAATGCTGGCATGCTTGATGCCGGCGGCTAGCAACATGGTTGTTGCGCGATCAACGGCATAGCCTTTGGCAATACCGCCTAAATCGATCTTCACCCGCGCGTTGCGAAAGGCGAGGGTGTGGTGGACTTTATCGAGCGCAAGCCAGTGGTAGTCAATGGCTTCGAGGTTTTCCTGCCGCTGGGCATCGGTGGGCTGTTGCCCTTCGCGGTAGTCGTAAAATTGGCCGAGTGAGGCGAAAGTGATATCAAACGCGCCTTGGCTGAGTTCGCCAACCTGCAGGGATTTATCGATGAGCAGGTACATTTCGTCACTCAGCTTTACCGGGGCCTGTGCGGCCTGTTGGTTAACCTGGCTGAGTTCACTGTTGGGGATATAGGGGCTGAGTAGCTGGTCGAGGCGGCGGAATTCGTCGAGTACGTTTGCCAGCAACTGTTCGCAGGGCGCAAAGCCCAGCTCACACCAGAAGGTGGCACTCACGCGGGTGCCCATAATGGCGGCTTCTTCGTGGTGCCAGGCGCCGTAGGCGGGGTGAACAGGATCGGCGGTGGCCGAGCCGCTTAACAGCCCAGCCAACAACCAGACGAAAAAACTGGGCTTAGCCATCGACCCAGTCGATCTGATAGGTGTTATCAACCACTTGCGCAGCACCCATTTGCGGCAGCATAGACAAAAAGCGCAGCAGCTCTGGGTGCACCGTGTCGCGCGGGGTAAGCTCACCCTTAATGGCTAACGCGGTAAAGCTGTT
>JBNKHI010000102.1:0-6229 GCA_050290265.1 Cellvibrionaceae bacterium
AATTATAAGGACACAACGAGGAACTATCACTATGGCGGACATGAATACGCAAACGATGCTTGAAAAAGTAAAAACCGGTAAAGGCTTTATTGCCGCATTGGATCAGAGCGGCGGCAGTACCCCCAAGGCCCTTCGTCTTTACGGTGTGAATGAGGATGAATACAGCGGTGACGAAGAAATGTTTAAAATGGTTCACGCCATGCGTACCCGTATTATTAAGAGCCCGGCATTTACCGGTGAGCGTATTCTGGGCGCTATTCTTTTTGAAAACACCATGGATCGTGACATCGATGGTATACCAACCGCAGAGTTTTTGTGGACACAAAAAAATGTGGTACCGTTTTTAAAAGTTGATAAAGGCTTGGCTGACCTGCAAGACGATGTTCAGGTAATGAAGCCTATGCCAGAGCTGGATGCTTTATTGGCCCGTGCTAGTGAAAAAGGTATTTTTGGTACCAAGATGCGCTCGGTGATTAAGGGCGCAAATGCCGCTGGTATTGGTGCTGTGGTTGCCCAGCAGTTTGAAGTGGGCAAGCGCATTGCTGCAGTGGGACTGGTACCCATTATTGAGCCAGAAGTCGACATCAATATTGCCGATAAAGCACAAGCCGAAGCGCTGCTGAAAGCTGAAATTGCTCAGCAGATCGATGCGCTACCAGACGATGCACGCATAATGTTAAAGCTGACACTGCCAACCCAGACTAATCTATACAGTGATTTTGTAAAAAATCCCAAAGTGGTTCGGGTGGTTGCCTTGTCTGGGGGTTACAGCCGTGAAGAGGCCAACAAAAAACTAGCTGAAAACGTGGGTGTGATTGCCAGCTTCTCGCGCGCGTTGACAGAAGGGCTCTCTGCCAAACAATCTGAAGCTGAATTCGACACTATGCTCGATGGCGCTATTCAGAGTATTTACGAAGCTTCGTTAACGTAAGTCTCAGAGGGTCTTGGTAAAATCCCGCTTTTGCGGGATTTTTTTTGCAATTATGGCGGTATTTATTCTACCGGTATTGCCGTACTAAAAATCTGTTCGGTAATACGACTGGCTTGCTTTATCAAGTGCTCTCCCAGCGCCTGCGAGTGATAAATTTTGGCCCGGTTTTTCTTCATTACCAAGGTAATTGCTGCGCAGGCATAGCCTTCATTATCGAGAATGGGGGCCGCAATGCCAAACAGGTTGTTGTCGAGTTCGCCAAACGATAGCTCGTACCCGCGGCGCCGGGTTTCACTCAATATTTGTTGCAGTTCTTTCCAGTCTAACGATGGCTCGGTAATGGCGTCGTACATGCGTTTGAGTTTGGGGCGCTTGGTAAATGCCAGAATGGCTCGGGATGACGCCCCTTTGGCAAAGGGCATTTTATGGCCGCGACCAAAAGTGGGATGGATACTGCTGTTGGCCGACGTTTCGTAAATGTTAATTGTCTCTTTACCATACATGCTGGTAAGCAGTACGTTGCAGTTAGCGAATTCAGCTAGTTCGTTGGCAATTGGCCCGCCTATTTGCAGCAGTTTGTCGCATTTTCGCATTTGCAAATCCAACTGAATAATACGCGGCCCTAGTCCATATTCATTGCCGAATTTCACGAGAATACCTGTGGCGGTCAGCTCGCGAACATAGCGGTAAGCGGTAGGAATTGAGAGGTTTAGTGCTTGCGCAATGGCCTCAACCTCCATTTGTCCTCGCTCCTCGGTGAACAGATCCAGTACAGAGAGTAGTCTGGTTAAGCTGGACACGTTAAATACTCCTGATGGTTTAGGCGCTGGTAGTTCATAGTACAGGAGTCGTTATGCTAACACCAAGATGCCCGGGGTATTGCTTTTTAGCTTTGTGGTTCGAACAAGAGTTCAATAGCATCTACTTGCTCGTTGCCTTGAAAGCATTGCAACCGAAAATGATCGCCTGGCTGTACATTGGTGGCTATTACCATAGCACCAGACAATACGAGGTCGCCTTTAGTAATCTGCTGGTTGTGTTGTTGTAGATGCTTTATTAATCCCAATACTGGAATGAGAGGGTTGCTCATCACATTGGCAGAGGTGCCTGTGGCTGTATTGTCAGTGGGGCCAATCAGTTCCATCTTGCAGTCAGAAAAATGAAAAGCGTCTGGCGAAAAAGAGTGCTCGGATATCAAGCAACCAGTCGCTGCAAGATTATCTGCTATCAGATCGACTAAGGCTTTTGAGTTCAGCAGCCTGCGGCTAACAATTTCAAAACCGAAATGCACACTGTCGATATAAGACAGAAGTTGGTCAACGTGTTCGATGTGGTCAGGGCAGTCATGGCCAAAGCGCAACGCTACCTCGCCCTCCAGGTGCGTTGGCAGTGGCGAGGGGTGAGGCACTGTCGTATTAGTAAACAAACCACGTGCAAACAAAGGGGCGTAGACGGGATGAGTCACTCCAAAAGTTTGTTGCGCTTTGTGATTGGTTAATCCGGCTTTCCAGCCAATCAGTTTTTCACCTGTAGCAACCAGTTGCGTATTCACCGTCGACTGCAGTTTGTACGCCGACGCTATATTTGAGTTGGGTACGCTCGTGGAATAGAGAGCCTCGCTCGCGCATTGACGCTTCAGTGCATCAAATATGTGTTGCTCCAACGTTTGCATAACGGTGAGATCTGCCTTTATGGATAAATAACTGCCATTGATTAATGAGCTGCTCGGGTGAGTTGTGTTTGAAGTTCGTCCATCACCTGCTGGAAATTACTGGCTGACGCCACTGCAGCAACATAGCGGTCGGGACGAATAATCGCAATACACTCACGTTGTTCATTGAACCAATAATGTAATTTATTGGTAAGGTCTTCCACATTGGCGGTGTTGTCACTACTTTGAATACGCTGGTCATGAGACAAGCCGCTACGTGATCGATTGGCCTGAATAAACTGTGTATTGAGACCGCTCCAGAAAACGATTGATTTTTCAGACAGTAACGCTGCTGGGTCTACGCGATAGCCAACGACTGAAAACCAAGGGCCGAGAATATCGTCGAGTTTGGTTGCTTTACCTTCGCTGTTTTCAACGTCTGGTTGAATAAACAGTTTGCCTACTGCGCTATCAGTTGAGGGTTCGCCATTGTGATGTAAGACAATGCCTCGGGTGAATTGGGCTATTGGTTTGAACTTGAATTCAAGTAGATGCTCACGCAAGGCAGGTACGCCATCGATGGCATGAAAAATCCAATCGCGCACACCTGCCGCTACCGGGTCTGTTAGGCCTAACACCGCACCCATGTTGTCAGCCAGAGCGATTAAATCAATCGCGTGATCACGTCGTTCCAGCTCGTAGGTGGCCAGAATAGCAGGGGGTAACATTTGTTTAACCGCGGCGGCTATTTTCCAGGCGATATTGCCAATATCACGGAGGCCTGAATTTAAGCCTTGCCCAGCCCAGGGCGGTGTAAGGTGAGCGGCATCTCCCACGAGTAACGCCCGGCCTTGGTGGAAGGTTTTTGCCACACGGGAATGGTGGGTATAGGCGCGAATACGCAATAGCTGTAGTTGATCGGCTTTATCGCCAATATGCCGTCTAATCAGGTTCCTTACCTTTTCTTCCTGTACCATCTGTTCTTCATCTTCACCATCAAATAACATGAATTCCCAGCGTCGGTGCTGGTAAGGAAGATAGATGCAAACAAAGGGGCGCACTGGGTCGGCATGTAATGCCGTGAAGGGAGCGTCGAGGTTATCGTTGTTGGTGTCAACAACAATCCACTTGCGTGGATGTGTAACGCCTTCCAGTGGTATGCCTAAAAGATCGCGCACGGTAGAACGGCCACCATCGGCGCCAACTACATAATCTGCCTTGATTTTGTAGCGAGTATTGTCTGGCCCATTAATGACTAACTCTGCGTCTTGCTCGTTCTGATGCAGCGTCAGTAGCTCATGCCCGGTGCGCAGGTCTAGGTGATTAAAGCGCTGAAGCCCATTGCGCAATGTCACTTCTGCCAGTTGTTGCATAAAAATATTGCGCATGGGCCAGCCGTTTTTTCGTTCGCTGGGTTTGACTTCCGCAAAACATACCCCGCGACCATTGTAATAACGTAAGGGTACATCCTGAATCATATCGCGCAGACATTCTTCGGCGAGGCCAACAGTTTGTAATACGCGCAGGGCTTCATCGTCCATACCTACGGCGCGAGGAAAAGGCAGAATCTCCTCGCTGCGCTCGATCACAATCGTCTCAATACCATAAATGCCCATGTAGTTAGCCAGGGCAATGCCGTTAGGGCCACCGCCAACAATCACAACGCTGGTTTTCTCGCAGTTCATGGGGTACTTACTCCTGCTTGCCAAAAATAGGATCCAGTTCAATGGGATTGCTTGGCGCATTCAATTCTTTGAATAATGCTTTGGCTTTTTCATCATCGTGTTCTGTTTCGAGAAAAAACTCCAGGCGATGACCGTCTGGGTCTTCAAAATAAACGCCGCGCCCAACACCGTGATCCGTTGTTTTAATAACGTTTACGCCTTTTTCCAACAGCATGCCGTAAAGACGGCGTAGTACTGTTTCATCACCTTCGATTTCCAAACCATAGTGTTGCAGTTCTTTGCCACCGGGAATATCGTGTTTGGCTTCAATCAGAGCAATATCGTGATGTTTCTGGCCAAAGCCCATCATTGTCCACTGCTCGCCCACGGCAGTAATTTCCATTCCTAATATATCCTTATACCACGCTGATGACGCCTTCATGTCGGAGACGAACAGTGAAATGTGTGTCCGTATGACTCTTGGCATTTTCATAGTGATCACCTTCAATGTGTACTGAATTAAATGTAGATACCGCGAGTCATTCCGCCATCAATACCTAATGATTCACCAGTGATGGAGCCAGATTTAGGTGACGCGAGAAAACCTACCAACCAGGCAATTTCCACTGGCTGTAACGTGCGGCGAATCGGTGTATTGTCGATGTAAGCTTGTTTTACTTCCTCAGGCGTTTTGCCCTGCTTAATGCCTTCGCGTTCGTAAAGTTCCTGGATGTGTGGTGTATCAACAACGCCAGGGTGAATAATATTCATGGTGATACCATAGGGCCCCAGTTGATCAGAGAGGGTTTTATTCATATGAATAATGGCCATGTTACGCATGCCAGAGATAATTTTGCTGGCACGAGCGGTGAGGCCGCCAATGTTTACAATGCGGCCAAAGCCCTGCTTTTTCATATACGGTGCCACTGCCTGAATACAACGGAAGTAGCCGATCGATTTAGTGTTGAGGTCGCCGAGTAATTCTTCTGGTGGAGCGGATTCAAGATCGTTGCGTACCACACCGGAGGGTGCAGCAGCATTGTTTACGAGAATATCAATATGGCCAAAATGCTCTGCCGCCTGGGTTACCATGGTTTTCACCTTTTCGGTGTCACTGGTGTCGCAGTAAAGGGGTAATACTTCAACACCCGTTTCGCCAGTAATTTCTGTTGCTGCGGTTTCCAGTGTCGCTATGGTTCTACCGCAAATCACCACTTTGCAGCCTTCCTGCGCAAGAAACAGTGCGACATCTTTGCCGATGCCTGATCCACCACCAGTGATGATGGCTACGCGATCTTTAATATCTAAATCCATAAATAACTCCGGAAAAAAGTGTCATATTGATTGTTGGTTACTGGGTAAGAGACCGCCAAACTGCGAATGCAGCTGGCGTGCTGATCGCGGTCGCGCTGAGTGGTGTACACGCTAGTACGGTTTTTTTTCAGCTGGAAGATTTTTGGAAAAAGGCGTACTGCCCCGTTGCTTAGTGACAACAGAGTGATGCTGAGGTGTTGAAGCATTCATAAGGTGTTCCTTGGTTGTCTGTGATTGGTCTTTCTAATTGTTTTTTTATCGTAATATGATAAACCATGCTTTTGCAAACGCATTTTTCCCTGTTTTTGGTATTTTAATGATGCTTAGAGATAAGGTTTGTGGAAGAAAATTGCTGAATCGTGGGCTGAATCGTGGAAAGGTACTTGATTTTCAATGGGTTGAAAGCGGCCTTTGCAGTGAAATGAATGCCGCAGCAGGGCTTCTCTTGAAATATTGTTATAATATGATAAAAATATTCTTGGGGTGAGGAGGGGGAGGGCTGGTACTATTTTACAGTGTGCTGGCAATCTGAGTGGGTTGGTGTAGCGCCAGTTTTTCGGGAGGTACAGGTTTGCCAAACAGGTAGCCTTGGGCGTATTCGCAGCCGATTCCTTGAAGTATCTGTAACTGTCGCTGGGTTTCTACACCTTCGACCACGACGGCTTTTTG
>JBNKHI010000103.1:0-6024 GCA_050290265.1 Cellvibrionaceae bacterium
GAGCTGGATCGCCGCGTTAATTTTTTCTATGGTAGTAACGGTAGCGGTAAAACCAGCCTTCTCGAAGGTGTTTCTATTCTGGCTCATGGCCGTTCTTTTCGATCCCACCTTGCTAAGTCTGTTATTCAGCATGAGCAGCCCAAGCTCACTGTTTTCGCTCAAGTAATAGAAGATTCCCGTGTTGTGCCAGTGGGTATTGAGCGAAGCCGCACTAAACCGCCCGTTATTAAGGTAGATGGCGAGGTGGTGCAAAGTATTGCCCAGCTTGCTCAGCGCCTACCTTTATTGGTGTTGGACAGCCATAGTTTCTTGTTGCTAGAGGGTTCGCCAAAGGAGCGCAGACAGTTATTAGACTGGTTAGTGTTTCACGTGAAACCAGACTTTATTGGTCACTGGCAGCGCTATCAAAGGTGTTTAAAACAACGGAATAGTGCGCTGCGGCGTGATAGAATACGGCCTTCAGAATTGGCGGTGTGGGACAGAGAGCTAGGTAGTTTGGGGGCTGCAGTCAGCAAGGACAGGCACGAGGTATTTAGCCGCCTTACACCCGCTATAGAGGGTTTATTACAATCCGAAGGCTTTAGCGATCGCATTCAGAATGTACAGCTGGCTTATAGTCAGGGTTGGCCGGAAGACCGCGCCTTGGAAGAATGTCTGGCTGATTCGTTTGCCCGCGATGTAAAAGCAGGTTATAGCCATGTTGGCCCGCATCGGGCTGATATAGAAATAAACGTTGGTGGCCATAAGGCTTCTGAGGTGCTGTCTCGCGGGCAGCAAAAGGTCGTTGTTAGTGCGCTTAAGTTGGCGCAGGCTCAGCTAGTTAAAGAAATCACGGGCAAGGCATGCACATTTCTTGTCGATGATTTACCTGCTGAGCTGGATGTCTACCACCAGCAACAGTTAGCTACATGGCTGACAAAGTTAGATGCACAGGTGTTTATCACTGGTGTTGATAAACAAGAGTTACTTAATGCCTGGAGTCAGGTACCACAAGACGCTTATAAAGTGTTTCACGTGGAACATGGACAGGTGAAACCGATAAAACTCGAAGAGTAGAGCGGTACCAAGTACCGGCTCTGTATGATTGGAGCAATAGATATATGTCAGTTGACAACGCTTACGACTCGTCCAGTATTAAGGTATTGAAAGGGTTAGACGCTGTTAGAAAGCGCCCTGGTATGTACATTGGTGATACAGATGATGGTACTGGTCTTCATCATATGGTGTTTGAGCTGGTTGATAACTCGATTGATGAGGCGTTGGCTGGTCACTGTAGTGAAATTAAAGTCGTTATTCATCCTGATGAATCGGTTTCTGTGTCTGATAATGGTCGCGGTATCCCTACCGAGATTCATGAAGAAGGTGTATCAGCTGCCGAAGTAATTATGACGGTACTGCACGCCGGTGGTAAGTTTGATGACAACACCTACAAAGTTTCCGGTGGTCTCCATGGTGTAGGCGTGTCGGTGGTAAATGCCCTGTCAGAAGAGCTAACTCTCACCATCCGCCGTGCTGGCAAAGTACATGAACAGGTTTACCATCATGGTGTTCCGCAAGCACCTCTGGCTGTTATTGGCGATACCGACAGCACGGGCAGTAAGGTTCACTTTAAGCCCTCATCTGCTACTTTCTCGAATATTGAATTTCACTTCGAACAGTTAGCCAAGCGTCTTCGGGAACTGTCGTTCCTGAACTCCGGTGTTCGCATCGTGTTAAAAGATGAACGTTCTGGTAAAGAAGAGGTTTACCAGTATGAAGGTGGTTTGAGTGCCTTTGTTGAGTATTTGAATCACGCAAAAACGTCCATTAATAAAATGATGCACTTCAGTACACAGCGCGAAGATGGTGTTGGTGTAGAGGTGGCTTTGCAGTGGAATGACTCCTTCCAGGAAAATATCTTCTGCTACACCAATAATATTCCCCAGCGCGATGGGGGTACCCATTTGGCAGGCTTCCGCGCAGCACTGACAAGAGGGTTGAATAGTTACATCGAAAAAGAAGGCATGGCCAAAAATGCCAAAGTATCCACTACTGGCGATGATGCCAGAGAGGGTTTAACTGCGATTATCTCGGTGAAAGTGCCCGATCCAAAGTTCTCGTCGCAAACCAAAGATAAGCTGGTGTCGTCTGAAGTGAAAACTGCCGTCGAGCAGGAGATGGGGCAGGCCTTTAGTGATTACCTATTAGAGAACCCGTCTGAAGCCAAGCAAATTGTGCAGAAGATGATTGATGCGGCTCGTGCCCGAGAAGCAGCTCGCAAAGCGCGGGAAATGACTCGGCGTAAAGGCGCACTGGATATTGCGGGTTTGCCTGGCAAACTGGCTGACTGCCAGGAAAAAGACCCCGCGCTTTCAGAACTGTACCTGGTGGAGGGTGACTCGGCCGGTGGTTCAGCTAAGCAGGGCCGAGACCGCAAAACCCAGGCTATTTTACCGTTGAAAGGTAAAATTCTTAACGTTGAAAAAGCCCGTTTTGACAAAATGTTGTCCAGTGCTGAAGTAGGCACTCTCATCACCGCCTTGGGTTGCGGTATTGGTACACAAGAATTCAATCCAGAGAAGTTGCGTTATCACAGCATCATCATCATGACGGATGCCGACGTAGATGGTTCTCACATCCGTACACTGTTGTTGACCTTCTTCTTCCGGCAAATGCGTGAATTGATCGAGCGTGGTCATGTATTTATTGCTCAGCCACCTCTGTACAAAGTGGGTAAAGGCAAGCAGGAGCAATACCTTAAAGATGAGGGGGCCTTAGAAAGTTTCCTCACTCAAGCGGCACTGGAAGGGACTAGTCTTCATGCCAATGCCGATGCACCCGGAATACAAGGTGCAGCGCTTGAAACGCTGGTAAATGATTATCGTAAAGTTATTCAAACTACCGAGCGATTATCCCGCGTGTACCCACAGGAAGTGCTGGAGCAGATGATCTATGCGCCTACGGTTGTAGCAGAAAACTTGCAAGATGAAGCCTTTATGCAAGAGTGGGCAACAACCCTATGTGAGCAAGTGGTTGAGTTTTACAACAAAGGTGGCAGCCACCGTTACGAAATTAAGGTACAAGAAGATACCGAACGTAAACTGTTTCTACCGGTAATACAGATTACAGCGCATGGTGTTATTTACAATTATCCATTCAGTCACGACTTCTTTAACTCGGGTGAATATAGAGCCATCGTTAAATTAGGTGAATCATTGCAAGACTTGGTGGAAGAGGGTGCCTTTGTGAAGCGTGGTGAGCGTCAAGCACCGATTGCCTCGTTTAAAGAGGCCCTGGCATGGCTAATTAAAGAGTCGAAGCGTGGTTACAATATCCAGCGTTATAAAGGGTTGGGCGAGATGAACCCCGATCAATTGTGGGAAACTACAATGAACCCAGAATCTCGCCGTATGTTGCAAGTTACGATCGAAGACGCCATTGCTGCAGACCAAATGTTCACAACATTAATGGGTGACCACGTAGAGCCTCGTAGAGAGTTTATCGAAACAAACGCTTTATCTGTTGCCAATCTCGATATTTGATTTTGTTTTCCCACTCTATAGTTTGCTATAGGGTGGGACTAATCTATTTCCCCTTTTTGCCTTCTCTAGCTTTTCAAAGTTTCTATAGATGTTTAGTGTTTGTAGGAATAAATAACTTGCTTGTATCTTTGTTAAATAATTATCGGTGTTCAAATTTTTAACCTAAAGCGACTAGCTATCAAGCGCTAATATCTGGAATCAATATTTACTTATAAGATTTAAATTGTTGTCTAGACAACAATTTAAATCTATCGACAATTGAGGCAATTATTCGACTATTTGCCAATGCTAATCTGTCCAAAGTGTTGCGTAAATTGAATTGGCTAAAGGAAGGTAAAAAGGGGTACCCGGTTCTATAACGTAATTACCGATCGTCATTGGTTCAACAGCAATTATCAACAAAGGCCTAAAACTGTTTAGAGCCCTGCCATCTTTTCTTCAATCCAGCTTTTAACCTCAGCAGTAACGGCTTTACTGGTTTTTCCCGCCGTAGAGATGGGTTCCCCAATAACAATCGTAATTTTGCCTGGGTTCTTGGCAAATTTTTTATTTACCCAAAAACGTCCAGCATTGTGTGCAACAGGCACTATCGGCACTTCGCCTTTTACTGCTATATCGGCGCCGCTGCGGGCGAAGTTGCCGTTTTCGCCAACCGGTACACGGGTACCTTCTGGGAATACGAGAATATTATTGCCTTGTGACAAGCGTGCAAGACCTTTTTTGTTAATGTCTTTTAGCGCTTTTAAGGGGTTACTACGGTCAATGGCAATGGGGCGTGTAAGTGCCAAGCCCCATCCAAAAAAGGGTATGCGTAATAACTCTCGTTTTAAAATGGTGCTGAGAGGAGAGAAGTATACCTGAAGGAAAAATGTCTCCCAGGCACATTGATGCTTAGCCATTACCACAAAGGGTGTATCCATCGTGGGTTTGTTGCCAATAATTTCGTAGCGAATACCACAAATCCATCGCAAGCTAAAAAGTACGATACGATTCCACCACAGCAGTACAGCAACACGAACACTGTAGGGAAACATCCATAAAATCAACGAAAGTGATCCGAAAAAAATCGTCGTAACAGCGTAGCTTAGGTTGAACAGCGCAGCGCGTATAAATTGCATACTTATTCCATTAACGAGTCGAAAAGCAACAATAGGTGAGTTGGACTCATGAGAGTAGCTTTGACTGAATGAGTCATATGGGTTTAAAAGTGGAGCTCTAATAATGCCGCAGGATAAAATTGGCTGCTTCTCGCAGGTTTTCAAATATTTCTGCTGAGTGGCCACTGGGCAAGGGATCTTCTTGTAATTCTTCCACTGTATTTTTGCCGTACCCGGTTTTTACCAGAATGGGGTCGCAGCCTTTTTGAATGGCGGCCAATAAATCTGATTTTCTGTCGCCAACAAAAGGCACGGCTGAGGTAGGCATGTCGAATTCCAGTTCGATGGCGTCGAGCAAACCGGTTTTGGGTTTGCGGCAATTGCAATGGTCTTCATCAGTGTGTGGGCAATAAAAAATAGCAGCAATTTGTCCGCCGCGGTTCTCTACACGATCACACAGGCTGGTGTGTATTGCTTCCAGATCATCCAGATCCAACAGGCCGCGCGCCAGCGCAGCCTGATTGGTTGCTACCACAACAGTAAAACCGTTGCGGCTTAAGTCGGCAATAGCATCGATACTGCCTTCTATTGGTTGCCACTGTGCCAGGGAGGTAATGTCTTCATCACCTTCCTGATGGTTGATAACACCGTCTCGATCTAAAATGACCAGTTTCATACAGGTCTCCAGCGTTAATTTTTGGTCGGCGCTAAGTGTGAAATATCAGCGACTTCCAAAAACAATCCGCGCAGCGTTTGCAGTAGAGCAATTCGGTTATTGCGCAGCGCTTCGTCGTCGACCATTACCATAATATTATCGAAGAAGGCATCTACCACCGGCTGTAAATCAGCCAGTGCTTGCAGGGCTTCGGTATATTGATGGTTGGCGAACATGGGCATCACCTCGGCCGACTTTTTATCCAACGCGTCGGCTAACGCTATTTCGTCAGCGTCTTTTAACAGGGCGCTATCCACCGTAAAGGTTTTTTCGATCTCCTGCTTTGCCAAAATATTACTGACGCGTTTGTTGGCTGCAGCCAAGGCTTGGGCTGGGGACAATTGACTGAATTGATTAACGGCCAATACGCGGCGATTGATATCCAGTGGATTGCTCAGCTGCTTGGCACTCACCGCCATGAAAACTTCGGCAGGAATATTGTCATCTTCATACCACGCGCGGAAGCGCTCCAGCATATAAGTTAATACCTGCTCTTTGAGCCCTTTAGCCTGTGGCAGGGGTTGATGTTGGCTAATGGCCAAATCCAGCAGCTCTGCCAAATCGAGATCCAACTGTTTTTCTACCAGTAAGCGTAATACGCCCAGGCTTGCCCGGCGCAAAGCAAAAGGGTCCTTCGAGCCAGTAGGTAGCTGACCGATACCAAAAATACCCACTAAGGTATCCAGTCGGT
>JBNKHI010000104.1:0-5984 GCA_050290265.1 Cellvibrionaceae bacterium
AAAAAGAGCTATTATAAGAAGACCAAGCTCTTCCTAAAGAAGAAAGGTGAAATCAAGAAAAATTTTGTTGCTCGTGGAGACAACTCCTACGAATCGGCTCTGGAGTGTGCGAAAAAACTGTTGTCCGGTAAATCCTGCCCTAACGCAATTTTTGCAAGCAATGACCAAATGGCTATAGCCGTGATTCATATGGCTGAAGATATGGGTTTCCGGGTGCCGGAAGATCTTATCGTTGTTGGCTATGACGATGAGCCGATGTCGGCGCGGTTGCGGCCGTCACTGACGACCCTGCGTCGACCCAACTCCGATATGGCCAAGGCTGCCGCGCAAAAACTCATCGCCACCATTACCAATAATGATTCCATTCTTCACAATTTAGAAACGGTATTTACGCCTAAACTGATTTGTCGACAATCTACGGCGATTGATTCCGAAAAATGATGAGCCCGGCTCGAAAAGGTAAGGTGTATTAACCATGAGCTTGACCCTTAGATTACACGCGATGGACAACGTGGCGGTAGCACGTACTGAGCTTCGTCCTGGCACTATGTTGACCGAGTTCGATGGGGCTGAAGTTCTGGATACCGTACCGCGTTTCCATAAGGTGGCGGTTAGCGATATTGAGCCCGGTGCAGTTATTCGCAAATACAATCAGGTTATTGGTATTGCACTTGAACCTATTCGAACAGGCCAACATGTCCATTCTCACAATTGCGGCATGCCAGATACAAGTCCCAAAGCAAGCGTTACCGCTGGGCAAAAAGCAGCTCCGTATAACGTGTCTATTGCGGACGGGCTAGCCACCACCTTTCAGGGTTATCGACGACCCAGTGGCAAGGCCGGCACCCGTAATTATATTGGCATTATGACATCGGTAAATTGTTCAGCCACCGTCGCTAAACAAATTGAAAAACATGTTGCGAATTCTGGCTTTCTCGACCAGTTCCCCAATGTTGATGGTGTTGTAGCGTTTACCCATGCAACCGGTTGTGGCATGAGTAAAGGCACCGGTTATGAATTGTTAAATCGTGTTTACAAAGGCTACGCCAATCATCCTAATTTTGCTGGGGTATTAATGATTGGTTTGGGTTGTGAAGTGATGCAGTTGGCGGATTTTAAACAACGCGAAAACCTTACAGAGAGTCAGCATTTTCGCAGTTTGGTTATTCAGCAGGAAGGCGGCACACGTAAAACCGTAGCCTCCGGGATCGCCATTGTTGAAGATATGGTCAAAGCGGCGGCATTGCTAGAACGTGAAACTATACCCGTTAGTGAACTCACGATAGGTCTCCAGTGTGGCGGTTCTGATGCACTCTCTGGCATTACTGCCAACCCGGCTTTGGGTGCAGCTATGGATATTTTGGTAGCGCAAGGGGCTACAGCCATTCTATCGGAAACACCAGAAATTTATGGTGCCGAACATTTATTGATTGAGCGTGCTGAATCTGCAGAAGTAGGGCAGGCATTACTTGATCGACTGGATTGGTGGCAGGATTACACGCAAAAAAATGGTGCTGAGTTAAACAATAATCCATCTCCTGGAAACAAAGCTGGTGGCTTAACTACTATCCTGGAAAAATCCCTGGGCGCCCAAGCCAAGGCTGGCAACAGTACGTTAGTGGGCGTTTATGAATATGCGGCACCCATAGATAAACATGGGCTTGTAGTCATGGACAGCCCAGGCTATGACCCGGTGTCGGTGACAGGACAAATGGCGTCAGGTGCCAATATGATTTGTTTTACAACAGGTCGGGGCTCCGCATTTGGAGCTAAACCAGCACCGAGTTTGAAGTTGGCAACAAACACGCCTTTGTTTGAGAACATGGAAGAAGATATGGATATTAATTGTGGGGCAGTTTTTGATGGCGATCTGTCGGTTCAGGCATGTGGAGAGCAAATCTATAGTCTCATTATCGACTGTGCCTCCGGTAAGCATTCAAAGAGTGAAGTTCTCGATTATGGCAATCACGAGTTTTTACCCTGGTTGATTGGCGCAGTGGTTTAGGTTTTTTTTGCTTGTATTTGCCACCGGTGGCATAGTCTAGTAGTATTCACACATGATCGCTTTAACGTTCCTAATAATGACTGTTTCAAGACCCATTAATGCACTAGTGAAGTTTCCACCAATTTTCGACTCTTTTTCTAACAATAAAATGAATTCCAGACTGATTACTATGATGAAAATACAACGGCGTTTATTGAAAAGCAGTGTTTATGGCATCTATGCCCTCGGTGTTGTAGGCATGTTGTTGACTGGTTGCGGTGAGGGGCCCGCCAGTAGCTCACCGACGACTCCAGTACAGGCTGCTACCACTAGCCAACCTTTGGCATCGGTTAAAGTGCAAAATGCGTTGAACTATGCAATAGCTGACGCGGCAATTTCTGTTGAGCTTACAGAGCTCGGCTTAGCCAGTAGTGTAAAACCTGAGTCGTACCGTTTTATAACCGACGATCAAACGGTTCCACACCAATTTATTGACAGTGATGGAGACGGAATCAAGGATCACGCATTATTAATGTTGGATTTGGCGGCGGTAGAAACGGTAACTATTAATATGTTGCCGGCCACCGAAAACAATAAATCTGCTTATACAAAACGCACCCATGCAGAAATCAGTATTAAAACCGGTGGGCATTGGAACGAAGCGCATTATGAGGGTGGCGTGTTTCAGGATGTCGAATCAGTGACTGTGCCCCCGCAATATACCGATCACTCAGAATATATTCGTTATGAAGGACCGGGTATCGAATCCGATAAGGTTGGCTACCGCGTTTACCTGGACTGGCGTAATGGCTTTGATATTTTTGGTAAGAGGGAGCTCGGTTTACATCTTGCCAATGTCGGTTTAGACGGGTATGCCAGTTATCATGAGGCCTCAGCTTGGGGGCAAGACATCTTAAAAGTGGGTAAGTCAGTCGGTGTCGGAGGTTTCGGCTACTGGAACAACGGTGCTGTTGAACGCTTATCAAATGTCGAAGACTGGACTGCTAGCATTATTGAAGATGGTGATCTTTATTCCGCTTTTGCTATTGATTACCAGGGGTGGAATACAGGTTCAGATGTTGTTGACCTTCGGGCCCAGTTGTCAATGCAAGCGGGTAGTTCTGCAGTCACTGTGGATATCAAAACGTCCCCCTCCATCGAGCAGCTTGCAGTAGGCATTGTTAAGCATGACGACACTGTCTTGTTACAGGGTGATTTGGATATTACGGGCGAGGCTTGGTCCTACATTGCCACCTTGGGCAAGCAGTCACTGGATGGCCAGCAGTTGTTAATGTATGTACTTTTTAAACGTGAAACGTTCAACCAACTTACTGAAGATGAATTTAATCACGTTGTATTGTTGAAAGTTCGTGGTGGTGAATTGAGTTATCAATTTGGTACCCAGTGGGCTGCTGAACCGGGCGCTGATTTGTCACCGGTAGCGGTAAAAACTATGTTGCAGAAGGCTATCGAGCGGCGCACTTTTTCACCCAGACTGAGTATTGCTAATGCTAACAGTGATGCGTTTAAAAAACAGCTGGGTGGTATTGAAAGCGCCCTGAAGTGGTCGACCTTGGCGGCAGAGTCGGAAATTAAGCGACACGGTAATGAGTTGGCTTACGGCGAATTCGATACCATGCGTGAACGTGCTGCAAACTGGGAATACACAATGGGCATGATGACGCAGTCCATTTATCAGGTAGGTAAGGCGAATAATAACGATTCATTGAAGAGTTGGGCGAAAGCCATTGTCGACAGTTATGTTAATGAGTCTGGTGATATTGCTACTTACAATGTCGACAACTACAACATCGACAGTATTAACTCAGGCAAAATGTTGCTGGAGCTATATAACGATACTGGCGAAGAAAAATATCGCATCGCCGCTGGTCATCTACGTGATCAGTTGCGCAATCATCCGCGCCTTGATCTAGGCGCGTTCTGGCATAAGAAACGCTACCCGTATCAGTTGTGGCTGGATGGTGTGTATATGGGCATGCCTTTTCTTGCTGAATACACCACGCTTTTTGAGAACGGTGCTGCGCTAGATGAAGTTGTTGAAGAATTTCGTGTGGCTCGCGATCACTTGCGTGATCCAGCAACCGGTCTTTACTTTCATGCCCTGGATGAAAAAAAAGTACAGCAATGGGCAGCCCCGGAAACCGGTTTGTCGCATTATTTCTGGAGCCGGGGAATGGGCTGGCTGGCCATGGCCATCATCGATACCTTGGACTTTATTCCAGAAGATCACACAGCGCAACGCACCGAATTAACCACAATGGCTAAGGATCTCATTGATGCGTTATTAAAGTTTCAGGATGAAGACGGGGTTTGGTATCAGATTACTGACCGCGTTGGTGATGTTGGTAATTATCAAGAAGCTTCGGCTAGCAGCATGTATACCTATTTGTTAGTCAAAGGTGTGGCAAAAGGTGTGTTGCCCGAAAGCTACAAAGCCGAGGCTGAAAAATCCTACGACGCATTGATCCAAGAGTTTGTATTAATAGATGCTGACAATAATTTGGACTATACGCAAAACTGTCAAGTGGGTGGCCTTGGTTTTGGTCGCGATGGTAGCTATGAATATTATATGAGCGAACCCATTGTAGATAATGACCCGAAAGGTTTGGCACCTTTTATGATGCTCGGTCCAATTGCTGCAGGTGTTTTTACACAATAAAAAAACTGCGCGCAAAACTAATATTTTAGGAGGTGAGAATGAGTACTGATTATTCCATTCGTTATGCTGTACACGAAGATCATTTTCGTGGAATGGATACGACAGAGCTACGTAAACATTTTTTGATTGAGACGTTATTTGTTCCTGATCAAGTAAGTTTAACCTACACACATTACGAGCGTTTTATCGTTGGTGGAGCTTACCCTGTTTCCGGGCCATTGGCTTTGGATACCATTGATGCAGTAAAAGCTGACCATCTACTTGCGCGCAGAGAGCTGGGAGCCATTAATGTCGGTGGTGCCGGAACGGTAACCGTTGACGGTGAAGTTTACGACGTTGGTTTTAAAGAAGCGCTTTACGTGGGCGCTGGTGCAAAAGACGTCGTTTTTGCCAGTCAGGATTATAAAAAACCTGCAAAATTCTATTTAAATTCTGCGCCAGCACACAAGACTTTTCCTAATAAAAAAATTGGCCAGGAAGATGCAGATGTGCTTGAAATTGGTTCCTCTGCAACCAGCAATGAGCGAGTTATTCGCAAGCTGATGGTGAATTCCGTCGTTGAAACTTGTCAGTTGCAGATGGGTATGACAGAGCTTTTAAACGGTAGTGTGTGGAACACTATGCCTGTACATATTCACGACCGGCGCATGGAAGCTTATTTCTACTTCAATGTACAGGAAGAGCAGGCTGTCTGTCATTTTATGGGGCCGCCAGAAGAAACCCGCCATCTGTGGGTGAAGAATGAACAGGCTGTGGTATCTCCGCCGTGGTCTATGCACAGTGGTGCCGGGACCGCTAGCTATATTTTTATCTGGGGTATGGCCGGAGAAAATCTTGACTATGACGATATGGACAAATTTAACGCGAGCCAATTGAAATGAGTATGCACCCTTTATTCGATTTGACAGGCAAGGTGGCGTTGGTCACTGGTGCAACTCACGGTTTAGGCTTGGCAATGGCCGAAGGTCTGGCCAGTGCTGGGGCCAAAATTGTGATTAATGGTCATTCGTCTAAGCAAAAAATTGATACTGCAGTTCAGATGTTGACGGAGAAAGGTTATAAAGCCGTTGGTTACCAGTTTAATGTTTGTGATGAAACTGCGGTGGAAACGGCTGTAACCGCTATTGAAAACGAACTAGGACCCATTGATATTCTGGTCAATAACGCCGGTATTATTAAGCGCATTCCGTTGCTGGACATGTCTTTGGATGAGTGGAATAACGTTATTGGCACAGATTTAACGGGCGTATTCGTCATGACTAAGCCTGTAGCCAAGCGCATGGTTGAACGTAAGCGTGGCAAGATAATTAATATCTGTTC
>JBNKHI010000105.1:0-5931 GCA_050290265.1 Cellvibrionaceae bacterium
GCAGGGCCTAAGGGGTCTATGTTGCTGGCGCTAACACAATTACCAAATGATTAGCTCAATAGAATATAAATAAAGTGTGTTTCCTATGAAAAATAACATTCAACTCTGTACTTACGCTGACCGTTTTGGGCAGGGTAATCTTTCAACCCTACATGAACTGCTGAACAATCAGTTTCCTGATGTGTTTGGTGGAGTACATTTGCTCCCATTTTATTTTCCAATCGATGGTGCTGATGCAGGTTTTGATCCAGTAGATCATACTCAAGTTGATGCCCGCCTGGGAGATTGGGGTAATGTGACCCAACTGTCTGCTAATTATGAAGTAATGGCTGATGTGATTGTGAATCATGTTTCAAGTCAGTCGTTAACCTTTAAAGACTACTTAGCGAAGGGTGAAAGTTCTGCATATGCTGACCTTTTTCTAACTTATGAAAAGGTTTTCCCAACTGGTGCGACACAAGAGCAACTCGTAAATCTTTATCGCCCACGGCCAGGTCTGCCGTTTAGTAAAATAAAATTGGCGAATGGTAAAGAAGAATTGTTCTGGACAACTTTTACGGCGGATCAAATCGATATTGATGTGTTCAGTAGTGCCGGGAAGACATATTTGTCCAGCATCCTTAATAAGCTAGAAGAATCCAGTGTAAAAATAATACGGCTTGATGCTGCTGGTTACGCAGTTAAAAAGGCAGGCTCTCGATGCTTTATGACTGATGAAACCTTTGCCTTTATTGAAGAGTTTACTCAGCAAGCTGCTGCTCGTGGCATTGAAGTGTTAGTAGAAATTCATGCGCATTATTTGACGCAGGTTGCGATTGCGAAAAAAGCCAGCTGGGTTTACGACTTTGCTTTGCCGCCTCTTCTATTACACACCCTGATTGCTAAAGATAGTAAACCGCTGCAAGCCTGGTATGAAATAGCCCCGCGCAATGCTGTAACCGTGCTGGATACCCATGATGGTATTGGCATTATTGATATAGCAGCAGAAAAGGGCGTTGGTCCAGGTTTGTTGAACAATGATGAAGTCAATGAGCTTGTAGAAAGTATTCATCGTAATAGTGGCAATACAAGTCGCAAGGCTACTGGTGCCGCGGCATCGAATGTGGACCTTTATCAGGTTAACTGCACGTATTATGAAGCCTTAGGAAAAAATGATCAGGCTTATTTGCTGGCGCGTTTGATTCAGTTTTTCTCACCGGGAATTCCACAGGTCTACTATGTGGGCTTGCTGGCAGGTGAAAATGATATGGCGCTATTGGAAAGAACTGGCGTGGGGCGTGATATTAATCGTCACTATTATTCCAGGGATGAAATTGAAGTAGCTATGCAGCGGCCGGTGGTACGTAATTTGATAGCGCTTATGAAATTTCGTAATGCACACCCAGTTTTTCAGTCTGGTGTTTTTTCCTGCCCGGAAACTGCTCCTGGAAAGGTGCAATTAAACTGGACAACTGACAATGCCAGTCTTGAATTATCTGTAGATCTAAATGACCAGACTTTCTGTCTGCAAGAAAATATTGACGGTGGGATTTCTGTGAAAAATAGTTGGAGCCATTTTTAAAGAAGTTCATTATGGTTCGATAACGAAACAATAATAACGATAGGTACTCTTATGGACGCTGAACAAAGTAACTTGCGCACAATTCGTTGGCTTACATACATGATGTTTTTAATGTTTGCCATGACGACCGATGCTGTTGGGGTCATTATTCCTGAGTTGATGAAACAGTTTGAGGTTGGTCTGACGAAAGCAGGATTGATTCACTATGGACCCATGACGGCTATCGCCATAGCGGGTCTGGTGTTTGGATTCCTGGCAGATCGAATTGGCCGTAAGAGCACAATTGTTTTGGGTTTAGGTTTGTTTGCAGTGGTATCGTTTTGTTTCGTTTTGGGCAATGACTTCTACTATTTTTTAACGCTGATGATTCTGGCCGGGCTTGCGATTGGGATTTTTAAAACCGCCGCCTTAGCGTTAATTGGTGATATATCAAAATCAACCAAAGAGCACACCAGTACCGTCAATGGCGCAGAAGCCTTTTTTGCAATTGGCGCTATTATTGGGCCGTTAGTTGTCACGTCATTACTAACACGTGGCGTGGATTGGAAGTGGCTGTATATGGTCGCTGGTTTCTTGTGTGTTTTGTTGATCGTTCTGGCAGGGCGTGCCAAATACCCGCAGCAGCAAGTACATACGACCCCCAAAGAACCGGTCAGCTTCATTCGCACCTTGCACTTATTAAAAGATCCCTACGCATTAGGATTTTCATTGGGCGCATTTCTTTATGTTGCAACAGAAAGCGCTATTTACGTGTGGATGCCTACTTACCTGTTGGGTTATGACGGTTCCTGGGTGGTATTTGCTACTTATGCTTTAACGATATTTTTTGTTTTACGGGCTGCCGGTCGTTTTTTGGGGATGTGGTTGTTGTCCCTGTTGAATTGGTCAACCGTACTCCTATTATGCAGCGGGTCGATTGCTCTGTGTTTTGTTCTATCTATTAGTTTTGGCAAGACCGTTGGTGTGTTTTTATTGCCACTTTCAGGGTTATTTATGTCAGTTATTTACCCTACCTTAAACTCGAAAGGGATTAGTTGCTTCGAGAAAAACAAGCACGGTAGTGTGGCTGGCGTCATTTTGTTTTTCACCGCTGCGGGAGCAGCTTTTGGACCATTGCTTATGGGGCTGATCAGTGATGCCTTTGGGGGCGATGCGGTATATGGCTTCGTTGTCGCTACGGTTTTTGCGTTGCTGCTGTTTAGCGGATTGCTCTACAACTGGTTGAAAACACCGGTGGAGAATCAACTGCGGCGGATTGAGCAATCCGAATATGTACCTTTGGCTTAACATTGATATTTTTACCGCTTTTGTCGCCGCTTCACGGTCTAGTACCACAAATTTGCAATTAATTTTCCTTAAACTCGTTATTTAGGGGAAATTGATCGCAAAATAACCGCGTTTGCGCTAGCAGCGTACATCCTAGCCGACTATAATGCCGGCCCGAATGATTATCTCCTTGCCCGCTTGTAGTGGGTACATTTTCGAATGAGTACATTTATGTGTACAAATTCTGTTTTTATTTCTTTTGGTACGCATTAAATGTCTAGCATTATCAACGATTTACGCAATATTGCCATTATTGCTCACGTAGACCATGGCAAAACTACCCTTGTCGACAAACTTTTGAGTCAGTCTGGCACCCTTGACCGTCGTGATGAGGGTTCTGAGCGCATCATGGACTCAAACGACCAGGAAAAAGAGCGCGGAATTACTATTCTGGCTAAAAATACCGCCATTCGCTGGAATGACTACCGAATTAATATTGTCGACACCCCAGGGCACGCCGATTTCGGTGGTGAAGTGGAGCGCGTATTGTCGATGGTTGATTCGGTGTTGTTGTTGGTAGATGCCGTTGATGGCCCTATGCCACAAACCCGGTTTGTAACGTCTAAAGCATTTGAGCAGGGCTTGAAGCCGATCGTTGTTATTAACAAAATCGACCGTCCGGGCGCCCGCCCAGATTGGGTGATGGATCAAGTATTTGATTTGTTTGATAGTCTGGGTGCCACCGACGAGCAACTGGATTTCCCCATCGTTTATGCGTCCGCAATCAATGGTATTGCCGGTCTTGATCCTGAAGATATGGCAGAAGATATGACGCCGCTGTATCAAATGATCGTTGATCGCGTGCCAGTGCCTGACGTTGATCCAGAAGGACCGTTTCAGATGCAGATTTCTGCATTGGACTACGACAGTTATGTAGGTGTTATCGGGGTTGGCCGGATTACTCGTGGGCGCCTGAAGCCAAACCAGCAAGTGGTTATCAAGTCTGCTGATGATTCTCAGCGTAAAGGTAAGGTGCTTGCGGTTAAAGGTTATCTTGGCCTTGAGCGCATCGATACTAATGACGCTAAAGCGGGTGATATCGTATGTATCAATGGTATTGATAACCTAAGTATTTCAGATACGCTTTGCGACCCTGACCATGTTGAAAAATTGCCACCGTTGAGTGTTGATGAGCCCACGGTGAGCATGACCTTTATCGTTAACGATTCACCGTTTGCGGGTAAAGAAGGCAAGTTTGTTACTACGCGTAATATTAAAGACCGCCTGGACCAAGAGCTGATCCACAACGTGGCGCTGCGTGTTCAAGAGGGTGACACCCCGGATAAATTTATTGTATCTGGCCGTGGTGAACTGCATTTGTCTGTATTAATCGAAACCATGCGTCGCGAAGGTTTTGAAATGGGTGTTTCCCGTCCGGAAGTTGTTCAACGAGAAGTTGATGGCGAGATTCAAGAGCCCTACGAACAAGTCGTCATCGATGTGGAAGAGCAGCATCAAGGTGCCATCATGGAAGAGCTTGGCTTGCGCAAAGCTGAAATGACCAACATGGAGCCCGATGGTAAAGGTCGCGTGCGTTTAGAGTTTATGATGCCATCACGTGGTTTGATTGGTTTTCGTGGCCAATTCCTGACGATTACTTCTGGCTCAGGGATTATGACTAGCGTGTTCGATCACTACGGACCTGTTAAGCAGGGCGAGGTTGTCAGTCGCCAAAACGGTGTGTTGGTTAGCATGGTGAATGGTAAGACAGCAGCCTATGCGTTGTTTAACCTCCAAAGCCGTGGCCGTTTGTTTTTGGGCCACGCTGTTGATGTCTACGAAGGTCAGGTTATTGGTATTCATTCGCGTAGCAATGATTTGGCGGTTAACCCAATCAAGGGTAAGCAGCTGACTAACGTGCGTGCCTCTGGTACTGATGAAGCGTTAACGCTGGTTCCGCCAATTAAGCATACGTTGGAACAGGCGTTGGAATTTATTGAAGACGATGAATTGGTAGAAGTAACACCAAAGAGCATTCGCATTCGTAAAAAGCTGCTGACTGAAAACGAACGTAAACGTTTTAAGAAATAGTGATAGCTGGCATAGGGGGCTGATGCTAAAGAGCTTGCTTCCTCATTGATACCCATAAAAGCGCATCCAACCGGTGCGCTTTTTTTGGCTGTCACAAACATATATAACTGTGCTGTTAGGTAACGCGTATTCAGGTCGGTCATTTAGCTGTGCCGACGTTGCTTGGCACCTTTCAAGTTGATACAACGCTATGATGCGGCCTCAAAATCCGCAATCTCCCCGGCCGTTTCGCTTGCTACCTCCATTTCGATCAAACGGTTATCAAGCTTGGTTAATATTTTCATAAAGTCTCGATATTCATGCACCTCCAATGCACTGATTAATTGCTTTTCCCAATCTAGCGCACGCAAGGCAATGGCCTGGTAAAGGGTACGCCCCGCATCTGTTAACGACAGATACGTCACCCGTTGATCGTCCGCATCTTTCCGCTTCACCAGTAAACCGCGATCAAACAATGCACCGACAGCACGTGACACTTTAGATTTATTCATAACCGCAATGTTGCCAATATTTCGAGAGTTTTGCTCTTCTACTTCAGCGAGGTGCGCAAGCACACGCCACTCTGGTGCTGAAATATCAAACTCCTCGCGGTAGCTTTCCGCACATGAATCACTCATCCGGCGAGCAAGATTCACAACTCGGTACGGAATAAACTGGTTTAGTACAACTTCTACACCGGAAAACTGAATCACATTTCCCCCATTTAATATTGAAGCATTTCAGTAGATGCTGTTGGCGACGTTGGCCTTGGTCATGTCGCCGGGTACCAGCTGAAACGACTGCAAATCAACATCTACGCCACAAAAGTTATTTCATATGAAATCATTCTGGCACGATTTCAACATTAATTTTTCCGTTTCGTCATTCTAGGCTATCAAAACACATCAAATCTCACCCTGAAACCGCACACTTTCTTGATGCAAATCAAGAAAAGCCCGCTTTTTGGCGATATTCGATGGGAAAAACTTCAAAATGCTCTCGCATGAGAGCAATATTGGTTTCAAATAAAACTA
>JBNKHI010000106.1:0-5891 GCA_050290265.1 Cellvibrionaceae bacterium
ATTCTTGCTGCGCATCGTCAATGTCTTTGCCCGTAGCAATGTCTTCGCCATAACCACCTCGATCAACTATTTTCACTGCAATACGACCCAGTAGATTATCAGACAGCGAATTTGCCACGGCACCTTCGAATTGCAACAGATCGTAGCTACCGCCAGTAAAACGCGCGTAGCCACTGAGCTCTTCAGTGGGGTCATTGGTAATTACGTTAATAGAGCCACCAGTAGTGTTGCGGCCATAAAGCGTACCCTGCGGACCACGCAATACTTCAACCCGTGAAATGTCGAAAAGCGAACCTAACTGTGCGGAAGACTGACCGGTCACAACACCGTCAACATGCATGGCTACCGATGGATCACCGCCGGCAAACGGATTATCGGTACCCACACCACGAATCATGATCTGTGCAAAACCAAACGACTCACCTAGTGTCAGGCCCGGTGACATAGTCCCCAGATCCTGAATATTATTAACGCCAGCATCTACCAGGCGCTCACCGCCCAAGGCCGTGATGGCTGCCCCCACATCTTGCACACTTTCAGCACGCTTCTGTGCAGTGACTATTACCTCCTCCAGCATACGTGGTTGCTCTGCACCAGCGGTTGCCACACCGGAACCTGCTAAGACGCCTAAAATACCCGCTAATACGTTTTTTTTCTGTCCTACTTGTTTCGAAGACATAGCGTAACTCTCTTGAACATTATCTATTGTAATTATCAAGTGATGGCTACCATTAAAGCTTGCGTTTAATCCGGTATCTTTCAGTAAAGCTGCTAACGCTTCTGCCATTGAGTAGTTGCCCGACAATGCGTTAGTGGTATACGGCTTTACCTGGTCATATTGATAGATAACTGTGATATCCGCTTGTTGACCAAACACAGGTAGCGCCTCACCTGCACTTTGCCGTGCAATATCAAATGCGATGGTTTCCTCTGCAGCAGCAGTCAGGTTGGAAACAAAGAGGCCTACAATCATGCAAAGGGTAATTGCAATTATTTTTATTGCCCGCAGCATCGCCAATAGCGCACGGCATACGTGGCAGACAAAACACCGACTTTGAGTGTGTTTTATCTTCACCACGTATGTAGATAACCGGTGGACCATGCAATACCCCTACTAGCGAATAAAATTATTTTTATGAGGGCCTGACCAATGCATATTGTTACAAGCAAGCAGTGAGGGAAATCTATGGGACAGAAACCCGCCACGCCTAGCGGCTGGTTAATAAAATGCGGTTATGATTGTCGTATTGAATGTCAATATTCAAACCTTCACCAAGGCTTACCAACAAAGACTTTATATCGTCTGTTTTATAATGCCCACCCACTTTCAGCGTATTTAACTCGGGGTCGGCAATAACCAGTTTTTTATCGGTGTAACGTCCAATTTCGGCGATAGCTTCCTTCAAGCTCTCGCCTTTAAAGATAAGTGCTCCCTGTTGCCAAGCGAGTTTTCGTTCAAATTCATCAACTTCCACAGGGCGTAATGACTTAATCACTTGGGCATACTGCAGCGCCTGACCAGCGCCTACCAGAGCCTCCTGCAATTCGTTCTCTGCCAACACCAACAAACCAGCCGCAACATTTTTGCTTTCGTCAGGTGCCTTCTTCAAATCCAGCGCAGAGCGCTGGTTAATATTGGTATCACTAAATACCTTCACGCGCCCTTCCGTGACCAATACATCTACTGAATCACCCAAGTAGCGCACATTAAAAGCAGTACCCACCGCCCAAACCAAACCACCGCCCGCATAAACGACAAAGGGGCGTTCGGGGTTTTTCCTCACATCAAAACTGGCTTCTCCCTTAAGCAGGGTAATTGCACGGCGCGACTCGCTAAAGTCAACTTCGATATGAGTATCAGTATTCATGTTCACAACGCTGCCGTCAGGCAGGGTAAAACTGCCCTGTTCACCAACGGTGGTACGCAAATCGGTAGGCATAATGCCGTTCACGAGCCAGCCCAACGCGACTACCAGCACCAAGGTGCACACGACTGCAACCCCCTGTCCCCAGGGCCTACGCAGCCACATAGCCCAACCAAATGACTGGGCATACACAGAACTTTCGGATTCAGGTAACGGAAACAACTCAGCCAACTCCTGCAATCTAGCCATTGCATCCCAATTGGCTGCCAGCTTCATCAGGTAATCACGGTGAAACGAACTTTGCCCCATCCACTGCTGCAATTCGGCCAGCTCGGCTTCGGTTAATGGCTCCCGATCCATACGCACTAGCCAATCACCCGCCTCTACCTTTATGGCAGCTCGATTGGGAAAGGCGGTCACGTTACCGGGCAGTTGATGTTCATCGGCCATAATGCGTCCTACCTGCGCCCCTGTACATCATGGTGCGCAACATTTTCGGCAGGATTGGCCTGCTCATGCGCATCCATGTAGTCAGTGCAACGCACTATCGCTTTCGACATATGAACCTCTACCGTTTTAATGCTGATACCCAAACGCTGAGCAATTTCTTTCTGACTAAGACCGTAGACTCTGCGTAGAATAAATACTCGTTGGCATTTCAGCGGCAGCTGTCTTACTGCCCGACAAAAGAGTTCAAATCGCTCCCGCGATTCAAAATCATCTTCCAACAGGCTACTCTCAAATAGAACCGTCGAGGACTCAAAATCCCCTACTGTATCCGTAAGCTTATTTTCCATTTTATCTAGCGTATTGAGCGCAAGATTCCGGGTGGCCCGATAAAGGTAAGACGCATTGACCTGAGTATTGCGGCGCTGTTTGGCTTCCAGCACTCTGACAAACACCTCCTGCACAACATCTTCTATTTCTTGAGGCTTTTTGAAATAACGCGAGACATAGCGCATCAACGGCTTTCTCAGCCGCTGGTACAAGCTCCCCATTCCTTGAGTATCAGAATTTTTATTATCAGACATGTTCCTGTCCTACTATTGTCTGGAGCAGATGGCCCCAACCCTACAAGCAAAGTTATTGCTTACAAATCTGGCAGGTTTACAGACAACCAATCTCGCTGCAAGCCAGTGAGGTTAATATAAGCCGCTCTCAAGCGGGATCTAAAGAATGAGTATAGCAATCAATCTAGGAAGAGATAAGGGATGGCAAATACTAAACAGAGACTACTGAAATAGCACATTGGCATATGGCTCTGGGAGCTTATAGACAACCCATAAAGAGAACCAATGTCTCAGATCACACCTACGCTTGATATAAGCGCTCTCACATGGAGCTTAGAATGCGAGCACAGCGAAAAGCCAGAAAATCCCTTATCTTCGTAGAGGTAAGACATCAAAAGAAAAGCAATGGACCGTAAACAAGCACCCACGTCACCAGCCGACCAAAATTACGATCAGGGTTAGCAGTGAGACCAACAGCGGTAAATGACAGCGAAATCAAAACACCTGACCCTAAACCAACGACCGCGTGAAGTGCTGCAAAGCTATAGAAGCTATCACACCAAATTTGCGGCTTATTAACCCGGCCGGACCATAGCGACAATGAGGACAGAGTGCAGACAAACGTCTGCAGACTTTCCTACTCAGTTCCATTAAGAAGCGTATTCCGACTATCAACAGCACTTTTCTACCCTTGATCCTCTCGATCCGCGTCAATTCGGGAAGTCTGCCGAAAAAGTGGTGATAATAGACTCACAGAAGCCCTTTCACATTTTGGGGCAGACCATCTATTATCGAAATTTCATGAAGCCCTATGATCACCGATACGTGCAGACATTTTTTACGCCGGGATGGCCAAATAAATGCTGTGTTAAGCCTGCTCAAGCAACAGTGTCCGGGTCCTTATAACCCTCAGGAGCTGGAGCTACTCAGTGCCGTACACTGCAATTCACTCTGAATTCTATCTACCGAAAAGGCTTGGCCAAAGACGATCTCTACAAAAGAAGTATGCACTCACTCAAAAAGAGTTAGACGTAATAGAACTCATCATTGCGGGGGCTAGCAACAAACAGATCGCTGAAGACCTGGCATTAGGACTTGCCAAGGTAAAAACTCATTTGATGCACATATTCAAAAAGACAAACTCCAGCTCTAAAGCGGAATTGCTTGCTTTTGTCATCTCGGATTTAAGGCAAAGTTAGTAATCGGGGAAAACGCTAAGACATAAAAAAAGCCGGGAGAACCCGGCTTTTTTAGAAGACTTACTCTTCTTCAACGGCTACCGCATCAACTGGTCGATCAACCAACTCTACATACGCCATTGGAGCTTTGTCACCTGAGCGGAAGCCGCATTTCAAAATGCGAATATATCCACCCGGACGAGCTTCATAACGAGGACCAAGCTCGTTAAACAGCTTGCTTACGCTATCTTTATCGCGCAAACGGCTAAACGCCAAACGGCGGTTAGCAACACTGTCGCTCTTCGCTAAAGTGATCAGTGGCTCAGCCACACGACGCAACTCTTTAGCTTTTGGCAAAGTAGTTTTAATTAATTCATGTTCAACCAATGAAGCGGTCATGTTACGAAACATGGCTTTACGGTGTGAACTGTTACGATTCAGCTGGCGGCCACTATGACGATGACGCATAACTCAAATCCTTCACTTACTCATTGCTATCACAGCAATTATTGTTAAGTCGTAACTGGCTTTACTCCCAGCCACAACAAGTCGTATTTAGTCGTCGTTTCGCAAACTGGCTGGTGGCCAGTTCTCCAAACGCATACCGAGAGACAAACCGCGCGAGGCAAGAATATCTTTAATCTCGGTCAGAGACTTTTTACCCAGGTTTGGCGTCTTCAACAGCTCAACTTCTGTGCGCTGAATAAGGTCGCCAATGTAGTAAATGTTTTCCGCTTTCAGGCAGTTTGCAGAACGAACAGTAAGCTCCAAATCGTCTACCGGACGCAACAGTACAGGATCAATTTCTTCCTGCTTCTGTTCTGGCTCAGACTCTTTCTCACCTTCGAGATCAACAAATACAGCCAACTGCTGCTGCAGAATGGTCGCAGCACGGCGAATAGCTTCTTCAGGTTCGATGGTGCCATTGGTTTCCAGATCGAGAACCAACTTATCCAAATCTGTACGCTGCTCAACACGCGCACTTTCTACCGAATACGCCAAACGCTTAACTGGGCTGAACGAGGCATCCAGTTGCAAACGGCCGATTGCACGAGTCTCATCTTCATCACTGGCACGAGCATCGGCTGGCTGGTAACCACGACCACGCCCCACAGTGAGCTTCATGTTCAGTTCAACATCACCAGAAATGTGCGCGATAATGTGATCTGGGTTCTTAATTTCAACCTCATGATCCAACTGAATATCAGCGGCTGTAACAACACCAGGACCTTTCTTTGACAAAGTCAATACAGCACGGTCCTTACCATTCATCACTACAGCAATACCTTTGAGGTTCAGCAGGATTTCAATAACATCTTCCTGCACACCTTCAATGGCACTGTATTCGTGCAATACACCATCGATTTCTGCTTCAGTTACGGCACAGCCGGGCATAGAAGACAGTAAGATACGACGCAACGCATTACCTAGAGTATGACCAAAACCACGCTCGAGCGGTTCCAGTACAACTTTTGCACGGGTTGGTGCAAGTTCTGTTACGTCAATATGACGCGGAGTTAAAAGCTCTGTTACAGCAGTCTGCATAGCCACACCTGTTAGCGGTTAGTCCCTTTACTTGGAGTAAAGCTCAACAATGAGGTTTTCGTTAATTTCAGCCGGCAAATCTGCACGATCAGGAACGCGCTTGTAGGTGCCTTCCTTCTTATCTGAATTAACATCAACCCATTCAACGTCTGCACGCTGACTAGCCAGCGCGAGTGCGTTTTGAATACGCATTTGGTTTTTTGCTTTTTCACGTACTGCTACCACATCACCAGTTTTCACCTGGTAAGAGGCAATGTTCACAACGCCACCATTGACGGTAATTGCTTTGTGAG
>JBNKHI010000107.1:0-5872 GCA_050290265.1 Cellvibrionaceae bacterium
TGATCCAGTACGAATTCCTACCGCAAAAATCAGATAAAAAGCCCCCATATACATCAATGGTTCAATTATCCACCAACCAATACCCAGATACGTAGAAACCATGTCCTTTTTGATCTCGCTATATGCTTTATATAAAATCAAATCCAACCAACGCATAATCATTTCATTTCACAAAAGATATTCATTCTGCAATATACCAACATATCGTTTTAGCTATTCCCGTCTCAAATGTCTCTGCAGGAGAGTAAGAAAGCTTTTTATGACACTTACTCGGGTCAATTGCATAACGTCGATCATGTCCCGCTCTATCAGTGACATAAGTGATTAAATCCCGAGCTTGCCCTCCCTTAAAAATTGGGGCATCAGGGTATTTAGCCTTAAGCTGCCGACCGACCAGTTCCTTATCCAACTGGTCACAGATTAAATTCACGATATCAATATTCTGCCACTCGTTTTCACCGCCAACATTGTACACTTCACCAGGCTCACCCTTCTGCAAAATAAGATCGATAGCCCGGCAGTGGTCATCAACATAAAGCCAATCACGAATATTTTTACCGTCACCGTAAATCGGTAACGACTTACCCTGCAAAATATTATGAATAATCAACGGAATCAGCTTCTCAGAATCCTGCCGAGAGCCGTAGTTGTTCGAACAATTACTGATTGTGGTGTTCAGCCCGTAAGTATGGTGGTACGCCCGCACTAGATGATCTGAGGAAGCCTTACTGGCAGAGTACGGTGAGTTGGGCGCATAAGCGGTAGTTTCTGTAAACGCAGGGTCTGTAGGCCCTAGAGAACCATACACTTCGTCTGTTGATATGTGGTGAAACCGATGTTCTCCGCTAAAGTCTTGATCCAACCAGAAGGACTTTGCAACCTGGAGCAGTGTGTAGGTACCGACAATATTGGTTTCTATAAACGCCCCTGGCCCACTGATTGACCGGTCCACATGGGATTCTGCCGCAAAATGAACCACAGTATTAAACGCGTGCTTTTCAAACAGCGACGTCAGTAAGGCTTCATCACAAATATCGCCTTCAATGAAGGAGTAATTATCGCCCTCATTAACTCCCTCAAGGTTTGACAACTTGCCTGCATAGGTTAGTTTATCCAATACAACCAATTTATCGCCTGGATATTTATTGCGCCAGTAGTGGCAAAAATTCGACCCAATAAAACCGGCTCCGCCGGTTATTAACATAGATTTCATACTCTACTCATCAATTCCTAATGGTTAAGCGCACTTAAACGCACCAGCATAGCGTTAAGTGCTTTCCGCCAATGAACTGGGATTATGCCCAGGTCTGACCAGGTTTGCGTTTTATCCAACACACTATATGCCGGACGCTTGGCGGGCGTAGGGTAATCGGTGGTTGTCAGTGGCGTTACACGCGGTGCTGTAATCAGCAGCCCAACAGCGATAGATTCCTCAAATATGGCTTCCGCAAAGTCGTACCAGCTGGCAACCCCCGCGTCTGAAAAGTGATAAATACGCGCTTGGGGTCTCTGCCTCACCAACTGCCAAAGCATTTCGGCTAAGTGTCGCGCATAGGTTGGCGTACCCACTTGATCCGCAACCACGCCCAGCTCAGAACGCTCCTGCCCCAGCCGCAGCATGGTTTTTACAAAGTTAGTACCGTGTTCGGCATAGACCCAACCGGTGCGAACCACATAATTTGCCGGATACTTGAGAACGGCTTCTTCCGCTGCCAGTTTCGACGTTCCGTAAACGCTCAGTGGGTTTACCGGCGCATCAACGTGAATAGGGCTTGATTGGGTACCGTCAAATACAAAATCTGTCGAAACCTGAACAACGGGAATATTCAAGCTAGCACACAACTCAGACAGGACGTTAACGCCCCGCTCATTCACCGCGACAGCTTGATCCACCTCGGATTCTGCCCGGTCTACTGCGGTGTAGGCCGCGGCGTTAATCACTATATCCGGCTGATGAACAGACAAGGTCTGTGTAATGCTCGCGGAGTTTGTCAAATCCAAAACACTGCGAGTTACACCAATACAATCAACATCAACGGGAGCAGTAGCCTGCAGGTTATGACCCAACTGACCCGACACACCGGTAACGAGTACTTTCACTAAGCTAACACCTTGGACAATAAACGACACAATTAGAAGAAGGAAGCAGACGCTATAACGCCCGCTTACCTGAAAATAAAAGTGTGAAGACTAAGAGAATGTTTCACATTCTGACAATGGCAATCCACCCCGATCCTTTTCAGAGAGGGCGTATTCTACCCCGTCCAAGCTTGGCCAGTCGATTGCCAGAGAGGAATCGCTCCACAAAAGTGAGCGCTCATACTGTGGTGCATAGTAATCAGTGCATTTATAAACAAATTCCGCTCGATCACTGAGAACAAGGAAGCCATGTGCAAACCCCGGTGGCACCCACATCATCTTTTTATTGTCTGCAGAAAGAACTTCAGCCACGTACCGACCAAACGTAGGGGAGGATTTGCGCAAATCGACAGCGACATCATAAACCTCGCCGCTGATCACCCTGACCAACTTTCCCTGAGGCTGGTTAATCTGGTAGTGAAGTCCACGCAACACACCTTTGACCGAAGCACTGTGGTTGTCCTGAACGAAAGCCGGACCAATCCCCAGCTCAGTAAACGTAGAAGCCCGGTAGGTTTCCATAAAAAAGCCTCGGTCATCACCAAAAACCCGAGGTTTGAGTACAATAACATCATCGATTGCGGTTTTAATTACGTCCACTAAAACACCCTATCACTCAGCACATCCAATAAATAATCACCGTAGCCGCTCTTTTTCAACGGCTCAGCCAATCGGGCAAGATCTTCTGCTGAAATAAACCCCATTCGATAGGCGATCTCTTCCGGACAACAGACCTTAAGGCCCTGACGTTTTTCCAGTGTCTGAATAAATTGCCCCGCTGCCAACAAATTGTCATGGGTACCCGTGTCCAACCAAGCGGCGCCTCGCCCCAATAACTCCACATTTAGCCGACCTTGTTCCAGGTAATGACGGTTCACGTCTGTAATCTCAAGCTCGCCTCTTGGTGAAGGTTTCAAGGACTTAGCGATATCAACAACCGTGTTATCGTAAAAATACAAGCCCGTTACCGCGTACTTTGATTTTGGCGCAAGTGGTTTCTCTTCGATGGACAGAACCTGCCAATTGTCATCAAATTCAACAACGCCATAGGCAGATGCATCATTCACGTGGTAGCCAAATACCGTGGCACCCTGCTCCCTGGCAACAGCCCGTGCCAGTATTCCTTCTAAGTCATGGGAGTAAAAAATATTGTCCCCGAGCACCAAGGCACAATCATCATTACCAATAAACTGTTCACCGATGATAAACGCTTGCGCCAGCCCATCAGGGGACGGCTGTTCAGCATAGGAAATACTCAACCCCCAATCACTACCATCGCCCAGCAGAGACTGAAATAGAGGCAAATCATGCGGAGTCGAGATCAGCAAAATATCCCGAATACCCGCCAGCATAAGAGTGGTGATGGGGTAATACACCATGGGCTTGTCGTATATGGGGAGCAGCTGTTTACTCACACCCTTGGTAATGGGGTAAAGCCGAGTACCGGAGCCGCCGGCTAGAATAATACCTTTTTGGCTTGCCATAACGCGTAAACCTAATCCTTAAATTCAAACAGTCAAGTCATAAGCAAACTGTTCAGCTTGCTCACTACAAATCAAACGTATTATTTCTTTCTCTTCGCCAGAGAGGTTTTCACCAGAAGCTCTAGGCGAAGACTTAAAAGGCGCCGCATCGCCAAATGACACATTAAGTTTTTGTCCAATTTTACTCAACCATACATCAGGGCTTTGCAACAAATCCTCGTAGCGCACTATGAATACTCGGTCCCTATCCCGAGATATTAGATCTGCCAAATAGCGCCACAATAACGCCCGACGAAGAGGCAAATACTCTGTTGCTCGGATTTCGTTTAAGCGTGTACGCTGAAAGCTGTCCAATACATCCCCCACAAATGGGATTGACGACATATCCACCGCCTCCAAATGCGGAAAACTTTTCACCCAGGAAGCAATACAGTCATACGGATGACGTATCACCACAACCTTCTCCATAGAGGGATATTCATCACACAGCCAACGTAAACGCGCCAGGTAGGCCAATGGGTTTTTAGTACCTAATGCGAACTGACTATTCTCAACATTAACAACGGCATGCACGCGCTCGTCAGAATGGCGTGTATCTTCAACAACATTGCCCTCACCATCTAACTTATTCTCTATGGCCTTGCCCTGCAAAACATCAAGCCGCAAACGCCGATAATAGCTCCCGAATTCGTTAGGGTTTTGCTTAGAGTCTAGTAGGGAAAAAACTTCCGCAGGCTCATTAATTACAACCACATTAGGGTGGCGATGCAACAAATTGCAAAGTAAGCTAGTACCAGACCGAGGAATACCGGTAATAAGAAAATCATGTTTTTTGGGTGGGGCAGCTTTCTTTCCCAACAATTTATCTAAAACGCCTATTTTAGCTTTTGTACTGCCTACTACTGAAAGCAGCGCCGCCCACTCTACCGATGCACTTAGCACGTCAGATAAAAGCGGGTAAGCATTCAACAAGCGGCCCAACGTATCAATCAAATAGGGCTCACCATTTATTACCGAAGCACTGTGGTAGTGACACAAACAAGGAAGCAAATCTTCTCGAATACCACGAACATGTGCGGGAAAATTGGAAGCTTCGGTTAAACTCCCTACATCAAGCCCTAATTTTTGTGCCGCTATCGGCAAAGCAATCTGGTCAAGCCAAGGGCGCTTCTGCGTCACCAAACTACCGCCATCAATCTGGCGGGCGACCTGTAACCAGCAGTCCGAGAAATTAGCGCCACTTTTAACTGCTATAACTCCCGCATTAAAGTAAGGGTACATCATCTGCTGACTGACTGTAGATAGCACACGTTTGGCAGGCACTGGCAACTCAAACTCTTCGTACAAGCTTGGCCATACCTGCTCACCTTCACTAAAGGTATTAAAATCCGCAGGCTTTGCCCGCAACCCGTCATGCATCCATAGCTTGGCAGGCAATTGCTGCAAACAAATAATATCTGAATCTAAAAACAAGGTGACCGGCGCCAGTGTTTCAACACCAATAGCCGCAATTTTATTGCCTATGGGATAACCTTCTGCAAACGGCGAATCGATATAACAAAGACGAAACCCCAAGCCCCCCAAAAAGGCTTGTGTCGCGGCAGAAACTGATCCCCAAACCTCGGCACTAGGCATTGCAACCACCCAGTCAATACGGTTGTTACCGGCATTATAAAAATGTAGCGAGGCAGCCAAAATACTCGCTTTAACTTCTAATTCACCTTTCTGGCAAACAAATACAATGCACACCTCGGGGGTCATTGTGCACCCTCTTCGCAACTGCCATCCACACGACTAATCTTGGGGTTTTCAAACGGAAAAGGTGATGATGGCACTGGCCTAGCGAGAAACCGACACAACGATTCCCAGCCATCACCTTCGGTAATATTCATTACCAATAAGTCATTGGGCCGATTCGAAAAATACTGCTTAACAGCTTGATTATGCGATTCATAGCGCTGCGTATAAATGTCTTTATTACCGATAGGATCTCCGCATCCATAAATCCATTTGCGCATAGGGGTAGATTTACCTGAAAAATGAGATAAAACACTGGAGTACCAGTCATCCACTGGGCGCAAGGTTAGAATAAATTTTGAGGAAGGGAACGCTTCATCCAGCTCACGATATAAAAGCGGCCAAGGGTTATCCTGAAAAGCATCGTAATTTTGCAGGTAAGGCTGGATAACATCCCATGCCGACAAACCGATACTCGCATTGTTTACACCTACAGGACCACAGGTTTAGAT
>JBNKHI010000108.1:0-5666 GCA_050290265.1 Cellvibrionaceae bacterium
GTATGCCAGCCCCAGAATTTGAAGTCAGTGCTAATCGTTACGACCCTTATCGTAATTTCAAGTTTCGTGTGAAGTGGGGAACGATTGGGGAGAAAATGCATTATGTGATGGGCATCTCAAAAGTAAGCAGATTAACTCGCCAAACTCAGTCGATCCCGTTTCGTTTGAGTGGCGATTCCAGTACCCAACGTGCATTGCCCAGACTTCTTCGATGTAAGCCAGACACCCATCTTTGCGACCCTGCTTACCAACCTCTTGCCATCCGGATGGGAGTTTACGTCCTGTGGGCCAAACAGAATACTGTTCCTCATGATTCATAACAACGGTATACATTATCTTGTCTACTTATTCATTATTTACCATGGTTCTCAAATCCTTTTGTCAATGTGGATTAAGGACGATGCTTTCACCAACAAACTCCTGCCAATCCCCATCTGAAGCAAATTGGTATTCTCGCCAGTGGCTTATCTTCCCCGAACAAATCTTGGCAATCATGATGCCATGTAACTGTTTTTGATCCCATCTGAGGGTATATTCCCCAACGCCGATTTGTGAGGCTTCGTTCAATAGGGATTGATGCCAAATTAATTGCACAGGTGCTACACGAGCTTTTTCTTTGAAGTAAGCTTGTAGACCCTCACGTCCCTTGTGTTGTTCCCCTTTGGGCAGCTCAATACAGATGGCGTTATCCGTAAAGTTGTCGGCCACTTTCTTCGTGTCACCTTTGCTCCACCATTGCGCGATTGTTTGCAAGAGGTGTTGAAAATCATTTTCTGTTGTCGGAGTAACGGATGGGGAATTCACGTGGTCTATCTTCTGCCTACAATCGGAGGGGAATGCACTATCTTTAATAAACGCATTCCATGCAAGAGTTGAATCGAAATAATACTCGCGCCAGATTGCGATTTTGCCCTCACTGATTTGCACAATAACAATTCCATGAACAGGTGAGCCATAGTTTAATGTGAATTCCGCGAAACCAATTTGCGTTGACGAATTAAAGCCCAGATGATGCCATCTCAATAACCCTTTATGAGGTTTCTCTCCCCCAAATAGCTGATATATTTCTTCTCGGCTTCGTAGCAAGAATCTGGTGGAAGGCTCATAGAAAATCACATCGTCGGTATAACAATTTGCGCCGCGCCGGGCATCACCTGCGCCGATGGCTGCAGCTAGCTCTTCCATTACAGCAATAAACTGCTGCTCAGACGAATTTAAAATAGGTGTCTCCATATTTCTTTCACTCCATGAAAGGCTTAGTAGCCGTTCGAAATTAACTCAGCGGTTTCTGAACCGAACGGCTGCTTTAAGCCCATTCACCAATTCGTAAGCGAAGCATTTATTCTGTGAATGGGCACTTAAGAGTTGCGGGCTATGATGAGGTCTGTTACGGGTAATCGGGACATGTGTTTGGGCGACAAACCAACTTGTTGTAGGCGTGACCTATGGTCATCCATACTTAATAATTGCCCTCCTCCACTGACGAAGAGCTTTACCCCTGCTAGTAGATGACGGTGGGGGCCAGCGTAATTATTATCTAACATCATATCCGCTATCAAAAGTAAACCGCTTGGTTTTACTGCTTTTGTAACCTGTGTGAGCCAATTCGGTAAGTGTAGCGGGGGTATTGTATGCATAACTTCGTTAAGCACGACAAGATCATATTGAACTGCCTCATATGGATATGTCATGATATTGTCTGGTTGCCATATATAGCGTTCAGATAAGTTAGCGTGTGCTACTATTCGCTGGGTTTCCGCCAGCGCGCTTTCTGTATCAACGGCCGTAACTTGGCTCTCCGTATGAGCATTGGCCAATGCCATCCCCCAGTTGCCTATACCCGCACCTATTTCTAGGATGTGAAACGGCCGTTTCTGGGCTTTAAGCGCAAGGGCAACTTTGTCGGAAACTTGCTGCAAAAGGGGGCGAAGTGGCTGATTAACCCTGATAAAGGCCCGTCTGAAAGTATCATTCTCGCCCGGTGAGCTGTGTTTACTCGCAGGCTTGCCAGAGGAAACACAGGCCATTAGTTGCCCCAAAGAATGCCAAAAGTATTGTCGATCTAACAACAACCGTTGACCAATCCAATGGATATGGTTTTTAACGGTGCCCTTTCCAAAAGCGACGTGGGCAGCTTCGGTCAGAGTCACTTCATCAGTGGTGATATGCAAAACGCCGCACCTTTGTCCTACGGTCAGGAGCGAATCCAGAGTTGAAGCTGGTATACTACTTCGCGAAATCAAATCAGATCGGTAGCATCCCCGTTCTGCTGCCTCCAATATTTCCAACTCCGCCAGAGCCATTAGTGAGGCTGTCCATGCATATCCCCAGAGAAGTTCAATGAGCTCGTTCGTTGCTGTTTTTTTCGGCGCTAATCTGTCCAAAGCCAGACAGAGTAGCGACTCGAACTGTACTTTCTTTATTTCGGCAGCCGCATCCCAAAATTGAGCGGCTTCGACCGCAGCTGGGCCGATAAAAGCATCATGTTCAGGATCAAAAGCCACGCGATATTTATCCGAAAGTTGGTATTCGTTCTGGGAATTCCCGGACACAAGGCCCAAGCTGGCCAGACCGCGCAATATTACAGTGACACCCTGTACATCGTAACCCTGTATCTCTGCCAACGCCTCAGGCGTGTGCGGTTGTTTGCGTAATGGTTCAAGCAAATGCAGCTTGATTGTGGCTTGGAGCAGGCTGGATTCAACGTGAGCATTAAGTAATCGCTGGATACTGGTGGGATCTTGTTTTTCGAGCATGGGTGTGTAATTGGGCAGAGCCATCTGTTAACTAAACTCCAGCCGGCTGTTCTTTAAGCGAGATGAGTGTCTGGGGTAATGTCCAGCTGTCCATCCGACTGACAATAACATCAATACCTTGCAGGCGATAACATTGTGTGGTGTTAAACCCGGCAGCTTCAAGCAACTCTGTATACTCAGGCAGCGACAAAATATCGCCTTGCGTTGACAAGAATTCCTTCACGCCAAAATAGAGATAATCAATAGGGTCATCTCGTTCTTCATTTAACACCTGATCGGCAATCACAAGGCAGCCTTGGGGCCGTAAAGCACGGGCTAACTTCTGAAATAATCCCGGCAAATCATCTGGATGCTGGGTATGACAAATCTGCCCCAAAATGATGACGTCAAACTTTTCTTCACCATAATCAGCCAGCAATAGATCGTCGCCCCATATCGCGGTCTCGTTCTTTAACTTTAACCGTTCCACATTGCGCCGCGTCTGAGCCAACACCTGTGGCTGGTCCATAAAGGTAATATGCATGGTGGGGTCTACATGGGCAAATGCAGCGCCCCAAACGCCAGAGCCAGCCCCCACATCAAGCACTTTCGCATTAGCCAGCACCCCATTTTGATTTAATGTTATAGGGACATCGCGAATGATTTGGAAGTAGGCGGAAAAGACACTGGTGTTATAGCGAGCCAACGCTAGATAAAATTGTCCACTTAGTTCCGGTTTATGGAGGTCCAAGCTGCGTTGACCGTGCTTCACGGCCGCTTCAAGTTCACCCAACGTTTGCCAATACATGTTGGTAATACCCAGGCTTTGTTTATAAGAAGCAATGCTTTTGGGGTGGAGCAGGTTACTGGCATTTGCCTGAAGGTGATAGCGATCCGCCTCATTCTGCAAAATGCCCATGCTGGTGAGTGTATCCAGCAGAATTTTCATCCCGCTTACTGAGGTTTCACAAGTTGTGGCAACCTGTGGCAACAAAACAGAGCCATCTGTCAGTTGAGTGAACAAATCTAACGCACTGGCGCAAACGAGCGCCTGAGTACGCAAGAAGTTACGGGCAACACAATCGAAAATCCAAACGGCCGTTTTTGAGGGATGGGCTAATGTCGGGGTGGTTGTAAATAGGGTTTGGTAATGTTGGAGGATATCCCACATCTGACCCTCATAAGTGACGGGGTTGCCGCTGCGTACGGCCGTTTCTAACTGCTGAGTTGGCCCCCACCAAAGACGCGCATTTTTTAGCTGCTCTATAAATTCCTGGTGGCGTAAGGGAACGGCGTATTCACGCCTGATAGCCACTTCCCTCTGCGCATTCATTTTAAGAACTTTCTGGCTGACAAGTGGCTCAACGAGAATGCGTGTTCCGCGCACGGAAGCACCAGCCTGTTCGGCTAAAGCGGTTAAGGTGGTGTAGCCCTCACCTTCGGTGGGGATATGGTCAAATAAATCAAGGTGTAAGGCAGTGTGCCATACGGCCGAATCTACACAGGCATATTTGGCCCAAAAACTAAACAAATAGGCTAAATCCATCATTCAATCTCCATTTTATTTTATTTGCATCCTATTCAATACTCGCCAGCATTCTAAACTCGCAGCAGTGCGAGCCCGTGTTGGTTCTGAGCCATAGCTGTTGGCTGTTGGGCAGCATTTCGGTGATGGTCACGGTTTCGCATTGGCGAGCCAAAGAGTAAAGTAACTCGACGAGAAAGTGATTGTCTAAATCAATATATAAAGGCTTAGGTTCAGACGGTGAGCGTACAAAAAATTCATTAGGCAACTGATGTTGTTTTTGCCAGCGCCGAGCCTGTACGAAGAGCTCAAAGCCACGCTCTGGCCATTCTTGCAGTGGTTGGGTAGACAACACCCACTTTTCTCGTTGATAAACGATATTGTCGATCTCGATGCGAGGTGTGTGCTCACCGAGATCAATGGACAGCGGTTCTACGGCCGTAAATGCAAAAGGGGCCAGCGGATCGAGGCCTGTTGCCCGCCGTTTGAGTGGCGGATACAGTCGCAACCACTGCCCATTAGCCCAAAGAGCGGGTATATTTTTCTCTTTTTCCCGCACCTGAACGGCCGCTACCGGAATGGCACGATCATCAGGATAACAGGGGCGTAATTCAATCAGGTTACCAGGCAAGGGATAAGGAAATATTTTACTTTTGCGCGTATGGACCAGTTGTGCCGCCAACGACGCGCCAGGTTGGGTCATCAATGTGGCAGACAAGGGTTCAAACGAGATGTGCTCAGCTTCGCCAAAATAAGCGGTAGGGAAAACCCAGGGCAATGGCTGCGAATGCCCTTCGCCCAATACCAGTTGGAACTCACCTGCCTGCAATGCTTCCAGGCTATCGGCGGCAATCATGAGATCAACTGAGCAGCAGTCACAGGCATCCGTATCTGGGGGTAGGGAAGGCAGAGGCAGCTCTGCACTGCACAAATAGGCTCGATGCCCATCGCTTTTTGTTTGCACTAATTGATGCAACGTCGCCATGAAGTTGCTGAAGTCGGCAGTTTCTGAAGGCATCAGCGAACTACGGGATAGCGCTTGCAAGTAAGTGAGGAATGGAATCGCCTGTTTGTCGTTGGTGGCGAGCGTTTGCCACAGAGTGTGGGCTGCCTGTTGGTCACGCTGGTTACGTAAACGGCCGTATGCGTACCACAGCCTCAGAATTGGCTTTAGTTGTGTCTGAATCGTCTGCGCTAACAACCCGCCAACCTCACATCTCACCAATCGGCCCAGGCATTCTTCAAAAATGAGAAAACGATCGGCATACATCGCACCTCCCCCACGTTGGGAGGCGGTGGTGCTGATTTCCTCAAATCGTTTTTCCAGGGCAGCCAGCAGCTGGATACGCTGGTTCAAATTGGCTGCGGCAAATGCTGTAATGGTGCACTGGAACTCGTGCAGCATG
>JBNKHI010000109.1:0-5653 GCA_050290265.1 Cellvibrionaceae bacterium
AAGAATTATCACCAGAAAAAAGAGCCTTGATTTTGGCTAAAGTGCGCCAGGAAAAGGCACAAAAAGGGGACACCCTTCACCACACGACAGCCATTCTTCCGGTCCCCAGAGGGTCTACCTCACCGCTCTCCTTCTCGCAACGACGGCTGTGGTTTCTTGAACAAATGGAGGGTGAGAAAGGAATATACAATATCCAGGGAGTCTATCGCCTGACGGGGTCATTGAATATCAATGCCTTGCAAGCTAGCCTCAATGTCATTATCCAGCGGCACGAATCGTTGCACACCACATTCACTATGGTAGAAGGACAACCCGTGCAGGTGATTGCACCACAGATGAAGCTCAAGATAGAGCTGGAGGATTGGCGCGCACTGCCTGACTGGCAGCAGGAGTCTAAAGTGGAAGCGGCCGCTGCGGCCGATATCCAAAAGCCCTTCGACTTAGCCCAAGGGCCTTTACTGCGGGCCATGTTGCTGCAACTGAGTGATCACCAGCATGTGCTGCTGTTCAACGTGCACCACATCGTCTTTGATGCCTGGTCTATGGAGTTGTTTGTGGCCGAGTTAGCCAGATTGTACCCAGACTTTGCCAGAGGCGGGTCACCCACTTTACCAGCGCTAACGTTGCAGTATGCCGATTATGCACTGTGGCAGCGACAATGGCTCACTGGGGATAAATTGGCGCAACAACTGGATTATTGGCGGCAGCAGTTAGCCAATGCTCCGACTGTATTGCCGTTGCCGACAGACTATCCACGTCCACCGGTACAGCAGTTTTACGGCCGTACTTACACCTTTTCCTTACCAGCAGAGTTGGCGAAGCAGCTCAAGCAGTTGAGCCGGGAGAACGAGGCGACACTGTTTATGACGCTGCTAAGTGGCTATGTCAGCTTGCTTTATCGCTACAGCCAGCAGGAAGACATTTTAATAGGCACACCAATAGCCAATCGCCACTATCGGGAAACAGAGCCGCTGATTGGCTGTTTTGTCAATACGCTGGTGTTGCGAACCCAACTGGCAGACAACCCCAATTTTATCGAGTTGCTAGCACAGGTGAAGCGTGTCACATTAGAAGCATTTGAGCATCAGGATCTGCCGTTAGATTTGTTGGTGGACAGCCTGAAGCTAGAGCGGAATCTGAGCCATTCCCCGCTCTTTCAGATCATGTTTGCCTGGCAAGATGAGCCTGTGTCAAGCGTCAATCTGGCAGACCTCACCATCACTCCCATGGCAACTGCGGAGGTGACTTCTAAATTTGATCTGACACTCTCCATGGAAAATAGTGAAGATGGCTTGCTTGGCGTATGGGAATATGACACCGATTTATTCAGTGAAGCTACCATCAAGCGAATGACTGGACATTTGCAGAGACTACTGCAAGGCATTGTTGCTGACCCCTACCAGCCAATTGCTCGCTTACCTATGCTCACAAACGAAGAGCAACATCAATTGTTGCAGGTGTGGAACTCAACAAAAGTACGCTATCCACCAACACACTGCCTGCACCACTTATTTGAAAAGCAAGTGACACGCTTCCCAGAGAAAGTGGCGGTCATATATGAAGACCAACAACTAACCTATCAGGCTCTGAACGAGGCAGCCAATCAACTGGCGCACTACTTACAAAATTGCGGTGTAGGACCAGAAACGCTCGTGGGTATCTGTGTAGAACGTTCTCTGGACATGGCAATAGGGTTGTTAGGTATCCTGAAGGCTGGCGGAGCCTATGTGCCGATCGATCCAGTTTATCCGGCAGAGCGCATCTCATTCATGATCGCGGATGCGCAAGTTCCTGTCTTGCTGACACAAACAGAAATCGCGGCCAAGTTACCCCCATGCGAGGCGCACACGATATGTTTAGATGCAGATTGGACTGAAATTGCCACAGAAAGCAAAGAAAATATAGCGGTAGCAAGTTCTCCAGATAACCTCGCATATGTCATTTATACATCCGGCTCTACCGGCAAACCTAAAGGCACACTTGTCACACATTACAACGTGACGCGGCTGTTTGATGCCACCCAAGCATGGTATCATTTTAGCGATCAGGATGTATGGAGCCTTTTCCATTCTTATGCCTTTGATTTTTCCGTATGGGAGTTTTGGGGAGCCTTGCTTTATGGTGGCCAGCTCGTGATTGTGCCTTATTGGGTGAGTCGCTCTCCTGAAGCATTTTATGAATTAATCTGTGCTCAGCAAGTCACAGTTTTAAACCAAACCCCATCCGCTTTTCGGCAGCTTATCCAGGCGGAAAATCAATTGGCTGAGATCCCAAAACTAAACTTACGTCTGGTCATTTTTGGGGGCGAAGCTCTGGAAATGCGGAGTCTAGAGCCCTGGTTTGAACGTCACGGCGACCAATATCCGCAATTGGTCAATATGTATGGTATTACAGAGACAACAGTCCACGTTACTTATCGCCCTTTAACAATGGCAGATACGAAGTTGCCCACAAGCGTTATCGGTCGTCCTATTCCTGATTTACAACTCTATATATTGGATGCATACCAACAACTACTGCCTATTGGTATTCCTGGAGAAATGTATGTTGGAGGCGCAGGTGTTAGCCGTGGCTACAAAGATCGTTCCGAATTAACGGCCGAACGCTTTATCCAGCACACAATAAATACAAACCCGACCCATCCCACCCTTTATCGGACTGGCGATCTAGCCCGCTATTTGCCAAATGGTGATATTGAGTATTTAGGTCGCATCGATCATCAGGTAAAGCTAAGAGGATTTCGCATTGAACTAGGCGAAATTGAGTCGGCGTTGGTGCAGCATACGGCCGTACAAGAAGCTGTCGTGATCATGCACGAGGATCAAACCAACCAGCATAAATACTTAGTAGCTTACTTAGTCTTAGCACCTCTAGATACACCGCCATCTATCCGAGTGCTCCAACATTTTCTCAAAGATAGATTGCCGGACTACATGGTGCCCTCTAGCGTAATATTTCTGGATAAACTTCCCCTGACCACAAACGGCAAAATAGACCGTCGTGCCCTGCCTGCGCCCGATCAAGCGCGTCCCGATTCCGGATCTGGTTTTGTAGCGCCGCGCACAAAAGAAGAGGCCTTACTCGCTCAAATCTGGGCAAAAACATTGGGCATAGACGAGATCGGTATTCAAGATAGTTTTTTTGAGCTGGGAGGGGATTCAATTCTTAGTGTTCAACTGTTAGCCAAGGCAAAGCAAGCTGGTTTGGAATTTTCCCTACAACAACTGTTCCAGTATCAAACCATTTATGAATTAGCCCAATTAATTCCAGAAAACAAGCTAAACAAAGATGACACCAGTTTGCCAACGCCGTTCAGCCTCATTACTGGCCAGGATCGCCAACAATTACCCTCGGATATTGAAGATGCATATCCTTTAGCAAAACTGCAAATTGGTATGATTTTTCACACTGCTTATAGCCCTGACTCACCGCTTTACCACAACGTCAATAGCTTGCATATACAAACTTTCTTTGCTGAAAAAATCTTCCGTGAAGCGCTACAGCAACTGGCAGCAGAACATCCGATATTACGTACATCGTTTGATTTAAGTCGATATAGCGAACCATTGCAGTTGGTGCATAGAGACGCTTCTATTCCTTTGCAAGTTGAAGATTTGTGCCACTTGTCTCCAGTTGAGCAAGAACAAACAGTAAAAAGACGTTTTGAGTCTGAGAAAACCAATCACTTTGATTGGACCCGCCCACCGCTCATTCGTTTTTATGCTTTTCCTCGTGACAACCAATCGTTTCAGCTAATCTTTACCGAACATCATGCAATCCTTGATGGGTGGAGTGTTGCTTCCATGCTGACGGAGCTATTCCAAATATATCTATCACGACTGGGGCAAGGGACAAGTGAGTTGCCGCCCGCATCTCTGGTAAGCTACCGGGATTTTATTGCTCTTGAAAAACAAAGTATGGAGGCAGAGGAACATCGCCAATACTGGATTCAAAAAGTGCATGGTCAGTCGGTAACCACATTACCACGTTGGCCAAAGCATTATCGTTCTGCCCAATCGGGGAAATCTGGTGCGGTGGTGATTGCTTTACCTGATACTGTATCAGCCCGATTGAGGACCTTAACCCATGAGGCACAGGTCCCATTAAAGAGCGTCTTACTGGCTGCCCATTTACGTGTCTTGAGCGTTATTAGCAACCAACCCGCTGTAAGCACAGGCGTGGTGTTTAATGGACGACCGGAAGTAATGGATGGCGATCGCATGCTCGGTCTTTTTTTGAATACCGTACCTTTTCCAATGGAATTGAATGGTGGCACCTGGATAGGCTTAATTCGCAGTATCTTCCAATTAGAAAAGGAGATGTTGCCCTTCCGGCGCTATCCCCTGGCTGAACTACAACGAGTTTCAGGCGGTCAGCCTTTATTTGAAACGGTATTTAATTTTGTTCATTTTCATATTTATGAAGATATGTTGGCAACGACAAATGGACTTCATCAAGCCAATATTGAAACCTTCCAACAAGCAAACTTCACTTTAGTGGCTAACTTTGAGGTAAGCGTAGATTCATCCCAAATTACAATTGGGCTTGAGTATGATGCCAGTGAGTTGTGTGCAGAACAGGTAAGGCTCATTGGTGATTATTATGTACGAGCCTTGACAAATATAGCGAGTCAACCGCATGAACAGTATGAATTGGCTCCTTTATTATCAGCCCAGGAGCAAGAAAAAACAGTGTTCCAGTGGAATAGTACCCAGGCAAACTATCCCCTTAATATGTGTACACATCAACTGTTTGAAGCACAGGTGGAAAAAACGCCAGACGCTGTAGCCGCTATTTTTGAAGATTGCTGCCTGACCTATTCAGAATTGAACAAACGCGCCAACCAATTGGGGCGTTACCTTCGCACCATGGGTATTGGTCCAGAAGAGCTAGTGGGAATTTGTATGCCTCGTTCTCTAGAAATGTTGATAGGTATTCTAGGTATCCTGAAAGCCGGTGGTGCCTATGTACCGTTGGACCCAACCTATCCAGCAGAGCGTTTAGCATTTATAATGTCTGATGCCACTGTTTCCATCCTGTTAACCCAGCACACGTTAAATCTGCAATTACCAGTCCAAGAAGGCGTGCGCCAGATTTTTGTTGACCAAGAGTGGGAAATGATTGCTCAAGAGAGTGACGAGAAACTCAGCAACGAAGCTGAACCAGCTAATCTGGCATATATTATTTATACCTCTGGTTCAACAGGCAAACCGAAAGGGGTTATGATTACTCATGAGGGGCTGGTAAATTATCTGTTTTGGGGCCGCCAAACGTATATTGCCCAAGAAGGGCAAGGGTCTCCTGTTCATTCTTCCATTGGATTTGATGCCACCATTACTGGTTTGCTGTGTCCGCTGATATCAGGGCAAACGGTTACGCTTCTTCCAGAAGTAGACGAAATCGAAGCCCTGTGCAATGCTTTGAAGAGTGAAGATAGCTTTAGTTTAGTAAAAATCACACCTGCCCATCTTGACTTACTGACTCCATTGTTGTCCTCTGAAGCGATTGTTAATCAAACACAGACGTTTGTTATTGGTGGCGAAGCTTTACGAGGTCCTACGCTTTCTTTCTGGCGCAACAACGCACCTATGGTGAGGCTAATAAATGAATATGGACCTACCGAAACAGTGGTTGGGTGTTGCACCTATGAAGT
>JBNKHI010000110.1:0-5454 GCA_050290265.1 Cellvibrionaceae bacterium
TATCGGAATTTACCGATGAGCCATAATCTCTTATGCCGTTGATACCATACTCCGCCACAACCGCAGGTAACACCTGAGTATTTTTTAATACCTCTATGAGCTCCGATTCATACATTGCCGTATATTCAGGATGCGCCTGCAAGGTCAACACCTGGTCATCATAGATCAAACCGGCATACTGACAAAAATCTGAAGTAGCAAAAACATAGGCATTGTCAGGCAACGTAGTCACCTGATCCTGATGCATCGCACACAGAGTAAAAGAGCTGGGAGCTGAGCGCATAAAATCTCGCTGCTGCGTGAGTTCATAACTGTACAAACCTGCCGCCCAACCTCCGTGATATTTTTCTACACGTCCACCCAACGCATCAGCAATAATCTGATGACCAAAACAAATACCAATTAACGGCCTCTTTAACGTGACAATCTCTAAAATCAACGCTTTTAGTAATTCCATCCATGGCAAATTATCGTATACGCTAAAATCTGATCCAGTAATAACCCAACCATCACATTCATCCGCGCTACTGGGGAAAATACCATCACGCACGTCGTAGGTTTTATATTCAAAACGCGTTTGTACTGAATTAAAAAGGTTCATCACCATATCAGCATCAGAACCAAAATCGTTCTGCAGCTCTACAGGTGACGTTCCCGCGGCAAGAATGCCAACTTTCATACTAACTGACCTTTGTTTAAAAACACCTAATCAGACTTCGTTTAGCTTGGAAAGGAAAACTGAGCACCTTCGCGAATACCCGCCGAAGGCCAGCGTTGCGTCACTGTTTTACGGCGCGTGTAAAAGCGCACAGCATCCGGCCCATAGGCATGCAAGTCACCAAACAGTGAACGTTTCCAGCCACCAAAACTATGGTAAGCCACGGGCACTGGCAGAGGCACATTAATACCCACCATCCCGACTAAAATATTATCCGAAAAATAACGCGCAGCCTCACCATCACGGGTGAAAATACACGTGCCATTGCCATACTCATGGGCATCAATTAAATCCATTGCGGCTTGCATGGTGTCGACACACACAACCTGTAATACTGGGCCAAAGATTTCTTCCTGATAAGATTTCATCTCTGCACTGACATTACTTAGCAATGTTCCGCCAACATAAAACCCGTCTTCATAGCCGGCAACACTGATACTCCGGCCATCCACTTCAACAATAGCACCATCCGCCTCAGCACTGCTGATATAGCCTTCAACTTTAGCTTTATGTTCGGCAGTAATCACTGGGCCAAAGTCATTGTCACGATCTGAAAAAGGACCAACTTTTAGTGCTGTCATCGCCTGCTTCATTCTTGCAATAAACGCTTGCTCGGCCTCTTTACCAACACAGACAACCACTGACAAAGCCATACAACGTTCACCCGAAGAACCAAACGCAGCTCCCGTTAACGCATTTACCGCGTTCTCCATATCTGCGTCTGGCATAATAATCGCGTGATTCTTAGCCCCCCCCAACGCCTGACAACGCTTGCCATGGGCTGTTGCTTTTGTATAAATAGATTCTGCAACGGGGGTGGAACCCACAAAGCTCACTGCTTTAACTCTCGCATCCGTTAGCAAGGTATCCACGGCAGTTTTGTCACCGTTCACGACGTTCAACACACCTGCAGGAAGGCCAGCTTCTAACGCCAGCTGCGCAATAAACAATGCTGCCGAGGGATCACGTTCAGACGGTTTTAATACAAAGGTGTTTCCACAAACGATTGCCGCTGGATACATCCACAACGGCACCATGGCGGGAAAATTAAATGGTGTTATCCCTGCAACAACCCCCAACGGTTGAAACTCACTCCAGGAGTCTATCGCTGGACCAACGTTTTTATTGTGAGACCCTTTTAATAATTCCGGGCCGTAACAAGCGTACTCAACATTTTCGATACCTCGCTGAAGCTCACCTGCTGCATCGTGCAAAATTTTACCGTGCTCTTCGCCGATCAATTCACAGATTTTATCGGCATTGGCTTCGAGCAAATACTTAAAGCGAAACATGATCTGTGCTCGCTTATTGGGTGGCGTATTCCGCCAGGCAGGAAATGCAGCCTGTGCTGCAGCAATAGCTGACTCAACGGTAGTGGCCGACGCTATAGCGACTTGTTTAGCGACGCTTCCCACAGAGGGGTTGTAAATATCTTGCAAGCGAGATGCCTCAGTCACCAACTCGCCATTAATTAAATGTCCGACTACTTTCATTACTTTATTCCTTCCACCGTGGGCGGAAATTTACTCCGCGCCAACTTCGTTCAGGCTTTCACCCAGTGCGTTAATCAATAAATCGATTTCTTTAGGCTCTGTAATAAACTGCAAACCTAACTGAATCGTGTCGCCTCCATAGCGTACATAAAACCCTTTTTGCCACATCCTCATCGCCACTTGATAAGGGCGTAGTAAGGGTTCACCCGGAGCAGCCTCTAACGTTAATGCACCAGCCAACCCAAAGTTGCGAATATCGACCACTAAAGGGCTACCTTTTAAACTATGTAGTGCATCCTCAAATACAGGTGCTAACCCCCGCGCCCGCTCTATAAGCCCATCTTTTTGCAGAATATCCAATGTTGCCAAAGCCGCCGCACAAGCAACAGGATGTGCTGAATAGGTATAGCCATGGGGTAATTCCAACGCATACTCAGGGCCACCGGCATCCATAAACGTATCGTGAATTTCCTGCTTAACAACAACCGCACCCATGGGAACGGTGCCGTTGGTAATCTGCTTGGCAATATTGAGCATATCGGGTACTACGCCAAAGACTTCAGCACCGGTTTTACCGCCTACGCGACCAAAGGCGGTGATCACTTCGTCAAAGATCAGCAGGATATTATGCTGATCACAAATTTCACGCAGGCGCTGCAAGTACCCTTCAGGTGGTGGTAAAACGCCGGCTGAACCAGCCATGGGCTCAACAATAACAGCGGCAATATTCGAAGCATCGTGTAAAGCAATAATGTCTAACAGTTCATTCGCCAGTTCGGCGCCCTGTTTAGGCATGCCCCGCGCAAATGCATTTTCTGGCAACAGCGTGTGACGCAAATGGTCAACATCGATCCCGGTACCATAGAGAGCCCGGTTACCGGCAATACCACCCACGGAAATCCCCCCAAAATTAACACCGTGATACCCCTTAGCACGACCGATTAATTTGGTTTTACTGGACAAGCCTTTTTTACGCCAGTAGGCCCGCGCGATTTTTAAAGACGTATCGGCAGACTCAGAACCGGAACCGGTGAAAAACACGCGATTCAAACCTTCTGGCATATATTGTGTGATGCGCTCAGCCAACTGAAATGATTTTGGATGCCCAAATTGAAAGGCCGGAGAGTAATCCAGCGTCTTAATCTGTTCACTTACTGCGGCAACAATTTCAGGCCGCCCGTGACCCGCACCACAGGTCCATAGCCCGGAAAGCCCATCAAAAATGCGGCGACCGTCCGCATCAGTGTAATAATTACCTTCCCCCGCCACGATAATCCGTGGATCTTGTTTAAACTGCCGGTTACCGGTAAACGGCATCCAGTGGGCGTCGAGTTGTGCCTGAGTGATTCCTGCGACCGACATAAATACTCCTGAAACGTCAGCAATGGCCAAGCCGTGCACTATAACCATACCTATTAGTTGCATAAATAGCAGAATATCAATATAAAGTTTCATAGAACTACAACTATTGATAAGAGCGCAAAGAATGGTTAAAAAAGCCCTGCTCGGACAACTTAGCGATAGCGATATCCGCCTGTTACACGTTTACAAAGCTGTTGCAGACTGCGGAGGATTTTCAGCGGCAGAACTGGAATTGAACATCAGCCGCTCTACGATTAGCCGCCACATTCAAGACTTGGAGCTCCGCTTTGGCGTCACCTTGTGCCGACGTGGTCGCGGCGGCTTTGCCTTGACGCCAGAAGGGCGGCAAATCTATCAGGCCACCCAGCGCTTGCTGGCATCCTTGAATGAATTTCGCAGCGAGGTCAATGATGTTCACAAACACCTCACCGGCACATTAAATCTGGCTTTTTTTGATAAGATTGTCAGTAACCCGCAAGCGGCTATCGCCACAGCGATACAAACGTTCGACAAGATAGCACCGGACGTGCGCATTGAGGTTTTTATTGCCCCCCTTAACGAAATAGAACGCGGCGTGATGGATGGCCGTTACCACTTGGGAGTAATACCCATACACCGGCCATCTAGCAGCCTGGTGTATCACCCACTGTTCAGTGAGCAAATGCACCTATTCTGTGGCGCAGCACACCCGCTATTTGCAACTGCCTCGAAAAACATTACCAAGACCGATGTCACGGCCTGCAAGTATGCCGGTCTGGGCTATCACTCACCGAATATGGAGGCCGGACATAAGCTGCAACTGCAACGCAGTGCAACGGCATATGACCAAGAAGCGGTTGCTCATTTAATTTTATCCGGTCGTTACATTGGCTACTTACCCGACCACTATGCAGAGCAATTTGTAAACAACAAATCAATGCGCGCCCTGCTGCCCCAACTTTTTCAATATCGCTGTGAGTTCAATGCCATCACCCGGCAGTCACCCAAACCTTTACGGGTTACACAAACATTTTTGCAGGCCTTGATTAAAAGCCACGAAAACAAACTCTAATTTCACCGACCTCAGCATCAAGCTCTGTGGCACTATCAAGCACACCTGCTATAGCTAGAAAAATGTTCTCAGAAGTTGTTGTTACGGCCCGAGGAAAAAAAGAAAGTACAGAAGCAAAAGAGGGGCGAGTCATACATTACATTTGACCCAGCTCAAACATGCCCTTACCTGCTTCCAATTATTTAATAGTCCAACTTACAGTTTCGTAACTCGCCTAAAACGATAATTGAATTTTCAAACACACGTTTACAGGCATAAAAAAACCGATCCTGCCTAAGACAAGATCGGCTAAACACCAGTAAAAAACTACATTAAAACGCTTAAACTACGTGCGCTTAAAAGTTATAACCCACTCGAATACCATATTCACGTGGTGCACCATAGAACTCGTTATAATCGAATTGACCAGCTACATACTCTTCGTCAGTCAAGTTAGTACCATAAAGTTCTGCATGCCATACATCGTTGGTTACACGAACTGATGCAGACACTAACGAGTAGCTATCAATCACATCCGACTCTGGCTGATAAGCAAAATAAGTAAACTGCTTATCCGTATAGGCGTAGTTCAATCGCGGCGTGATATAAATATCATCCATAACGAACTCGTATTGCACACCAAAGTTGTAGGTTAATTCAGGTGCAAAGAGTGCGTCACCACCAGGAGAAGTTTCGACAGCAACCGTGTAGTCATAACAATTAGGTGGGTTTGAAGGCGCCCCTGCTGGACACTGAGGCCCCAACGAACCCTGCGGCAACTTACGCGTATTAATAAAGGTTAAACTACCCATACTGGAATCGTTGTAACCAATATTGGCATCAAAGGACAA
>JBNKHI010000111.1:0-5373 GCA_050290265.1 Cellvibrionaceae bacterium
GAGGGTCTCGCCGAACCCAGGCAGGGTGACGGCACCTATATCTCGCAACATATTTCAATCAAACCAAGCCAAGAGTTAACCGATTCCAATGCGACGTGGGGGCAGCTATTTTCCAAACGCGCCCAACCCTTGATAGAGTGTTTTGACCACCTTGATTCAGAAAATCATTCTTTGTTTTTTCCTGGATTAACAGATTTAGGCAAATTTCCTGACCGCTATTGGCACACGATCAGCAACCGATATGCTCATACCTATCTAGGCACATCTTTACAGAAAGAACATTTTGGTGGCTACAAACCTCTGCGCGAAGCCATTGCTTCGCATTTGAATATTGCCCGTGATGTTCCATGCACGGCCGATCAAGTCATTATTATGAATGGATTTCTCTCATCCACACGCTTTTTATTTAACCTACTTTGCGATGCAGGTGATCAGGTAATGATCGAAGAGCCTGGGCACACTAGCGTGAAATCTGCTGCATTGATTACGGAATTAAACATACAACCACTGGAGGTGGACGAGGAAGGCGCCCGAATACCAGATTCGATTCCCAAAATTATTTATCTCACACCGTCTCACCAAATGCCACTAGGCTGCAAAATGTCAATCTCTCGTCGTTTGGATATGATTCGTTTCGCGGCAGACAATAATGTCTGGATAATTGAAGATGACTACGACAATGAGTTTCCATTGTCGTCCACGCCGTTGGCGTCATTGCGAGGATTAGACAACCAGCAGTGTGTTATTTATAGCGGTACCTTCAGTAAGGTCTTGGCAAGTTATATTCGCGTGAGTTATTTGGTTGTGCCCCCAAGATTGGCTGCGCAAATGCGTAGGGCTTACATTCACTATGCGTTTGATGTGCCTTTCTATATTCAAGCAACTATCGCTGATTACATGAAGGAAGGACATTTTCATCGCCATTTGAGGCGGGTAAGGTCGCTGTACTCGCAAAAGCATAAGTTGATGGCTGCAGCTATTGATAAAGAGTTTAGTGGACTAGGTAAACGCCTTGGCGGAGAGTCTGGGTTGCATACTGTTATCGAACTTGACAGCAGCGTGGATGACATTGCGATCTGCAGGATGGCCAGCAAACAGGGAATGGGGATTCGAGCACTATCCGAGTTTTGCATGAACACACCGCGACGTGGGCTTGTTCTAGGCTTTGGGTATGGTCACCCCCGTGAGCTTGAACAAGGAGTACGACGGTTGGCAAAAATTGTTAAAGCGTATTATAAAAAATCATTTATAGCCTTCTGTCACCAAAACAGTGGATAAAATACATTAAGCGATATAAAGAACTGACTGAACCTCCTATCAATAACTATTTTCACACATACCTGCCCGTCAATTCACAGTAATGAAACAAACTATTGGATCTGGATACAAACAACATCTAAACTTAACCAAGAATTAACCATCATAATAAAAGCTCCGATGTATTTGCCATGACAACCCTTGCAAACACTTTAATCAAAATAAAGGCACTAAGTATAGGTACCCTACTCGTGTGCTTAAGCACTAGCTCCCAAGCGCTGGACCCGGTGGGCAAACTTAGCATTAATGGATTCGGCAGCCTAGGCTTAGTTTACGACGGCGAAGATAACGCTGACTATATCCGCACAACCAGCCAACCTGACGTCAGAGGCGGAGCTGTCACGTATACCCCCGACACTCGGTTAGGTATACAGGCCACCTATAACTACAACCCTAAACTTGATTTCACGCTCCAGGCCGTGAGCCGGTTTAATCATAACAGAGCCTATACCCCTCAAATAACCTGGGCTTACGCTCGCTACAATACTAGTAACTGGACTATTCGGGCTGGGCGACTGGGTGCCGATAATTTTTTCCGAGCTGATTCATTAGATGTTGGTTATGGACTACTTTGGGCCAGACCTCCCGTCGACTACTACGGCATCCATGTCAGCTCGCAATTTGACGGCATCGACGTATCGAAAACGCTGTATACAGACTGGGGAAGTGTCGAGTTAAAGAGCTATGGCGGAAAGTTTAATAACGCAGTTTATTCCGATAGCTTCTACAAAGTAGATGTCAGCGACAGCTATGTCGCTGGGTTTATTACTGGCGTTGAGGTAGACAAACTATTGATAAGGTTTTCGTATTCGCACTTTAACGTTAAAACATTATCCGTCGAAGTTCCTTTTTTAAAAGATATTTATCCTCCTTTAGCGAGCTTCCAAACAAGCGGATTCAACAGCGATTACTACACGCTAGGCTCATCTTACGATACAGGTCGATGGCGATTACAAGGTAGCATTAGTCGTTTACGGCAGTCAGGAGAAAATACAACCCCTGACAACCTCTCCAGCTATATAAGTGTTGGTTACAAGTACAAACGATGGACGCCTTACATCGTAATTTCTAAAACTAAACCCCATAGTTATCAACGGATTTCACTCGTACCGAGCATCGGATCTATGGCGTTTACCTCTCCCGTCAATGATCAATACACTATTGCGCTGGGTAGCCGTATAGATATTGCCCCCAATGTAGCCATCAAGCTACAGGCGGAACGTGTCAGAAGTAAATCCTCCAATTCGGTACTGTGGGTAAACGAAAATAATTGGGATAAAGATGCCACCGTACTCAGCGTAGTTTTGGATTTTGTTTTCTGATGGCTACCGTAACGAATATACACAAAACAAAGTGCTACCACTGGTTAATAGGTATCTTCCTGAGTGTTAGTTTATGCATTACAGGGGCCTATGCAGAAAACTTGGCTGTGATTGTTAATCCCGCTATAGATCTGGACAAAGTCGATAAGAAAGCGATTATTAACATTTTTATGGGGCGACAAAATACATTGGATGGACGCACTACAGCGATACCCCTGGATATAGATAATGACTCCAAAATGCGAGCAATCTTTTATAAAAATTTGGTTGATCGGGATTTAGCTGAAGTGAATAGCTACTGGGCACGGCTGCTGTTTTCCGGTAAAAGTTCGCCACCGAGAAAGCTCAGCAGCACGAAAGAGGTATTAGCGGCTGTGGCTGACAATAAATCTGCAATTGGTTATGTACCCGTGACTCAGATCAACGACCAAGTTAAAGTCGTTTATTTACTATCGCAGTAACCTTGGCGGGCTAATGGGCACTTTCGTAGAATAGAGTATCCAGGCTGGGGGAAATAACGGGCCGGACCGGGTGTCAATATCAGCTAAAAACAGGTCGCAATGCCATCGTTCCTAAATTGCACTACAATGCGGCAATAAGAACCGATTATTTGCCGGCCTTACGCAATTGGCCTAAGCACTTGTACCACCGGTCAGTTTACCTATAACAAATGACGCTAAATTCATCTAAAATAGTCACCTTTATACAATAACGCTTGAATATCAGGCAGCGACGAGCTTAAACGTGGCGATTTCACTTAGACATAGCGTAGTAACCCGTATTTTAGGGCTGATCCTTACGATCACGACCTTTTTTGGCGGTATTACACTTATTTACAGTTATTACTATTCTAAATCCCAGGTAGAAAGCTTATCCGCTGACATTGTTCAAAGCCTGGTTCAGACCGTTCTACCCAGTGTACAAATTGCCTGCTTCGTAAACGATGACAAACTCGCAAAAGAGCTCGCTAAAGGCCTCCTATCTAACGAACTCATCTCTAAGGTATCTATTCTGGACAGCAACGGTAGCGAGCTATCAGACGCTGTCAAAGGCAATCTGCCAGAAGCTGAAAGCACTCTAACAATGGAGTCAAGGCAGGTATTTTCACCCTTCGACAAAACGGAGCCTGTTGGCGAAATAAAAGTATGGCTAAACCAGCAACAGCTTACGCTGCAGACCCGACGAATCTGGTATATGGCCTTCTATCCCCTGTTTATTCAGACGCTTTCAATCAGTTTCGCACTGATCATTGCCGCCTGGCTGATTATGCGGCCAAAATCTCGGCAGCTTATGGAACAAATTGCATCCGTCAACATTGACCAGGGCGACAAACTGAGCTGTCCCAAATCTGAGCGCCGTTCTGAAATTGGAGTATTGATTGCGTATATCAATCGACTGATTGAGCGTATGTATAATATTTTAAAAAATGAACGCCAGTTGCGAGAATTACAAGCTATTGAACATAAACGCTTCCAGTCTATCTTTGACAATTCCCAAACAGGTATCTTTCTTGCCAACCGACAAGCAGAAATTCTGTCCTTAAACAGAGCTTGTCAGCAATTGGGCATCTACAATGAGAACTCAGCGACAGCGAGCCAAGACTTTTTCCATAACCTGGCACCCAATGACATCAAATTACGCAACCAGATAGCGAACAGCTTTGATAAATTGGAAGAATTTACGTTTGAATTTTGCCTACCGAATAAACGTAGTCAAGGCAATCGCTGGTATCAAATTAGTCTTACGCCTATTGATGCAAACTCTATCCAGGGTGTCATTAACGATGTCACCACGTTTAAATCTGAATCATTAATTGCCTACAATATGGCAAGAACGGATTCTTTGACGAATCTTGGCAATAGAATGGGGCTAGACGATGAGCTTTCTCAGCGTTTGAGTAGTGAGCGCTCTGGTCAGCACAGCCTGACATTAATGATGATCGATTTAGATAGATTTAAGCAGGTAAACGATACGCTGGGCCATCATGCGGGTGACGAAGTACTTACACATATCGCTAATCGATTACGCGCGGCCGTCCGAGATATCGATTACGTAGCACGCCACGGTGGGGACGAGTTTACAATTTTATTGAATGATATGGAGCCACCCCAATCAACATTGATTGCGGCCCGGTTAATTGCATCCTTAAACCAGAAAATTGTATTAAAAGATGGCAACATTACCTCTGTTGGCGCAAGCATAGGAATAGCTTACGTGCCCAAGGGTTTTAAAATAGATAGCCGAGAAATTGTTAAAAAGGCTGACGAGGCCATGTATTACATTAAAAAATCTGGTCGTAATGATTTTAGTCTTGTGGATGTATCCGAAATAAGCAACCGCCAAAATCACCAACAACCCCACTAACTCGGGCATAAAAAACGGCGCAGAAAAGCGCCGTTTTTCAATACCAATCATCTACTCTTCATACGGACTGCAAGGCAGCGACTACAGCATCGCCCATCTCAGAGCATGATACTTTGCGCATGCCTGGCGACATAATGTCACTTGTACGCAGTCCGTCATTCAGCACTTGCTGCACCGCTTGTTCAATCTTGTCTGCAGACTCGACCGCATTTAACGAGTAACGTAGCATCATGGCCGCAGACATAATTGTCGCTAATGGGTTCGCAATATTCTGGCCAGCAATATCCGGGGCCGAGCCGTGAACTGGCTCGTAAAAACCCGCCTGGCTATCGTTCAATGAAGCGGACGGCAACATACCAATTGAACCCGT
>JBNKHI010000112.1:0-5321 GCA_050290265.1 Cellvibrionaceae bacterium
GTAATGTGCGTGTACGCCAGCCAAGCAGCGCTGCCAAGATAATCCAGAGGCCAATGGAGGCAATGGTCAGCTGTGCGAGATAGGCCAAAGGAAGGGGTTGCAATGGTATCCTTAAAAGATCTGCAATGGAGCCAATGACGCCCACGATTAACCTCTGATTTATAAACAATGCTCACTTAACGCTCATCTTTAAATAACGTGGTCAGCGGGTAATGCAATTTCACTACCGGCGACTTGAGTACGATGTAACTGAAATATTTGGCAATACCAAAATCACCCTCGAGGATTTGTTCGATAAGCTCTTGGTAGTGAATGATGCCGCGAGTAATGAATTTGAGCAGGTAATCGTAGCCACCGCTAATAAGATGGCATTCGATAACTTCATCAACGGTTTTGATTTTCTGCTCAAACTTGGCAAAGTTTTTCATGTGGTGATCACTCAAGGTCACCTCAGTAAAAATAGTCGCCGTTTCGCCCAGCTTCTCCAATGCGATATGCGCATTATAACTGGTGATATAACCATTTTTTTCCAGCCGCTTCACTCGCGTTAAGCAGGGGCTTGGCGATAAGGCCACGGCATCTGCCAGATCAGTATTGGTAATGCGCCCATTCCGCTGTAGCTCGGCCAGTATGTTGATATCGATACGATCCAGTTTTATTCCCGCCATAACCATTAACTCTTTGATTGTCGTTATTGTCTTGCGCAATTATCTTGTCGCAACCTGCTCTCCCAAGGCCATATTGCCTCGGACTGCACGTTCAATCAATCGGTTAATACCCTCGAGCAAGACATTCAGCTTTCTAGCGCTTACCCGGAAGCATCCTCACCAGAGTATTATTGCGCCTGACGAAATGGTGATACAGCGCTGCCGCAACATGCACCAGAATCAAAATCCAAAAAACATATCGCCCGCCTATATCCCGGTGCAAGGTACGCATAGGATTTCGGATATCTTCATTCAGCGCCAGCCCCATATCGTTAACCAACCACTGCCCAAGGCCTGTTTCGCCAAATACTGGCAGCGTAAACAGCCCAAAGTCGGGCACAGTCTTGGAAAAGAGATAACCCGTTAACGGCATGGCAATCATAAGAAAGTACAAGGCAGCATGAGCAATTTTTGCTGTAAGGAGCTCTAGCTTGTGCTCAATTAAGGGCGCGGGTACACAACTGGTTAAACGCCATAGCACACGCAGAGCAACAACTCCCCCTACCGACACCCCCACCGCAACATGCACATGCAGGGCCAACATGTTTACCATAGAGCCATCTTCGGTAAACCAATATTTAAAATAAACGGAAATATAATCAACAAGAACAAACAGTGCGACTAGCCAGTGCAAAGCTTTTGCCACGCTACCGTAAGCTGTTGATGTATTGCGCAATGTCATGTGATAAGACCACCAGAATACAGTGATTAGCTATATCGCAAGGAAAAAGAGGGGCAAAGCCCCTCTTGTCTAGCAACTACACTCTACTGTATCAGCCAATACTAGAAACTGTAGGTTACACCTAGGGTGTAGGTAACAGGCGTACCGGGTGTAGTCCACCACTTGTGATAAGAGCTCACGTAGTACTTTTCGTCGGTAATGTTGTCGATGGTCAAGTTCAACTTAACCTTTTCGGTGGCCTGGTAAGAACCAAACACATTCAACAACGTGTAAGACGGCAAGGTGTAAGTGGGATCAATAGTTTCACCCAAGCGGTCATCAACATAGTTAATTGATGCACCAATGGTAGCCGCCGAACCGCCGATTTCAAACGCCTGCGTCAGCATCAGGTTGGCACTGTTCTCAGGAATGTTAATTAATGGGCTTCCCGCTGGAATAGTAACACCCCAGTCAGCATTGATCACTTCGTTGGTTGTTTCTGCATCCACGTAAGCATAATTGAACATTAGGCTCAACGTATCAGTCAGCTTGCCAGAAATATCCAGTTCAACACCTTTACTTTCTGCTTCGCCCAACGCTGCCGAAAAGCCAGAATTAACCGGGTCAGCTGTTACGATATTGGACTTTTCCATTTTGAACAGCGCTAACGTACCCGTTACACCACCGTTTGCCGATGCCCACTTCATACCCAGTTCGTATGATTTACTTTCTTCCGGTTCAAAGGCTACACCACCAAAGCCCGCACCACTGTTAGGGCGGAACCCTTCGGCATAACTCCCGTAAAAAGATAGGTTTTCAGTCGCTTCAAAAACCAGGCCAAAGCGGGGACTCGTAGCTGTTGGCGACTGATGACTGGGCTCCTTAACAGACTCACGAAATTCGATGTCTTGCGTAAAATCGTCGTAACGCAAGCCCAGCAACATTTTCCACTGCTCAGATAAATCAATTTGATCTTGAAAATAGGCACCCCAGGCTTTCTGTTCTTCAACTTGATTAGTAATCGTGTTCGGCACATCACGAGTTGCACCGTGCACAGGATTGTATACATCGACAAAATAGGTCGAATCATTGAAGTTATCGCGTCCACGCAATTGCAGACTATCCAACTCGTAATTGTAGGCATCAACACCCGCTAGAAAGTGATGTTTCATGCTACCGGTATCAAAGGTACCCGTCACTTCCAGGCGGCCAGACAAATCTTCTGCATCATAGTCTCGATAACGGCGTTGGCGATTTAAAAACTCATTTGGCCCAACCCCAAGATCGGCCTGAATACTTGCGCGGGTGAGTACCTGCCGACCACCCGATAATTCTGGTTCGGTGGAAAAACCCTCGAACGACGACTCACGGTAACCAAAACCAGCCAAAATCGACCAGTCACTATTTAAATCATGTTGCAACAGAAATTGATGGCCCAGAGCCTTAATTTCGATAGGGCCATCACCAGGCTCACCATAAAAATTAGAAATAGAAACTACTTCAGGATCACCATCAATCGCAACGATACCGCGATCAAATGGGGCTTCTTGATTCAGATATTCCAACTCGTAATTAAGGGATGTTTTATCAGATATCAAAAAGAGGAAAGACGGTGTCAATGTCGTTTTTTCCATTTCAACCGTATCACGGAAACTTTCTGAATCTTTGTATGAACCGTTAATACGGAAAGCAACGGATTCTGTCAGTGCATTGGTGTAGTCACCTTCCAAACGATACATATCGTAACGCCCCACTTGTGCCTTGATATAACCCTCTTGCGCAAACTGAGGTTTCTTGGTGATTACGTTAATCGTACCGCCAGGCTCACCACGGCCGTAAAGCGCTGAGCCAGGGCCCTTCAATACTTCGATGGTCTCGACATTAGACGTGTCGCGGTTACCGCTAAAACCACGGCCACCGCTGAAACCATTAATCAGGTAACCGGAAGGCAGGTTTTCATCACCGGCAAAACCACGAATGGCGAAGCTGTCCCACAGGCCACCGAAACTGTTTTGTCTGGCAATACCACCTGCGAGATCCAGTGCATTTTGAAATTCAATTTTCCCCGTCTGTACCAGCAGGTCACTGGAGAGCACTTGTACCTGTTGTGGCAGCGACTCTAACGGCACATCACCGCGATAAGGAATTTTTTGCGCGAATACCGTAACTTCTTCAAGCTCTCCAAGCCCTCCTTGAGCAACGGCAAATGGAACATTCGCTGCTGTCAGCAATACAGCACTGGCCAGTAGCTTGCGACTAAAATATTGGTGTTTACTCATAACGACTCTCCCGATAGAACGTTTACTTAGTTGTAGGTCGGATTCGCCTTTGTGCATGCTTCTTTTTGGCGCGCTTGCCGATTCCCTACTCACGACAATATTACAAAGGCAATTTTTCTTGTTCGTTCTTAATTGAGTCTATACCTATGCATTTTAAATAATGGCTCGAATTTCAAAGCGAAGGCAGCGAAAAATTTTAACCACAATGCAAATTTGGCATTTTCTGCCGATCACAAGAAAATATCGCCACCTAAAAATAGTAACAATAATCATTAACATTTACTAACTACAAGTATTGGCCTTTAATATATAGGTCATCTACGCGCAAAAAACACCAAAACGGACACCTTATAACCAATCTGATGGCGAACACATCAAATAAACACATGCGCGCACCAAAATGACGCAAAGAGGCCAATAGATGATTCCACCATATACCCATAGGGCGATGGCAGAATATGCGGCAACCCACCCCAGCCACCCACAAAAAAGCACGATACCGCTCGGCATTATCGGCGTGATTTTTGGTTTGCTGGCAGGCAACTCGGTATTTGGGTTTATGACTTTGCTAGGCATTGTCTCACTCTCGGGCATTGTCTCACTCTCGGGCATTGTCATTAACAATGCCATCGTGCTGCTCGAGCGCATTAAAATTGAGCAAGAGGATAATCAGCTGCCGCCCGACGAGGCCATTCTGGAAGCATCACAGCAGCGGTTACGGCCAATACTGGTAACCACCGCCACTACCATACTGGGTATGCTGCCGCTGTATTTCGGTGGCGGCGACATGTGGCAACCCATGGCGATTGCTATTATGGCCGGGCTGTTATTTTCAACCGTTTTAACGCTAGGTGTTGTGCCGGTGCTCTATGCACTGCTCTATCGAGTAAAAGCAAGCACTTGAGGTCTACCAGCCCCTGGCTATACTGACTCTACGCCACCTATCACGATATCATCGGCACACAGGTAACCTATGCCCTACCGGCAGCTCACAACCACTGCACATTATCTGAGGCATGCGCAACTCTCATACCAACGGCAGCTTTTACGTAGACCCAAAACAGGCAAAAAAAAACGCATCAAATGATGCATTTTTCTCAAGCAAATTAACTTATTTTTTCGCGCGATTATGCTCGTTTTCCTGCGGCAGTTTTTTACGAATACGAATGCTCTCACCACACAAATGCGACAACAAGCATGAAGAGCTTGTACACCATTCAAGATGATCCAACGTTATGATGCGGTCTCAAGATCCTCCATCGCCCCCTCATTTCTGCCTGCCACACCCATTTCAGTCAGCCGGCTATCGAGCTTGGTTAGTACTCTCATAAAATCGCGGTATTCATGCGCATCCAATGCACTGATCAACTGTTTTTCCCAATCCAGCGCACGCAAGGCAATGGCCTGATAAAGGGCGCGACCAGAGTCTGTTAACGACAGATACGTTACCCGCTGATCATCCGCATCTTTTCGCTTCGCCAGTAAGCCACGACCAAACAATGCATTGACAGCACGCGACACCTTAGATTTATTCATAACCGCAATGTCTCCAATATCCCGAGAGTTTTGCTCTTCCACTTCAGCCAGGTGCGCAAGCACACGCCATTCTGGCGCTGAAATATCGAACTCTTCGCGGTAGCTTTCCGCACATGAATCACTCATCCGGCGAGCAAG
>JBNKHI010000113.1:0-5316 GCA_050290265.1 Cellvibrionaceae bacterium
AATAAGTGTAATCGCCCTAACAGGCTTTCTCGGCTTGATCAGCTTTGGCTCTCTAATGATCCCCGATGCAGTATTGAAACCTATTCTGGTAATAGTTGCATGCGATATCGTTTTAGTTGCTTTTTCCGAAGGTAAAACACGCCATGCACCCGCCTTTATGGTGGCAATTATTCCGGCTGTTTTCAATTACGCTTACAGTAAGACTGCCGAGCTTTTCCAACAGGTGGATTTCAATTTAAGTCAACGAGGAATAGACACTTTTGTTGTAGTTAGTGCCGAATGGTATGACCGCTTTTTATTGCTTCGGGTACTGTCAAACGGCTACATCCTAACCAGTTTACTTTGGGGGGCTTTGGTTGTCTGGATTATTGAGGGAAAATTTAAAGCTGCAGCCAATATCTGTCTGCTGTGCTCAGTGTTAAGTCTATTTGGTATTATTCATTCAGTCTTAGCCAACTCCAGCATGTATCTTCCATGGAAACTAACGGGTTTGGATAATCTGCAGTCACTCCCTTATCAAATCGCTACAGCCTACGCCTGTATGGGAGCACTTCTGTATTTTTTTGCTGCTATAAAAAAGACGTAACAAACATCTTTTGAGACAATCAGGCTATCGATTAACGGGGTTACATCAACCTTGCAGCATGGCTGCTTGTTTAATTAATTTACTTAATATAGCCGCGTTATTGACTTATTAGGGCAGCCCGTATTTTAACCGCGATTCTTGTGCTACAACCCACCTATTGACAATAGTCTTTTGTATTTTGAAAGCCTACGTACTTAGCAGGCTATTTATATATCTAAGGAAACTCTGATTAATTCGACACAAAGCCCCGAAGGGCAAGCCTTTAGCGCACATTGGACGGCGTTGCGTTGCTCGATAAGGACAACCAGCCTTGCCCCTTCGCAACGCGCCTAGCCAATGCGCGCTAGAGACTCCGCTGAGTCAATACCGAATTAATCAGAGTTTTCCTAAATCATTTCTTGGGCCAAATCACCTAGTCCGGGAAGACCAACAATAAAATCAGTTCAAGCGCGCGACAACAATAGATGCCAACCCCAAGATAAAACAAACGAACATAAGACTGATAAGCTTATTGGTGCCAGCTGGAGCATTTTGAAATTCTTTCCAGATAAAAACGCCCCAGAAAGCAGCAATCATTGTTGCCCCCTGACCAAGCCCGTATGAAATGGCAAATCCCGCCTGACCCGATGCCAAAATATTAAGAGACATCCCCGTTCCCCAAATTATGCCTCCGAGGACTCCAATACAATGCATCTTGAAACTTCCCTTAAGATAATCCAAGTACGAGACTGGCTCACCGGCAACCGGTTTTTTCATAAAGAGCGTGTTAAAAATAAAACAACTGAGGAACAGTCCTACAGCAAAAAAAACAACCGCAGTATAGGGTGTAAGTTTTCCCTCTTCCGGATTGACAAAGTCCGTAGACATTGAGTTAGCGACAAACCGGTAGAAAAAACCCATCAGCACACCGGCAACCAGCGAAAGAACCAATCCTTTAGTACTCACAGAACTTTCGCAGTTCAAGCGTTTGTAAGCGGCGGCCGTGAGAACGATAGCGATGGCAACCAACGCCACACCGCCAAAAAGTAATAACGGGTTACCCAAAGGATCCGCCAGATAATTAACCACCACTCCAATTACCAGTGCAAGGCCAATGCCTACGGGAAAGGCAACCGACATACCTGCCAACGCAATTGCAGCAACCAAGAGAATATTGGCTGCATTGAAGAGAACGCCGCCAATTAAGGCATTGTATATATTAGGCCATTCAGCCTGAGCAATATCCGCATAAAACTGCCTTCCCTCGATTGCGCCACTACTACCCAGAGTCAGGGCAAAAACCAGAGAAAGTAACAAAACACCAATGGCATAATCCCAATAATATAATTCGAAACGCCAATCTTTACTCGCCAGTTTTTGCGTGTTTGCCCAGGAGCCCCAACAAAACATTGTAATGACACAAAAAATAACGGCGGATGCGTAACTTTCAAGAACAAACATATTGTTCTGCCTTTAACCTGTTTAATATTTCTAATTTCCTACCTACCGGAATGCTATTTTGGTGACGCCAAAATTCGCGTCATAAACATATCGATAAACCGCTGACGATCCACCTGCATCGGGACATCGGCATTTGGCTCCACACGCCCGAAAGCGCTGATGACTAAACGCCCGTCCCGCTCCTCAACTGCCTCTGTCATCAAGTGCTGATTAACAACTGTCTGTCCGTAAGCAACCCCTTCACTGGTAACAATTTGAACTTGCATGGGATAACTGGTGACCAGTGATTTATCGATAGCCACCGCGACCGCTAACGGGTCATGCAATGCAACACCGCCTTGACCATGAAAAAGATTCTTAACAATATTGATGTAGTATATTGAAATTTCCGCAGCAAACTTTGCCATAGGAGACCGGCTTTTGGCCATCAATGCTTGATGTTTGTGGTTCAGGAGTGTTTGATGGGTAACATCCAAACCAACCATGGTAATAGGAATACCCGACTCGAAAACGATCTTCGCTGCTTCTGCATCATGAAAAATATTCGCTTCTGCAACCGGTGAGACATTACCAGTTGTAACGGCGCCGCCCATTAAAATAATCTCGGGAATTTTTTTGGCAATACCGGGGTCTTTTAGCAAAGCCAGCGCCAGATTAGTTAACGAACCGACAGTCACCAGCGTGATTTCGTTAGGATTTGCATTAACGATATCCAGAATTACATCCACGGCATGACGGCTATCGAGCTTTTTATCCGTTTCTGGCAATACTACGCCACCGAGACCATTCTCACCGTGGATTAACTCGGCTGTAATCAGCTTTCTTAATAAAGGCTTAGCCGCGCCTTTAGCAACAACAAGGTCATTACGATTGGCCAAGCCAATGATTCTGCGAGTGTTTTCCGCACCGACATCGACAGGAACATTTCCCTGCACCACTGTAATCGCTTCAACTATTAATTCCGGCGATTGCAGAGCAAGAATAATAGCCAATGCGTCATCAATTCCAGTATCTACGTCGAGAATTATCCGGCGTGGATGCTCCTTGCTTGGATTACTCTGGTTTGACACCAACCCGGCGGACAAAGCAACATTAGTCGTCACTGCAGCTAATAACATCACCAGAAGACATTTCACCCGCCTAAAACACCCCAGCCTGGTGTTTCCAGCCTTGAGAAAAATCATGGTACCCTCCCGTCCGACAAACTCTCAAAAATCTTTTGTACTTCACTAAAGTAAGGAATTGACGGCTGCGCTCCAGGACGGGTCACAGAAATCGCCGCGCAGTGGTTTGCAAAGAGCAATGCCTTGACCTCAGACAGCCCTCGCGCCAGGCCTGCCAAATAGGCACCATTAAATGCATCGCCTGCTGCGGTGGTATCCACTGGAGCGACTTTAATGCCAGGCACCACTAAACTTTCACCTTCGCAAGAAAAGAACACACCATCACCTCCCAAAGTAATAATGACCACTCTAACTCCTTTGCCATGCAGATATTGAGCAGCCTTTTCCGCACCTGACTGGTCCCTTACTTGAATACCCGTCAATACTTCCGCTTCAGTTTGATTGGGAGTAAGGATATCAATCTTGCTTAACAGGGCATCAGAAAGCTTAACTGCCGGCGCTGGATTGAGTACCAGGGGTGTCTCGTGCTTTCTGGAAAGTTCTGCCACGGCTTCAACTGTCGCCAAAGGAACTTCCAGTTGCACCAATAAATAATCGGCTGCAGCTATGGCTTCCTCCTGGAGGTTAATCTGACTAACTGAAACGGTGTCATTGGCGCCACCTGATAAACCGATAACATTCTCCGCAGCCGCATCAACCAATATTAAAGCAACACCAGTTTTGACACTGTCGATTTTCTTAATCAGGGAAGTATCGATACCTTCACGAGCAAACTGCTCAACCATACTACTGCCCAACAGATCCTCACCTACATTAGCGATAAATGAAGTGTTGCCTCCAAGCCTGGCACAGGCAACAGCCTGGTTAGCTCCTTTCCCTCCAGCGCCGATTTCGTAACCGTTGCCGGAGACGGTTTGACCAGGCTTGGGCAGCTTGTTAACACGCAGTACATGATCGACGTTCACACTGCCAATAACCAGAATTTTTTTCTCGTTCATAACGACTACGATCTCTTGTCAAAGGTTCAGAAAAAATTCTTTCTAAACTGGATTCCCCACACGGCAGGATCATTCAGTGAGCCAGCAAGGTTATTGAAATCTACACCAGCAACTGCATAGTCTTCGTCGAGAATATTACGTCCATAAACTGCAACTTCCATATCATTGTCAAACAGATATCCAATCCGCAGGCCACCCTCAACACGCTCTTTTGCGGTGAACTCAACTGACTCATACAGCAAAAAGCTCGCTTCATCCATGTAGTACCAATCCGTTAGCACGTATAGTTCCCCAGCACCGACCGAAATACCGTAACGAATAGTAAAGTTGCCAATCCACTCCGGCGCATTCGGCAGGCTATTGCCATCGATCATAGCCTGACCACTGCCATTGACAGGATCAATTACCGTACAGGGCGATCCACAGACCCCAACCGCCAGATCCGCATCCTGAATCTCAGTATGGTTAAAGCTCAAGCCAGCAGTAATCAGCCAGTTATCTGAAGGCAACCAAGTAATATCCGTTTCAAAACCGTAGCCTTCTGTCTCATCAGCATTCACTAGCCTATTAATATTGATATCACCACCAATGGCTGTTAATTGTTGATCGTTCATTTGGTAATAGTAAGTGGCGAAATTCAGACGAAGTGTACGAGCAAACAATTCTGACTTGACGCCTGCTTCATAGGAAATGATATCTTCTGTTTTAGCCACTGTTACTGCGTCAGCACCATCACCTGGCGCAAACAGTAACCGGCCCTGTATAGACGGCGCACGAAAGCTACTGCCTATGCGTGCGTAGGCATTAATATCGTCATTTACAAAGTAGGTACCACTGATATCCCAACTGACAACTTCATCACTGGGATTTTTTTCAATGGGAGCGCTAGTTGGCACTCCACCATCGAAGAGCTGTGTGGCGAAAGGCACTGAGATTCGCCGCGCACTAAACTTCTTTTTATCTTCGCTGTAACGCAGCCCGAGCGAGACCACAAATTGATCGGTCACATCCCAATCGACATGGCTGAATACCGCCCAGGAACTGGTTTTCTGGTTTTGCAAGGTAAAACCATCCGGTGTACTACCGGCCAGGGTATCAAAAGCTTCCGATGTAACATCATACTCTTCCTCAAAGAAGAACAACCCCAGCTGCCATTCCACAGTTTCAA
>JBNKHI010000114.1:0-5145 GCA_050290265.1 Cellvibrionaceae bacterium
GGTCATCACCGCGCGACTCGTCGGGAGGAGTCCTGCTATTCGGGATGAGAGCGTCTGCATGGAGTGCAAACGCAAGGGCTACACGTGCGTTTTGGTGACCGGTGTGGCCCCGGAAACCGCTGACACCGGGTTTTTCAACTCGGTCGGGTCGTAGGTTGCGCCACAGGCTTCACAGTTGTCACCATACTGGTCGTCAGTTTTACATTTAGGGCAGGTACCCTTGATATAACGATCTGCCAGAAACAGTTCTTTTTCTGGGTCAAACGCTTGCGTAATGGTGCGGATGGCGATGTGTCCATTGGCTTGCAAGCGTTTATAGATCAGGCTCGACAGCTCGCGGTTTTCTTCCGTATGGGTCGAGTGGTAGTTATCGAAGCCAATGCCAAAATCGCCAAAATCGCGCTCGTGCTCTGCCTTTACGTTGGCAATTTGCTGTTCTGGTGTCAAACCGAGTTGTTCGGCTTTTAACATAATGGCAGTGCCATGAGCGTCATCGGCGCACACATAAGTACAAGTATGGCCTCGCATTTTTTGAAATCGAACCCAGATATCCGTTTGAATGTATTCCACCAGATGGCCAAGGTGAATACTGCCATTGGCGTAAGGCAAAGCACTGGTAACGAGGATTTTTCGCGCTGATGTCATGAGGCTATATCGATTCCGGGTAAATAAATGATTGCCTCCCAGCCAGAAAAGGTGCTGCTAGCCGGGAAATTGCTGATAGGGCGGCGGACTATAAGAACTTGCGGGTTAGTCACGCGGTGCCCTGAACTAAAAAGACGCGGCACTATAGCAAAAAAAGTGTCTGCAAAAAACGCATGTGGTAAATATGGCCTTTGTCTGACCTCTGATTGCAGCGTGACGGGTTTTTCTTCTGGTATGATGCCGGCTTTACAAAGGTCCGCAGGTTCATATTGCTTGTGTCGCCATCTAGATTGTTCTGCTTTGCCAATATTAAGGTTTTATGTATGTCTTCTGCTGTTGTTACCCGCTTGGAAAGTGCTCTGGCCGCCTTTGTCGATCCTTTTAGTCAGCATACGCTGGGTGATTTAGGGGCAGTACAGCAACTTGATTGTGACGCGAATGGCGGTGTGAAAGTGGCCTTGAAGTTTGGCTACCCTGTCGACCGCATCAAATCTGAACTCATAGACTTGGTCTGTGCGGGCTTACAGGGTATAGAAGGCGTACAAAGTGTCAGTGTCGATATAGCTTGGGCGGTAGCTCCAGTAATGCGCCATCAGGAACTGCCAGGATTAGAATCGGTTAAGCATATTGTTGCCGTCGCCTCTGGTAAAGGCGGAGTGGGCAAATCAACGACTACCGTAAATCTAGCACTGGCGCTGGCGGCGGAGGGGGTCAAGGTAGGCATACTGGATGCCGATATCTATGGCCCGAGTGTGCCCCAGATGCTAGGTGCGAGCGGACAACGGCCAGCAGTAACCGGGCAGAGTATGCAGCCTGTTGCTTCTTTGGGGGTGCAATCAAATTCCATGGGGTATCTGGTTACTGAGAATACGCCCATGGTCTGGCGTGGTCCGATGGCCAGCGGAGCGCTACAGCAGTTACTTACGCAAACGCAATGGCAGGATCTGGATTATCTGTTCGTGGATATGCCGCCGGGAACGGGTGATATCCAGCTGACCTTGTCGCAAAAAATTCCCGTGACAGGTGCCGTTATTGTGACGACCCCGCAGGATATTGCCTTACTGGATGCAAAAAAAGCAGTGGAAATGTTTCGCAAAGTGAATGTGCCGATTTTAGGTGTGGTAGAGAATATGGCGACGCATATTTGCTCTAACTGTGGGCACGAAGAACATATTTTTGGTGCCGGTGGCGGCGAGCGGATTGCGCGTGAGTATCAAACAGTACTGCTTGGCTCTTTGCCACTAGACCTCTCGATACAGCGCAATGCTGATTGTGGTAAACCTTCTGTTTACAGCGAGCCAGATTCAGCTATCGGCAAAACCTATCAGCACATAGCTGCTCAGGTGGGTGCGTTGCTGGCATTGGCAAAAAATAATAATGGTCCAGCGATTGAAATGGGCGATTAATTTCAGAGGTGAGCCCCGTAAAACAAACGGCCAGTCTGTCTCAGCTTTTCCTTCTTTGACGGCTGGACTGCCCATAGTGTCTGAGTTTTTGTGCGACTCTATATCAGAACCCGCGTGAGCAGGGCTAGTCTGACCAGCACTAGTCTAAGTAGATGAGTAATTTATTGGATTACTTCATTTGGTATCCTGTCTCTCAGCATCTTCGCTTGAGCTATCGTATTCGTCGGTCTTTTTGATTCGGTCAGTAGTTTCACTCAGCTTGCGGACGAAATCTGCGATTAGAATGTCGTATTCACCAGAAGCTTTGAACTGGGCGATAGCGTTACTTAGCTTGCGGTCGAAACTGCCGCCTCTGGTATTTTTAGCAATGACAAAGCAAACATAATACTCCTCGTAGAATTCTTTGCTGACTTTGTTTTCTAGATGCTCTGTAGTCATTACATACTCTGATGCAATGGAAGATGAAATAAAGCCATCAATACGCCCAGCAACGAGTTTACGGATACTGCTTTTGACAGACGTGTAAGGGTGAACCGGGTGAGCCTGAAGTAGCTTAGTATGAATGCGGTCTGTTTCGATATGGTAAGGGAACGCCGCCATGGTGAGCGCTTGTTTTTGCTCTTCACTCAGGGGCTGTTTTAAGGCCTTTTCCGCTGCGGCTACCAGGCCATTCTGTGTGGTAAATGAGCCGGGTATAGCTTTCAGCTGTATCTTCTGTTGCTGGGTAAATTGATCCAAGGGATTAAGGTGTAGCTCTGTCAATTCGTAGCGAGCCTGCATAAGGTCTTGTTTGGTTAAAGGTCTATCTTTACGGGTGTATAGCGAAAAATCGATGGGCCCTAATGGTTCACTGGCAAAGTCGTAAGGTAGGTCTTTGTTGAACTTCTCTGAGCAAATAAGTGGCACATGAAAGTCGGCAATATTTTGCGACACTTCGCGAATGGATCGGGCGAATGGTCTCACTTGAGTTGTCAGCGTATCGCCCGGCAGGTATTGGCCAAGACCCATAGCGATGTCTACGTAGATTTGAGACCAGTTCTTGAGCTCAGCGTTACCAAAGTCAGCAACGTTCCCAACCAGTTCCTCTGCCACTGTTGGCACTGACACTGTTGCTGATATCAGTAAAAAGGTTGCCGAAATAACTCTTGCCAACACGTTGTTTAAACCTGGCCGCTTATTATTGATAGCATTCTTATTTAGAGCGCTTTTTAGAGGCATTATCGTTGTGTTGGTTTATAGAATAATTGCATTGCTTACCTACTCAATTTATTGTTGGAAGGAGTAGACCGAGGTGAGTTTTCCGATGAGCCTCAATCAGTCTTTTGCTGTATTCATCAGTAGTGCATTATATTGCTTTAGTGCAGATGTTGCATATTTCTCCAGCCAGCGCAGCTCAACGTCATCCATACTTTTAAATAGTCGATTGTACTCACCAGAGCGCTTGTAACTCGCAATTGCTTTGCTGAATTTACGGTCAAATTCCGTTCCTCGCACATCTTTAGCAATGACAAAGCAGGTGTTGAAGATATCGAAAAGGTTTCTGGATAGCTTGCTACCTAATTGCTCCTCTTCGATGATATGCTCGGCAGCCACCGCAGAAAAAATAAAGCCGTCTATACGGCCTGCCACAAGCTTGCGCAGGCTGCTCTGTATGGATGTTGAGGGGTAAATTGGCGGGGCTTGAAAGAGGCCCATATGAATGCGGTCGGCTTCAATGTGATAGGGGTATGCTGCTAATAGCAGCTCCCTGCGCTGAGCTGTATTGAGTGTTGTGTCAGCCTGAGCTTTGAAGGTTGTTGATACCGCCGCTAGCAACTCTTCTGCACTTGCAAAGGCCTTGGTTATGTCTTTAAGCAACGCGAGGTGATTAGGTGTAAAGCTGGTTAGGGTGTTAATGCGTTCATTTGTTAATTGATAGGGCGCGTTAATAATGGCTTGTTTACTGAGGTGATGGCCTTTTTGGGTATATAGCGCAAAAACGATGGGCGGCAAGGTTTCCGTGGCAAAATCGAATTGTAGGTCGTTTTTTATCGCATCGCCGCAAATAAGTGGTATGTGAAAATCACTGATACCCTGAGTAACTTCTCGAATTGATCGCGCAAAAGGGCGAACATGCGCCGTAATAGTGTCGTCGGGTAAAAATTTATCCAGGTCAGTGAGTAGGTCGACATACAGTTGAGACCACTCGTTGAGTCGTTCGCCGTCAAAGTCAGGCACATTGCCAACAAGCTCCTTCGCAGAGAGCGGAACCATTGCATTGCTCACAAACAACATAGTAACTATCGCGAATGTCTTTAGTTTTCGCGTCAGTAGATTAGGGAGACCAGAATGTTTACATCGAAAATAATGGGGCATAGGGTTTTGCTCACAAAGCTCTAGGGAGCAATATCTCGTCGTGGCGAGGGCCATATTGCGAGACTATTGATCGTTAATAGAACATAGCACAGTTTTTGATCGGCACGGAGCTGCTGACTGCAATATTTACCCTATTGGCTTGCTTAAACTTCTGGAAGCGTTAAACCCATAGTTGGCGCGCCATGCTAACTAAGCAAAGTACCAATAGTGCTATGCCCATCATTCGGTAAAAGGCTCTGGTTTGAATTTTAAGTAGCCTGTCATGCAGTTTCAGACCTAAAAAATGGCCAGCGAAGGCGCAGGGCAATAACCAGAGTTGATGTATTAGCTGTAAGTTAACCCCGTAGCTATAAAGCGTAATGAGTTTGATGATACAAACGATAGCCCAAAGTACAAAAAACGTGGGACGAATTTGGTTTTTGTCTAGATATTGAATGCCAACGGCGGCAATAATCGGTGCGCCGGACAGCGATATCCCCGACACGTAACCACCCAGTAGGAGTGCTGGAATCTCTACCCAGCGCCGCGGTTTTTTTATGCCAGAGGCAAAAATATAATTAAGCGAGTAGACAATAATGACGATATAAACAATAAATAAAACAGTTTTTTCAGGCAGCGAAATCAGACCGAAAACGCCAATCATATAGGTTGGGAATATGACGGCCATTAAACCGCCAGCAACTCGCCAGTTGATAAGACGATAGTCTTTAATGAGAGTGAAAGACGAAAAGACTAATAG
>JBNKHI010000115.1:0-5066 GCA_050290265.1 Cellvibrionaceae bacterium
TGTTGATCCCCGCGGTGAATCAGGCGTTGTCCTTTTTTGAGTGGCTTGGGGCTGAGTGTTTGCCGGATCGAGGCCAGTGCTTGCAGGATGAAATAAACCCGGTGATCCTGGTCTGGAAATATTCATTGATACATCAACATGTTCGGTGGTGTGTCGCTTGCACAGTCACTTCATTGGAAGTGCACTATATCCGTTATAGGTGGATGATCAAGCCAATTAGTTCCTTGAAAAATTAGGATCCACCAATTTCAAGGTCCGCAGTGGTAGCAAATACCTCCACCTTTCTGCTGTGTGGTCAGAGTGTGACAGCTCCAAACGACGCGCCTCAACACCGCTTCCGGTCTTATCTCGCAAACCTTATGGGCCGCCTCAATCAGGTTCAATATCTCCGGTCCACTGTATTCCGTCGTAATCATCTTATTGGTATGGCCCAATTTGAGCGCATAACGCGCCCCCTGGTCAATATCGCCTACCGCCTCGCTTCTACCGGAAGGACACCCAATGACGGCTCTGCAATAAAGTCGATAGCCTACTGCTTAGCCAACGTAGTCGGGTGCTGAGCTTAGTACCCGCCAGCTCTGTGTTATAGAGGAGTGTGTGACATTTGGTTGCTTTCTGGGCAGAACCCCATTCTACACGCGACTTATCCATAGATCTGTTGGCAAAAACGAGCTACCCGATCATTCGTGAAAGGTTCAAGCAGCATGGACATATGACTGGTTGCATCTATATCCAATAACGTAAAATTTGGCAACAGTTGCTGCCACGTTTGGCAATAGCCTTCGACTTTTTCCGCAATGTTATCTTTAGGACTCGTAAAATAAGGTTTCAAACTGCCTAAAAAAATCCCAGTTGTATTACGAATAAAATAACACTGAAGCTGCTGCGGTTTTAGCAACGGTTTCAGCTTAAATGCTGTTACCTGATAGGCAGACTGCACTTCGCTGATTTTACTGATCAAGGATATTAATTTTGCAGCCGATAGCTTTAAGCCTTTGCGTATTGCACTGTCAACCAATTGTTCCAGAAAGCGCTTTTCATCCAAGGTAAAATCCACATCGCTTTGGGTGATACCTACTTCTCGCATCAGAGACGGTGTCATAGCCACGGTAGATAATAAAAATATATTTATCGCCTGCAGCATTAAGGTTTTTTTCGACTGAACATTAACGTCCATTAGCCCTTTAGTATCCAGTGTATCTACCATCATAATGGTGTTGACCACCTGCCCTTTCTGTTGAAGTTGACGAGTAACTTCATAAGCAATCATTCCTCCCAGAGAAAATCCACCTAAATCATAGGGACCTTCTGGCTGAGTGGATTGTATTAACGATATATAATACTCAGCCATAGACTCAATACCGACAATTGGCTCATCGTCGCTCATCCAGCCACGCGCCTGAATGCCATAAAAAGGTCTGTTAGACTGGGCGGCTAATCGACGATAGCTTTCAACCCCACCCATACCACCGTGAAACCAAAATACCGGCTGTCCAGTGCTTACTTTATTGAGACGCTGGCAGTGCGATAATAGCTGTTTTTGCGATAATACCTGCTTTTGTGATAATACCTGCTTTGGAACTGCGCCTTTGTCCTCTACCCTACCCTCACGCGCTTCTTTCTCCATTCGATCCAATAACAACTGTTGTATCTTATGTTGAGGAAATTCAAGAATGTAGGTCAAACAAGCACAGATTTTATCTCCCATGTCTTCGATGGTTTTACGCTCAAACAAGTGATCACGATAAGCAATGATTAAATATAATTGCCCACAACTGCATAACAGTTGATAGAATAGCGCACCCACGCCCGATAACCCTTCCGCCAGCACTTTTGTATCAGTGGCCGTCTGACGGACTAAATCCTCGTACAGCGAACGGCCATAGGATTGAAACGTCTGACGTGTCGCTGCATCCAGGTTAACAACATTAATCATAATATCATTACTACCTGAGTGATATTCTGCATACCCGTGAATGCCCGCACACGCAAGTAGGTCTGTAAAACCCACTTTCCCATGGGCGAGATGGTTTAAATTTTCACGCCCGATACGCTTAACGGTATTGAGTAGCGACTCATTAACATCGACCTGTAACGGAAAGAACAGTGGGTTGGTAAAGTCGCCGGCGGTGTTCATCAGCGAGCTGCGATCCCTTTGATTAGTGGCAAATTGCACCGTGATGTTACGATTTCCATAAACTTGTGTCAGTAAAATTCCTACAGCACTGGTAAATAAATCACTGAGAGTAACGCCGTGTAAACGGGTGAATTCATCAATCTGTTGGGCCACTACTGGCGGAATCGATAGTACATGCACAGCGGCTTTTTTTAGCTGTTCTTTTTCTTGGTTCTGCTCTAGGGGCGTTTTCTCCTTGTAAGGTAAACAGCAAGGTAAACATATTGTGCGCAGATTATTATATGCCAGGACTTTCGACCAGTAGCTGATCTTGGCAGTATCCCGATAAACAAAATCATTAAATTGTTGTAAGCTGTACTGCCAGTATTGTTCAGCAACCTTGCAGACAACCACCGCCTGGCCACGGCACAAGCTGTCGTAATAAGACATCAACTCAGTAAACAACAAGGTCGTGGTAAAAGCATCAGCGACGCTATGGTGAGTAACAAACCCGATATATTGCTCACCACCTATCTCACTGATCCAAATTTGCAACAATGGTAGAGTATTTATTGGCAATAAACGATTGCGCTGTCGAACAATAAAAGCTTGAAAATCCTCTAGCCGCTCAGCATGAAAGCGCTGTACAGTGATTTCCGGATATAGGTTGTTTTTATCGTTAGAGATGTCAGAGATACCAGAGAATTCAGTGATACCAGGGAATTCAGTGACAGAAGGTTCTACGACTTGCACCCAGGTATTACCCGCAGGCAAAAACCGGCTTCTCAATAAAGCGTGATTATTCACCACATAAGCCCAAGCCTGGTGCAAACGTGAGATATCCAAGTCAACCTGGCGGAGCTGATACAGGTGCTGCACGTTCCAGGCGCATTCTTTCATGACTTCAGAGTGATAAAGGCTGCGGGCTTGCTCCTGAGAAACGGGAGCAATCAGCCGCTGCGGAGGCAACATGGAAATAAGGCCCTGTTGTTCTTCTGTCGACAATGACTGCAACACAGCGTCAATATCGATTGACCGATGAGCAATGAAGCAGCACTTCTCCCCCTGATGAAATAACGCAATCCCACGCGCATTGAGTTCTGTCAGCACAGGATGTGACCAGTCGCACTGGGTCACATCATCTCTCACGGCTTGCGCCTTGATGCTTTTATAGCACAGATAATCGGGCAATGAGTCCAATAGGTAGGCAGGCGAGGAATTTACCGGCAAACTCACCTCTGCCACAGCGTTATTTTCTCTATCGAGCAGATCCCCACCGTCAACACGGTTGCCGGGGTCTGTCTGTGCCCTGATTAAATTCACCAGATCATCAACCGTATTATGATCAGCAAGGTCGAGAATACTCAGAGAAAGTTTAAAATACTCATTCACTTCAGCCAGAAACTGGGTGCTCATTAATGAGTCCAACCCGTAGTGGCTAAACGGTGCCGAGAATGAGATCTGTTCTGAATCGTAACCGGTGATCTGCGCCATCATCATCTGAATAACCTGGTGAGTGTTCGTCAGGTCTTGCATCGGGACGGGTGAATTGGCAGACGGCAGAGGCATTACAACGCTCTCTTTTACAGCAACGCGCTCTTTTACAGGATTACCCTGAAATCCCGCCCCCTTAATCCGGCAAAAACGTTTATCAAATGGATAGGTTGGCAGAGGTAGCCTGTACTTTTCTTCCGCACTAAAGCAATTAGTCATTAGCAATTGAAAACCCTTAACATAGGCATCCGCCAGTACCAACAGCGCTGTCCGAGGCCAGTCGTGCGGCGTTAGTTGTTGCAATTGATTCTGAGCTAAAGACTGTAGCTCCGGCCCGACTTTTCCCTGCACATTTCCGCTAAACACATAATCCAGCGGTTGTTCCCGCAGGATTGAGGCCAACCCCTGCAACAGCCCCTCGATGCTCTGAACCAACAGGCAAACCCTGTGTTTAAAATGACTGCGCCGCAGGATAAGATTGGCCGACAGTTGTCTAAGTTTATGGTGATCCCACTCCCCCTGGGATTCAAAAAATCTCATTAAATCTTCACAACGTTGTCGCAGTGCTGTGGCTGTTTTCGCTGAAATACAGAATAGATAATCTGACAGGGTTGCCGAGGTTGTGACCGTTGCTTGCGGCTGCGTTTTTCTGTTCGCTATCCAGGCAGACGGATCAGCAATCACCAGATGTACATTAGTGCCCGTTGAGCCAAATGAATTAATGGCTGCACGGCGCGGGCGCTGTTGTATTTTCGACCAGGGAGCCGTCTGCCGAGTCACATAAAAGGGTGTCGCCTCAATATTGAATGCCGGGTTAATGGTGGCAATATTGGGCGTTGAGGGAATCTCTTCATGTTCCAGAGCCAATAATACTTTAAACACATGGCTCATACCCGAAGCCTGAAAGGCGTGACCAATATTATTTTCTACCGTACCGAGTGCACAGTAACCGGTTTTGTGAGTAAAGCTGCGGAACGCGGCACTTAAGGCTTCAACTTCGATAGTATCCCCCAGTCGAGTGCCGGTGGCATTCGCTTCAACCATGTCTATGGTTTCAGGGTCAATTTTAAAGCGTCGATACACATCGCGGATCAACTCCGCTTGTGCCTGAACACTGGGTGCCGCCATACCATTTGTACGGCCATTGTGATTATTACCCCAGCCCTCGATCACACCATAAATATCATCGTTATCATCAATGGCTCTATCCAATGCCTTTAACACCAGCACACCTACGGCTTCACCGGGTAGCATACCACTGGCATTTTCATCCAGGGCCGCAGGTCGGGAGGCTGAATATAATTGCTGTTGACAGCCGGCAATGAGTAAATTTGGGGTGTTATGAACCATAACACCACCGACCAGAGCTGCCTCACATTTGCCCTGCAAAATATGATCAGATGCCTGGGCTATCGCCAGCAGCGAGGAGGCACAAGCTGCATCAACACAAACCACT
>JBNKHI010000116.1:0-4915 GCA_050290265.1 Cellvibrionaceae bacterium
AACAACTTAAACGGATACTATAACATTTAATGATTTACGAATACCAAGGTTACAAAACGCTTCTAGTGAATACCCCGGAAACGTCGAATCGTACTAGCATTAAAGAACGCACTAACCCACAATTTAACGTACAATCTGGATCAAAAAAGCTGAGTTGAGATATGAGGCACTTAAATCCTAAGGGTTTTGGTAAGCTTACACTAATTCTCGCTATTTTCTGAGGTACCCTTTATTGTAATTAACCCAATAAATTTAATTACACATTTCCGTTTTAGAATATCAGCGAAAAACCCTCAAAATTGTTTCAATTTTGAATCTCAGATTAAGTCTATAAAACAAGATAAACCCTAGATTAATTTAAATTGTTGAATTTTACTTTTCAAATCTGAAGATAATTGCTGCAATATAGCTGCGTTTTGCGATGCAGACTGTGCCTCTTCTAGAAATTTATTGGCGCCCATATTGATACTCAAAGCATTACGACTGATCTCGTCTGTAACCATAGACTGCTGCTCCGCGGCAGTCGCAATCCGTATCCCCATATCACTGATATTCTGTATTGCATCAGCTATGCGATTAAAACTCATAGAAGCATTGCCAGCTTCCTGAACACTATCCTCACTCATTTCAAAACAATCTTTCATTGTAGTGACTGCAGATTCCGCCGTTACCTGCAATTTACTTATCATTGAAGAAATTTCCTCGGTAGATTGATGCGTCAGTTGAGATAAACTCCTCACTTCGTCTGCCACAACAGCAAACCCTCTTCCCTGTTCACCAGCTCTTGCAGCTTCAATAGCAGCATTAAGTGCTAGCAAGTTCGTCTGCTCCGATATGCCTCGAATAGTGGCAACAATCGAACTAATTTGTTGACTACCGAGCTCCAACTCAGATAGGACATTGGCTGCACTCTTAACACGATGCGAAAGCTCTGCTGTTGTTTTTTCAAAGTTCGTTACATACGCGCCACCCTCTTGACTCAACATAACGGTGCTCTCTAATTCTTTTGAAGCAGTTTCAGCATTGTGGGCAATTTCTTTTGTTGTTGTTGCCATCTGTGATGCACCAGTTGATAAACTGGTTATTGCTTGCTGTTGTTCTTCAGCTTGTTCTGTACCTACCTTGGCTTGATGGTGACTTTTTTCAGCCTGAACACTTAATTCTATGGCAATGTCGTTAACCACGCTGAGTGTTTGGTTTAGCCTTTCAAATAAGCCATTAACCGTAGTAGTTAACGGTGTGGGCTGTTGAGTTTTAACGCGCTGAGTAAGATCGCCTTTTGCACCTTCTTCGACCAAACCTATAACTCGAGTCGAAGCCAAAAATCGAGTATTGCCCTCATAAATATAATAAGTAGCGACAATCGCACCAAGAACCGCATACACAAGGTGATAGATAAGCGGAGCCCACAACCCGAGAGAGGATTGATTACCCCAGGAAAATATTTTTAATGGCTGCCCCCAAAGTTCGTATCCAATAGCCTGACAATAGGTGAATAAAAGATGATGCACTAGAGTCACTGCAATAAGGACAACCAGGGGTAGAATATCGCGGTAGCGTATTAGAATAGTAATGTTGAGAAAAAAAATAAAGTGTCCCTCACCCAGCCCATTAGTCTGTTGAACACTAATCACCATCATTGCAGTTAATCCGACAGCCATAATGGCTCGCGACATCAAAGTACCGGCAATAGTTTTATAAGCCAAAAAGCAAATAGCAAAGACGAGACCACCGCCTATCAGTCCAAGCTTAAAATACCCATGCTGCCAGGAGGTGCCCACGCTTAGCATAAAAAAATAACCGGCAACAACCGAGAGCACAATTTTATCTGCCGTCTTAAAATCTTCAGCAAAACATTTTTTTACATAAGAGCTATGGTTCTGGTCGTAACACGTAAATAATGCCGTAAACATTGAAAATGTACTCCTAGAGTAGTTCTTTTTCAATCATCTCAGAATCGAATTGGCCGGGATTGTATGATTTAACTAAATACCATCGTTGTTCTAATTTTGTTAGCAGGTAAGTACGCCCCCTATGCTCAATTTTGTCACCAACCTGTTGAAAGTTAAGTCCAAAATCAGCACTGAGTTTTTCCATTTCGGTAAAGGATGGATTAACTCCTATAAATTTAGGATGAAATTGCTTGGCATAGCTTGCCGCTTTTACCGGACTACTGTTTCGATCAATGTCAACAAACACTACTGCGAGTGAATTTTGATTATCACTCGCCGCTAATGACGCATCTCGCAGTACAGCCAATGATGTAGGACAAGTATTGCTACAACCCGCAAAACCAAAAAAGACGAGTGCGTTTTTAGCATCAGTACCAGCAAGAAAAGGGACATCGATAGGTTTACTGGTCGACAAAGATAGCGTCGGAATAATAAACGTGAGACATATAGCCAACAAGAGTAAAAAGGCTCCCCAGATATTTTTGATCCCGATATTTTTCATCAGTTTCAATCTCAGCCTCCCTCTGTATACCTAAAGTTTTGCCCAAAAGTATAGTTCGAATCCAAGGCAAGAGCGTGAATATTTTTTACCATTCCCCAGCCCCATCATTAGCACTTAGATCAGGTATTCAGGCTCCATTGCGGACACTTTTCACTTGCGAGCGCATCCTGATGGGACACCCACAATAAATTGACTAGAAAGTCATTGTGAACCATTGTTCATTAACAAAGCAAACAATAGGGGCACTCACTGGCTAATGGACGCCCCCTATTATTTCGTCACGACACCAATCTTAATAAGACGCAATGAAACGCTATTTTAAATTCGGCTCCCCGGTGCACCACTGATGTATTTCTATCCCTCCATGCCTGCCCCTTTCATTTATCATATTTAAATTTAAAACAACATTAATAAATGATTGATGAACAAAGCGATTTGTCCGCCCTGACAAGAGGCTGAAAAGGGACATCGCTCTTGAAGCAGGGTGGCTGTTTTAGACGCCCCCCATGATCTCATTAGGGTGCCGAGATAAACTCCATTTTGATAAGTCTCCAGGTAGACGCCGGATATATGTCTTCGTTACCACCGTTTTAATTTAAAAGCGGTCTATCGAGCAGGGAAATCAAAATCTCATTAGACTCGAGATTTGGGCCCCTTTTGATTGACAGAAACGGAGCGTCATATAAGTCTGATTTTCCCGCTATTAACCACCACTTCACACTAAATATTAGACGTGGCTCAAAGATTTCATCATATGATATAGCTGACAATGGGCCAAGGTCAGTGGCGGTTCTTCACTCAAAATGCTCTACCGTACGCGATAACGATAAGAGATCACCACTCAATACATCAATAACAGAGTGATTCACATTCATGATTTGGACAATAGCGAATAAACGAGTTTTGTCACTGGCGCTTATTGCCACCAGCATTGGGTCCGGTGGTTGTGGCGGCGAAAACCCTACAAGCTCAAGTAGCAGTTCTACCAGCATCAGCTCCAGTAGCGCCAGTACCAGCACATCCTCTTCAAGCACTTCGTCAAGTGGGGTGATGACCAGTGGCGATTTGGTGGTAGCCGTGAATGCGGGAGGCAATCAAACGACCGTGGGTGGTATCAGCTACCAAGCCGATCAATACTATCGCGGAGGCTCGGCAAACTCCACTACGGACCCAATTGCGGGTACAGATGATGATAGCCTGTATCAGTCAGAGCGCTATGGCGTGTATTCCTATGAGATACCCGTTACTGAGGCAACTTACGATGTTGAGCTGCATTTTAACGAGCTGTATCAAACCACCGCGGGTTCGCGCGCATTCAGCGTTACAGTAGAAGACCAACTGCTTTTTAGCGACCTTGATCTATACACCACCGCGGGTCACGATACGGCCTACACCCGAGTGATCAAGGACGTGCCAGTAAGCGATGGTTACCTCAGTATCACGCTGACTGCCAGCACCGACAACGGCACCCTTAGTGGCTTTGCTATCTACTCCGAGCAAGGCGCTATCGACGCAGAAGCAGATGCGGGCCCATGGTCGCGCGGTGAAAACCCCTTCGTCCAAACCAACTACACAGCAGACCCAGCGCCCGTAGTATTCGGAGACACGCTGTACGTCTACACGACCCATGACGAAGACGTCACGCTCAACAACTTCTACACCATGAATGACTGGCGGCTGTACTCCACGACGGATATGGTGAACTGGACAGATCATGGCTCCCCGGCCAGCATCAACACGTTCCGTTGGGGCAACGACAGTGCCTGGGCTGCGCAGGCCACTGAAAGAGACGGAAAGTATTTCCTGTATGTGCCGCTGAACAACAACTCCGGCTCCAGAATCGGTGTTGCAGTTGCCGATAACCCCGCCGGCCCGTTCACAGACCCACTTGGCACGCACCTGGCGCGGGGGGCAACCAGCAACATCGACCCGACCGTCTTCATTGACGATGACGGACAGGCCTACATGTACTGGGGCAACGGCACGCTGCAATACGTGAAGCTGAATAAAGACATGATCAGCTACTCGGGAGGCATCCAGACCGCCAGCCTATCCGGTTTCGTCGAGGGGCCATGGCTCTACAAGCGAGGCTCCACCTACTACATGGTCTACGCTGCCAGCGGCGGCGGCAGCGAGAAGATCAGTTACGCCACCAGTAACAGACCAACAGGGCCGTGGACTTACAAAGGTGACATCATGGATGCGGGGAGAACTTACACCAACCACCCCGGCGTCGTCGAATACAAAGGGCACTCCTACTTTTTCTATCACGACAGCTCACTGCCCGGTGGCAATAACTACAAGCGCTCTGTGCGCGTGCAGGAGTTCAGCTACGGAAATGACGGCAGTATTCCGAAGCTGCAGATGAACGGCGAAGGTCCCGAAGGTATTGCCAGGCTGCACCCGTTCGCGCGAGTCGAGGCGGAGACCATCGCTTTTGCTTCCGGCATCAAGACAGAGA
>JBNKHI010000117.1:0-4869 GCA_050290265.1 Cellvibrionaceae bacterium
GAAAATAATTTACATCACACGGTATCTGAATCCGGCGTGCTGATTTTTATTGCTGAAGCCGAACGTTATGTGGAAATTATTGCTGACCGAGGCATTAATCAACATGTTACACAGGAGCAATGGCAAAGCATCGTTGATAACTTAACTGCGGCAATAAAACGCAATCAAACTCAAGCTGGTTTAATTGAGTGCATCGAAGCATGTGGCAAACTTCTAGCGCAGAATGTTCCGGCCACTACTGTTAAGAACGAATTACCGAATCACCTGATTGTTATTTAAATCTGGGGCGCTTCCGGATTTTTCATGGTGTAGCGTTGTTACTATTGGGTAGTGGCAGCGAGATCTGGCTGATAAAAATCGGCAATTACAAACCTTGACCAGCGAATTGCAGTCGCAGATTGAGGCTCGACAGCAAGTTGAAGTGGCGCTGCGGCGTGCGGATGAAACGATTTCCAGTTTAACCAAAGCTGAGGCTCGCCGTTAGGCTATTGAAGCATTTGTGTGCAACGTGGCTAAAACAGCCACCAAAAGGGTGCAAGAGTACATTGCAGGTACCCATGGTGGCGTGCTTCTTAAGAGTAAATCACTTGTCCCCGATAAATGCGTTGGGTGGCTTTTTTCTTGATCGTTTCTGTCTGGTCCGACGGGTTGGTTACCGACACTTGCGAAATCTGGCCGCGATACACGTGGGTGTTATGCTTTTGCTCTGGCTGCGTATTGGTCTGCAGGGCTTGAATCCAGGGTTCTCCTGCATGTTCAAACAAAGCCTTTATCAATGCGTTGGTGACGGTATCTTTGTTGGTGTGGTAATAGTTAAGAAGTTCGTTAAATAGCTCCGGGTTTGCCAGCTTTACCGCAGGTTTCAGGTCAGACGGCGCGCGCCGTCTAACTTCCTTGACCAGATCGATCATGGCTTTGTCGAAGTGCATGGTATTTTCCTCTGTAGTTATAGTCCACCCTGACGTTATCGCTCCTTTTGCTCTCTGTTGTCAGCAAAGTAGTGCAGGAACCATGCCTACTTGAATAAACCACGGTGAGATTCACAAACTGTACCGGCGGCGTGGTACAACTACCTTCTGCAAGCTGGTGCTGCTTTGTGTTTGTGCCCCGAAGCCATGCCCTGAGAGCGTGAGAACAAACGGCCAAAAAGTGCTTTATGGTTTGTCTTCGTTCATCCAGGATAAGGTCGTGCTAGAAAGTTTCGCTACCCCTAAATGCTAGAAATGGTGTATTTTTGCAGTCATATCATCAACGAAGTCCCGCAAGTTATTACGGTCTGAAAGTTGAACAATTATCATCGTCATGAATGGCGACCAACGTGAGGCTTTACGGTAAGGCCTGCCTTGTTTAAGTTAACGGGATAGTAGTGAGCTTCCTTATAAATGATTAATAACTCTTATAGAAAGTTTTTAGCCACTCACTTAATCCTTGAAATTGATAGTGCCGCAGGTAAATAGAGAGTTCTTCACAAAACGGTGTAAGGCTTTCTTGCTGTTCCAGTATTTTTAGCGCTGCGCGCAGCTTCAGTATGTCGTGGCGTTCTGCCAGTTCAGTCAATTGTATCAAGGTGTTATCGTCGGGTGGGTTGATCACTCTATTTTCTGTTTTTTCGACATTCTTATGGCTTGTTCCAGTGGGTAAGCGTAGTTCAAACCAAAAATGACTACCGTGTTGCGGTTTGCTTTCTACATGTAGTGTGGAGTTCATTTGTTTGAGAATGCGTTGGGTAATGGAAAGCCCTAGCCCACTGCCTTCAGCTTTGGTCTTTTTGTTTTCCAATTGTACAAATGGCATAAAGATTTGCTGCAAGTCAGTCTTGGCAATACCTATACCGCTGTCACGTATGTGAAAGCTAATTTGAGCCTGCTGTTTTGCCATTGGTCTGCAATTCACAATAAACTGTACTCGACCAGTGTCTGTAAACTTGACGGCATTGTTAAGTAGATTGAGTAAAACCTGTCGAAGTCGCTTCTCATCGGCATAAATGCTGTCGGGTAACGAGGTGTCTGGCAGGTAATCAAAAACAATGTTTTTCATTTTTGCACTGACACGGTTCATTTCAACCAGGTTATTTAAAAAGCTACCCAGTGGAAATTGTTCTGGATACAACGTGAGTGTATGTTCTGTGCCACGCGAAAAATCGAGTATATCGTTGATCATCAGTAGTAGGTGGTTAGCGCTGCGATCAATGGTATTCATACCAGTTTTGACATCTTGTTTGAGTTCTGCGTTATTTTTATACAGTTGTGCGTAACCAAGAATAGCATTTAGCGGGGTGCGTAGTTCGTGGGTAATGTTGGCCATAAAGCGGGTTTTGGCCCGGTCTGAGGTTTCAACTGCCTGTTTGGCGCGGTTAATACGATGGAAAAGTGCGATAACGACGGCCCATACGACCAAAACCAACGTCACAATAATAATCGCGTTGATGTACAGTGGAGATTGAATGTCGGCAATCATTTTTTGCAGATAACGATCACTGACAATGATGTCGGCAATGCCCAGCAATATTGTATCGTCACTGAGTAATGGCAGTGTGAAGTGAAAGCAGTTTTCGCAGCGGGTAATTCCTTCTTTAAAATTCAGGCTGTTTTCTGCAACGTCAATCTGGTTATAGTCTATCTGCAAGGCAATACCGAGAATCATGTGACCGCCAATAGCCGGATCCTCAACCAGAAGCAGTTCTTGCAGGCTGTTATAAAGACTGCTGGATAGCTTGTCTGGCTGGCTAGATTGCAGTGCAACACTTAAGCGCTCAATTTGCGATGTGGCAAGAACCTGTGCTTGTGTTTTGGCTGCTAAATACAGGCGCGGCTGTAAACTATTTTCCCAGTAACTGATAGATGAAAAGACACAAAACAGTAAAAGAGCGATAAAAATGATGGATATTACGCAATAGCTGGTCAACAGATAGCGTATACCATTTTTCCAGTGAGATAGCTTATTCATAAAGTTTTGCCGTTCTCACATAAAAGTCGTTTATTTTAAAATTGCTTGTATTAAGCGTGGTTTGGTTTAACAGGGGCTTGATTGTCGCTTCTACCGACACACCGGCGAGTACGCCTTTTTCAACGTCGCCGGCAAAAGGCGAAAATAGCAGGATACGGTGCTGCTTGCAGTATGTCAGTAGTTGCAACAACTCATGCTGATTGAGCTGCTGAGTAATGAAGATGGCCGCTGGTGGTGTGTTACTGCGCAACTGAGTATCCAGCGGCACGGTAGTAATATTGGTTGACAGATTTTTGAGCGTGGAAAAATCATCTGCCAGACTCGACTGCATTTTTTGCGCACTGAAACTATCGTTCGCGTAAATAAGGTGCACAAGAAATTTACCGTTATGATCGAGTTTGTCTTGCTGCTCGAGATCGGCGGCAATCAGCATACGAAAAAGCTTTAAACCGACATGCACACGGCGGTCGCTGAACGTGTCAGCAACGAGACTGGTAGATACCATCGTAAACATCGATACACTGATGATGACTATGGTATGAATAAGTATTCGCAGGGTTTTCCTTGCCCGGCAAACACGCAATGTGTACATCATTTAATACTCGTAGCTGATTCTCATCCAGAGCGTTCTTTCGCCGTCAACTAAACCCTTTGGATACTGATTGGGATTAGGCGTAGTACGGTGTTGCTTGTCCAGCAAATTACGCACACCAGTACTTAATTGCAGTGCGGCCACACCAAAGCTGTTAGGGAACGTTATCGCATAATCGAGGGTGTTGTAGCCTGAAAAATAGGCGCTATTTTGCAGCCGGTTGTTAATTGTTGCCCAACCGCTTTGTTTACCCACATGTTTGAGCGTGATGTTATGTTGGCCCCATGTGTCGCTTTGCCATTGTATGCCGGTTTCACCCAGCCAATTAACCACGCCGGACGGTGTAGCGTCTGGCATGGCTCTATCTTCCACATCTACATAGCTGGCATTGGCATACCATTTCCAGTTGCGTCCAACCTGTTGTTGCCATTCGGCTTCGGCGCCGGTAGTGCGCAAATCACCAAAGTTGCGCCAGAGGGGCGGAGAACCAGGTCGCAAATAAAATTCCAATACGTCTTTTACGTTGGTGGCAAAGGCCGTCAGACGAAGATTTTGTGTGGCGCCGTGGTAAATATAGGAAATTTCACGAGACGATAGACGTTCTTCTTTCAGGTTGTTAGAGCGCATAGCTCCCGGATAGCTGTTGCCGCCCGGTGATCCCTGTTCCAGCGTTGGTGGACGAAATGATTCAGAGTATTGCGCCTTTAAAATCTGTGTATTGGTAAATTGCCAGACGGCTGCAAGTCGCGGTGTGGTATAAGTGCTGCTACTGTAATGGTCAACACGAAAGCCTGCGGTAAGCTGTATGTTATCAGCAATCTGCCATTGGTCCTGCAGGGCCCAATAGGTGAGATTACGACGCGCATCTTGTGCAACCAGCGCGCTATCATCCGCCAGTTGCATGGCAGGTTGGCCTTCAATACGGTTAAAGCGCTTTGAATCAGTGACTTCTACATGGCTGTAGCCTAGTTGAGAATACAATTGGTGGTTTTTTTTGAATTGCCAATGCCATTCGGTTTGCAGCTGTTGGGATAACTCAGCATTGCTGTCTTGCCGATACATAGTGACGAGAATAGGGCCGTCAGTAAAAGGTGGATTAACACCTCGTGGAATGGGTAAATACTCACCAATTTCAATATCACTATGTTGCAAATGATATTGGGTATTCATTTGCAGGTTTTCCGCCAGTTGCCACTCGTGTTTCAAGGTGAGAGAGTTGTATTTCTCTACATGAGGTGCCGTATTATCACCCAGATTGGCCGTTGCCCCATGGCCGGCACCGCGTTTAATATGGTTATGTGTGATGGCCATTGAAAGCTTTTTATACTGGG
>JBNKHI010000118.1:0-4588 GCA_050290265.1 Cellvibrionaceae bacterium
ACTAAACACCAGATCCCAAAACATGCAGGTTAGCCTTTGCCCAAGGCAGCGCTAGCCAATGCAACAACACGCTCGGCATTCGACTGCCAGGTAAAATGCCGTTCATCGATACTGGCGCGGGCCTGCGCACGCAACGGTTCCAGCTCATCAAAATGCTGAATGGCATAAAACAGTTTTTCTTGAAAATCGTCACTGCTGTCTGGCTCAAACAGCAGGGCACTTTGTTCATCAACAATTTCACAAATATTGGGTGAACGGGGCGCAATAATCAGGCTGCCTGCAGCCAGATATTCAAACAGTTTGAGGGGCGATGCGTAAGGGGTTACCGCTGGCTGCAAGGCAATATCAAACCCAGCCACGTAGTCGAATACCTCAGCACGCGACTTCAATCCGGTAAATTCCACCTTGTCTGCTACATCCAGTTGCTCCGCAATCGCTTCAAGCTCTGGCCGCACGTCTCCGTCGCCAACACAAACCAAACGCACATTCAACGAGGGGAATTTGGCCACAGCCTCAATAGCCAGCTCGAGCTTGTGCCACGGGTGAATAAAACCTACGAATCCAATAGTAATGGTGCCATCGTTTCGGCGTTGCTTGGCCGCAAACACGGTCTCTAGCAGGTTCGCGTTAGTGCCATTCTGAATAACCTCGATATTTTCGGGTTTTACGCCGCCCTCTTCCACAATATCGGCTAATACCTGAGTAACCGGCAGTGCTTTCGTGGCCCCCCGCCAGGTAAAACGCTCGATACAGCGAGCCAGGCCAACCAATTCCAAGCCACTGTATTTTGCTCGTTCGTCGACCAACGGGGCATTGATTTCCAATAAAATAGGTAAACGAAACAGTTTGGCAACCACCACGCCCATTGGCTGATACAATTGATAACGTTCGTATATGAAATCGGGCTTTTCGCGCAAAATAGCGCGAATTAGCTTGAATGCAATGATTAAACTATAACCAAGCTCTAACAGCTCATAAATTGATTTGGGCAACTTCTTTTTCAGTTTGGCGGCTACACCACCCTCATTCCCAAACTCCGCCTTTTGGGTAAATGCTGGAGCAACCCACACCAGCTCGTGCTCTTGTTCGAGCATGGCATTAGTGAGCTCTTCAACGTGAACATACTGGCCGTCTTTCGAGGCAATACGGTGGTGATACAGAATCTTCATAGAATCAGTTTATCCAAGTACCAGATTTAGTGGGCTGCAGATAAGGCCTTACGGCGAAAGCGCTTGCCAGAAAAAAAGTATTTATGCTTCCAAAACAAATAGAACAGCCCTTTGGCGTGCGACAAGGTAAACCAGTTAATGCGAAAACCTTTGGGCCGGGAAATTTCCTGCGCGTCGTGAATCACGCTAACGTCAGGCACGTAATCGATGGTATAGCCCGCCTTCCATACACGAATGCAGTAATCCACATCTTCTGGCGAGTAAAAAATTCTTTCATCAAGCAAGCCAACTTTATCCATTACGCTACGCGGAAACATCCAAAAAGCGCTAATAGCATAATCAACGCAGGTAACCCCTGCGTTTTCGGCAGGGTCTTTTTCCATCTTTTTCAAAAAGAAAAAACGCTGCAGTTTGCGTACAAACGTAGGAAAGGAGTCGGTGCTCAACTGAAAGCGGCCATCAGGATACGTCAGTTTCGGCACAGCCATACCGCAACCAGCGTGGTTATCCAGATAAGCAGAGAGCTGACTTAACGCCTCACTATTTACATAGGCATCAGAGTCCAGCACCACGATATGCCGCCCGGTTGCATTCGCCAGGCCCTGATTTCGAGAAAACGTGGTGCCTGTGTTGTGGTCAAACCGAATCAGATGGATATTGGCATTGAGCGCTGCTTTGATGCTCTCAACGATATCGGGCGAGCCGTCGCGCGAGCCGTTGTCGATGACAAAAATTTCGTATTGCTTACCTGCGTGTTCACATGCACTTACAAAGTCACGCAAACACCGCTCGATGTAGCGAGACGAGTTATAGGTAAGAATAACGGCCGATATATCCATGTAATTAATCAAACCTTAAAGTAACGTTATCAATGCGCTCAACGAGGCTTTCTGTTTTAGCCATAAAAGAACCATAACGAGTTTCACCATAGGGGCTGTAGACATCTGACAACATGATTACAGCAGTAGGAAGCTGACGCCCTATCAACTTGGAGAGTGCTTGTCTGAGCTTAACTTGTACAGCACTGGCACCTTCATAGCCTGGCATCTTATACCAATAAAGAATTGCCCGGTGCTCACCACTTGGAGCCCGCAAGTCTATTACCGACGCATCGATTTCTCCATTTGCAGTATCTAATCGAACCACAGATTGGGAGTCCTTGGTCCAAATATCTGGATGGTAGAAACGATTGTTAAAAGAGATTGCTTCACTATGGTCATCGTCAGAACGATAAGCTGCAACATATACTTGTATGCCGGTTTGAGGATCTTTACCAAACATACTGGTATCTTCACCGTAAAACTCTGGCTTCCAGGCAGGCAAACTAACCACTGGGTATTGAAGTTGTAACAAGTGTTTATCGAGCAACTCACCATTAACTTCATCAGCATTATCTATGAGCACCTTCCAACCTAAAACCAAACCTATTGGTAAAACAATCCATACAGGCACGGCAAAACCGGCTCTCTCGCCATCTTGCTGCTGAGGCGCTACCCCAGGTGGATCGGCCCAAAAATTCCCTAGCCAAATTAAAATCAGCAAAACGACAGCAAAAAATACCCAACCGTACACCAGGTGATCTGCACTGGCTGCATATTCCATCCCTATTTTTTCGCCGACCAAAATAGTGCCAAAAACTCGAATTCCATTGGCCAAAATAGGAAATAATGTAGAAACAATGACAAACAGTACTCGCTTGGTAAGACTACGATATGAAATGTAGGCATAAAAATAGCCGAAACACACCGAAGCAATAAAAAATCTAACACCGGAGCAGGCCTCTGCCACCTCAAACTTTCCGTTTGGGACATCGATATAAAGCCCTGATCGAAATACAGGAATATCCACAGCCTTTAGCATGAATACCGCAAAGTCTGCGGTTATCTCTTGAAATGGTGCAATTAATTCACTACCAAAGGGCACAGCAAAAACAACAAAGGTCAAAGGGAACCAGAGTTTGGCTGCATTTCGCCTACCAACCACTATCCAAATCAAGATCGACGGAAAGAGAAAAGCCGCGAAATGTACAAACAGCTGGATACTGGCCGCATACCCTACAGCCCATAGAACGATGAGCCCGGCAAGCGCTGTGAGGGCCAAAAGATCAGTAGTTACTGGAAAGCGATTAAGCGAGGGCAATACTTTATAGCCAAAATAAAGAGATGCCGGAATAACAAAAAAACAATGGTTAAACGTAGTATCAGTGTACCAGAGGTAAACAGCGCTAGTGATAGCGCCCCAAAAAGCAACCAGCCAAAGGCACCCAGCAATGATAGCAATACCGATAAACTGTAAGTGGGAAGGGCCCTGCTTCTCAGTTATGCTTGAAAATATATGTTGGTTTTTCACGGTACTCCCTATCGGCTTTGGAGCCCTTACTTCCCTAACAACCAGTGTTTTACACGTCTCGCCATATGCTCTACACAAAAAAATAACGATGCTTTTTCGAGCACCACAATTTCCAAGTCATAGCTATCGTTTGCCAAGCTTCTCTTGTAACGCATATCTCCACCCATAAAGTCATAAGATCCACGCTGGTCTTCAGCACATTGCTGGATAGCTAATGCATGAATCAGCAGACCGATATTTAATTGATTATCATCAAAATGTTTTATCCCGGACAGATAAAAATAGACCGTGTTTTTGTAGATAAAATTATACAAACCGGCAACAATTTCACCGTTGAACTTCAAAACGGTAATGTCTATCAAACCTTTATCAAAGCTAGTACGTACCAGGTATTCATGAAACGTCACAAAATGAGGATTGTTAAAACCACTTTGGCACCCCCATTTATCCTTATGCAAGTCACCGATTACTGATAACATCTCCACAGCTTCTTGCATGGTACGTGCCTGACTTCTTTCAAGCTTACCGGCTGTCTCCAGCTTTTTTCGTGTTCGTCGAATTTGCCCACGCGTATTTCTTGATAGAGAAGCCAAATAGCTATCAGAGCCGTTGTCGGCCAACCTAGACAAATCAACACGAAAGCCCTTCGAATGCCAAACTACTCTATACCACAACCCAACCTCAGCATATTTAAAGCGATCACCCGTTGAGTTGGTAACAACGCCGCTATACAGCTCTTCCCAAGAGTAGCTCTTTAAATGTTTTAACACAGCCCGATAAACAGGCGCTTCATATCCCCGAGCAACAATAAAGCCATTAAATTCGGGCCAGATCTGGTCTTTTTCAATACTGCCACAATGGTTTAAATGAACACTCTTAACCTGACAGACTCTGTGCCGCTTCTGGCAGCCATACTGCAAAGTACCCAAACCAACCAGCACGTCATTATATCGGGCACTCACCACATACACATCGGTTGCTAAAGTGGTTATCCACGCGGATACCCAGGCCCAGCTAACAAAAAAACTATTATCTGCACAGCTCTCAAGGTTCAGCCAATCACGCTGTAA
>JBNKHI010000119.1:0-4458 GCA_050290265.1 Cellvibrionaceae bacterium
TCAAGGCGGAGCATTTGAGTATTTGCCAAAACCCTTCGATGTAGACGAAGCACTCGCCGTAACTCAGCGGGCGTTGGCGCACGTCCAGGAAAAATCCACAGAAAGATCGCCAGAAGTGGATAACATTACAAGTGAGATCATTGGCGAGGCACCCGCAATGCAGGAAGTTTTCCGAGCCATAGGAAGACTCTCGCAATCTAATATCACCGTATTGATTAATGGCGAATCAGGCACCGGTAAGGAGCTGGTTGCTCACGCCCTGCATCAGCACAGTCCACGCCGCCAGAACACATTTATCGCATTGAACATGGCCGCCATCCCCAGGGATTTGATTGAATCAGAGCTATTTGGTCACGAAAAAGGCGCGTTTACCGGAGCCGCAGCACAGCGCCAAGGCCGTTTTGAACAGGCCAATGGCGGCACCTTATTTCTCGACGAAATTGGTGACATGCCCCCCGAAACTCAAACGCGTCTTTTGCGTGTTTTGGCTGATGGGGAGTTTTATAGAGTGGGTGGACATACACCGGTAAAAGTTGATGTGAGAATCATCGCCGCTACCCATCAAAATCTCGAAACGCTGGTAGGTGACAACCGTTTCCGCGAAGACCTTTTCCACCGCTTAAACGTCATACGAATACACATACCTCGACTTGCAGATCGTCGAGAAGACATTCCAAAGTTAGCACAATACTTTTTCCAAAAAGCAGCTGGCGAACTCGGCGTGGAATCAAAAGTCCTGCTGCCTCCGACCGAAAACTACTTATGTACATTAGACTGGCCAGGCAACGTTAGGCAATTGGAAAATACCTGTCGCTGGATTACCGTGATGGCTTCAGGCCGGGAGATTCACGTCCAGGATTTACCACCAGAATTAACAACCCATCAAGAAGGCAGCGAGCCTTCCGGTGACTGGGAAAAAGCGTTACGTCACTGGGCAGACCAAGCATTGTCACGCGGACAGAATGATATCCTCGCTGAAGCGGTTCCTACTTTTGAAAAAGCGTTAATTGAAACGGCTTTAAAACATACAGCCGGCAGAAAGCGTGATGCAGCCAATCTACTCGGCTGGGGAAGAAATACGCTAACGAGAAAACTGAAAGAATTAGGAATGGCTGGCGACAATGACGATGATTAACAAGTCACACTCGCGAAGATGCCAAAGGCCCAGTTGGGCCTTTGGCTCATTACACGTTATAAGTAGATAACGTTTGCTTTAATGTAACGGCCATCGCAGCAACTCGCTGACTGGTAACTTCAGCAGCTTCCGAAAGTTCAGCAGTTTCTCCAGCTATTGCTGCAACTCGCCTGCCACGCTCATCAGCGGCGTTAGACATTGAACGCTGATCAGAAGAGGCCGTTAAAATACGCTGACTTTGACCTCTAATCTCGGCTACCGAGCTGACAATCTTAGTCAATGCTCGCTCAGATTGCCTGACAATATCCACACACGAATTCGCGGCGTCTTCTCCAGCCTTCATTCGCCGCTCGGCATCACTGGTACCGGTTTGAATATTACTGATTATCTCCTGGATTTCCTGAGTTGACATCGCTGTTCTACTGGCTAATTGGCGTACTTCATCGGCAACAACAGCAAACCCTCGCCCTTGCTCACCCGCACGAGCAGCTTCGATAGCAGCATTCAGAGCTAACAAATTAGTTTGCTCTGCGATCCCTTTGATCACTGAAAGAACCTTACCAATTTCTTCGCTATGCAACGCCAGGGTACTGATACTTTCTACAGACCTACCGACACGCTCGGCCACACTGTCAATAGCGCTTATGGTACTGCTCACTGTCGCACTACCTTCACAGGCCACATCATCTGCATCGGATGTCGCTGTCATGGTTTCTTCAATCGCCGCGAAAACCTGCCCCAAAGCAAGTTTAACTGCGCCCAATTCATTGGACATCGCATCCATTTCCAGAGCCTGATCTTTGGCCTTTGACCGGGTTCTTCCTGTAACAGAAAGTAAGTCCTCACTATCTTCCGCGAGGTTTTGGCCCACGGCCTGAATTTCGTTGACCAACATAGCCTGAGTTTCAATTAAATTATCAAATGCCCGACTGAGCTCTCCTAGCTCATCATTACCGGTCATTCCTATTCGGCGGCTAAAGTCTTTCTCACCACTAACATACTCGACAACACTCTGAACTCGCCTTAACGGAGTAACAATACTTCTAAAAACCCAATACCCCAGAAGCACAACACCACACAGCAACATAATCAATACAAAAACCATCGCCCTTTTTGAGTTTAATGCGTCCGCCTTGCTCTGGCGTTGGGCCTCTTCCGCGAGCAAAACCTCTTGGTCCATAAGCGTTTGAATATAATCCAAAACAGGATCGATACTTGGATAGAGGTCTAGGTCAATAAAATTTCCCAGCTCATACACTGATTTTGCAGCAATTAGGCCTCGAAGCTTTTCTAATACTTTTCGTGAATCCTCTCGAAAAATATCAGCTTTTGCAACGAGCTCTCTCTCCGATTGAACCATATCCCGCGTTAAGTAGGCATCCCAAAGGTTATCTGACTCAACGATAGCAGCATCAATACTTGCCTCAGCCTCACCCCAAAAAATCATCTGTGAACGTGATTTGTGTGCCAAATCGATGACGTTCTTAGAATACAGTTGAGACAGTTTTTCTAACGAAACAATTGGCCCCATTCGCTCTTCAATTAAGAAAGTAGAAGTTTTAGTAGCGCGATCGACTTGCCACCAGGCAATCGCCGACAAACAAAAAGCAACTATGACAGGTGTCACTGATAGTAAAACTAACTTTTCTCGAATACGAAGCTGCATAAAATATGTTCACTAACAATAAGGGAAGAATACCGATCGGATTCTCCCTTATTGCGGTGACACTTTTATGACAGCCACAAAAGTGTCATGAAACTTTTGATTTTCGTTTAATACACGCATAAAAAAACCGGGCAAGCCCGGTCTTTTTAGTTTAGAAAAACAAGAAGTACTTATTCTTCTTCTACAGCTTCCGCTTCAATAGCGCGATCTACAAGTTCAACGTACGCCATTGGTGCTTTATCACCGGTGCGGAAACCGCACTTCATGATTCGCACGTAACCACCTGGACGCGCTTCATAGCGCGGACCAAGTTCATTGAACAACTTGCTTACACTGTCTTTATCACGCAAACGACTAAAAGCAAGACGACGATTTGCAACGCTGTCGACCTTAGCCAGAGTGATTAGGGGCTCTGCCACGCGGCGAAGTTCTTTCGCTTTAGGCAAAGTAGTTTTGATTAATTCATGCTCAACCAGCGAAGCGGCCATGTTACGGAACATGGCTTTACGGTGTGAACTGTTACGATTCAGCTGGCGGCCACTATGACGATGACGCATAACTCTAAATCCTTCACTTACTCATTGCTATCACAGCAATATTTGTTAAGTCGGTCCCACTAAATATAATGAGACCAACAAGTCGTATTAGTCGTCGTTTCGCAAACTGGCTGGAGGCCAATTTTCCAAACGCATGCCGAGTGACAGTCCGCGAGAAGCAAGAATGTCTTTAATCTCAGTCAGAGACTTTTTACCCAAGTTTGGCGTTTTCAACAACTCAACTTCTGTACGCTGAATAAGATCGCCAATGTAATAGATGTTTTCCGCTTTCAAGCAGTTTGCCGAACGAACGGTAAGTTCAAGATCATCAACTGGGCGCAACAGAACAGGATCAATCTCTTCCTGTTTTTGCTCAGGCACAGCTTCTTTCTCACCTTCCAAATCAACAAAAACAGCCAACTGTTGTTGAAGAATAGTCGCAGCACGACGGATAGCCTCTTCCGGCTCAATGGTTCCATTTGTTTCCAAATCCAGAACCAACTTATCCAAGTCAGTGCGCTGCTCAACACGAGCACTTTCCACACTGTAAGCCAAACGCTTAACAGGGCTGAACGATGCATCCAATTGGAGGCGACCAATAGCTCGAGTTTCTTCTTCGTCATTAGAGCGACTGTCAGCGGGCTGATAACCTCGGCCTCGACCTACAGTCAGCTTAATGTTCAGCTCAGTGTCACCAGAAATATTCGCAATCACATGATCGGGGTTTTTAATCTCGACTTCATGATCAAGTTGAATATCTGCTGCAGTAACAACGCCAGGGCCTTTCTTAGATAAGGTCAATACAACTCGATCCTTACCATTCATTACCACAGCAATGCCTTTTAGGTTAAGCAGGATTTCAATAACGTCTTCCTGCACACCTTCTATCGCACTATATTCATGCAACACACCATCGATCTCAGCTTCAATGACGGCACAGCCGGGCATTGAAGACAGCAAAATACGACGTAGCGCATTACCAAGAGTATGGCCGAAGCCGCGCTCTAGCGGTTCCAGCACAACTTTTGCACGGGTAGGTGCAATTTCTGTTACGTCAATATGACGCGGAGTTAAAAGCTCTGTTACAGCAGTCTGCATAGCCACACCTGTTAGCGGTTAGT
>JBNKHI010000120.1:0-4454 GCA_050290265.1 Cellvibrionaceae bacterium
CGGTTAACAGTACCCCTTCGGTAATTTCCATTTCCAACCAATGGCCTGGCAACTGGCTATCTTGTAGCAACTGCTGAACAAAGGGTATCAACTCCTCCGACACCAAATGTTTACCCGAAATATTGACCGACACGGGCACCAGCGCTACCCCCATATCGCGCCATAACTGTAATTGGGCCACAGTTTTCTTCAACACCCATTCGTCTACCTGATTAATCAACTGAGACTCTTCAGCAATCGGAATAAATACATCGGGCTGCACATAACCCTCTGCGGGGTGATGCCAACGCACCAAGGCCTCCAGGCCAACCACATCGCCTTTACTGGTGACTTTGGGTTGATACACCAACTGCAAACCGTCACTCGCTACGGCATTTTTAAGTGCTTGTTCGTAGCGAAAATTTAACGTAGCCGTGGCTACCATATTTGGCTCAAACACCTTAAAGTTATCGCGCCCATTTTGTTTGGCTTGATACATGGCGATATCGGCGTATTGAATAATTTTTTCGGCATCAATCGCTCCATCTTCCGACACTGCCACCCCTACACTGGTAAGAATACTCAACATGCGGCCATCCAGTGCCATGGGGTCGCGCATTACTTCAAGTATATCCTGGGCTTTAAGGCAGGCTACCTCCATTGGCATATTGTGAAACAGCAACACAAATTCGTCACCACCCCAGCGGGCAATGACATCCGTATCTCGAGTAACGGTTACCAAGCGCTTAGCCACTTCGCACAACAGCCCATCGCCCGCGCGATGCCCCAGGGTATCGTTAATTTTTTTGAACTTATCCAAGTCCATAAACAGCACGGCGATAGAATACTTAGACGAGCGCGCCTCACCAATCGCCTCAACCAGTTTTTCCATCAAGTAAGTTCGGTTGTACAGTCCAGTAAGCGGATCGCTGTAGGCGAGAAACCTGAGCTTATCTTGCAGCTTTAACTGCTTGGTAATATCGCGAATATGCAGGGTAAATTCGCTGTCAGAATTACTGGTAAAGTGGGTGCGGGTAATGGTGATCTCTGCGGGAAATTCATGACCAGAAATACGCCGTAGTGATAAAAAATTACGCCGATTCAACACCAACCCTTTCGAGCTGGAAAACAACGTTTTCAGACTCTCCAAAACATCTTGATAATCTCTGTCGAGTACAAACAATTGTATAAAATTTTTGCCCACCACCTGCCGTTTCAAACAACCAAAAGTGCGCTCAGCGGAGGGATTAAACTCGATAATGCTACCTTGAAAATCGATAGACAGGATGCAATCCATGGAGGAATCCAGGATAGCTGTTTTGCGCTTTTCGCTTGACTGGAAATTGCTGATAGCCGTATCGCGATTCATGATTTCCTGATTCACCTGCTCAATTACCTGATTATACTTGCGGGCAATTTGTCCTACCTCCGTAAAGGGCTCTTCCGGCACGGGATCCGAGAAGTCACCATGCTCCTGCTGTTTCTGCATTGAACTGAGTAAATCAATCAACTCCGTACTGGCACGGTGTTCAGACACATTCAAACCTACAATTTCATGCTCCTCTGGCACCCTTAACGGTAAATACAGATTCAACAGGCGCATTAGCAGGTAGCTGAGCGTAAAGGCATAAGCCCCAATAGCAACAACGCCCAAAAATTGCACACCCAATAAGTGTGCACGCCCCAAGTCGGTGCCCAGTAAATCCAGCTTGCCGAACAACCCGACCGCCAACGTACCCCAAATACCCGCAAACAAATGCGCAGGTACCACATCCAGTGCATCGTCGAGCTTCAACCGCTCCATCAGGCCCGAGCCATAATGCAGAATGACACCAGAGACTACACCAATCACAGACGCCGATGCCGGAGTCACCGCATGACACGCCGCCGTAATGCCCACCAAACCAGCAATAACGCCATTAATACCCGCACTCACATCAACATAGCGATGGGCCCGGTACTGCAGCACGCCGGTCGCCATACCACCCCAAATGGCCGACAAGCAGGTATTCAATAAAATCAGCGGCACCTGATCAGTCATTATCAGTGTGCTACCCCCGTTAAACCCAAACCAACCCAGCCAAATCAACAAGGTGCCCAGCACCGACATAGGCAAGTTGCTACCCACTGACATTGGTTGCCCCTTGCCAAAACGACCCAACCGAGGACCAATCACAATAATCGCCGCCAGTGACACCCAACCGCCAACCGAATGCACCACGGTAGACCCAGCGAAGTCGACAAACCCCAAGCCCTGCAGCCAACCTTGAGTTTCGTTATCGTACGCCGATGCCCAGGTCCAATGACCAGTAATCGGGTAAATCAACAAACTAAGAATAATGGTGATAGATAAATAGCCGTTAAAGCTCATACGCTCGGCTACCGCGCCTGACATCAAGGTGGTAGCCGTACCGCAAAACATTAACTGAAAAAGAAAAAAGGCAATCTGCTGAGCAGACTGAGTTTCACCAAAGAAAAATTCTGTCGTGCCAATGAGACCACTAAGGCCTTCACCAAACATCATGGCAAAGCCAAATGCCCAGAAAATAGCAGCCGACAGCACAAAATCAGCAATATTTTTGGCTGCTACGTTAATACTATTCTTACTGCGAATGCGGCCTGTTTCCAAACATAGGAAACCGGCCTGCATCAAAAAAACAAGAGCAGCAGAAATTAACAACCAGGAAAAATCCAGCATCGTGTTTTGCACCCAGCCTATGCGCGTTAGCTACAACATTGTCAATAATAAAACTTCATAATAAACCGGAAATCATAGCCCCCACCCAGTTACTTTAGCTACGTAGTAACGACCAACAGCGCTCAACGAGTTCACCAGCATTGAAGTTCAAAGCAAATTTAACGCCACCTTCGCCAGCACGAATGTTTTCAGCAGCTTATACACCTCCGCTAGGTTTGAACAAGCGGGTGAATAGTGTTACAAACGATAAAAGAATCGCTTAAAAGGCAGGCCATCATTGTGCACTACCCTTGCATTAAAAAAGCAAACCCATGCCGCTACCTATCGCCAATACTGGCAGTAAGCCTGCTTTTTCTCGCTACTCCACAGACCGTTTTGGCAACACCATTTAGTGAAGATATGGTTACCGCGGCCCTGGCACGAACCCAGCACAAGGTTAGTTACGACGGTAGTTATGTTCCTATCCGCTACCCCAATGGCGATGTACCTGCAAATATCGGCGTTTGCACAGACGTAGTGATACGCACTTACCGCGCGATAGGTACTGATCTTCAAGTATTAGTGCATGACGACATGGCAGCCAATTTCGCGGACTACCCTTCCAAAAGAATCTGGAACCTTTCCCACCCAGATACCAATATCGACCACCGCCGAGTACCTAATTTGCAAACGTTCTTTGCCCGGCAAGGTGCCTCGCTACCGATTACCAATAACCCGCAAGACTACGCACCGGGCGACCTGGTTACATGGATACTACCGGGCAACCTACCACACATTGGCATCGTTACCGGTGAAATCGCTAGCGCCAGCAATAATCCCAAAATTGTTCACAACATTGGCGCAGGGCCAACACTCGACGATATGCTGTTTACTTACAAAATTACCGGCCACTACCGCTATATACCCAACCAATACCTGTCTCGTGACTATTAACCCGATGCGTCCGTGCGCCGCTTATTAACCCAACAATAATGCTTGCCGGGTTAATAACAGCCATAAAACACACATTACAGAAAGGTTTTTACTACAATCAACCAAGCAAACAAACACATTCATCCAGCATCCATTACTACACAAGCCTGCTTTAAGGGAATAACCATGAGATTGCTATCTATAAAACCGCTAGCCATTACACTGTTTACTGCACTGCTCATTCAACCCGCAACTGCCGACGACATGACAGACCGCCTTTACGCAGCCTTTGATTTGCTGGAAGCGATGAATATGGAAAGCCAATCAGAAGAAACCATACACCGCATGGTTGCCGTAGAAGTACAAAACAATCCCGCACTGCTCCCCTACGAACACGTACTCAAAAAGTTTTATGGTAAATATTTGGGGTTTGAAAACACCCGTTACGAAATGGCAGAGATGTATGCAAGTGCATTTTCAAAAAACGAAATAAGGCAACTGATAAAATTCTACAACACCGACCTCGGCCACAAAGTGATGCTTAAAACACCTGAGCTGGCCCAGCGCAGCACCCAAATGGGCTTTGAAGCTGTGCAACAAAATCTTTATGAATTACAGGAAATGATTAGGGATGAATCGGTGAGAATTAAAAAATTACAAAAGGCAGCTAATGAATAAGCTTATCAAAAAAGGCCAGCCTTAAATAAGGCTGGCCTTTACAATCAATCAACTTAATCAGCCAAGGTTATTGATTAGTCAATCAGCTTACCCAGGTTAAGCAAACGGGTTTCGCCGCTGTTATCGTCAACACCGTCGTTGTCGTTAATGATCCATACATCGCCGTTGTTGGTATAGGCAGAACCTT
>JBNKHI010000121.1:0-4361 GCA_050290265.1 Cellvibrionaceae bacterium
GACATAGTATGGGGACCCGTCATCCAGCTCGCCAAACTCGTACACATCGACAATATAGCGTTGGTTTTTGAGTTTACGCAGGATACGGGCTTCGTTGAGAAACCGTTGGCGTAACACCGCCAACACTTCTTCGTCACTGCTGGTGGCAAAGGCAATAATGTTGTCGTCTTTCGGACGAAACACTTTGATCGCCACCGCTTCATCCAGTTGGTCATCATGACCGAGGTAGACTTCCCCAAAGCCTCCCTGGCCAAGTACTTTGGTAATCGCAAAGCGTCCTATGGTTGTCATGTGGTACTGTCGTCCTTTGCGTCTGATACCTGTAGGTCTTGACTATAACTATGAATACTTCAGAGGGGTTTTAGCCGCTTACTGAACAAACCCTTTGTTGATTTCAATGTATTTTATTACCCAGCATCTAATGACATTTATTTCTTGGATCGCTGAACGGTAATCACGGTAATATTATCTTTGCCGCCCTCAGACAATGCCTTTTTTACCAACGCGTGGGTGACTGCAAGAGAATTACCGCCACCGTTAAACTGCTTATTGATAAACGTGTCTTCCACCATATCAGTCAGGCCATCAGAACACAGTAATAAGCTATCACCTGGGGCTAAGGCTCCAAACCCCTCTTCAGGTTGCAATGGATTATCAGCGGACTCCAACCCTAACGCAAACTCCAATTTGTTGCGGTCAGGGTGATGCAAGGCGTCTTCAAGATTAAGCCGTCCGGACTCTATCAGTGCATTCGTAACGGTTTGATCGCGAGACACTTGCGCCAACTGCCCGTTAGCATGTTTGTATAACCGGCTGTCGCCCACTTGAGTAAAAGCAAAAGCGTGTGAACCAACCAATGCTATTGTCAGGGTGCACGCCATTCCTTTGCGTTGTTCCTCATTATCGCGAGCATCAACTGCAATCGCCCTGTGGGCTTTAAACGCCATCGCCTGAAGCGCCGACGACCAGGTAGAGGCATCTTCAGTAAGGCCATCAAACACCCCTTTATCCACAATATTCGTTATGCATCCAGCGGCTATCGAACTCGCAACTTCACCTGCGTTCTGCCCCCCTACACCATCCATAACAGCCACTAGCAAACGTTCATGCGCCACGGGCAAAATTACGTAGCTGTCTTCATTGTTTGTGCGAACCCGGCCCAGATGAGTGGTGCCATAAGCACTTAATTCGCCACACGTGATAACCTTTGATGAACTCAAACCCGCCAAGGTTTTTGCCAGCGTTTGCTTACCCAATAATACGAGGTGTTTCCAGTCAGCCATGGGCTTCTATCCTTAAAAACATCCGTAGCGCCCGTTTGATTTAGATTGCTGCAAAACCAAACTGGCAATCGTTAATTTTAATTTTACTATCCATTGATAAGGGAACAACACCCACCATCGGTTCGTTATTCACAGTGATTAGAATATCGTCCCGCGGCACAACTTCAGCGTTTAATTCGCCGTCAAACCGTAAAATTAGTTGTGGATCACAACCGCTTAGACAACCCACGTCTAGTGAACCTAAACTATCTAAACCCACGGCCAAACTTTCCCCTAACATGACCCAGCGTTTTTTTTGATCGGTTGCCAACCCCGGCCACAACGATTCAAGCGAAGACGTATCAGACAGTGAAAAAGCTGATGCATCCAATTTTAAAATCAGCGACCCTTTGTTTTTCCCACCTAAACGACAAATCAGTTGAGCCAACCCACGATCTGGAGGATTGATTGATCCCCCCATGGCAATAACATCATTATTTTTCAGTGCAATACCTTGGCCAGGTGAGATTGCGGTGTCATTCACAAAACATCCGTTGCTACTCTGCTTGTGGTTCATATAAAAACCGTCTTGTCGACGCTCAATAAGGCACTGCTTGCCCACAGATGAGATGCGTTTAAAGTAAATCCCCAACACCTGTGCTTCTGAATTACGACTGCGACCAACAGATACCGCATCAGCGAGAAAGAACGTGACATTTTCCAATGCGCCTTTGCCAACAAAAGCCCTTGTAATGGGGTTTATCTTATTAATCGCTGCAGCTTTCAAAGCATTTAATGAAGCACGTTCAGTGACAAAGCCGTCTAATCCATCCAGCGATAACAACGTACTGTTAACCACACCAATAGCCGCATAAGCGTTGCTTACATCCAACGCTTGTTGTGCAGAGGTCAGCGTATCCTTCACCAGATTCAATCTGAGATTCTGCTGGGTTTTACTTTCAAGTTCATCAAGCTGGCGCCCCAATGCCGGGTATAACTGCCTGGCGTTTGCCAAAGCATGAGCAGCGTTAACCGGGTCTTGCTGCCAACAATATTGCGCTGCCCGAAAATGGGCCAACCCCTCGCGACGGTGCTGAATTTCCGGTAATAGCTTGGATGCTTCTTCGCAATCTGCATTGACTGACAAGGCCTTTTTTACATTCTCCTCGGCGTCATCAAATCGCTCTTGGTCGAGCAAACGTCTGGCGGTGCGATAAGCATCAGCTGATTCGTTTTCAGAGCGCTCCCAGGCTAACAACAATTGGGTCCATGTTTTTTTTCGGGGTGCCAACAAACGCATATTGTTAAAATACGTCTTACCCTCACGCACCTGTTTCTGCCGCTCATACCTCTGAATGACGGCGTCGTGTTTTCGGTAAGCTGTGAACACATAAGCCAGATACAACAACAAACACGCCGCCAGAACCGCACTGATGTAATAACCTAAAAACGGAAAGCCGGTATAAATAACCGTGAGTTTTCGGTCATCCACTGCATAGCCAATATCAACATCATATCCTTGAGTATCCAGCACTTCGGAAACCAAGCTACGCAGTTGGGCTCCGCCCACCTCTGACCGATATTGCATGAGAGAATTTGACCTTTTGTGGAGCAACTCCTGCCGCGCAACACCATCGTCTATCAGGGTCAATCCACCGTCCACAAAGCCCGGTAATTCCGTTAAGGCTTTTGCAATTTTATTGTGGTGAGACGGTACGAACTGCTGAAATTCCAGTTGATACAGAAACCGGCGCGGCTGCTCGCTCAACGCCAGCACAAGATGATCTTCAGCCGAGGCCACGGTATTTTTTGCTTCATCAGCGAGCCAGCGTTCAGAAGGCTGTGCGGCACGACCTCGCAAAGACAACCAGCGGCTTTCAGCATCGTAGGTAAAAAATCGTAGACTGTTCTCAAGATTTATCAGTGCCATAGGCACAGTAATTTTAAATGTTGTGGTCGCCTTACCGGGTTGCCTGTAAAGATTAACCGAATAGATTAACAACATATCGACGGGTTTCTTGGCAGTTTTAATGCGTGCTAACAAATCGTCCGTTGATTCGCCCTCGCAAACCGTGGTTTTACACGGTTTTTTAATGCCTATTAACGCACTTTCATAGGTATCGGCATCAGCGTTGGTGAGCAGCGTAATGATCTCTCGTTCCACCTTAGCATACGCAGGGTGGTTTGCAGGCACCGTGCCGCTGGCTTCGCCCATTACCGCAATTCGCCATCGCTCTGTGGCGTGGCTTGTCAGCGGTTGGATTAACAACATCAGCCAACAAGCAATAAAGAAAAACGCTTTAACCGGCAAGCAAAAACAACGGAACCTTCCTTTTTCTTGCTGGCCGCACGTTTTTATTCCTTTCTTGCAGATCATTTTTTCAATTTCCCCAACATCATCATTTTTTCTTTTATTGTTTTTCTAGTAACCCTAGTTTTTACTCCATGGTTTCTACTGTCTATTCATAAATCAGCAGTGGTTTTTCACCTGCTACATACGCTTCACTGAGTTTTTGGCTGATCGCCCACCCTCACGGGCGGGGAAGCCTGCGGCTCACGCCGCTTAGTCAAAGGCCAAACGGAAGCCGCTGGAACTGCTGCGTTTGACTGCGTAGTTCCAGTAACGGTAAGCCGAACGCAAGTAGCTTGGTAGGAAGTACAAGGAACCGCCGCGCAGCAAACGACTGTTACACCCATCTTCAACCCAGGCCCGGCCATCACTGGGCGCACCGTGGTAACTCTCATGCCAACAGTCTTCCACCCATTCAAATACATTACCGTGCATATCGTATAAACCAAAACCATTGGCCGCAAAGGAACCCACCGGGGCGGTTTTCTCATTATCCCACTGACTACCACACCCATCACAATTGGCCCGGTTACGCCCTACAACATTCCCCCAGCTATATTGGGTGTTACTGCCCGCGCGCGCGGCATATTCCCACTCCGCCTCACTGGGTAACCGAAGGTTCAGGCCTGTGGCGTTTTTGAGCCAGGGTATAAACTGTCGGGTTATATCCTCGTAGCTCACATTGATCACCGGGCGCTTGCCCCGCCCCCAGCCTGCGTCATCCGGCCGATAGCTGCAGCCCTTCGCCG
>JBNKHI010000122.1:0-4026 GCA_050290265.1 Cellvibrionaceae bacterium
CGATTATGCCGACCCTGATGGTGTTGCTCGAAAGTCAGGCGTTTGCGTTGCCGCTGGTTAATGTGAACGAGATTTTCAATCTTGATCTGACACAGATTAATATGGTCGATGGTCAGCAGGTCATTATCGTTCGTGATAAAGCGATGCCGCTATTTCATCTGAAACGCTGGCTGATGAAGGGTTTTGAAAAAGATCCTCTGCCTCAGAATGGTCATGTAGTGATTACCAATGTCGGTACTATGCAGGTTGCATTTGTGGTCGACCAGTTAGTCGGACAAGAAGAAGTTGTTATTAAACCTCTGGGTAAAATGCTTCACGGCACTCCCGGCATGGCCGGTGCGACTATTACTGGCGATGGAACAATTGCATTGATTCTGGATGTGCCCAGTTTGCTAAAGCGGTATGTCGGCAGGGTGTAATACTGCCGCGCCGTAGCTTATGCCGCTGAGCTTGTTAGGCTGGATAAAGATATGGCAGCATAGCGATAATCTCAGTCAGTATAACAAGGTGTGAATATTGGGCATTTTTAGAGTATACAATTACGGTTTTTGTCGACAGCGTTGGTCTTGGCCTCCTCACCTCGGTGGTATTTCTATACTGCCATACGCAAAATTTTCTGTATTTGTGAAACCATTGCGGATTGTCTTTGCCGGCATCTGCGGAGTTTGGCTGTGACTATCAAAGTTCTTATTGTAGATGATTCACATTTCTTTCAGCAGCGATTGCGAGAAATAATTTCAGAGCATCCTCGGCTCGAGGTTGTGGGTGTCGCTACCAATGGCCGTGAAGCTGTTGAAATGGCGCGGGATAAAAAACCTGACATCGTCACAATGGATTATGAAATGCCGGTGATGGATGGTGTTACCGCTGTGCGTCAGATCATGGCATCCAATCCAACGCCCATATTGATGTTTTCGTCACTTACCTATGAAGGGGCAAGAATTACTCTAGATGCGCTTGATGCCGGTGCAGTTGATTTTATGACGAAAAACTTCGCTGAGGTGTCTGGTAACTCGGCTGCGTTGAAACGTACATTACACGACAAAATTATTGCTATTGCGCGCAATACAACGCGCCAGAGTCCAGTGGTTTCACAACCAGCTGAGTCTGTGATGACCAAGCCAGAAGCGCCAAAAGTGAACCTGAAAAATAAAGTTCAGCTTCTGGTTATTGGTGCTTCAACTGGTGGGCCAGTGGCGTTGACTGATTTGTTGACCACATTGCCTGCTAGTTTCCGGGTGCCAATTTTATTGGTTCAGCATATGCCGGAAAGTTTTACCCAGGCTTTTGCTGAGCGACTCAACAAGCAGTGTCGAATTGAAGTAAGGCTTGCGGCTGATGGCGATCGGATTCGTCCGGGATTAGCACTGTTGGCGCCGGGCGGCAAACAGCTCATTCTTGATCGAACCAGTCGTGATAAAGTTCGTGTTATCCCTGGCGACGACCGGGTCAATTACAAACCGAGTGTCGATATCACCTTGGCGTCTGCGGCTAATAATTTTGGTGACCGGGCTATGGGAGTGATACTTACGGGCATGGGGGCTGATGGTTGCGAGGGTGCTCGGTTAATTAAACAAAACGGTGGGCATATCTGGTCACAGGATAAAGACAGTTGTGTGATTTACGGAATGCCAATGGCGGTTGCCAAAGCTGGTTTAACTGATCAGGTCTTATCTATTAAGGCGATTGGTCCCAAATTGGCTGAGGAGTTGTAGCTGTGGACCTGTTGAGCATACTGGGTGTCATTATTGGATTTGCTGCCATCATAGGCGGTAACTTTCTCGAAGGCGGTGATTTGCATTCGCTGGTCAATGGGCCGGCGGCACTGATTGTGATTGGTGGCACTGTTGGCGCCGCTGTGTTACAGACGCCGAAAGCCTGTATGAAAAGGGCGCTGCGTATCTTTCGTTGGATTTTTATGCCACCTAGTGTGGCCTTTCGCGAAGGTATTGGTAAAGTCGTGCGCTGGGCTAATGCTGCTCGTAAAGAGGGTCTGCTAGGTTTAGAAACTATTGCCGAAACTGAACGCGACCGATTTGCGCAAAAGGGCTTGCAGTTATTGGTGGATGGTAGTGAGCCTGATGCAATTCGACGTGTTTTGGAAACTGAGCTGATCGTCAATGAACAGAGAGATATGGACGCTGTTAAGTTTTACGAAAGCATGGGTGGTTATGCACCTACAATTGGAATCATCGGTGCAGTCATGGGGTTGATCCACGTTATGCGCAATTTGGCAGACCCGAGCCAGCTGGGAGCGGGGATTGCCATCGCCTTTGTGGCAACAATTTATGGTGTGGCGTTCGCTAATCTTTTTTTGTTACCAATTTCCAATAAGTTAAAACTCTGTGTACAAGAGCAATCCCAGTTTAGAGAGCTAATTATTGAAGGGATCGTAGGTATTGCAGAGGGTGAGAATCCGCGTGTTATCGAAATGAAGTTAACCGGTTACCTTCACTAACCCACAAGCTTTTATTTCCTTAATTGGGGCTAGTATGCCGAGACGAGCGTCTACAGAATTACGGATAAATCACGAGCGTTGGCTGATTTCCTATTCCGACTTCATTACGCTGTTGTTTGCGTTTTTTGTGGTTATGTATTCTGTTTCTCAAGTCAATGAAAGTAAGTACAGAGTGCTTTCAGACACTTTGGTAGAGGCTTTTGGTACAACGCCTTTGGTGATAGATCCTATCCAGGTTGGGGACCCCGTTCGCACCGTCCAGCCGGATGCCATCGATTTAGGAAAAACCCAAAGTGGTGATGAAGAAGGCGATGGCCCCTTTGATCGTATGGCTGACTTGCCACAATTGTCAGATCAGTTTACCCGCGAATTTGAAGATCTTATTGATGATGACTTAGTGCAGGTCACCAGCAGCGAGCTATGGCTTCAGATCAGTCTGAAAGACAGTATCTTGTTTCCTAGTGGAGATGTGCAGGTTACAGAACGGGCTCGGGAGATTTTTGCGGATATCGCCAATATTTTGGCTGGGTATGACAATCCTGTTCAGGTAGAAGGGCATACTGATAATGTCCCCGTATCTTCACCACTCTATCCAAGTAATTGGGAGTTATCCGCAGCTCGAGCAGCTGCGATAGTGAAAATTCTGCGCCAAGCCGGGGTAGAGCCAGAGCGCCTGGCTGCAGTAGGTTATGGTGAGTTTCAGCCAATAGCCGAGAATAATACCCCAGAAGGTCGTGCGCAAAATCGCCGGGTGGCCTTGATGATCGCCCGGGACAAAATCGACCGTCCTGTTGCGAGAACCTCGCAAGATGTAAAAGCGTTGGTTGAGTCTGTAAAAGAAACTGGGGCTCAACAGGGACTTTCGGCAAAAGAGCAATTACGTGCCATTAATGAGCAGAGTCTGGATCGCCAGGGCGATCCGCCGACCGCGCTGGATGTGATCTTATCGGCACCCAAAGATGTAGAGAAAGAGAGCCCAAAGGAAGAGAGTGAGACGACAGTAAATGGCATTAAAGCGGTCAAGGATGAAGATGGGCGCCTGATTTATAGCAGTGATCCCGAGTTGGAAAGGCGCAGATAGTTTGTGTTAATTGAACCTAAAACAAGTAGCGGCATAGTATTTGTATATAACCAGAGTAGACTTATCTAATGGTTAGAAAAGTGCCAAGCTTTTGGCATACCATAGATGAATTATTTTCTGATGGCAGGCTGCTGATGCTTGTCATCCTGTTAGTGAGGCCCCGGTTTGCAGATCTGGACAGTTGCCAATCAAAAAGGTGGTGTGGGTAAAACCACGACCAGTGTCACGCTCGGTGGCTTGGCTGTTGAGCGTGGCCTGCGCGTCTTATTGGTAGATATTGATCCGCATGGTTCAATGAGTAGTTATTTTAAATATGACCCTGACCGGATAGATAAAAGCAGCTTTACGTTGTTTAAAGAGCGTAAGTCTCTTGCCGCAGACCTTGTCCGAAGCTTAATTGGGCATACCCGCACTAAAAACTTGGATATCCTGCCGGCATCCACTCTTCTGGCAACGCTTGAGCGCCAGGCTATTGGTCATGATGGTA
>JBNKHI010000123.1:0-3946 GCA_050290265.1 Cellvibrionaceae bacterium
CTGGCAGAAGCCCTGGGCCTTGCCCTACCCGGCAACGGCACCGTGGTAGCAACCCACGCCGATCGCGAGCAATTGTTTTTAAGAGCTGGCCGTCGCATTGTGGAAATGGCCAAAGAATATTACGAACAAGACAACACCGCCTTACTGCCGCGCGCCATCGGTAACTTTGAAGCGTTTGAAAACTGCATCGCGCTGGATATCGCCATGGGCGGCTCCACGAACACCATTCTGCACTTGCTGGCCATTGCCCAGGAAGCCGAAGTCGATTTCACCATGAAAGATATCGACCGCTTGTCTCGCCAGGTTCCACAGCTGTGTAAAGTCGCCCCCAATACACAGAAATATCACATCGAAGATGTACATCGTGCTGGCGGTATCATGGGCATTCTGGGCGAGCTTGATCGCGCCGGTATTTTGCATAACCAGTGCCACACAGTGCATGCTCACACCATGAAAGATGCACTGGACGAGTGGGACATTATGCACAACCCATCGCCAGAAGTGATGGAATTTTACAAAGCGGGCCCTGCAGGCATTCCCACCCAGGTAGCGTTTAGTCAGGCAACTCGCTGGCCAACCCTCGACGCCGACCGCGCCAATGGCTGTATTCGGTCATTGGAACACTCCTTCAGCCGCGAAGGTGGCTTAGCGGTACTGTACGGCAACATTGCCGTCGATGGCTGTGTGGTGAAAAGTGCGGGTGTTGATGAATCAATTCTGGTATTTGAGGGCCCTGCGCATATCACCGAATCACAAGACGAAGCCGTGGCCAATATTCTCGACGACAAAGTCAACGCCGGTGACGTAGTCATTGTGCGCTACGAAGGCCCTCGCGGTGGCCCGGGCATGCAGGAAATGCTTTACCCCACGTCGTACATTAAATCGAAAGGATTAGGCAAAGCCTGCGCCCTGCTAACCGACGGACGTTTTTCCGGCGGCACATCGGGCTTGTCCATTGGCCACGTGTCACCCGAAGCAGCTGCCGGTGGCGCGATTGGCTTGGTTAAAAATGGCGATAAAATCCGTATCGACATTCCTAACCGCACCATCAATGTACTGATCAGTGATGAAGAACTTTCACTGCGCCGTGCAGAACAGGAAAAACTCGGATGGAAACCTGCCAAACCACGCCCACGTAAAGTCAGCGCCGCGTTAAAAGCTTACGCCCTGCTCGCTACCAGTGCCGACAAAGGTGCCGTGCGTGATTTAAGCAAGTTAGATTTTGATTGATAGACTCGTTAAGCGGTAAGAGCCTAGCGCAAGGCTTTTACCGCTCTACCTTGCGACTATTCCTGAAACGATCCAATATCCCAACGGCAACAGTCGGCTAGATTTTCAAAACATTAGTCTTAAACTCACCAATACAATAATCGGCTGCAACCTTAAGCTCCTGCTTCAATCGCTCGGCATTATTGGCCAATAACTCATCGTAAGACGGCGAATTCTCGTCTTGATCAGGAACTCTTGAACAAAACCCTTCGGCTTCGACTCTTTTCGTCTTCCCATTAATTAACCTAAGCTTTGCACTATAAATGACTCTGTAGTTGTCCCAATCCGTTGGGAAATAACCAAAGCTCCAATTTACCGTCTGAATATCCAGCAAATAATCTGCATTAAATGGGGTTTTAACAACCTTTGACGTACTGTTTGCTGACACAGCAACATTTTCGTCACTGACTGTTAAACCAAAACCTACCAGATCACCAGCTAACGACTGAGCAATATAAATGGCGGGGTCTTCCACATTATTTTCCGCCACAATTTGGTTGCCAGCGCTAATCATGGCCATTCCGCCAATGGCTCCAAACATAGCCTTGCCTGCCGTCATCGCTCCGAAACCTGGCAGCTCTCTCTTGGCGAGACTAATCTGACTACCCTTCATATTTTCGAGGTGGTTATCAGCCATTGGTACATTTTTTGTACTTACACAACCTGTTACGGATAAAAGCAGCATAACCGCCAAAAGATACTTAGAGCTCATACAATTTCCTTTTACATGTGAATACTTTTACTGGTTAATCGACCACATCATAAATTTAAGTCATCCATGATACTGTAGAATAACCGATGACTCAGAGCCTTGCCTGGAAAATAAAACCTGCATTAAAGGGGTCTGACCCCTTTAATTCTTAATGCGATTGTTATGTGACAATCAACTGTAACTCAAATAGAAACAGTGTGCATATGGCAGAGATTCCGCCCCCACAACCTAGGCCGATTGTGACCATTTGAGTTTGCCAGCGGTTAAGAGTGTTGGATTTAAATATGACAGGAGCTAACGAAGCTGATGAGATAGCTATGGCTGAGGTAAACGCGACAATCACTATTTGAAGCTTTGTACCGTTTCCGTAGATCTGAATCAGCACAACTAAAACTAGGGCGAAAATAGAAATAAAGGTGATTTCTAAGCAGTGGTAAATACGCTTCCAGAGCCTTTGCTCTTTCTGACAATACCATTCGATTTTTTCAGATAGTGTCTTCAAGACTAGATCCAATGCTTGAGTTTATGGCAGCACAGTCATGGTAGAACGCCCCATCACTGAGACGCCCCCACACAGATCCGGACGTGCGGAATTACCGCATCCTGCTCCTCAATAATATCATTGCCCGCGTAAAGCACAGGCACCTTAATACCAATCAACGTGTACATGCGGTTTGCGCACACGCATTGATCGGAACCCAAAATGGTTTAACATCCGTTTCATTCCTTGCCATGTGTAACTTTTACGCTGGCTTCGTCGATTTAGCCATTTATACAAGCTTTTCAGTACGTGATCAAATTAAAGGGGTCTGACCCCTTTAATTGCACCCGCTGGCGCATACATCTCCCCACCCATAAGACCATATTTAACTTTTTCGGTTAAAGCTTGAATGTCTACGCCTTGCTTGTGCGCCTCAATGAGAATTCCTGCGATAGCGTTTGATATTTCTTCATTATTTTCCATGACCATTCCCTCCAATTAGAATTTACTTTCCGATAAACAAGATATTTAAGCCTTCTGCGGACTCTGAGTTTCCACAGTTGTTGCATGTTAGGTCTACATCTGTACGGCAGTCATTGACTTTATTTTTCCACCCTTTCGCTCTATAGATCTTCTGATCAGGGTCTTGAAAGTAATCAACGATTCCGGCATCACATCTGTGGCACCGTATTTTTAAGCTACTGCCATTGTGAACAAAGTCAAAGGTCTTAAATCCCATCTCCACTTTACCTCTCGAGTAATGCCTAACGCCGCAAGCAAAGGTGAGCGTTAGCGAGTCCAGCCCGCAGGGCGATTTTGCCTTGCCTTGTTATCTGTTTAAAGTGCTTCATTTATTAGCACCGCTGCAAACAAAGACGCTAACATAAAGCCGCAAATGACTACCATTGAAAATACCCGATCATAAATTAAGCCTGTCTTGAAATTAAAGGCAACATTTTCAGGTGGCCGACCATGTTTTGCCAAGAAAGCTGAATGGTATGCTCTAAATAGAGCTGAGTGTACTAAGGGGCTCAACAGAGCAACGAACCACATAATTGATAATTTCGTCATTTCAGCGCTAAATAGGTATAACACTCCGAAAATTGCTAATAATACAAAGATAAGATTAACCTTCTTTGCCAGCGGCCCTTCGAGAAGTAAATTTGTATGCTTCCGTTCGGCATATATCACACCAACACAAAACATGCATAAAATCTGAACTGCGATTTGTATATCTATTTCCATATGTAGAATTAAAGGGGTCTGACCCCTTTAATTTTTATGCGATGGTGATATTTGCATGCTATTTCTCTTTGAGTTCAACGCCAAATATCTTAAATATTCCTACGAAAATCCCTATGACAAGTAGTATGGCTGCCGGCAAGAACAAGACCAGGGCTATGAGTAGCTTTCCTAGCGTTAGAACATACTGAAGGTTCAGCAGTTCGCTGGAAAAGCCAGACAGAACCAACCTAAATGCAAAA
>JBNKHI010000124.1:0-3894 GCA_050290265.1 Cellvibrionaceae bacterium
CTTCGGCTATGAATGGCTCTGTTGGTTCGGTAAACATGGATCGTGCGTCCGACGGCGGCTACAGCTATAGCAACACGTTCACAGTGCCTTCGGGCTATAGTGGTTGGACGGTTAACAGTATTCTGGAGAACACTGCTGCTGATATGGGTATTACCGGCAGCACTACGGCAGTAAGTCTGGATGTCTATTCTGATTGGGCCAATCCCAATGGTTGGGGTGTTTATGGTAACTCGGTCAAGTTGATCCTCAGCTACGAGGGCGGATGGGTTGCGGTTGATCCCGTTGTAGACCCTGGCTTGGTCAACGGAATCTTTCAGACCTTTACTTTCGATATGACGCCTTATGCGGCTACCATTTCAGACGTAAACCTTGGCTACTCTAATGTTGCTATTAGCTGGTTTGTTGGAACGTGGAAGGATGATGGTCTTGCCAACGGCACCCAGACCCTTGCTGTTGACAACATTCAGGTCGTTCCCGGGCCGGTCGCTGCGCCAGGAGCGGTCAGTGTCCCAGAGCCGGCTACATTAGGCCTTCTTGGTTTTGCCGGGATCGGGGCATTGTTGACCCGCCGTCGTCGTTTTAAAATGTAGAGTGTGGTTGTTGGAATCACATGATTCTGCTACTGCTTTAAACCCTGCCATAATGGCAGGGTTTTTGTTTGTCCTGTTTTTATATACTTCTGGTTCGTATGTAGCTTTTCGATCATTTCGAGGATGGTGCCGCAGGAAGAGCATCTCCGGTATTGAGGGGGAAGTATTCCTGGGAGGGGTAGGGTGCTTCAATTCAAAAGAATAGATAGTTTACTTTTTCACTATAAAAAGTGTTGGAGAGCGAAATGAAAAAAATAATTATCCTAATAAGCTTACTTGGTCTGTTTTCGTCTGCATGGGCGGCATCGATTAACCCTGATTACTGGTATTTCGTTCGTGGAGATACCCCGGAAAACTGGCAGTGGGTGCTGACGGATCCAGGTAATTGGTGGATGCCTCTTGCTGGCAATGAGGGTTCCAGTGGCACCGGTAAGCTTACAATGGCGGCCTCTAAAGACAAGGATCTTCCCGGGGCAATTAACCTTAAATGGAATAAGAAGAAGGAGTGGGCTGGTGTATTTGTAACGGGTCGCCAGGTAAATCTGTCGGCGTATGAGCACTCAGCCCAGCTATTGCTTGCTCTGAAAGTGAAGAAGGCGCCGAAAGCACCTGTGACTGTCAAGATGAAGTGCGAGGGTTGCGAGGGCCGTGAGGGTGGTATAGACATCCAGGACTCACTGACGAATGTGGAAAAGGACACTTGGTTTGCCCTGCCTATAGCACTTGATTGCTTTGCAAAAAATGGTGTTGATCTTAGTAAAGTAACGGTGCCTTTTGAGATTAGTACTACTGGTCGGCTGGAGGTGGAAATCGCTCAGATAGGTATTCGCCCTCTGGATGAGGGGTATGAAGGCTGTGCTGCCGATTAGGGTGAGGACGGAGCATAGGCTGTCTATGCCGAAATCCGGTTTCTCGGTGAGGTGATTTGACAAGGCTTTGTCTGCCGTTAATTGAGAGAGGGGGATTGATTTTTGAGCCTGGGACTGAAGATGGTGCGGACTTAACACCCTCTATCACGATGGCTTTTTTGGCTGCCTATTAGCCGGGTAACAAATATAGGTGTCCTTACCTATTTTGTTACCCGGTTTGGAAATACGTAAGCGCCAAACCTCATTCTATTTTTCGACCACCGTTGAAGTCGTTCTCTGCAAGCCTGAGAAATTGTTTGACTTTACTTGGATAGGTCTATATTGTGAGACCAGCTTGAAAGTAAGTATATTTTTATTACCTCCATTTCGTCGCATTCTTAGTAGTTCTTCGTCCTGTAGTTTCTAAATTTCAATTTATATTTCCCGCTTATTCGTGCCTCGCGAAGGCATTTTATACTTTATATACAGGATATTTATCATGTCTAATAAAACTACTGGTACCGTAAAGTGGTTCAACGAATCTAAAGGTTTTGGTTTTATTGAGCAAAAGTCTGGACCAGACGTATTTGCACATTTTAGTGCAATTGCTAGCTCGGGTTTTAAAACATTAGCTGAAGGTCAGCTGGTTGAGTTCAGTGTTACTCAAGGCCAAAAAGGTCCTCAGGCCGAGAATATCGTAGCTATCTAATAGCTCGCTCATTCTTACAAAAGGCAAGCTGTCATGGCTTGCCTTTTTTGTTGTAGCTCTAATAAAACCACCTCCTATGGAAGCGCCTTAGCATTAGATTGCGAGGGCTGGAATGCTGCGAAACATCTACTAAGCCACCCAGTTGAAATGAAAAAGCCGAAGGCATTGCTGCAGAGAACAATGATTGCGATGCGGAGCTATTACCGTTTATACGATCGGTTACTTTCCAAACCTTTGCTGAGAGAAAAGAGGGGTCAACCGCAGCCGGTACGGCGTGTCGTCATTCCCAACGCCGGTGGCAGCGAACGTGATCTGGGCATCGAAGCGTTTGCTGCCGTGCTTTGGGTAGGCAAGCTGACACTGACTGTGAATCGCCGTAAAACACATCTTGCGCACAGCCGCGAGGGCGTTAAATTTCTGGGTATTGTTATTTATAATCACTACATGTACACCCGGAAGCAGAAAGTTCGATCACAGAAAACCAGCCAAACTGGCGTTTAACGCCGCTGGGTTACAAACCGCATTCCAATTCATCAAAAGCCGTATCCGTGGTCCGTACGTACGGTGGCGTGGGAGGGATGAGGCGTGGGCCTCACCCTGCTCGTTGTTTTAATCGTTGTGATAGGAGGTAAGCCGTGAGACTGTTACATACCATGTTGCGTGTGGGTAACCTGGAAAAATCTGTCGCGTTTTATACTGATGTGATGGGCATGCAGTTATTGCGAAAAACGGAGATGCCAGCTGGGCGTTTTACCCTTGCATTTTTGGGTTATGGCGACGAAATGTCGAATACCGTGCTTGAACTGACCCATAACTGGGATACCGACAGCTATAATTTAGGTGACGCCTATGGGCATATCGCTATAGAGGTTGATGATGTGTACGCGGCCTGCGAACGTATTCGTGCGGCGGGTGGCAACATTGTGCGAGAACCTGGTCCTATGAAAGGCTCAACAACTGTGCTGGCATTTGTCGAAGATCCTGATGGTTACAAAATTGAATTGCTTGCCCCCAAAGTATCCGGTGCGTAGTCGGCCTCGACTATAAAGCGGAACCTTCGGCGGTCAATTAACAAGCGGAGGGCTTGTTATGCCTGAACATGTACTACATGAACCGTTAACCGATATTGACCGTGTGTTGCCTATTCTAGATCAAATTCGCCTGTTTGGTGGATTTTCTGAAGGTCAGCTCTATTCTATTTTCAAGCTACTGAAAAAAGTTACCTACGCTAAAGGCGATATTGTGTTCCAGCAGGGTGATTTGCCGTCGTATATCTACATTGTGTTGAAGGGCAGTATTCGGCTGGTGTTCGACTTGAAAATTATTCCATTGTCGGCGGCCCAACTGGGGCCCGGCGCCTGTTTTGGCGAAACGGCACTTATTGGAATACAGCCCCATTCTGCGACCAGTTTGGCGGAAGAAGAAACCGAGCTGCTGGTGTTGGCTAAAGAAGACTTGATGTGGCTTTCAGAGCACGAGATGGAGCTGTTTGGCTTATTGATACTGAATATCGCCCGCGAGGCTTGCCGTCGCCTGCATCAGACCGAGAGCCATATTCAGCATTATCTGCAATTGCAGGAAGGTGCTAAAACCGTTGAGCAGGTTGCAGGCAAAAAAAACAAGCCCGTTGAGGTTGCAGAAGTTGTGGCTGATGCCGATAGTTAAGGGGACGCCCATAGTCATTGTTATATTGGGGAGATAATATATTTTGCCCCAGCAACCGTAAGCGGCATCGAACTCTGCAGTC
>JBNKHI010000125.1:0-3359 GCA_050290265.1 Cellvibrionaceae bacterium
GTCAGCATTGCAGGCCGGCATTATCAGTGCGGGTGTTGATGTGGGGTTGCTTGGGCCAATGCCAACGCCTGCTATTGCCTATCTTACCCGTACTTTTAAAGCCAAAGCCGGTATCGTTATCAGTGCTTCGCATAATCCTTACTACGATAACGGTATTAAGTTTTTCAGTGGAGAGGGCCGCAAACTCGCGGACGACATAGAAGAGGCCATTGAAGACGAACTGAAAAATCCCATGCTGACTCACGAACAGCTTGGCAAAGCGCGCAGAATCAGTGATGCAGCGGGGCGTTACATCGAATTTTGTAAGGGTACTATCCCACGGGATTTAAGCTTGCGTCAGCTTAAAATCGTTATTGATTGCGCAAACGGAGCTACCTACCATATCGCCCCAGATGTGTTCAGGGAGCTCGGTGCAGAAGTGATTGAGTTGGCAGTGTCCCCGAATGGCATCAATATCAATGAAAACTGTGGTTCCACCAAGCTCGAGCCGCTACAAGCTAAGGTGCTAGAAACCGGTGCTGATCTGGGTATTGCCTTCGATGGTGACGGTGATCGAGTGTTAATGGTAGATCACAAGGGGGAGCAGGTCGACGGTGATGAGCTGCTCTATATCATTGCAGCAGATCGCAGTCGTAATGGCCGAGCTTGTGCTGGCGTCGTTGGCACGTTAATGAGTAATTTGGGCTTTGAGTTGGCCATTAAACAGCTCGGATCACAATTTGCCCGCGCTAAAGTGGGTGATCGGCACGTTTTGGAAACCATGGCTCAGCAGGGCTGGAATCTGGGCGGGGAATCCTCTGGCCATATTATCTGTAATGACGTAACCACCACCGGTGATGGTGTAATTGCGGCTCTTCAGGTTATGTCCGCGCTTGTGCTGAGTAATCAAACGCTTAATGACGCCAAGCAGGGTATGCGCAAATTTCCGCAAACCATGATCAATGTTCGCGTCAAAGAAAAAATTCCTCTCGATGAAAATGTGACTGTGCAGGCCGCTGTAACTGAAGCGGAAGCCCGTCTTGCAGAACGGGGGCGAGTGCTCTTGCGTGCCTCCGGAACCGAACCGGTTATTCGAGTTATGGTCGAGGGGGAAGATCAGCCCTTGGTTAAAGAATTGGCTAAATCATTAGCCCAGGTTGTCGCCACCGCAGCAGAAACCTAAATAGTACTATTCTAGCTCAACTCTGCTGTCCTACTGACAGCGTTGATGCGCTTCAGGCCCAAGTTAGGCGTTGTATCTTCGGGTATTCTCCGCTAAGATTTGCGGCCTTTTGGATGTAGGTCAATTAACCACATACCTTAATGGGACATTTTATGCGTCGCCCCCTAGTAGTTGGTAACTGGAAGATGAACGGCAGTACTGCCGTAAACCGGGTGTTACTGGATGACATCGCTGCTACTTGGCAGGGTGTTCACCAAGTAGAAGTGGCCGTGTGTCCGCCCCATGTTTACTTGTATTCTGTGGCTAACCAGCTTGAAAAAACGAATATAGCTGTGGGTGCTCAGGATGTCAGTAGCCGTGAAGATGGCGCCTTTACTGGCGAAGTGTCCTCTTCTATGTTGGCGGATTTGCAGTGCCACTATGTCATTATTGGTCATTCAGAGCGCCGCGACTATTTTTCTGAATCGGACTTGCTGGTAGCGAAAAAGTTTGTTCGGGCTCAGGAAAAAGGTCTTACTCCTATACTGTGTGTCGGAGAGACGTTAGCTCAGCGTGATAGTGGCGATGCATTAATCGTTATTGGTGAGCAGTTAAAGGTTGTCATTGACCATTGTGGAAGAGAAAACTTCCGTAAGGCTGTCATTGCTTACGAACCGGTCTGGGCCATCGGTACTGGGCGAACTGCCAGTCCAGAGCAGGCTCAGGAAGTGCATCAGTATATTCGTGAGCAACTAGGGCAGGTCGGGCAGCAGGTTCGGATTTTGTATGGTGGTAGTGTGAAACCAGACAATGCGGCTGAGCTATTTTCGCAGCCCGATATCGATGGTGCTTTAGTCGGTGGTGCCTCTCTAAAGGCCCAAGATTTTTTAGCAATTTGTCGAGCGGCTGAATAAATATCAGTTTTCAGTTGTCTACGACAGCAGATTAAAAAGTTTACGTAAACGAGAATATTATGGATAACGTTATTTTAGTGGTGCACGTCTTAACGGCGCTAAGCATTATTGGTTTGATCTTATTGCAGCAAGGTAAGGGCGCTGAGATGGGCGCGTCGTTCGGCGCTGGAGCATCGCAAACGGTTTTTGGTAGTGCGGGCAGCGGCAATTTCTTTAGCCGTTTGACTGGTATTCTTGCCGCTGTTTTCTTTGTTACCAGCTTTGGTTTAGCGATTGTTGCAAAGCAAAGCGGTTCTGTAAGCGTTGATAGCGCCATTCCTGCTGTAGTGGAAATGCAAAAAGCAGCCGCTGATAGTTCTGATGTCCCTGCTAGTGATTCAGATATGCCAGCAATTGAAGAAAAAAGTGCTGGCGGAGAAGAAATTCCTACGGCAGAATAGCGCCCGCTTCACTGACTGAAGCAGTTTAGGAATTTTGAAATTGTTAAGACATGTACACTCGCAATTTGGAAATTCCGCAAAGTTTAGCCCAAGTGGTGGAATTGGTAGACACGCTATCTTGAGGGGGTAGTGGCGTAAGCCGTGCCGGTTCAAGTCCGGCCTTGGGCACCATATCAAAGTCTGGGATCATCCAGCGAAAAAAAGCCCCGCAAACCGGGGCTTTTTTATGTATACAAGATTTAGCCAGAGTCGTTTATTACGAAGAGCGCATATCGGTTTTTGCAACGGTATTTATGATTATCCGCTGATCGTGGACAAGGATTTACTCTGCATTTTTCATTGCGTTGCTCATGCGCTCAAAAGCCAGTTCCATTATTGGCCGAGGAGTAGCGAAAATAAATCGCGTAAAACCGCTAAAATTAGCGCCGCAGTCACTCCCTTCCGTAAGGTGAACGCCGGCTTGTGTTTTAAAGAGCGCTGCTGGTGCGTGCCTTATTGGTGTATTTCGAAAATCTAGCCAGGCGATGTAGGTTCCTTCGGGTTGGTTGTAACGTACGCCGGGTAATTTTTCGGTGACTAGGTCTGATATTAAGCGTCGGTTGTGGTCTAGATAATCGACAACATCTTCAAGCCATACAAAGCCGTCTTTGTAAGCTGAAATATTTGCAACAACGCCTAGGTTAGATGTACCGTGACCGGCTAGAAAACCAATTCTTTCCCATACCTCTCGGTCTCTGTCGTTGCTTGTAATTACTTGTGCACATTTAAGTCCGGGTAAATTCCATGCTTTCGAAGCCGAAATAGCTGTGATGGTGTGTCCTGCGGCAGTGTCATTTATCGAGGCGTAAGGGGTGTGTTTCTTTC
>JBNKHI010000126.1:0-3334 GCA_050290265.1 Cellvibrionaceae bacterium
AACCAGTATAAGCAAGCCAAAATGAGCATGGAATACAGGAACAGATACATGAGCTTCAAGAATACCCTCATCACACAGTTGGTCCTGATACTTAGCCTGGGGTTTCAAAGCGCCTGGGCAACCGATGCCGAAGTCACCTATTACCACAATGACCTGTTAGGTTCGCCGGTAGCGGCCACGGATGAGGCGGGGGAGGTGATCTGGCGGGAGGATTACAACCCTTTTGGAGAAAAGCGGGAAGCGCCGTTGGAAGGTGAAAACGACGTTGGCTATACCGGTCATCAATCGGATGATGACTTGGGGCTTGTGTACATGCAGGCACGGTATTATGATCCGGCGATTGGGCGGTTTTACTCGAATGATCCGGTGGGGTTCAGAGAGGGTAGTCTCCAGAGTTTCAATCGGTATGCGTATGGGAATAACAATTCCTATCGATATGTCGATCCGGATGGAAACATTCCAGTAGAAACAGTTTGGGATGTCGCTAACGTAGGTATAGGAGTTGTATCATTCTCTGCCAACGTTGCGGTTGGTAACTATTGGGGCGCTGCGCTTGATGCTGTTGGGGTCATCGTGGATGGTGCTGCTACCGTCGTTCCATATGTGCCAGGTGGAGCAGGTACAGCAATAAAAGGACTTCGAGCAAGCCAGAAGTTGAAAGGTGCCACAAAGAGTGTAGATAAAGCAGACACATTGAAGCCCGGCCCTTTTGCTAAAGAGTCGATTCCAGCTAGAGGCCCCGAGAGAAATTTCACAAAAGCTGAACGTGATCAAATCAATAAAATTGGTAATGAATCAGGTTGTCATACTTGTGGAACTAAAGAGGCTGGTACGAAGAGTGGGAATTATATTCCTGATCACCAACCGGCAAATGCTCTTAACAAGACAGGTGGCCCTCAACGACTTTACCCTCATTGTAAGAGTTGCAGCGCCAGGCAGGCTGGGCAAGTGACGCAAGCTAAGAGAAAGTTAAATCAATAGATAAATGTCAGACGTAGAGCAGATTCAGAAAGATTGTTGTGAGCATTACAGAGCTGACTATTTTCCAGTCAGCTCTGAGCAATTGGTTGTTATTTCAGATGGTGTGTATGAAGGAATGCCTGTTGAAGGTGTTCGTTATCCATCTCCTGGTCATATGAGCGGTTGGTGGCTTACGACAGAAGAATACAATGGTGATGTTAACTCTTTAAAGACAGTGCACTTTTATCACATTCAGGAAAAAAGGCCTGATCTTGCTGTGTATATGGCACTGCCTTTTGGGTATAGGTTTCAGATTGGTGGCCCAGAAGAGCGGGTTTGGTTTGATGAAGAAGTTTCTAAGGAAGACCCTTGAACATGAGGTGGATTTCATCTGAAGGCGGCCCTTTAATTCTTATTGGTAAAAACTCCCTGCTCAACTGGAAAGGCGCTGAAGGTGGTGACTATGAAAGGGCTTGTTCAGTAGATGATTATGCCGGGATTATTACTGTTGCTGGATCACACGCTCTTATTTTGGGTGATGAACCTTGTCAAACGGCGGTATATGAAGCGGAAAGTCTAGGTCTTTTGATTGTCCGATGGCAATGGGCTGAAAGTGAAGCCAGTGTACAGAGTGTAGTCGAGCGACTTTCTATCGAAGACTTTAAAGATCCAGAAGAAGAAATAGATTACAAGGTTGATGATAATTCCTTACTTTTGTTTGACTCTGTTCTTTCTGGAAAAGACGCTGAAGGGCTAAGTGTGACTCTTGCAGGATCAAACTATTTGGTCTCTACGATTTGTTATACCCCAAATGATGAAACCTCTCTGATACTGCATAAGTTCACATTAAAAGATCAGAATGGCAAATAATTATTAGCCTCCTGACCCGAGCCTGTAAAATAAATTGTGTAACTGCTCATAAAAAATAAAATTTCAGGTTGGCTGGCACGCTATGAAGATGAGCATTATGCGCAGTATGAAAATAAATCTATAGTTGCTAGCTTGGATGCGGAAGGTATGGAAATTTGCAATTTGCTTAATTTAGAAATTCCTGATTCCAAAGTTGAGTATTATTTAGCTGCTGAAATGAAAAAGTATATCGTTGAATAAGCCCGCAACTGCGGGCTTTATTTTTGGATTACTTGCTAGTGACGATGATACGACCTTTCTTCACTTCAACCGTTACGGGTGTATCAATCGCAAACCCAGCCTTGACCAACCAGTTGCCTTTGAGATGAATCTCTCCGATTGGGGTTCGATCTTTGCAGCTCTGTTTTAGCTGATAGGTATGGTAGGTCTCGCGTACTTTGAGCTGCCGTTGTTTGTATGGAGTGTCAACTGTCATTGCAATCTCTCCTGTTCCGCCAGGAAACCATTGCGTAGATTGTCCAGGCAAACACCAAGCTTGGGCTTTTTGAGCCGGAGTATCTGGATGAACTGTTGCCAATGATAATTCAGCGGAGTGGGATTACCGGTGATTCGCTCCTGCTCCATGGGCGATTGCAGTGAAGAGCAGCTTCTCTTTGCCACTATGGTGCGGCCGGCCAGCCATGAAGTCTAGTGGTTCAAAGATCACATGGGTGGTGCCGTTGCGATACGGGGTTTTTAGCTCATAGCGAACTTGTCCGTTGGTCGTTAACACCAAACGCTTCTCGGAGATCGCCGGGCGACTGATATATCGGCACAGACGCTCGAGCTTATCCCGCTGATGGGCTTCAGCCATCACACCCGCATGTAGCGAGAAGCCTGCATGATTGGCCACTCGGCTGCGGGTGTCGGCCTTATCGTCTCGACCCGGCAAGGCAGCCTTGGTGTGGTGAATGCCCCTGAGCCCGCCTTCGACAGCGCCGGTTCCGGTTCCGGCACTGGCGGTGGCAACGTGATCAGCGCTGGTGCAACCGAAGGCGGCCCAAATCGGGCCCTTGATTCGGGCCACCTTTGCCCGCGCGTACAAGGCCGGGGTAAAAATAGCATTTGGCACCAATGCTGGCGTATTTCCCCACGGACTCAACGGCCGCGAATTCCACTACATAGTGGAGGCCGTCATGCCGCCGATGGAGACGATTAAAACCGCCACCATAAACAGTGCCAAATTGTTGCAAATTGATGAGCGCCTGGGCTCCATCGAAGTCGGCAAACTCGCCGATATCATCGCTGTGAAAGGCAACCCTCTTGAAAATATCAGGGTGTTGGAAAACGTGGCCTTCGTGATGAAAGACGTCAGGATATACAAGCAGCCAAAATGAATGGCTTGAGCCAATGACTGTGCCGCCCCGGGGCTTATTTTTATCGGAGCCCTGCTTGCAATGAAGTCTGTACAGCGGTGGGATTTTGATGGGAAGTGCCATACAGAATGTGGCCGCGGAGGCCTTGT
>JBNKHI010000127.1:0-3296 GCA_050290265.1 Cellvibrionaceae bacterium
CATGAGCGGACGGTGCTGGAGTAGCGTGATAGAGGATATGGTGCGTTAAATGGGGTAAATAGAGTGCGCCAAGTGTTTGTGATAAGGCTCGGCCCCCAGGCCGAAGTGGGGCTCTTGGCCAAGGGGGTATGTAACTTGCCTGCGCTTCCTTCATGCCGACAACGCCGTTATAGGCGTTTGTGGGGCCGCCTAAATTTGAGCGGTGTGTTTGTCGACTCAAGATAAGAGTCGGTATGGTCGAGCTTTTCAAATCTGTGTGTTTGTGGTATAAAGCGCGCCCTGCGTTATTGCAGGTAAAACAAACATCAACGTCGCACACACACCGACACACTGGCCTGGGTGCTCTCTTAATTGTGATTGACTTTAAGGGGGTTGGTTTAGTGGGGTATGTGGAGGCTTAACCCGGAAACTATAGGAATTCAATTTATGCCACAAGTTAGCATGCGCGATATGCTGCAAGCCGGTGTCCACTTCGGTCACCAAACCCGTTACTGGAACCCAAAAATGGGCCAGTATATTTTCGGTGCACGTAACAAGATTCATATCATTAACTTGGAATACACCGTTCCCGCCTTTAACGATGCGCTTGAAATGGTGCGTAAAATGGCCGCACAAAAGAAGAAAGTTCTGTTTGTCGGCACCAAGCGTGCAGCACAGAAATCGGTTATTGAGCAAGCGCAACGGGCCAATATGCCTTTTGTGAGTCATCGTTGGTTGGGTGGTATGTTGACCAACTACAAAACCATTCGCGCTTCTATTCGTCGTTTTCGCGAATTGGAAACTCAAAGCAAAGATGGCACTTTCGACAAGTTGACCAAAAAAGAAGCCCTGATGCGTACTCGCATGATGGAGAAATTGGAGTTGTCCATTGGCGGTATCAAAGATATGGGTGGCCTGCCAGATGCATTGTTTGTTATCGATGTAGAGCACGAGCACATCGCTGTTCAGGAAGCAAACAAATTGGGCATTCCCGTTATTGCTGTTGTCGACACGAACAGTAACCCAGCAGGTGTCGACTATGTTGTGCCGGGCAATGACGATGCCATTCGCGCCATTAAGCTCTATACCACGGCGATGTCAGATGCGTGCTTAGAGGGTGCTGCACAGGCTTCTTCTGTACCCAATAAAGACGAGTTTGTTGAAGTCCAGGACGAGCAGGCTGCAGCCGGCGAAGCCTAATTTGGGGTGAGATTCTCTGTGTCACAACGCTGACATAGATAGAGTTTAAACGGTAATGGGGGTTTTGGCCCCCATTTTACTATTGTCCCAAACCCTTTTTTGAATTTGATGATTGAGGACTAGAACATGGCAATTACTGCTGCATTAGTTAAAGAACTGCGCGAGCGCACTGGCTTGGGCATGATGGAATGTAAAAAAGCATTGGTTGAAACGGATGGCGACATTGACGTGGCTATTGAAAATCTACGTAAGGCTAGCGGTTTGAAGGCAGCTAAAAAAGCGGATCGAACGGCAGCCGAAGGTGTTGTTGCTGTGCGTATTGCCGATGATGGCAGTTACGGCATGTTAATCGAAGTGAATTCTGAGACTGACTTTGTTGCCCGCGATGACAACTTTTTGGGTTTCACCCAGAATGTATTGAGCAGTGCTTACGAAACTAAGCAAGCCGACGTGGCTGCGGTTATGGCTGGCGACTTAGAAGCTGCCCGTGAAGCGCTGGTACAAAAAATTGGTGAGAACATCAGCGTTCGACGTATTACCGCGGTAGCGCCCGAGGCCGGAGTGGTTGGTGCCTACGTTCATTCCAACAGTCGCATCGGTGTGTTGGTTGAGCTGAAAGGTGGCACTGTTGATTTGGCAAAAGATATCGCTATGCATGTTGCCGCGGTAAATCCACAGGTTGTCAGACCCGAAGATATGCCAGCCGAGGTGGTGGAAAAAGAGAAGGAAATCATTAAAGCGCAGCCCGATATGGAAGGTAAGCCTGCTGAGATCGTCGAAAAAATGGTTATGGGGCGTATCAATAAATTCCTGAAAGAAACCAGTTTGATTGAGCAGCCATTTGTTAAGGACCCTGAATTGAGCGTCGGTGCTCTGGCGAAGAAAGCCGGTGCAGAAGTGGTTAATTTTGTGCGCTATGAAGTCGGCGAAGGCATCGAGAAGGCTGAATCTGATTTTGCCGCTGAAGTTGCCGCGCAAGTTCAGGCTTCTAAAGGCTAGTCTGCGGCGGCTTGATTCTTCAGAGTTAACCTCGAATTACCCTCTGGGTACTCTAGAATAACTGCCTAGTGGGTCGAGCCATACAAAATAAAAAGGCGGGGGGAGGTCGCTTCTCTCGCCTTTTTGCTGTTAAACTTCCGCCAATTTTTTGCATTGGAGAAAGTGAATATGCCCACCACTCGTGATCGAAAATACAAACGCATCCTGCTCAAGCTGAGCGGTGAGCAGTTAATGGGCGATGAGGGTTTTGGTATTGATCCAAAGGTACTGGACAAAATGGCCCTGGAGATTGGTCAGTTGGTCGGTATCGGTGTGCAAGTCGGTTTGGTCATTGGTGGCGGTAACCTATTTCGCGGAGCGGCTCTGAATAAAGCGGGCTTGGACCGTGTTACGGGCGATCATATGGGCATGCTCGCTACTGTCATGAATGCCTTGGCCATGCGCGATGCTTTAGAGCGATCCAATATTTCCTGTAGCGTTATGTCTGCAATTCCGATGAGTGGTGTCGTTGAACACTACGATCGCCGGCGTGCGATTCGTCTTCTTGAGGATGGCGAAGTTGTTATTTTCTCCGCCGGTACCGGCAACCCCTTCTTTACTACCGATTCCGCCGCGTGCCTGCGAGGGATAGAGGTGGAAGCGGAATTGGTACTGAAAGCCACTAAAGTGGACGGCGTTTATACCGCAGATCCTATGCGCGATCCCTCTGCAACCCGTTATACCCATTTAAGTTATGACCAAGTCTTGGCGGATAAATTGGCCGTGATGGATTTGACCGCTATCTGTCTTTGTCAAGAACATCAAATGCCTGTCCGCGTATTTCAAATGGCGAAACCTGGTGCTCTCTTAAACATTGTCGTTGGCGGCAACGAGGGGACTTTGATCGAGGATAATGTCAATGATTAGTGATATAAAAAATAGTGCGCAAGAGCGCATGAAAAAGAGCGTTGAAGTGCTTGGCGTGAATTTCAATAAAATTCGCACGGGACGCGCCCATCCCAGCATTCTAGACAGTGTGATGGTTTCTTATTACGGCAGTCCAACGCCTTTGTCTCAAGTGGCCAATGTCAGTGTTCTGGATGCTCGCACGCTTTCCATATCACCGTGGGAAAAAAACC
>JBNKHI010000128.1:0-3080 GCA_050290265.1 Cellvibrionaceae bacterium
ATAAACAGGTTTCAGTTTACAAGCTCATATAAAGTTATTGTTATGAATTTGAAAATAAGTCATTACATTGGTCACTGTACCGTAGCACTACTTTTCTATCTGTTGGTGGGTTGTGCTGATCGCATACCTTCAAATGAACACGTGCAGAAAGATCTTTCTTATCGCACAGTGCCATTGCTGACATTTGGTCATTTACGCTTCAAAGACATGAATCGGAATGGGCAGTTGGATGCCTACGAAGATTGGCGTTTGCCGCCAAGTAAAAGAGTGGATGATCTTTTGAGTCGTATGACGTTAGCAGAAAAAGCTGGCGCAATGATGCATGCAAATCCAAGTACGCTTTCAGAGTCAACTATCCCAGGCGCTGGTTCCCGCTGGGATTTTAAAAGCATTAACGAACTGGTATTAAAAAAGCACATTACATTTTTTCTCAATCGTTTGAGTGCAAGTGCTCGCGATTTGGCAGAACAACACAATTTACTGCAGTCGGTGGCTGAACAGGGCAGGCTGGGTATTCCAATTTCATTAAGCACTGACCCCCGCAGTCAGTTTGGCGCTTCGCAAGGTATAAGTTCGCGAGCTGTAGATTTTACCCAGTGGCCAGATCCTACTGGATTCGCTGCCATTGATGATACTGAACTTGTGCGGCATTTTGCTGACAGTGTTCGGCAAGAATACCTGGCTGTGGGTATCCGCATTGCGCTGTCGCCACAGGCAGATTTAACTATCAATCCTCGATGGCATCGTACCAACGGAACGTTTGGTAGCGATCCCTATCGTGCTAAACAGCTGGTTTCTGGTTATGTTCAGGGAATGCAGGCGGGAAATGACGGAATAAATGATAAAAGCGTGGTGGCGGTTGTAAAACACTGGGTTGGTTATGGCGCTACGCAGCAAGAAGGCTACGATGCCCATAATTATTATGGACGGCAACTCGAGCTGACTGCCAAAGAAATCGAACAGCACTTTATTCCTTTTACCGGAGCATTCTCTGCCAAGGTTGGTGCCGTAATGCCAGCTTATGGATTACTCCCTGAAAACCTTGTTGTTGCAGGTAGTAAAGGGCCAATTGAGCATGTTGGTATGGGTTTTAATCACCAAATGCTACACGATGTGTTACGCGGACGTTTTGGTTTTGATGGCTTGATAATGTCAGATTGGCATATTACAGACGATTGTTCCGAAGTGTGTTTTCGAGGTGCCGCGGATGGTGAGCAACCCGGAAAGCACGATATAGGTATGCCGTGGGGGGTCAAAAATCTATCAAAAGCGGAGCGATTCGCTAAAGCGATAAAAGCTGGAGTCAATCAATTTGGTGGCGTTGAAACCCCGGAGATCATTGAGCATTTGGTTGAAGAAGGTAGGCTCGATGCCTCTTACGTTGATAACGCAGCCAAGAAGATCTTGTTGCAAAAATTTCAACAAGGTTTGTTTGAATCACCTTACGTGAATGTTGATAAAGCTGAGCAAGTTGTCGGTAATAAAAGCTTTAAAGCATTGGCGCTGGAGGCCCAGAGACGATCTATGGTGCTGATAAAAAATGCAAATGAAACCTTGCCTTTGGTGGACCCCTCCTTAACCAAAGTATTTATTTATAACATCGATAGAAAGGCGGTGGAAAATAGTGGATTTACAGTAGTGGATTCTCCAGAGGAGGCTGATTACGCTATTGTTAATTTGTCAACCCCTTATGAGAAATTGCATCCAAATTTCTTTTTTGGGAAACGTTATCGCGAAGGCAATACCGGTTTTAGTGACGGAGACAAAGATTACGAGGCGCTAAAAACTATTAGTAAAAAAGTACCGACCATCGTCACTTATTATTTGGAACGTCCCGCAGATATGAGTGCCGTAGCTGATAAATCAGTCGCCATTATCGGACACTTTGGTTTGCGTCAAGAGGTGTTGTTAGAGGCGATCACCGGTGTGGTTTCTCCAACTGCTACATTGCCTTATGACCTTCCCTGGATGGGCGCCGCGCCCGAAAGCCTGGCGCTTAAAATGGGTCAAGGGCTAGTTTTTAAGTGATTTTTTAATTCTATTTAATTTTTGTGGATGCTTATGAAACCAAAAAACCTGATAGTGTTTTCCGGTCTGGCTTTTCTTGTCGGCTACATTTGGATTTATACCAATACATCGGAAGCTGAGCCCTTGCCACATTCTAATGCAGCTTATTATGACGCATTTTATGTGGGCGGGAAGTATGTCGAAGAAAACGGCAAACAACACATGGCAGGGCAAATGTATGTTGAAGCCTGGGCGCCTGAAAAAGTCACCCAAAAATACCCGGTTGTGTTTATTCATGGATTGGGACAAACAGGATTTAATTGGTCCGGCACGCCAGACGGCAGAGATGGTTGGGCTGATTACTTCCTCCGTCATGGTTTTGCGGTTTATCTCGTTGATCAGCCTAGTCGTGGTCGGTCATCACGTTTGCCTGAAAGCGGGGGAGTGTTGCGCACCAGCCCTGTAGAGCTGGTAGAAAAGTTGTTTACTGCTTCAGCTAAGTATGGCTCATGGCCACAAGCGAAAAAGCATACCCAGTGGCCGGGCGAAGGTGTTGCAGGTGATCCGATTTTTGATAATTTTTATCGTGCGATCGTGCCGTCTCTTGCCAGTAATGCGCTAAGTGAACAGTTAGTGCGCGATGCTGCATCTGCATTGCTTGATAAAATTGGTCCGGCAGTGGTTTTAGTGCATTCACAAGCGGGGTTGTTTGGCTGGTCTATCGCTGATGCGCGTCCGAATCTTGTTAAAGCTATTGTGGCTATCGAACCTTCTGGGCCGCCGTTTCAAAATGCAACGAAGACAGAACGAGAGTTAGCCTGGGGGCTTACCAATATACCCGTAGCGTATGAGCCTGCCGCTAAGACACCAGGCGATCTCGCTATCACGTTAGAACCACAGGCCGATGGTCCTGATTTACTGAAATGTTTTTTACAAAAAGAGCCTGCTCGAAAACTCAAAAATTTACAAGATATTCCGGTGTTAATGGTTACCGGTGAAGCGTCTTATCATGCTCAATACGATCATTGCTCGGCTAAGTTTCTACAACAAGCAGGCGTCGATACGACCTACTG
>JBNKHI010000129.1:0-2604 GCA_050290265.1 Cellvibrionaceae bacterium
GTCAACATTATTTTATTTCGTATGTGATTTAACTTTTCTGTGGATTCGCCCTAGAATGCTGCTAATTACTAAATCGAGAAATCTTATGTTATCTGGAAATACCTTTTCGTCTGGAGCAGTGGACTCTACCGATAACTTCGCTGGTCAGGTGCTTGGTCGTCTAAAAAATGACATTTTGAGCGGTTTTTTTGGACCCGGAGAAAAATTGAAAATGTCGACGCTTAAGGCCCGCTACGACGTTGGTGTAAGTCCGCTAAGAGAGGCATTGTCACAATTGATGGTTGAGCAATTGGTGGTGGTCGAAAATCAGCGCGGCTTTAGAGTTCACCCTATTTCTAAAGAGGAAATGGTCGACATCTACAACACTCGTGCCAATATTGAGGCGCTCTGTGTGGAGCAGGCCATCGAAAAAGGTGATGACCAGTGGGAAGCCAACATCCTGGCCGCTAATCACTTGCTGAATAAATCTGGTGAATTATTGGAAAAGGCCGATCAAGACCGGCAGGAGTGGGAGTCCAGGCATCAAGCTTTCCACTACGCTATCGCCAGTGGGTGCCAATCGAATATTTTATTGCAGCTTCGGCGTGGGTTGTATGAGAGAGCATCGCGCTACCGCAATTTATGGTTAAAACAGAACATGATTAACCATGCTGTATACGACGCCAATCGCCAAGAGCATAGCGATTTACTGGAAGCGTTGCTTGCACGAGACTCTGTAAAGGCTACCAGAATAGTAAAAGCTCATTTGCTCGGGCCATGTGAGCTGTTGTTAAAAGTTGAGCCTTCCATATTTTAGCATTTGAGGATGGTTGTATGCGCTAGTGCTATAGCGCCTCTTAAAATTGAGGGTAGTCTTTTACGTTGACATTTTCAATAAATATCGACATTATTGGATATTGACTTGCTTGATGGTTTTTTGAACGCGTGCCGCTTGCCTTATGATGCTGACCTCAAAGGCTTAGTAATTTGACTGTAGGCTTGACGCCCACCTGCTTGTTCAGGATAAAAATCTAAACTCTGCAGCATCTGTTAGTGTTAGTGCAATTTTTTCAATGGTTCTGCTGCAGATACGCCGTCAAAAAACCGATTTCCGTCTCGTCGGTTCTGGTTAACGCCTGACCGTCGAGATGTATCCAATATTGAGCCTACCTGAAGGAGCTTAAGATTATGGCGAATATCACTTGGCCCAGCGCACCCTGGGACGACGTATTGCTACTAGACGAATTTTTAACCGAAGAAGAGCGCATGGTTCGTGATGGCGCCCGCGATTTTTGTGACAATGAATTGATGCCCGGTATCTTAGAGGCGCATCGCCATGAAAACTTCGATCGTAATATCATGCGTCAGTTTGGCGAGATGGGTTTACTCGGTGCAACTATTCAGGGATATGGCTGCGCTGGTGTCAGTTATGTCTCTTACGGCCTGATTGCTCGCGAAGTAGAGCGTGTTGATAGTGGGTATCGGTCAGCAATGTCGGTTCAAAGCTCGCTGGTTATGTACCCAATATACGCTTATGGTTCTGAAGAACAGCGTGAAAAATATTTACCGCGTTTGGCCGCCGGCGAAATTGTAGGCTGCTTTGGTTTAACGGAGCCTAACGCCGGGTCGGACCCCGCCGGTATGCAAACTCGTGCCCGCACTGTTTCCGGAGGGTATTCACTCAGTGGTGCCAAAATGTGGATCACAAATAGCCCGATCGCTGACGTTTTTGTGGTATGGGCAAAGTGCGATGATGAGAAGGTACGTGGTTTCATTCTTGATAAAGGCATGAAAGGTTTGTCTGCTCCAAAAATCGAAGGCAAATTTTCACTGCGTGCGAGTATCACTGGTGAAATTGTAATGGATGAAGTCTTTGTTCCAGAAGAAAATCTGTTGCCCGGTGTGGTCGGCATGAAAGGACCGTTGGGATGCCTGAGTAATGCTCGTTTTGGCATCGCATGGGGTGCTCTTGGTGCTGCTGAATTTTGTTGGCATGCTGCACGACAATACACCTTGGATCGCAAGCAATTTGGTCGTCCGCTAGCCGCTACTCAGTTGGTACAAAAAAAGCTGGCAGACATGCAGACAGAGATTACTTTGGGGCTGCAGGGTTGCTTAAGTGCGGGTCGATTGAAAGAGAAAAATAAACTATCGCCAGACGCGATTAGTTTGTTAAAACGCAACAATTGTGGGAAGTCTTTAGATATCGCACGTCAGGCTCGCGATATGCACGGTGGTAACGGTATTGCCGATGAGTATCATGTGATTCGCCACGTTTTGAATTTGGAAGCGGTTAATACTTATGAAGGAACTCATGATGTTCATGCGTTAATTCTAGGCCGTTTACAAACTGGTTTGAACGCGTTTTAAATGATGGCTGATTCTCCAGAAAGTTTGGCAGTCAATACGGGGCCTCTCAAACATATTAAAGTGCTCGACCTGAGTAGAGTGCTGGCTGGCCCTTGGGCCAGCCAAATGCTGGGTGATATGGGAGCAGAGGTCGTCAAAGTTGAGCGCCCCGCAGATGAGCATTCAAGAGGTGGTGATGATACGCGTCACTGGGGACCTCCGTTTATTACTAACGCAGATGGCTTGCCTGGCGATGCAGGCTATTTTCTTTGCGCG
>JBNKHI010000130.1:0-1337 GCA_050290265.1 Cellvibrionaceae bacterium
GCAGCTACAATCAAGTCAGCATCGGCAAACCTGGTATTCAAGTCTGCTACCTCAAATTCCTGCTCAAAGTGCAGCTCTACACCCAGCTCTTTGGCGCGATCGTATAGCACCTCTAGCATGCGCTTACGGCCTAGCCCGATAAAGCCGTGACCGTCAGAGCGCTCCACTTCACCGTTTACATAGCAATCAATCAGATCCCAGTGAATGAACTCATTTTTGACGGTTTCTGCACTGACTGGGTCATTCTTGTAGAGATTTTCCAAAGTTTGATCCGAGAACACGACTCCCCAACCAAATGTATCGCCAGGGCGATTGCGTTCGTAGACGTGAACTTCGTGATTTGGGTCTTTTAGTTTCATGGAAATCGCCAAATACAATCCAGATGGGCCGCCGCCAAGACAGATAATTTTCATGTTGCGTATTCTCCAAGTGTTAGGGTCAATGTCGTTAATAGAGCGGTTTAATCAGCTCTGTAATTATTTTAAGTTTAAAATAATGGCTCGATCATACACAATATATTTTAAGTTTAAAATAGTTTTGCGAGGTAATTATTCTTAACTCAGGTAAAAGAGTGTGATGATGCTGGTGGTCGTCCGTATAGGGTTTTTCGGCCAGCGCCGAGCAGGCGCATGGAGGCATAAAAGATGGAAAAGCTGGGTACGCTGCCAGGCAGGCGGCAAACGGGGTTGATGCAAACCTGTAATTACATAGGTTTTTAAGGGTTGCTGTAGTAAAGCGCGAAAATCTTTGCCGGGGGCCTTGTTTTCGGCCTTTAAACCCTGTTTGGTCTGAACATAGGCAGTGAATCTCCGGCTGTATCCGACATCACTTACTTGGGGTGCTCGGGGTATATCTCTTGCTCATCCTTGCAAAAGGTATCCGTATCTATAGGCCTCTGAACACCCCTCAATACGGCTGTTTGAGTATTTTTTTGACGGACGTTTTTTCAGGATTTTCCCCCTAATACATTTTAAAAAACTCCGCAGAGCACTATGAGGCGTGGGATTTAAACGATTTAAGCTTGAAATATTCGAAGATTTTTGGTGCAAATACTTTAAGTTTAAAATAAATTGTGTATTATGCTTTTCAAGACTGGTGATAAAGGGCTGGGTGATGCTGATAAAGCCGCTTTTTCGTCGATACAGCCCCGAAATAGTGAATGAACGAGATTGATGTATGGCAACCACTTATAAAAAAACCTGGAAAGTAAAGTTTGCCGAGTGCGATATCGCGGGAATTGTTTTCTATCCCCGTTATTTTGAAATGGTCAACTTTGTGGTTGAAGAATGGCTGGAAGATCTGGATTGGTCATTTTACATGATGCATGCCGAACGCCA
>JBNKHI010000131.1:0-1132 GCA_050290265.1 Cellvibrionaceae bacterium
CTCAACCATCATTGCTTTCAGTGTTTCCTGATCCGGGTGCATGCGGATAGATTCGGCCAGGTAGCGATAGCTGTCTTCGTCACCGGCGAAAAGCTTGCCCAGCCTGGGTAGGAGCTTGAATGAGTAGGTGTCATAAATCGGTGCCAACCAGTCGGCAGGCTTGGAAAACTCCAGCACCAGCAGTTGGCCACCCGGTTTCAATACCCGGTACATCGATGCCAGCGCCTTGTCCTTGTCAGTGACATTACGCAGGCCGAAGGCGATGGTGATGCAGTCGAAACTGTTGTCGGGGAAGGGCAGGCACTCGGCATTGGCTTGAACATATTCGATATTGCCGACAAAGCCTTCATCAGTGAGGCGATCGCGGCCGACATTGAGCATGGAGCCGTTGATATCGGCCAGCACCACTTTGCCCGTTGCGCCCACCATGCGGGAAAACCTGCGGGTCAGATCTCCGGTACCTCCGGCGATATCCAGCACCTTGGCGCCGCGCCTGACGCCACTGTTGTGGATGGTGAAAAACTTCCACAGCCGGTGGATGCCCAGCGACATCAGGTCGTTCATCAAATCATATTTGCCAGCGACTGAATGAAACACCTCGGCGACGTGCTTGGCTTTCTCCTCAACCGGTACTTCACGATAGCCGAAGTGGGTAGTGTTTTTGGTTTCCATGCTCAACCTTATTGAGTTTGACGCTGATAGCCGGCTGCGGCCAGTCTGTTCAGGTAGTCCCGCCACAGAGCGTCGTGCTCGCTGGCCAGTTGGTACAGATAATCCCATGAATACAGACCACTGTCATGACCGTCATCAAAATAGATCTTGATGGCGTAATGGCCGACCGGCTCGATTTGGCTGATACCGACGTTTTCCTTGTGAGTCTGCAGCACTTCCTGTCCTGGACCATGTCCTTTGACCTCGGCCGAGGGGGAATACACCCGCAGGTATTCCGCCGACAGGGTGTATTCCTGTCCGTCATAAGCCAGGGCGAGGGTCTTGGAGTGCTTGTGCAGCGTGATTTCGCTGGGAATGTGTTGCGCGCTCATCGGGGCACCTTAGAGTATGTAACGGGACAGATCTTCATCTTGCACCAGCTCGGACAGCTGGCTGTTGACATAGTCTGCATCGACATTGA
>JBNKHI010000132.1:0-1091 GCA_050290265.1 Cellvibrionaceae bacterium
CACTATTCTCCATCAACCATGATTATTTGCCACACAAACTCTCTAGAATTTTCCTTTGCTTTTATAATATACAAGGTGTAGCATAGGCACCTCTTGAGAGTGAACCATCAGAAAAATATTAGCCGAGAGGAAAAGAGTGACTGGGAGGATGAGTGATTGTGTGATAAAGCTTGAGAAAAGGGGAAGGTAAGGTAAACCCTGTGATGACAAGCTCTGATCTCGAGGTAAAGTGACATAGTTGTTCCAATCTTTCAACATCATATGGTTCAAGACTTAGACACATCCACAGAGCCCAGGTATGAGTTATAAGTTGTGTTCTTTATTCTCGAGCAATTATGGCACTAGAGTTCTTGCTTATGTCCTCAGGATTTAATTCTTTTCTTTTGCTCAGGAACGAGCAAAGCTCTAAGTGTGGGGGGGTGTTGGCGGTCATAAAATACATATATTTACCACCAACATACCTACATTTCATTCAAGATATAGAAGATAGGTGCTTATTACTAACGAGTTCCACGAGTTTTGTTGATCTACCATTTCAGGAACATCGGATGATGGAAAAGATCATATGGACAAAAAAACATGCATTTCTTCAATATGTCCAAAATAAGGCATAGTCACAGATAATATGACATGAGGGGATGATGTGGCACAAATCATGGGCTAAACCATGCCAAGGTGTGGCTGGCCAGCCAAGGTAGGTGGCCGGGCGGCCAGCCCATGTGGCCAAAAGCTCTCTAATTTGTCCCCAAGGTGCGGTGGTTGAGATAAAGGGGAAGATAGTAGAAGGGAAAGAAGGGAAAAGAGGGGGAAGGTGGCCGACCGACCATAAATCTTTGGCCGGGCGGCCACACTTGGCCTCCACTCAACTCCTACTTTCATTCTTCACCACATCTTGCTCCTATCATGCTCACTCCACTGACCAAAAGCATCAAAAGTAAAGCAAATTTATTTCATCCTTTTTTAAAGTTCTTTTTATTTTTATTTTTTGAAATTTTTAGATTTTATATTATGCAATGATGAAATAAACATGCTGTGGAAAAGGAGTAAATAAAAAATGGTGGATGAAAGGGGGAGAGATAAAAATCAAATAT
>JBNKHI010000133.1:0-1032 GCA_050290265.1 Cellvibrionaceae bacterium
AAGGATGTCGACCTTCCCACTCTCTTTCGTGCCATTGGTTGGAGTTTTGTGATGAGATTTCTAGGAAGTCCACTACTGATCGAGGGAATCTGATGGATCGAGCCTAAGATGGAGGGATTGGGACGCGCTTGGGTGATGTTGCATTCCTCCATCGACTCACAGACTGGCATCATCAACAACATCTTCAGTCACCATGGCCTCGAACCTGATGCTTAAATCTTACAAAGATTTAAGCTTGGGGGAGGTGTCGGGTGCCCAGGTATGAGTCCTTGCTTGTCTCATTTCATTTCCAACTTTTCTAGTTATCTTGTCACTTGTCTCATTAGTTGTACCGCTTATGTCATTATGAGTGCTAGTATGGATTGCTTCCATTTGTTAGGTTAATTGAGTCAATAAAAGAACTCCCACAGGACATGGTTAGATTGTACATCCTCCTTTGCTTGAGATTAGTTGCAACAACTCATGCATGACCCCTGTTTTGATGAGCTAGATTGATTAGTGTGGTTATGCCTTGGTAGACACAAAATCTCATGCGAGCAAAAATTCAAAAGTAACCATGTCTAGGTTGTTGGGAGGTGTGATATCTGAGTTAGTGTTAATTTTGCTGAACCTTGATTTTGAGATTGATCGGAGTTGAATGAATTTAGAAAGGTTCCTCAATGACATACACATTCCTACCAGAGCCAAATATTATCCACATAGCAACTCTTGTTTGTGTTGAGCTTTGTTAAGGGATGTGTCCATTTGAGTTTTGAATTTTTTTTGAAAATGATTTGCTACTCACATTATTTGCTAGCCTCACCCAAAAAATATCAACGTGCACAACTCCACTCCAGAATATGCTTTCACCACCAATATATCCACAAATCCCCCATCTCCATAATCATGGTTTAGCCATGTTGGCGTGCATAACTCCACTCCTGCGTCCACCGCCAGTATATTGAAGCCATTTGAAAAGAAGTTATTGAAGAAGTGATTTTCTCCTCAAATATCATCAAAACCCCTAAGTCCTCAAGAGACGGAGCTGAAAAA
>JBNKHI010000134.1:0-986 GCA_050290265.1 Cellvibrionaceae bacterium
AATACTCACAAAACAAGCACGACAAAAGGACCTAGCACCCTAGGTGTTAGCATTAAGCGTTAGCCAAATGGGTGATAGATGGCCAAAAGATAGTGGTGGGGCGAACCACCACTACAAAACGTACAAGGAAATCATGAGCAACGAAACCAGCAAGCAAATCTTCCTTTATTCAACATCGATATGATGACTAAAAGAAAATGGGATAACTACTGGTTTACCTCCTGGTGAGAGCTTCTCATTTATAGTCCACGAGCAATACTGTCTCCATACTCTTTGAAGATTAATTTGCCAGTACAATTGAAGATCTTGTAGAAAAAATCTCGGCTACGCTGGGCTTCTTATCGAGTGTCATAGCATTCCTCTCTGGTCTGATCGTGACCATGACTTGGTTGCACTTTTTGGTACCCATGGGTTTGAATGTGATCCTAGTTGCAACATCAATCGTGGCTTTAGTGGTACTCAAGATGGATGTCTATCATCAGATACCTTTCATTCTTGGGAGGCCATTCTTGAATACCACGAAATCCACAGGAAAAAGAATTCCTGATTCTCACTGGGATATCTTTCGCAATTCCCACTGGATGCTGGATTGATCCACCAGTTGTAGATGCAGGAATGTGGGGACCAAGGAATCATGATTCAGCTGATCATAGATCACCTTTGGTATGACGATCACGCTTGCTCCGTGATCTCAGAGAGCTTTATCAAACCTCTGGGTGCCAATTAGACAAGAGATGGTTGGAACACCTGGGTCACCCATCTTACCAGGAAGATCATCACGGATAGCGGCACTACACGGTAGCAGGTGTGTATCGCTAATGTCCTTGGGCGAAGCCTTCCCAATGTTTTCTTTTTCCTTTTCAGACCTCGGTTCTGCCTCAACCTCGTCCTTGGCTTTCTCTTCCTCTTCGACTGGATCAGTTGGACTCATCTTCTTGGATTTCACTTTGGTTTCAGCCAAGCTGGTCTTGAGCAATATCATTGAG
>JBNKHI010000135.1:0-960 GCA_050290265.1 Cellvibrionaceae bacterium
CTTTAGTGCAAGGTGTCATTCTTGATCGATGAGTGATCTTTTCCGTAAATCATTTTTATTCTTAATTTTATTCTTAAAATTTTGTAATCGAATTCAAAACTTAAATTGTAATAAAATGTATCTTTCAAAATATTTCATTTGTTTAATTCTTGTATGTGATGTATTATACTTTGTTATTTCGGTAATGACACCCCGTAATGATCCTGGTTAGGACTAACCATCATTGCTTAAAGGTGGGACGTCACAGCTGCCAAGTAGGAACATGTAGATCACCTGCATCCAAGGTACGCTGGACCATGGTCTGCAATGTAAAAAGTGTAAAGCACACATAGGTGTCACTAAATGTTAAGAAAGCTATGAATTTATTCTTATTTCTTACCATCAAGTACACTTGTATATGTGCGTTGAAGGTATTCACCGACTCTCGCCAGCACATCTTGCGTCATTCTGAGCTGATTTTCCATGCATCATAGTTTAAGTGTATCTGAGATACATGAGCCATAAGACCAGAAGACGTGGAAGACGAACTTTGCCTCGGCGACATTGCCTCCATGGAGTCTAGCACCCCATCGAATAGAGCAAACCTTCAAAAAAAGTAATCAATAATAGTAAGAGGTACCATATCTCGCATTCACAAAGTTAAAGAAAATAATATATCGATCTCACCGTCCATGTGATTTTCCACCTCCGCTGTCATTGACGGCCAGGCCGTCAATGGGCTCCTCCTCGTAGTTGAAGTCTTCGCCATGTTTTTTGACCACTTCTTCCTTATATTTTTCCTGCAAGAAAAAGCAAATTGTAAACGTGACAACACCGACAAGAGTAAAAATGTAACAAAAGTATGTCAATAGCTCACCAGTTGAGCTTCTACTATCAGATTGCACAACTTGTCGGGGTTTGAAGGGCCACTTCCCCTGTGACCCCTCTTCAACACTTTCATATCAGGCGGTCGTTGATCAC
>JBNKHI010000136.1:0-934 GCA_050290265.1 Cellvibrionaceae bacterium
TAGGGAGAGTGATGTGTTAAGCCAACACTTCCAAGGTGGTAGCCCATGTCTGGGTCGGTTAAGGACTGGTGGGTTGGTCTGTGTGAGCAAGTATTAAACGTACTTATCACATGTTGGAGATATGAGCTCAGTAACTGATGCAGCCTATTCATTAAAGGATGTTTGACTTTCTCCACTGCTTGAATGACTATTTGGGGGAGAGAAACTGGGTGGGGACCCGCGAATCAGTCAACCGGCGTGTTGTGGATCACAACGGGATCTCTTTTTCTCGGGAGCAGTGACTCTATCCAACTCTGTCGATGATTTGTGAAAGGTTGTCACATATGAGGACTGCCCACAGGAAGCGTACGCCGGGCGTACGTGGACTGGCGTGGGAAGCGTACGTGTCGTGTTGGTCGGGTTTTCCCCTGTAGGGTGTACATCGATTCAAATCGCCATGACTCTCGGATATGAGTAACCGTTTGTTTGTGCCAGTCATCACGTAGATAACTTAACGAACTCAATAAGCTTGTTGGTAACTGATATTGTGTTGCTTAAGGTACTTAATTGCTTGCAACTCTTGTATGTTTCGAGTAGGGTGTGCCTTTCCTCTAGGTGTTGTTTTAGAGCAAAGATTTGAAAGTAAGGTCTCTCTCATAGTGCGGGTTTGGCGTTAGTATAGAGCTCTCCCATGAAGCCATGCATGCTAGGAGTCAGCTGTTTATGACCATGTTGACGGGTCAGTCTTACTGAGCTTTAGTTGCTCAGTCTTTGCCTTGATGTTGTTTTGCAGGTGTGTTCTCTCTCTCCCTATCGGCGTGAGCCATTTTTGAGGTCGGCAGCTCTAGGGCAAGGTGCCGTTCTTGATCGTCGAGTGTTTCCGCTTTCACAAAATGTTTTATTCTCTATCTTTCGCTCAAAACTCTGTAATCAAATTTAAAACCAAAATTGTAAT
>JBNKHI010000137.1:0-904 GCA_050290265.1 Cellvibrionaceae bacterium
GGTTAACCCTAATGTTGCAATAATCACTTTTGGAGCAGCAATTTTCATTGCATCAGGAATACTTTTTAAAGAATTAATCCGCCGCCATTACTACTGAGTACCGGTGCCAACACTATACTTACTTTTGTATCGATTTTTGCGCGCCAATGCCGTTAGATCGTCGTTTCTAGATGGGAACTATCTAATTCGAAAGCTGCAAATCAATTTTGTATTTTTGGTTTGTCAAACCGGGGGGTTATTCGGGTGAGCAGGAGGGGGAGTTCTTGTTTCATTCTTGTTTCATCCATGTATTCAATCTTACGTAGCACATCCCTGTGCACAATTGTTAGGTTATTGCGTCCAACCGTTCGTTAAGCCACATCACATTGTAGTGGTCAAGCAAAAATGGGCACCTCGTTAAGCAGCTTTGAGTAGAGCCGCCGCTTCATATGCATTTGGGCTTTGGTAACCCAGGTAGCTATGTAGGCGATGACTGTTGTAAAACATTTCAATGTAATCAATTACATCCTGTTTCGCGGCTTCTCGCGTTTGATAAATTCGCTGATTTGTCCTCTCCGTTTTGAGACTACGGAAGAATCGTTCGACTATCGCGTTATCTCAGCAATCTCCCTTCTTGCTCATGCTGCAGACCATTGCGTATTTCTTCAGCTCGTTTTGATAGTCGTGGCTCGCATACTGACTTCCCCGATCTGAGTGATGGAGCAGCCCTTCCGACGGCCTTCTGCGCCATACAGCCATTCTGAGCGCGTCGATCACCAACTCTGAAGGCATCTGCTTATTCAAGGCCCAGCCCACCACCTTGCGGGAAAACAGATCGATTACCACGGCCAAAAACAGCCAACCTTCCTGTGTCCATAGGTAGGTGATATCAGTTCCCCAAACAGTATCGGGCGCACTGACCTCA
>JBNKHI010000138.1:0-898 GCA_050290265.1 Cellvibrionaceae bacterium
CTCTGGTTCAGGCTCCGATGATGGATCACAAGACTCTACACGGTCTTCGTCCTTCATGCCTTGACTGCACCAGACCCCAGGGTTGATCCGCCATCTTGCACATGATGACGTTCCTATGGCCACAGACAACGAAGACATCTCCATCTGTAGCACCGAGGAAATGGAGAAGTATGAGTCCCTCCGCCATTGAGAGTTTTCTCACACTCGTGTCTTTGATGCGAACTTACTTGAGAGGGTTGGTTTGGATGAGGAGCTTCCCATCATCCTTCAGACCATCGGTTGGGGAAAACTCTACAATGAGCCTCGCCTAGGTTCGCGTCTCTTAACCCTTGAATTTCTTTTGACCTTTGAAATAGTTGATAAGAATAGGAAGTCATTTGTGAAGTTTTTTTGTATTCGGGAAGTCATTTGGTTGTGATTTCTCCTGCTTCAGTGAGCTTCTAGACTTCTCTAAATCTTGCTTGCCTGAATCAAGTGCTATGAGAAACTTTAATAAGGCTGAGTTTAGTGACACTATTTCTGGAAAAAATACTAGGCTTAGGTTTAGAGATATTCACAACCCTAGTCTAATGTTCTTGCATAGGGGGATGTCATTCATGCTCTTTCCCATGGCGGAATTGTGTTCTATTACTACTACCGAGCTTAAATGTCTGTTTACCAAACAGGATCAAGTACACCCCTGTAGCCGACATTATCGACTACTTTACCAATGTGTCTAAGATATCTGGACCCATTGAGTGTACCTCTTTGGTCACTCGGATTGCCATGAATCTTGGGTACTCCGATTTAGCCTACATTGAGGGGGATGTACCTGTTCTTGGTCTTGACCATTTTGTTCACGCGCACATCTTGCACAAGGAACCCAATTATTTTGTATCCATGCTGTATGGTTGTAAGG
>JBNKHI010000139.1:0-897 GCA_050290265.1 Cellvibrionaceae bacterium
TCATGAGCGGCATGGACCCTCACATGATTAGTGGAAACTCTGTGTTTGGTTGGTTTGTCGAAGTGGATCTTATTAGGTTGTGGGTCGGTCACGGTGAGACTCCGTGATGCGATCGAAGTGAGAACCTTGAGGAGATGTTGTGACCTTAGCACTAGTATACCTAAGGCATAGTTGTTAACCACTAGCTTCTGCCTGTTAAACCAAATGTTCTTCCTTCTGCTAGCCTGCATGTCATAAATTTCCCTTATACTTCCGAGTAGCCACCATAAGTCTACTCAACTTGCCTGCATCATTGTTTAGATGGATTCGAAGATTGAAGCTGGGGATTCTAGCAGGATCCTGAGGACGGTTGTTAGGAGGACCTCTCCAACAGTTAAGTCTGTGGAGCTGCACTACGCTTAGTTAATTCCGCTGCTTTGATGTAATCTTTTTCAGACCCCCGGGTCATTGTGTAAGGAATATTACTCGTTTATTTATAACATTGCATCTGTTTATCATATTGTTGCCATGCGTGTGATTTGAACATCCTGGGCACACGTATGGAGGCTTCGTTCCCTCTTTCTCGGAACGGGGTATGACAGTATATAACGAAGTTGTTTAACCATTACTTTTGTGGTGACAGATGCTCCATCTTTGTTTATCACCTTCACGTATCTGGACCTACTGCAATGCATACATTCGGTGTCATCCTTGTGCTCCTTCCAAAACAACATTTATTTTTTTCACAGGCACCAATCTTCTCATAGTTCATTTTGAGACTGGACACAATCTTCTTAGACTGTATAAGTCTTTTGGCATGTTATGCTTCACTGGGATGAGATCAATAATCAACTTCACGATATTGTTGTAGCACTGATTCGAGAAGTTATACTTTGTTTTCATCCCTATAAGACGTGT
>JBNKHI010000140.1:0-878 GCA_050290265.1 Cellvibrionaceae bacterium
GTTAACAAATTCAGCGAATTTTACCAAAATTCACCGAAATTCGACGGATTCGGTCCCCATCGAATTTCAAAATCGACGATTTTACTGTTCACAAATTCAAAATATTTGAAAAAATAAAATATGTAAAAATATAGAATGAATTCTGAGCAGACTGGTGAAGATATTTTTCAAAAACGACATCGTTTAGTTTATTAAATTTTAAATTTACTCAAATCTTCTTAATGAGCTAAAACGGTTTTTCAAAAATGACTGAATTATCGGTAAATGTGGCCGAATTATCAGCGAATGCGACCGGATTTTAGTTTTTTGAAAGATTACTGTTCCTTTCACACATCAAACACGATTCGGCCGAATTTTAGTGAATTTGACTGATTTTTTTCAAAATTTTCAAGGTAATCAAAATTTGCCATGGTTCAAAATTTACCTTTCTTTGCTCGAAAAATTCCAAATAAAATAGAGATTTGTGGGGAATTAAATAAGGAAGAACTTTCCTTAATGAAACTTTTCAAAATTCAGGATAGAATTTGAATAAAAAAATCAAGGAAGCTCTAGGATTTGTAATTCGATAGAATTTGATGGATCTCAATTTGAATTTTCAAAAATTGATGAAATTTGAACAAGGAGATCCTATTTGCACTTGGATGATAGATCAACTCATAAAAGAAAATTTGTAATTTCAAATTCGTGAGTTTTTTATTTGTTTTTCGAATTTGCTATGAATTCATTTGAATTTTGACTTTGGCTTACTTAGAAGCGGATTAATCAATCGATTTGATTATTGATCAAGACCTTAATGAAGGTGATTAGGGAAACCATAACACGGGGTGTTACAACCCTCCCCCTTAAAAAAATATCGTCCCGAGATTTACGAAGGAAGG
>JBNKHI010000141.1:0-838 GCA_050290265.1 Cellvibrionaceae bacterium
ATTGCGCCGCCCGAGGCAGAGAAAACGCACCCAGGCGGTCCTCTTTCTTCCCCACAGTCCATCAGCGTTTGAAAATTTGATGGTAACAAAAAAAATTGGACCCTAGCGACCCGTCGAATTTTGTAAAAATTCGACAAAATTTGATATAATTCGGTCAAATTTTGATTGGAGGAGGTTTTGTACAGTAAAAAACCAAAAAACAAAAAATCGGTCAAATTGGCTGAGATTCGGTCTAATTCATCCAAAATTCAGTGGAATAGTAGAGATTATTGAAGTTTGAAAAAATTAAACTTTAACTATACAAATATTAGAAATTTGAAATAATATTTTCACCAAAGGTCTTCAAATTCACTCTAGTTTTTTATCATATTTGTTTCTTATATTTTGTGAATTTTGAAAAAATCAAAATTTGATGTCAATTTGTACAAATTTGATGAAATTTAAATTTTAACCAACCAAACGATGCCGATTTGAAAAAAAATTCACTAGTAATCTTAAAATTTCATCTAGTTTTTTTACATATTTTTCCTGATTTTTTATTTTTTTTATTTTTTCCTCCCTCAGATTTCATCTAGTAACTTTTAGCCGCGGTCAGCATTATAGCCAAATTAATTTCATCCTCGCAAGAAGAGAGGATAAACACGTTTGCTTAGATTGTAAGGTGATACGAGTGTGTCGTGCCTCAATATAAGCTTGTGGTAGCGGATTTTCGCTTTTGGGTTCCCCTTTAACGAAGTAAGCGTGTCCAAGCGCCAAGGATGAAGTGGTGAAAATTTAAAGAATATGCAGCAAAAATGTTCAAGGAGAGAGTCCTTAAGGAAGGCCCTTAGAATGAAGG
>JBNKHI010000142.1:0-829 GCA_050290265.1 Cellvibrionaceae bacterium
ATAAAAGATTAGCAACCTATGCTAAACATGCATGGTAACTCAATCAACCATTTTTAGTATCATCATTTTCGACTATCAAGTAGTCATAATTAACATAACCACAAACTCCTATGACATAATGGTGAATCACTTCTACGTTTGTACACAGCGAACAAGCCTCACCCATATCCGAGGGTGTCGCGGAGATTCGAATCAATAGTCACCTTGCAAGGGAAATAACCTGACAACACGACACACGTGAACCACAACGGTATCACGAGTGGCCACCTTTCACATTGACTATCAAAGAGTCAAGCCGGGCCCACCGTACCCTAGTGCCGTCTTCCACGTGAAAACCTCAACGGGTAGTCCGTGGGTGGCCCGAACACTATCCCAATGTCATCCGTGAAGTACAGTGGGGTGTCGTCCAACTCAGCGACCGTCGAAGCTACTAAGTTTGCGGGACCCCATAAATCCCGTATGTGTCAGTATATAATCAAAGCTTGTTCATTCAGACCCAACCGATGTGGGCCTTAATTTACACAGGCGAGGGCTACCACCTTGGAGTTCCAAATTTACGATCCATACCACTCTCAACTTTCCCATCCAGTATTCTCCACTTTCCCTTAATTGCCCGACCCGGTCTCACATAGAGCCAACAAGGAACCCGATGATAACATAAACCACATAGAACCACCATCGTGAGAAGGGGCCTATCGCGAGCGGCTATCAACCACCCGTCTTCTACCGATGACTATCATCTAAGCATAGCACATCTAGTCGATAATGATAAATACATCTACAACAAGGATAAAATACAGAAGGGTGCTACCAAGCAACCTATCACATC
>JBNKHI010000143.1:0-825 GCA_050290265.1 Cellvibrionaceae bacterium
TGTAGGGTAGTAAAATCAGCAGATTCTTCTAGAGCAGTAATTTTCATACCCCAAACATGACCATCAAGTGCATATAACAACTATTTAGTACATTCATTATCAAAATATGCAAGAGGACCACAAGAATGTAAGCTACTCATAATTGACTCAAACCTAGCAAAGCAATCATCAAGAGATTCACCAGGTTTCTGAGATAAAGTTTGGTATTGCCTATTATAAGTATCTTTACAAGAAGACTTAATCTCAGAAGAACCCTCATATGTGTTGCACAATTTTAACCAAACATCATAAGCAGTTTCTAGGTGAGCTGCACGATCATACACATTCCTACCAACAGCAGTAGTAATGAGATTAAGAGCTTTGTAGTTGTTTTCATACCTTTGTAGCTCATATTGGGTCATGTTGTTGAATGTTGCAGGGATCACGTACGCCTTGTGTATGATCTCCCAGATAGCACGTCCCTAACTAAGAAGATAGTTGCGAGTTTGGTTTTTTCAGTAACCAAAATCCTCGCCATTGAAGACCACAAGCTTAACAACTCCTTTCTCCATGTCGCTTTTAGGTCACAAAGCCTGTTAAAGCCAACTGGTGATCAAACCGGCTCTGATACCAATTGAAGGACCGGAGAAGGTGACCAGAGGGGTTGGGGTGAATGGGAGTCAATCTAAATTTCTCGATGGAACTTGGCCTATATCATAAAATCAGCTCAGTGCCCCTCTCTTCTAACTCGGCCAAGATCGCATACCTATAGAAAAGCTATCGGCTCTCAAAACCGGATTAAGAATTGCAGCGAAAACACGAATCGATGCTGACAAAAACATGTGC
>JBNKHI010000144.1:0-781 GCA_050290265.1 Cellvibrionaceae bacterium
AGACATCTCGTTCCATGCAATCCTGGAACCGATCCACTACACCTGTCGACAGAAACATAAATTTGGGGCCATGTGTAACACTTTATGTTACAAAAATCATAATCAAGTCACTTAAGTTGTAATTAAGTCTTAAAACAAGAGCAAATTAAGTCGTCGAAGTTTGAAATCAGAATTTAAAGTCAAGATTCAAGTCCTGTTTAGTGTGGACCGATTGACTCAGTCAGGAAATTTTGAAAATTTATTGAAGTCGAATCAAACCTTACTCCCAAAAGCAAATTTGTTCCTCATGACTCATTCTACAAGTGTCCAAATAAAAAAAATATTGAGGTCGAGATGTATTTGTTTCAAGGGTCCAAACAGAGCTATACAGCACAGATTTTAGACTTCGGAATTCTTCAGAATTTGCTTAACGTTTAACCATATTTGAAATTCCATAACTTCTTGGATATTGGGACAGAGCTTGTTCTTGTCAACCAGCTGATAGTACAAGCTTTGTAGATCACCATGGAGCACACCTTGTCCAAATTGGAGCTCCGGTTGATTTGCAAAAGCCGTTGCAAGTACCCTAATTGACCACAGATTGGTCAAACTGAGTTTGACTTCGAATCTTTTGCATAATTCAAAATCCGTGAGGATTTGGAAGAAGTTGCAATAATGAGAAGTGTTCCAAATTTGATTTCCTACCTCCACGAATTTTATCAGAATTTTCCTCACCTTGTATCTATTTTTCTTGTGCGGAAAAGTGATTTGTGAGGTTTTCTGAATTTGGAAAATCCCGACA
>JBNKHI010000145.1:0-773 GCA_050290265.1 Cellvibrionaceae bacterium
CAGACATCCCACTCCATACCAACGGTAGCGAGCAGGATATTCGAGACTATGTCAAAAGTCGAAAGGTCAGCGGATGTACCCGAAGTGACAAGGGGCGTCGTTGTCGGGATACTTTCATCAGCCTCAAGAAAACCTGCCGAAAGCAAGGAATATCGTTTTGGCGATATCTGGTTGACCGAATATCGGGAAAAAATACCGTTCCTTTATTGTCGGATCTCGTTCGTGAGAGTGCGACGGCTGTATAATTTTGTTGCCACCTCTGTTGGCAGACAAGCGCTACGCCCAACTGATCCTCGGGTCCTATAGAATTCCGCCATTACCCCGGGTTATTGAGAAGTTACGAAAATTGACTGTAAGTCTTTGATTTTATTGGTAGCTAGGGGGAGACTTGAACTCCCGACCTCAGCATTATGAGTGCTGCGCTCTAACCAGCTGAGCTACCTAGCCAATAAAACTTTCAGGTAAGCACCTGAGAGGGCGCGTATTTTCCCTGTACTCCGGTTCAAAGTCAAGCCTAAAAGGGGTGTTGTATCCCAGGTTCTGCCTAGTGAACTACACCAAAGAGCATGGTCAAACAACACCGCCTATTCCCGTCAGACGTTGATCACACATTAAGTCGGCGAAGGTGGCCAGGACATGCACAACCCGTCGTAGCAGAGCGTGTAGCCACGCATGACAATTGATCTTCCAGACTCATTGTTTATCCTCTGAAAACGCTAACAGTATGTTTCAAAGGCCATTGGCCTCAGAACAATTATCGTCGATAGACCAGC
>JBNKHI010000146.1:0-750 GCA_050290265.1 Cellvibrionaceae bacterium
CTTCATATATGGGATAACCCATCTCGGGTTACCTCGGATTAAGTCTCACCCGACCCAGATTACCTCGGGTTAGGGTTAGTAGTTTGCTCATTACATCTTTTGATTGCAGCTCATGGCGACGGAGAATATGGTTGAGCGCCATACTACTGCTGATGAAGAACATGCTGCCGTAGCGATGAATTGGCAATCCGGCAACTTTGATAACAATGGATCTGATAATAGCGGATCCTATGAGAGCCCCGTGGACGAACTCGGTTACTTATTAAAGAAAAGGGGGGCTCGAAAAGGTTTAGATGAATGAGACCCCGATTATATTCCTGAGGAAGAGGAATGATAGTGTCATAGTTCGTATACAATCGTAATAATTGTTCAATGCGGTACATTAAATATCCTTATTCAATTTGTAGGTCACAATCCTGAGCAAGATGTGACCTCGGCCCCCAGCCTGAAAAATCCGGTCCATCCATGACGGAACCTGAGGATGGCTCCAATAACAAACGAAAATGATGGCAGCGCGGTTGCAATAAGATGCCGTCTGGCGTGGTCTACATGACACAACTTGATTTGAATGGGCTTCCATCTCAACCTCGTGAAGCAAGGGTCAAAATGTGACTAAAATTCATTAATTTTTTTAAAAATTGTAATAGAATAAAATTTGATTTTAGATTTTAGAAGCAAAATCAAATTTATTAAGGCAAAAATTAATTTTCTAAATTATTAAATTAATTTAGAAATTATAAAATTGTTTGT
>JBNKHI010000147.1:0-735 GCA_050290265.1 Cellvibrionaceae bacterium
ATTATTACATATTCAGAACTATATGTCAAAGCAGTCTACTTCCCTGACGTTGGACACATTTGTCAAAGAAGGCATGGTTATCTCAGCCTGATTTAAGTATAAAACTATTTTGTAACTCCATGCCATGTGGCAGGTTTTTCAACTTAATGTGTAGGGTAATATTTTTAAAGAATTTTGTGGTATTATGAAAAGAAATATCTACATAGAATATTTGATAGTCTTAGCACATGAATGATAAAAATAATAGAGTATGTAGTTTTTTTATAGAGAAAGTTGAATACCTCACACGTTGTTGTGGGACAATTTATATGAGTTGAATCTAAGCAGCTACGTAGGGATATTAACACTTCATTAGAATTTCAAGAAAAATATTACTGACAATATGAAACACCGAGAGATGTTACATAAATAGATAGGATGAAACGTGGAGTTTAAAATGCTATAATTTATAGATCCTATAAATTATTTTTTATCAATCATGCAAGCATATGACATCCATATTTAAAGAAAATTACGACTGGAGATTTTTAATTTCTCTGAAGGTTTTTTCGGGTCATCAAGCATGCATATATGCTCATTCTATATTTGTAGAGCAAATTAAGTTGATTTAAAAATTCTTCAAAACATATGCAAGTGCGATCTAGTTTTGTTTATCTCGTTGGGTAGAATAAAACAGTGAAAATAAAATTTAAAATAGATATTATATGAGTGAGATACATTATTTTAAAGTTTTTT
>JBNKHI010000148.1:0-734 GCA_050290265.1 Cellvibrionaceae bacterium
GGGCGCAAACCCGAGAATATTGTCACCGAAGGCGCGGAATATGAGGCCGTTGCGATAAGCCGCCTGAGTAATTCGCTCGTGCAGAGCCAGGGCAGGATCGAAACGGCGTTTGGTCCCCTTGTCGGCGACCAGTTCTAGTGCACCCAGCAATCCGAGCTGGCGGGCGTCGCCCACCAGGGGATGATCCGTCAACGCCTGCAGCCCCTGCTTGAAGCGGGGTGCCTGGGCCACGCCGTTGGCGAGCAAGCCGCCTTCCTCGTACAGGCGCAGCACTTCCAGCGCGATCGCCGCGCTGACCGGGTGTGCCGAGTAAGTCTGTCCGTGGCCGGTGGGGATGTCAATCGACCCGCCGTCGGCGATGCCTGTGTAGATGGCATCGGAAAACATCACCGCACCCATGGGGGCATACCCGGAGGTCAGGCCTTTGGCGACAGTCATCAGGTCGGGTTCAACGCCTTCGGCTTCACAGGCGAACATGGGGCCGGTGCGGCCAAATCCGGTGATCACTTCGTCGACCACCAGCAGGATATCCAGTTCGCGACAGGTGTCGCTGATGGCCTTGAGCCAGCCTTTGGGCGGAACGATAACGCCGCCGGAGCCGATCACCGGTTCGCAAAAGAAGGCGGCTACATTTTCGGCTCCGAGCTCGTTCACCCTGGTTCGCAGGGCATCGACCGAGGCGGCGATGATCGCCTGCGGGTCGTCGCCCACCTCGCTGCGATAGGGATAGGGGC
>JBNKHI010000149.1:0-727 GCA_050290265.1 Cellvibrionaceae bacterium
TGCCTAGACGCTTTGGATACGGTCCACGTCCTCATCGTGGTGATCGTTTCCCGCATAGGCATGGTTTCTCTGCTGGAGGGGCTCACACTCACTTTGAGCCGAGACATCTGGATGACCCATATTTTCCCCGTCGTGATTCATGTCCCACTCGGCCAAATGGTGAGTTGGAAAGGATTGTGAAGACTTCTTCTGGTCGCATGGTTAAGTGTTAGATTCCTAAGATTTATCTCACTAACCCCAGCACTGAGCCATCAACCTCTTCTCGTCCTATGTAGGTGATGGACGGAGGCTTGAAGGACACGTGGCTCATGGATTCCGGTTGCTCACATCACAAGATCAGAGTCGCTATATGGTTCTCCAACATCACCCACTTGCTTTCGTGTGTTTGATTCTTGTGGGTTTTGGCTTGTTGTTTTTCTATGTGCTTGACTTGTGTGGGTGATCATAGCTTTTCTCATAGCATGAACACTCATGAGCCCTTCGTGAGATTTGATGGTTTCCTTGACTCCTTTTCATGTGGGTTGGGACGAGTTCGTGAACATGCTTATAGAGCCTCCTTGTTGGTCCACGATTTTGTTCTTGTGATGCTTCTTTTTGTTCTTCTTATGTTGGTCCCTTGAGAGCCTCTTGCCATTTTGTTCTAGTAATCACACTCGCTCTTTTCTTCAAGATTATATCTCACGGCATGCTTCTTAGGGGTACTCAATGACTTCTTTTTATGAACCAA
>JBNKHI010000150.1:0-726 GCA_050290265.1 Cellvibrionaceae bacterium
GTACAAATGCAAATGATGTGTGCGTATGGATGAGGCAACACATCGGATTTTGCACTATAGGAAAATGTGATCTCCTTTCTTTCATTCTTTTGATAGAATCTCTCTCAGCAGCTTGTAAATTTCATCCTCTTTTTTTGTAATATGGAGCATCTTCATATGAGGTTTCACCTCTTTTGCTTTTCAATCCTTGCTCCTTTTTATTTTTCTCTTTTCTTTCTCTCTCTTTTTTTAGGATCCTTCTTTTGCTGGGGAGAGATTCCACTCATTAGAATTTTCTAGGAGAATCACTTGGTAAATAGGATCAAAGTTGGGACAAGGAATGATAAGGGTTTGATGTGGAGTTTGTGGAATGCTTGGCGAATTATGCCTTCTTCGATTAGAATAGGGCATTACCAAGCATGAACGAATGAAGGCTAGGAAACAAAGTTTAATGAAGGAATAATTGTCACACCACAAAATTTCCAAACTTTGGAATTTGACTAAAATTCACTAAATTTTAAAACTTTTTATCAATAGAATAAAATTCGCTTTTAGAATTTTGGAAGTGGATTCAAATTTGTTTAGACAAAAGAGTGTTTTCTAAATTATTAAATTAATCTAGGGTTTATATAATTGTTTGATGCATTCCATGTAGTTGCATAATTTTCTTTTGTATTGATTGTATGCTATTAGATTGATATTGTGATAAGAAATGTTTAAATTTCAAATTTGATTTGAATTCAAATT
>JBNKHI010000151.1:0-719 GCA_050290265.1 Cellvibrionaceae bacterium
CTCTCTCCTATTTCTAAATATTTTCTTAAGTTCAAATATTTTCTATAACATTAAAAAAATGTTGTACCATGCATATATTTAAACATTTAAGTGTTTCACAATTCAAATATTTTTTAAATTTAAATATGATATACCACATATTTCTATATATTTTCTCTCTCCTATTTTTAAATCTTAGATCTAGATCTAATAAATCCACTAAATACTCCATACAAATCATCTAAACAAAAAACTAAACCATACAAATCGAAGAATATATAATGGGCTATGAAATCCATACAAATAACACAACTAAATCTAAGAGAAACATAGAGTTTATGGGAAAATGATTATGAAATCCTAGAAACTTTAATTTTAAATATAGCTTCAAATACACATCTAAACAACAAAAAAACTTAAGCAATGACATGGATTTACCTTCTAGAGTCAATCCCTAAAAAATGAAATCAAAACATCCTCCCTGTTTTTTCAATTTTTTCCACCGCACGGACAAACAGTCGCGACTCGCACTGTGCCCTATCTGAGGAAGAAGAAGGGGGGACTGTGTCCAGCTCCTTATATATAGGCACAATAGTGACGGGCATAGTGACATCATCATACCCATTGCTAGTAGGAACCATAGTAGTGATGGTCATAGTGATTATGTCAGCACACCTATCACTACTGATGAATAGTGATCAATGCCCGTCGCTACTAATCAAGATCCATCGCTACTGTGG
>JBNKHI010000152.1:0-717 GCA_050290265.1 Cellvibrionaceae bacterium
GTCACTCCATAGAGGTAATAGCACTATGTCCAGCAGGATGATATTGAGTAAAAACATATGTTATAAGTGGTGAGAGAGTCCTTTGTCACATCCCAAAATTTCAAATTTTGGAATGTGACTAAAATTCACTAAATATTAAAACTTTTTCACAATAGAATAAAATTTGCTTTTAATTTTAGAAGTGGAATTAATTTTATTTAGGCAAAAGATTATTTTCTAAATTATTAAATCAGTTTAGGTTTTTATAATTGATTTCTGCATTCATGCCGACTTGCATTTATTCTTGTATTGATGTGTGATCTAGAATTAGGTTCCGAATAGAATTCATTTGAATTCGATTAAATTTCATTTAAATATTAAATTCTAGACATTAGAAACTTTTTTATATATTCTCTTAGCTCTTTTCGTTAAATTCCCAGCAATTAGTCTATATATATTTATTTATTTTTATTTTTCATCTCGTCTCTCATTCCCGCACCGACCCAGTGCCGCGACCCATTTTTTCCAATGCGTCGGCCCAGTCACACCGTAGCTTTGCCCCTATCTTTTTACATAATTCTTTTTAAACCCAATATTTTCTCCAAGGAAAATAATTCTAAAGTCTTTTCTGAAACTCCTTTTTACGAAATTATCTCTGGCTCTTTATTCAATATTTCGTGATTGAGTCTTCAGTACAAAAATAATTCTTTTCATTCCATGAATTTTCTATATTTTACA
>JBNKHI010000153.1:0-707 GCA_050290265.1 Cellvibrionaceae bacterium
TGCTAGAGAAAGGTTTTATTCATCCTAGCTTGTCCCTGTTTGGAGCCTCTATGATTTTTGTCTCGAAGAAGGATGGTACTCAAAGGTTGTGCGTGGATTATCGTGCCCTGAATGAGGTTACCGTCAAGAATAAGTACCCACTACCTAGGATTGATGATTTGTTTGATCAACTCTGTGGTGCGTGTGTGTTCTCTAAGATTGATCTTCGATCGGGATATCATCAGCTGAAAATCTGAGAGTGTGACATACCGAAGACTGCATTCGTTTTGAGGTATGGTGTGTATGAGTATATGGTAATGTCATTTGGATTAACAAATGCACCGGCCTACTTCATGTATCTGATGAACAAGGTTTTCATGGAGTATCTGGACAAGTTTGTTGTGGTGTTCATCGATGATATATTGGTCTACTCAAGAAGTGAAGAGCATGAAGAGCATCTTCTTGTACCTTTGCGGAAGCTTCGAGAACATAGGTTGTGTGCCAAGTTGAGCAAGTGGGACTTCTGGCTGACAGAAGTCTCCTTTCTGATACATATCGTCTTGCAAGAAGGGATAGCGGTAGATCCTAGCAGGATCAAGGATGTGTTGAGTTGGAGTATGCCCTAGAATATCTTTGACATTCAAAGTTTTTTGGGTTCAGCGGGATACTGCTTGAGGCTCATCGAAGGATTCTCTAGGATAACCAAACTGATGGCTAAACCGCTTGAG
>JBNKHI010000154.1:0-681 GCA_050290265.1 Cellvibrionaceae bacterium
GGGAACGATGCACCTCACATTAAGTTGTGAGGTGCATCGCTTCTGAATTGTCCGATGTATTTTGGACAGTCTGTGAATGACGATCAACGTGTGTTATCTAGTTACACTGACTCTTGTGTATCTTTCATTCATGGTTTCGATAGCGTAGCCCCGTTGCTCTCCAACACACCGAGATTGGGCGTGTGATCGAAGAAGAATGGGGTTATGCTGTTGAAATCATGAATGAAAGACACACGAGAGCCAGACACCAAATAACACGCAACGGTCGTCATTCTCAGGTTGTCCAAAATACGCTGGACAATTCAGAAACTACGCATCTCACAAGTTCATATGAGATACATCATTCTCGAATGGGTAATGCATAGGTTCACTACATGTCCTACACGTACACGTTCTACACCTATCGTGTAAATAAACATATTTCATAAAGCATTGGATAAAAAAATATTGACCGATAATGTAAAAGAAGATTAGAATACATAACATATAGAACACATTAAGTAAGAAAGATAAATACATTAACTAAAAACAATATAATTAATACTAAAAACATTAAACTAAATATATCTAAAATACATCAACTAAACAGTAGAATGCTAATTTGTACCTAGATTAAACAATATAATATATCTATACTAAACTAAATACTAAATAGATTAACCTAATTACTAATAAATTAAT
>JBNKHI010000155.1:0-663 GCA_050290265.1 Cellvibrionaceae bacterium
TTCTTCGAGTTCATGCAAAATCGGTAGGGAGATCTTTAGATTTGAGAAAAACCTCTTTGGAAACTTGTTTCTTGTGTTGAGGTGACCCTTATGTCTAAGTTTCATTCAATTTGGCGCCTCGTAACTCAAGAATCAAAGTTGAGAAGGAATTTTCTAGGTAGGCCGGACATATTCGACTCGTTTACCGGATATATCCGTCAAAACCGGACATATCCGGTCCAAGGCCGGACATGTCCACCGGGGAGTTTCAACAGCAACATTTGTTCACTGTTTTGGTCATATCTTGCTAACCGGGTGTCTAATTGATCCCATTTTTTTCGATGCGTTCATAACTTTGAAGGGATCATTTTTATGCTGTTGGTTGGTGTGTTCATCACTTTCTTGTAGGGTTTTGGCTTTGGGGTTTGAACTTGGGACATAGGCCAGTTCTTGCATAAGAATTTTGATTGGCTCCCATTCACCCCCTCTCTGGTCGCTTTCTCTGGTCCTTCAAGATTATCATTTTAGGTAATACAGGATAATAAATGTTATAAAAATTCTGGAATTGATTTATTACTCTTGCCTTATACCTATAAATATGGCCCTTTTTAGTTGCATTTCTTCAATGCTTATGGTCCAAATAATTGATTTATATACAAATTTTTGTTCTTACATTTTATTTCC
>JBNKHI010000156.1:0-641 GCA_050290265.1 Cellvibrionaceae bacterium
CGATTACCCCGGTCGATTGCCTGTGGAGTTATGGAGTCTTTCCGCTGCTATATCTTTGAGAGTTTTTGATTTAGTCTTGTGTAAGACATTATTCGTGTAATAAATATATTATACTGAGACATTGGTTATTCTGTATCCATTTTCTGTACGGTATGTGTGTAAACTTGATTCCTGGGCACACATACTATGAGCATTCGGTTTTGGCTTAAAAACCAGGTGTGACAGGAGTGGTATCAGAGCTGTGTCGACCGTAGGAACGCTAGCCTAGTTAGAAGAGTCATATTTTGAAGGTTATTTTACAACTAAAACTATTTTACTCCCTCCCTCTTCAAAACCTCTAGTTTGCTACTTATCTTGTTTATTATCTTGCTCTTCTTGGCCCCTATGCTCTGGAAAAAGGTTTTACCAAGTTTTTCCAAACTTCCAAAAAAAATTGGCATCTCCAAGTCTACGTCTTTGTTTCCAAGCACCTCAATGAAGTATGAAGATACAATGAAGGTCATGTAAAAGATGAAGCATCATTGTCCTCAAGACTAGAAGACACATTCGGATGAAGAGACAGAAGAGTTCACTCCCACTTCACCACCTCGCAAGATGGTGACTCATGCACCTCCAGTTAACGTCATTCCCAACAATGATGT
>JBNKHI010000157.1:0-636 GCA_050290265.1 Cellvibrionaceae bacterium
TCCGATTTAGGTGATTCTTGCGCTCACGCGTTCATAGCGATGAGTAGCATCTTTTGGTACTGTTTGTTTAGTCATTAGGCACTGTTTGGTATACTATTTATTTATTTCCTTGTGTTGCTTGTTTTCGATAGCTACTGTTAGATGTCTAAGACTTCGAGAATCTCCAGGAGTTCGACGTTCAAGACCTTGAGCAGCAGCTAGCGGGAGAGCAAGGCAAGTGACTCTTGACCATACTAATCATATGTGCTTTCTTTCTCTAGTATATACTTTGGCCTGCATGCTTTAATACTGTACCTAAGCCTCATACTTTAGGATTTGGGTTCATACTTGGTTAGTTATGCTTAGCCATGCAGTCTTGAGTGTCGTGTAAGTCTTTCCATCTTTATGATGTTGAGTTTGACTTGTGGGGTATTGAGAGTGTTGGTCTTCCATCCGTCGTGATGTGAGGTGACCGTGGTGAGGTTCAATGCTGTGGTTTGAGCATGGTTTAGAATGGTGGAGACGGTTGGAATCTGTCAGGTGATGTGGTTTATCATGCTTGAATCTGCTAAGGACCGAGTCATAGGAGTAGACACCCCAGGACAACAGGTGCCGCCACGTGTCCGGTATGGAACGACTTGCTTACTAATTAGGGAC
>JBNKHI010000158.1:0-632 GCA_050290265.1 Cellvibrionaceae bacterium
AGACTCGCATATGCTCTTCATGTTCTTCCATACTATTTGAATATACCATAGTGTCATCAATGAAGACCACAACAAACTTGTCCAACTCTTCCATGAATACAGAGTTCATGAGGTACATGAAGTGTGCCAGTGCATTTGTTAATCCAAATGACATGACTTGGGAATATCTTCATTCAACGGTCGGTAATCTACACATAGACAGAGATCTTTATCTTTCTTTCACACGAACAATGCCAGGCAGCCTGAAGGTGATGAACTTGGGTGAATAAAACCCTTGTCTAGCAAGTCCTGGAGTTGAGAGATGTCTTGGATTGGAAGCCACCAAAGTCTATGCACCAAGTGCGAAGCTTTCTTGGTTTGGTGGGCTATTATCGAAGGTTCATTCTGAACTTCTCCAAGATTGCAAAGCCTATCACCAAGCTATTAAAGAAGGGTAACAAGTATGTGTGGAGCAAGGATTGTGATGAGGCTTTCAACACCTTGAAGAAGTTGCTAACTACATCATCGGTGCAAGCGCAGCCCAACATCGCTAAGCCTTTTGATGTTTATTGTGATGCTTGTGGCACTGGTTTGTGATGTGTCCCAATGCAAGAAGGGTGAGTGATTTCTTATTCCTCACGACAGTTGAGACA
>JBNKHI010000159.1:0-618 GCA_050290265.1 Cellvibrionaceae bacterium
ACATATGCATGGAAAGATAAGGAGATTACCCTAGCAATGCTACCAGTCCTATGGTCAAATAAAATCAGAGATGGCCACAATCAATGAAACAAAACAGATTTCGAGTTTTGCTTAGATTAATCTATTTTAGGCTGATGGCCGTGTATCGAGTTGGAGTCCACTAGGGATGCAACCTAGGGTTCAGCCATGACCCCTAGCCTATATATTCAGTAGCCGCCGTCATTTCACGTGGGTTTTACTTAAGTTATTCTGTCAAGAACAGTTCACCGATAGATCGGTTTGTGAGACCCCAACTCGAGTGCTTAATCCATCATCTGCAATTTTCCAGATTGTGTTCTTCCTTGTTCTTGTCCATGTTGCACGAATTGATAACCAATGGAGCAGTGGTGTAGTGATTGCAAGGGTTCAAAGTTCTGTTCAGAGCATTTGTCATCAATGTCGAGATCTCCACCAGTCGACCTACCTCTCTCTCTCAGAAGATCGGGCCCCAACCTCTCATCACATGATCCGCATGTGTGCTGTGACCTGCATGGGCACCATAGATAAAAGTAACATCACTCACGGGACCCATTTTCCTTGTGCTTAGTTCCGTCATGTCATACTATCCTTAGTCGGCCT
>JBNKHI010000160.1:0-614 GCA_050290265.1 Cellvibrionaceae bacterium
GTTTTGAATAACATTCTAGCTATTTGTAACCTGGCAGTAGTTGTATTACACTCTGTAGGCCATGAAAATTTTGTTTTGAATAACATTCTAGCTATTTGTAATTTGGCAGTAGTTGTATTGCACTCTGTAGACCATGAAATGACTATATAGAGGCTATTTTTTTCGAGTTTGTAGACCCTATGCAAGCGGGAGCTACATGCACTGGGCTGCCCTTTTTTAAGCTCAAGCCTGTGGCAATTTTTATACCGCAAATTTAACTTTTGCATGTTGTGAAGTAGAAACATTGTTGGCAATTTATACTTAATATTCCCTCTGTTTTTTAGTTATTGTTAGGACAAGAATCCTACTTAAAAATGAACTAGATTTGTTGTCCTAACAACAACAATTTAAGAATGGAGGCAGTACTCAGTAATAATTGCATGGATCTTAAAACACTTCTTACATCTTCGTACTCAATAATAATTGCATGAATGTTGACTTAAAGCACTTCTAACATTTTCATAAAAGTTTGCTGGCTGTATCGTCCTATACGACTATACCTACCTTGCAAATTCTGATTTTAGTACTCGGATTTTCTTTTTCTCCTTTTATTTTATGGAATGTTTCAAAAAAAT
>JBNKHI010000161.1:0-614 GCA_050290265.1 Cellvibrionaceae bacterium
CGCTCAAAGGGTGGGCGCACACCACTGTGGAGGATGGCATTCTCATGCCTCAGCCTCTCGAGCTGCTGCATGATGGTCCTAGCAGTGCTGCGCTGGAGGTTGAACAGGTACTACGTGTACCAATCCAACGAAGTCATCCCCGCGTGGAAGTGAGGGCCCTTGAGGTCGGGCATCATGGGAAATGTGCTCTCAACAATCGTTTCTATCGTTCTAACGGAGTCAGTGTACCTACAGAAAATGGATCAAACATCCCCATCATGGGCTTTTCACTAACATCCCCATATAATGGGCTTTTCACTAACATCCCCCTAGTGGGCTTTTCACTAACAAGTTCCTACATGTAAACATAAACAACAAAATAAATCTCATAAACAGAAAAAAGCATACGCAAGTCCTAATAGTCCTACTAAAACCACAAACAATAAAATAAGTCCATAAACAACAAAATAAGGTTAACTTGCCAAAAATCACTTCATACCTTCGTTGATGCAATTCCGAAGAGGTATATGAGCAAATATGTTAGCTTGCCACCTTAAGAGACTATTATAGTCCTTATATGGGCTAACGATCCTCACCGACAAAGCGTAGTTGTGATTTTTAGGTACTAGTGTGTT
>JBNKHI010000162.1:0-607 GCA_050290265.1 Cellvibrionaceae bacterium
ATTTAATCTATTAACTTCAAACCCTCACAACTTCTTAACCGTAGCTCCGATTTAGGTGAATGTTGTGCTCACGCATTTGTAGCGACATGTTTAGTTAGTAGGCACTTTTTGGTGTACTGTTTATTTATTTCCTTGTGTTACTTATTATCGATCGTAACTGTTAGGCGCCGAAGACTTCGAGAATCTCTAGGAGCTCAACGTGCAAGACTTTGAGCAGCAACTAGCAGGAGAGCAAGGCAAGTGATCCTTGACCATGTTAATCCTATATTCTTTTTTTCTCTACTTTAGATAGTTGCATGCATTTAAATTGAATCATGTGTCAGTTTATCCTTCCTTATTATTCCTTGTTGACCTAGTTATGGGATGAGTCTCTGGGTAGGTCATGCTTAGCATTGCTTTGGGAATTGGGATTGTCTTTGGTCTAATTTTGACTAATCGAACTATTGCACATGGGGAAGATGGATAATCGTTTTGTAGCAACATGGTGTTAGGGTTTGGGTGACCGGTTTGGAAACTGTGTTTGGGGTAACTGACGGTTTGAGGCTATATCTAGGGGTAACCGGTAGTCCTCTGGTTGGATATGTCACCTGAATCATATTAAGGACCG
>JBNKHI010000163.1:0-603 GCA_050290265.1 Cellvibrionaceae bacterium
ATGAAACTTCATTCGATTGAAACAGGACCCTCCACTAGTTGAAAAATTCCAAGTAAAATATGGGTGGAAAGAGCGTGAGATAAGGAACAACGTTCCTTATAGAAATGTTTCCAGATTCAAAATGGAATTTGAACTAAAAATCATAGAACTTCTATGAGTTGAAATTCACTGAAAAATCTTGGAACTTTGGAATTTGATGCAATTTGTCTAACAAGCTCCTTGTTATACCTTATTACAAGGAAAATTAAATTTTCAGCAAAAGAGGATCAAAAATTTGAATTTCCTTTAAAAATGGAATTTGGATTGATTTTGCTATTGTTTAAAATCTAGACTTAATTTTTGAGTTCCATTTTCTGATTTAGGATCGTGTTGGCACCTAATCATTTGCTAATGACTTTAATTAGGGTTTTCATAATACGGGGTGTTATAGTTAAGACACGTAAAAACAGACATAAAACTAGAGCATAATTTTATGAACATAATTGCGAGCAGGATGAGGCTGAAAGTTTCTAGAACATGATATTACATAGGAGAAAATAGGCTGACACAGGAAGACAATGACCCACTCCAGATGACATGGGAAGCAGGTCTCGCCAGAGTTTA
>JBNKHI010000164.1:0-599 GCA_050290265.1 Cellvibrionaceae bacterium
GAAAAATATGGTCAAAACAGAGAATGAACGTCAGGCTGAAACTGTCAGTCGGACATTGTCCGATGAATCCGGATATTGTTCGGTAGGAGGTCTCTGAAAAATATGATTTTCTCCTAAAATTCGCCCATTTCTTTGTATGTTTGATTCTGGAGCTATAGGGCACCAACTCGGATCAAACTTGGATACAAGGGTCACCTCAACACAAGGAACAAATTTCCAAAAGAGGTTTTTTCCCAAATTTAACAATTGCCCTTCTGATTTTGGATGAACTCAAAAACCTAGGTTTTAGGGGAATGATGAGAAATCCATGAAATCAAAGGGGCTAGAGCTATGGATTCACTCCAAGGATGGAGGTAGATGGTGAGGATTGCCTTAGTACCCAAATCCATGGAAGGAATCGAAGAAAAACTCCTCAAATCATGAGATAAAAAATCAAGCCAAAAATACTATCACAAAAATGAAAAACATTGTAGCACAACATAGGAGATGATTTAACCCAAAAGCACAGCTATATTGATGCAAATCAAGAGTTTACAAGGTGCAGAAACCACCACAACATCCTCCCACACTTTGGAGGATTGGAGGTATCTCTCACTTTC
>JBNKHI010000165.1:0-594 GCA_050290265.1 Cellvibrionaceae bacterium
AACCATTCTACTCTATAAGGATTATCAAGGAAAGACACTCAATTCTAGTAGCACCTAGCAAAGGTTTGTGCAGCACTTGATCCTATCATGCAGTTCTACTTCTACAGAATAGACAAGAAAATAATAGGTGCAAAATGGTCAAGGGCACTTTCCTTGCTGCTCCACAAAGAAGGATGGGGAATCCTCAAAAGCTTGGTCCTGGAAGTCCTCGAAGAACGGCTCCGGCACAACGTTGCCTACCGTGAAGTAAACACAAGCAATCAATCAATAAAATGCAACAAACATGTGTTATATGAATGCATAGAAAGAAAGAGGAAGTGATTCTAAGAATTTTGGCACAAGAATCACTGGATTTGGAGTTGTGGTTGAAAAGATATGAATTTTTGAAGTTTTGGAGCTATTTTTGTGGATTTTTCTGAGGCTAGGGACCTTTTTGTAAATATTTTTCAAATTCACGGGTCTGACTGAAAAATTATGGACTGCGGGTTAATTTTGGAAAAACCGAGGGGCCTAAGTGCAAAATGTCCGAAATAACGGAATTTCGGATTTATTTCTGAACTGAAAAACCCGTGAGCTGGGTCCACGGGCCGTGGA
>JBNKHI010000166.1:0-593 GCA_050290265.1 Cellvibrionaceae bacterium
CCCTAAGTGTTGATGAAAGTCTAGAATCAAATTCGAAGTTTTTCAAATTCTGGATTAGTATGGACCATTAGGCTCGGTTGTCGATTTTTAAAAATTAATCTAGGCCGATTTAGTCTCCACTTCCAAAAGATAATTTGTTGATGATGTCATGATCTACAAGTGTGCAAATTTGCATAAATTTTGGAGCTGGGGAGACAATTGTTTCAAGAATCCAAAGATGGCTATATAACCCAGATTTCAGACAGCTCATTTTGCTGAAATCTGTTTATCAGATAGCCACTTTGAGAAAGCTATAACTTCTTCAATTTTGGGATATTGCTTGTGCATGTCAATATGGTCATAGTGCAAGGTTTATAGAGCACCATGGAGCACACCTTGTCCACAATGGAGCTCTGGTGAAGTTTCTATAGCTGTTGCAACTAGGCTAATTGAGCACAAATCCGGTCAAACCAACTTTGACTCAGAATTTTTAAAATAATTCAAAATCCATGAGGATTTGGAAGAAGTGTCAATTATGAAAAGTGTTACAAATTAGATTTTCTACCATCACGATTTTTTTTGAAATTTTTCTCAACTTCTAGCTATTTGTTTTG
>JBNKHI010000167.1:0-590 GCA_050290265.1 Cellvibrionaceae bacterium
CCACGTTGTGAATGGTCAGCGACACAACACCATCTTATCGGGTCACATCCCCTGCCAGCCACGCCTGTGAGCAGTCGATCGTGCAGCGCTGCACTGTAGTGCAATATTCACACGTCTTGTAGGTTATGATGACGTCGCGTGTCCATACGTCTTGCAGGCGCCTTAGTAACGCACGAGTGTACCTTAGAAACACGCAAGCCTAGCTGCGTGCCTAGGGCAGCTAAGCCTTTCTTTATTCCTATGGTCCACAACCCGCCGGGGGCCGTGGGACACGTGACAGCACCGAAGCTCCCCTCTCAGGAAGGCAGAGCTTCGAGCCGTAGGACACGTGACAGCATCGAAGCTCCCCTCTCTAGAAGGCAGAACTCAGAGCCCTGGGACACGTGGCAGTGCCGGAGCTCACCTAAGCAAGGAGGTGAGGTCCGGGGCCGCGGGACACATGGTAGCGCCAGAGCCTACCTCTGTAGGGAGGTGAGGTCCGAAGTTGAGGGACACATGGCAGTGCCAGAACTCATCTAAGCATTGAGGCGAGGCCTGGGGCCGCGGGATACATGGCGGCGCCGAAGGCCACCTCTACAGAGAGGTGTGAT
>JBNKHI010000168.1:0-586 GCA_050290265.1 Cellvibrionaceae bacterium
GGTCCCTCACTGGCATCGTCCTCCGCTCAGTGAACTGCTGCCATGGAGCAACTCCTATGGTGAGTCCCTCCCCCTCCTTTGCCTCAAATGGATTCACCCACCGGCGAACTCACTCTAGGGCCACTTTCCCTACCTGCCCACGCCGCCGATTCACCGAATTGATTGCAGCGCCGCCACCGAGCCGCCATCGGTCGAGCTCTGCTCCCCACTCTCTGTTCTCACCATGGGCCACCAGCCCAGCTAGGTCTTGGGCCGGCCAGTTTTGGCCCATAGGAACAGTGGGCCTTTTCATTTTTGCTTTGGATTAATTTGAATAATTCAAATGAGATTCAAACTTCTGAAATTAGTAGAAAACTTAATAAATTCCATAAAAATATGAAACCACTTCTGGTATTTGAATTCAAATATATTCTCTAGAATAAAAATATAAAATAAATTAATTCCTTTAATAATTATTAAATAATTGTAAAATCTTGGTTATTGCAAGGATAAATCCTAATTTATTATTAAAAAGTCAATAATTAGTGAAACCTTGTCCCATAATTATCTTTCCACCTTTTCATCATGGCAAGTTAGTTTCATCCCT
>JBNKHI010000169.1:0-586 GCA_050290265.1 Cellvibrionaceae bacterium
AAAATGGCTAAGCGTTAAGTAAAATCTGTAGAATTTGCAAAGTCTGAATCTGTGTTGTATAACTCTTTATAGACCGTTGAAAAAAATACTTCCCTAGTTCCAAAAAATTTTTAGATTTGCACACATGTAGATCATGCCATCAGGAACAATTTCTCTTTTTAGAGTGGGGACTAATTATGCTCCAATTAATTCTGAAAAATCGATGACTGAACTTAATGGTCCACACTGCACAGAACTTGGAAGACTTTGAATTTAACTCTAGATTTAGAAATTTATCAACACATAGGGTCTCTTAAACATGTGATTAACATAATCATGTGGATTAGAGACACGGGGTGTTACAGTCAGGTTGAAGTTGTTGTGCAAGGTTAAGGAGGAGAAGAAATTTGAGGCTAGACTGAAAGAGTTGGAGAAGATACTCAATAATGATGTAAATGCTTGGTTGTTGGAGCAATTGCCAAAGAAATCTAAGTGAGCTCTTGCTTTTGACGAGGGTGGTTCTCGATATGTGATCATGAGAACCAACATCTCGGAGGTGTTCAACTTCATTCTAAAAGGTATCTGTGCTTTGTCGGTTTGTGGTATC
>JBNKHI010000170.1:0-581 GCA_050290265.1 Cellvibrionaceae bacterium
CTGAAAATCTCCCAGCCTCTCCCTCGGCGGTGGTGGTGCTTGGTGTTGTGCATGCAGGCTGACCGTGGTCTACTGCATGGTCTGAAGAATCTGTGCTTGCATAGCCAGCACTTGCTCAAGAGTAAGTGGAGGCGGTGGCAGTGGGTTGGCGTCTTGGTTGTTGCTCTCCCCGTTGTTTTCAGCATTATTGGCGGCGACATGGTTCCTTGTGTTGGCCATCTGAAGTATGAGGATTGATGAGATAAAGAATACCCAAAAGAATAGTGTCATGGGAAAAAAGATAGTGGTAAATCCACAGAGATGAGATATAGCCAAGCCATTTATTCTAATCTTTATTTATAGAAAATAGATAATTAAGGCGTCGTTGCGAGACAGGCCTCACAACACACCGACACTCAAGCAAAGATCTAAATCAATCATGAACACCACTAAAACAAAGCAAACGAATCCTCATGCATGAATATTACGAATTACAACTCGATTAACTAAACGGACCCTAGAAACTTATTCTTAATCCTAAACTTAAAGACTTAGACTTGATGACTCGATCATTACTCCCATCTTGGAGAAACAACTCATCC
>JBNKHI010000171.1:0-576 GCA_050290265.1 Cellvibrionaceae bacterium
AGACCAGGTGTCCATGTCAGATGTGTAGAGGTCACTAGCCTGGCCCTCTACCATCCCCTGGTACCCTCGAATGGTGGAATCTGAGTTCCACAGCTGGGTGCGGAGAGACTCAATCCCTCGCTGAGCAGCCAGCAGGTGGGTGCTCAGCTCCACTGTCACATCCTGGTGGTGTACCATCTCGATCATGGGAATATCATTTTTCACCCCGTAGGCCTTGAATTGATCTTTCTTCCTGTAGGGCAGGAGGTAGTGGACCGAGTTCTGCAATCAGCTCTTGTTGCTATGGACCCACGATGTGATGGCCTACCAGGCGGCATCAACAACATCATCGCTGTGAGAAGTCCTGAAAGCTAGTCCCTTGTGTCGGCAGAGGACTCTTGATCCAAAGAAAATCTCCGTGATGGCCTTGAACTCCACTCGCCCTGAACGCGGGACTTCCTTGATCCTGTACCGAGGAGCGGTGGTGATGCCTAGGTGCTCCAGCAAAGCTCGAAGCCTGCCGGTGAGTATCAGAGATTCGACTCCGAAGGACTCCACCTCCTCAGCATCTCAGTACAACTTCTCTGGTTCGGTATC
>JBNKHI010000172.1:0-574 GCA_050290265.1 Cellvibrionaceae bacterium
AGGCTAATGACCTGTTCTTAGGAGTTTATTGATGACCAAATTTGACAAGGCTAGAAAATCCGGACTGTCCGGTTTGCCAAATCGGAGTATCCAGTTTTGGTAGTTTCAGAGTAAAACCGAGGAACTAAACTTGAAGATTTGAAGATCAAAGGTGTTTTGAAGGAAGAAAAGGGACTAAAAGGCATCAAGGGACCAAGATAGAAGAAAATCAAGTAAAAAGTCAAAGTCGTAAAAATCGGATCATCCAGTTCGTCAAACCAGACTATCTGATTTTTTTGGAACAGATAGATTTCGAGTAGGATTTGAGATTTAGTTTGTTCAGGAAAGATTTGGTCATATCTGATTCAAAGAGCTATGTCTTGCTGGCTATATAAGTATAGGTCACAACCAATTGTAAACATCCTCAATTGAATCAATCGAATTTACACTTTTCATTATTTTTGCCCTAGTTTTCTATTCTTTCTGTTTTCTCTTCAATTAGATCTCTTAGCCGCCGCCACAACCTCCAAACTTGTTGTGGTTCATGCCTCTCCACCGTCCAGATGCCTATTGGCTAGAGGAGGAGCACCCCATC
>JBNKHI010000173.1:0-567 GCA_050290265.1 Cellvibrionaceae bacterium
CCATAGGGAGCAAGTCGCTCACTACCTCATTCTTCATCGTCGAGGTGCAAGATAACTATAGTGTTATTTTTGGCCGTGATTGGATTCACATCAATCGTTGTGTTGCTTCTACTTTGCATCAATTCTTAATCCAATGGATCAATAATGAGATCAATGTGGTGCATGCGGACGCCATGGCCGACTGGCAGCATGGGATCGCCCAGTGCATGTTGGTAAAGGATCTTACAGTGTGACATAACCACCTTAGAAATGAGGGGTCCGTCTTCCAAGATCCAGATCAGGTGAAAACCTTCTTCGACAACTCTACACCTACGACGGGTCTCAGCACTTTCGTGCCCACTCATGCCCCTAGCAGACCAGCACTTTTATACCCACTTCAAGCCCTATAAGCTAAGCACAAACAACTAAACATCATAAACAAAAATAAATCATTCACAACTCTAATATGTCTATTAAAGCCACAAACAACCAAAATAATCTTCATAAACAAGAAAAGAAGGCTAACACACCAAAATTACAATATACCTTCATCGATGTAATTTCGTAGTTGCATAAAGAAACAATTAA
>JBNKHI010000174.1:0-559 GCA_050290265.1 Cellvibrionaceae bacterium
GGCATAACCTCTTAGTTTTTTTACCATTACTGATCTTGTGATGTCTATATACAACTAGATAGATGCTTGGTAAGCTACCAACAAAGCTAGCATTTTCATGAATATCAATAAGTTCTTACACAATATAACTACTTCCAAAAAAAACAGTGTTCTTAGTCATTATCTACTGGTATCTTGAATCAAATATATTGATTCAAATGTGCGGCAACGCCGCACACCGTTTTCTAGTTTGAATTAAATCAGTAAAGTTTAAAACAACCTTGTGTTCCCTGAATTTTAATTCAAATTCTATATGGAATTTTTAAACGTTCTAATAAGGAAAGTTGTTCCTTATTTAATTTTCTACAAATCCATATTTTAATTTTTTTAAATTTGGGAAGTCCATCTTTTAATCTAATCAAGTCATTTCTGTTTGAAATTATTTTGAGTACATCGAAAAACTTATTGTTTCCTCGGGCCGAGCCCATTAGTAGCCAGCCCACGTCCTCCAGGACCAGCCCACACGCTACCTATCGGACCCCCCTCTCTACGACCTCCCCTGCACCCATGTCGTGCACGT
>JBNKHI010000175.1:0-557 GCA_050290265.1 Cellvibrionaceae bacterium
GCAGACAGTAGTAAGAAAAAGGAGAAAACGGAGCAGCTCTGTTATAAAACTTTCCCGGAGCTAAACACCAAAAAGTTGGGCAACTCTCTCAGCTTTCTAACCAATACCCATACACGACTCTGTCCTCTAAATGGTTTGGAATCTATGGAATTTTAACGATCGACGCCACTGCTGAATTCTGACTCTGGACAGGACAGCGGCAAGATGGATCTTAACTTTTGGGTCTCGGATTGGCCGAAACTCCAGAAGTCCTGAATACCATTTCGGTAGGCAACTCTTTCAAATTTCTGATGGTCCCTTAAACGGCTCCAACCAGTCAGCGATTTGCGAGTTATGGCATTCGGAAACTCAACCGGTTGCTGAAACATCTTTTCTGGCAGATCATACCTTCCTGTATAAAACAGGTTTTTGGTGAAATATCGCCATGACCTCCCCAGAAACTTCGTATACGAAAAATGTCGCCAACGAACTCAGATTTCTGCTGGTTACTCATATGACTTATTTCGACATACGGTTTGGTCGTTAAGGCATTTTGAAGCACTGCTTCAGTTCTGAAC
>JBNKHI010000176.1:0-556 GCA_050290265.1 Cellvibrionaceae bacterium
GATGAAGGCGTTTAGTGAAAAATCTCCTCTCATTAAGCTCACAGCTCTCAGTACCACAAGCGAAAATGATGAGCAGGAAGGGTATAAATTCATATTTTCAGGCAGTGTGATGGCAATTAGAAACCCTAGAGGTCATGAGCCAAATATGAAGGAAACCCCCACAGAATGTCTCGATCACTTAAGTTTGGCTTCCATGTTGCTAAGAAGGATTGAGAAGTCACCATGGGTATAACAATCGCGTCAATTAGGACGCTCGCAAGCTCGCGCCTATTACGCGGGCGTTATGTGTAATCGAGCTATGAGAGCCATACTTTTAATGCCGCTCCTGCTGGTCGGATGTGCGGAGTCAAAAATTGATTCCTGTTTAGATCGGGGTGGTAGCTTTAACTACGAAAAATGCGAGTGTGATTTTAAGGTAAATCATGAGTATAAAGAGTCACATAGCTGCAAATAAGTCTCGTCTCATTGTCAGTGCACTATTTGGGCTTATTGCTGGCTCTTTAATAATGTATGTATCTTGGCAGCACAACTCCCAATGTGAAATACATTGTGAGGG
>JBNKHI010000177.1:0-552 GCA_050290265.1 Cellvibrionaceae bacterium
CTCCGCGATGATGCCACATGCACCATCTGTTTCACGTCTCCACCAGTCTTGATGCTAGACTGGGAAAACCTAGCACAACTTGCTTCCAGGTGAAGCAAGCCAGCAGATCTTGACATGTGTCCCGCACCGTCCTCCTCCAGTCGATTTTGTGGCGCAACCGACAAACCGAAGCAAGCTTGGTTTTGAGGCCCAAACCAAGAAACTGTCGCGGTGATTTTTGGGCCAAATCACCAAACCATAGCTACCGGTTTTGAGGCCCAATCCAGGAAACCCGAGCGAGTGGTTCTAAGGTCAAACCACAAAAACCATAGCCACCGGTTTTGAGGCCAAACAGAGAGAAACTGTCGCCACCAGTTTTGAGTCCAAACTGGAGAAAACCGTCGCCACCCATTTTGAGAAACTGAAAAAACTGTTGCAGCAGGTTTTGAGGCCAAACCGCTAGAAACCGTCCAATTTACAAGCCCAAGCAAAAGGCTAAATGACTATCATGCCTCTAATGCCTAATACATTGAAAACGGCAAAGGTAGGGTAGCAGGGTCTGATGCAACCCGT
>JBNKHI010000178.1:0-551 GCA_050290265.1 Cellvibrionaceae bacterium
AAACCTTGACCTCCTTGGTTCTGCGCACTATGCGAAGGTTGCGCTGAGGGGCGGGGTACCGGTTGCGGGTTCTGTCGGGGCTGCATCTGTACGCCCTGGCGGTTCAGCTGTTGTGTTGTTCACTGCAGCGGAGCATTTGGCTTCGGCATCGGGTACTGCGGCCGTTGCATCTGAAATTGGGGGCGCTGCAACTGTGTTGGCATCTGTGTGCGATTCATCTGCGGCAGCTTGAACAACTGGTTAGGCAGCGAGAAGCGAGGCCTAACATTGCTTCCAGAGGACTGTCCAGAGAATGACACCTTCCTCTTGCCATCCTTCTCCATTTCCTTGATCTTGCGCTCAATCACAATGGCCTTATTAGCCATGTGCTGGAAGTCGGCGTAGTCGGTGTTGAGCAGCTGGAATTGAATGTCAATATTCAACCCATTCATGAACACGTCCTGTTTCTTCTCATCCATGCTGATGTCATCTGGGGCATGCCTTGATAATTGAATGAATGAGTTGAGATACTCATTCATGGTCATACCACCCTATTTCAGGTCGGCGAATTC
>JBNKHI010000179.1:0-549 GCA_050290265.1 Cellvibrionaceae bacterium
GAGGTAAATTAGACAATTTCCTTCATTAACTCCTATAACTTAACCAAAACACTTACAAAGACTTAAGGGGTGGTGAACCACACTAATCAGCACTTACGACACGGTCGTAAGGTGTTCATGTGGCCAGCAAAGCCAAAGGCCCAAAACACGGCAATGGTGCCATGACAAGCTCACTAATCCAAGAATAATTAAAGCATCAACTTCATCCATAAGGAAAGGAGACAATAACCCTAGCAAAATGCCATGACTAGGAGCTACAAGGGTTTGCCATGACAGGAAGTCCAAACTTGAATTTAGAAACAAATTTCATAATTTTAGGAATTTTATAATAATTTCTATGAATTTCTAGAGATTTAAACTAGCTTTAAATGGATTAAAATTAACAGGAAAATCAGGTACAGGAATTATTTTTGTAATATTTTTATAATATAGAACAGATTTAAACCTTTCCAACAAAATTTGTTTCATAATTTTCTGAGTTCAAATGAATCCTACACAAATTTTTGAATTTACAATGAATTAGATAAATCAGAAAATATATAAAAAATT
>JBNKHI010000180.1:0-548 GCA_050290265.1 Cellvibrionaceae bacterium
AGTTTTTCTAGTTATTAACTAATTAACTAATCATTAGAATATTAATACATGTATTATATTTGGCTAAACAAGTTTTATGATTTTATATAGGTTACATACAGTACAAGTGAGCATTACACCAAACCTAAGTATTTTCCTAAGCCTATTCTATTTATTACAATTTATTTACTGTTGAACTAGAAATTAAATCATAATAATAAATCTATGCAGGGAACAAATATGAGCAATTTTGTACAAGCTACTGAGTATAATTTGCACATATATGCAAAGTTTGGAGGTTTAACTTTTATATATTTTTGTAAATAAATACTCCAAGATTTGATTTATATGAATTTTCTAAGAGGCAGAAAAGCACAAAATGAAATTTGATCAAGCCTATTGCCAAGATCTACTTACAAAGATTCTACAGAAATTTATTTCATATTTTCCTAGTTTTATTTTGTTTTCTATGCATTTTAGAATCTTGAATGAATTTCTGGAATTTATAAATGAAAATCAAAATCTGAGAAAAGGAAAAATGAATGAATAGTGCCAAGCCAGAATCTGGC
>JBNKHI010000181.1:0-548 GCA_050290265.1 Cellvibrionaceae bacterium
ATATCATCAAACAAGTCATAAGTAATACCAACATTCACTTTCACTTTGTTGGCTTCTTGAGAGATATGAGAGTTATGAGCTTCCTTAAGCTTCTCATGAGTATTTAGGAGATTTTCATGAGAGGTCTTTACCTCATCATAAGATTCTTGAAGAGAAACATGTTTCTTCTTCAAGTTCTTATATTTTCCTTTCGTATCACCCAACAAGTCATCAAGGTTACTTACCATCTCAACAAGATCATCATAGGTAAACTCATCAACTTCGCATACCTTCGGTTCACCTTTTGCCATTAGACAATAAGGTGTGTCGAATAGAGATGGAGCCTCCTTAATGGCAATACCGGCAAGACCCTTCTTGGAGGGTTTCTTATCATCCTCATCATCATCGGAGTTGAAATCCGAACTTGCATCCAGATCCCACTCAACATAACAAGCCTTGCCATTTTTCTTCTTGTTGTACTTCTTAAACAATTTCTTCTTCCCTTCAAACTTTTTTTCTTGCTAGAATTATCCTCATCCTTGTTCTTGCAATTTATGAAGATGTGACCC
>JBNKHI010000182.1:0-547 GCA_050290265.1 Cellvibrionaceae bacterium
GTGTGCTCTGCTATGTCTAACCTTGGGCAGAATAAAATGGATTTGGCTGCACACCCAATAGTGGAAGAGAGTGAAAAGGGTAAGTCTATTTGTGCTGAACTCAACAATGTGAATGATGAGACACATACTTTAGCCATGGCTCCATGTGAACCTATTGCTTTGGTGCTGAATTTATCCACTACTCCTGCTAGTTTAGAGCAATCATTAGTGGAACCTGTTGCTGAATTTCCTCTATTACAAGATATTATAAGATTGTTCCTTATGACAAAGAAAAGTTGTGTGATCATGCTTTACTTAAATGATGAGGACATCACAAACATGGATACACCCACAGTAGTGGCTTATAATTCAAAGGTCAAACTATTCTTTAGCATAATTATATTTAATACATGTGATGAATGGACGTTGCCACCATGATATGTGTTCAATGTCATTTACAGAAGTACTTACATGGATCAAAGAAGGTGTGGATCATGCATGGAAAGGATGGATTATGAAACACCTGGATTGGGGACCAAATCCAAGTGCTTCCTATGCTTCCACCAGG
>JBNKHI010000183.1:0-539 GCA_050290265.1 Cellvibrionaceae bacterium
CTACTTATCTTGTCTACTATCTTGCTCTTCTTGGCCCCTATTGTAACACCCTATTTTTCATAAAATTTTAAAACTTTTCAAGTTAATGCTTTTCCCCCAAAATAATAATTTGATAGGATTGCATTTCATGGCATGCATATTTGTTTTTCTGAGCCCTAGGTCGATTTTGCTTTTTGCAAAGATTTAAATTTCATTTTGAAACCTTTTTCTGAATCATTTCAAAAGCCTTTCGTTTAAAGCCTTGGTTTAAATTTGAATATTTAAATCAAACTCCAAATCTTCAGATTTGAAAAGTTCCTGAAAAGTTTGTTTAATTTTATCCTATTTTGAGTTCAGTTCAAATTTGGTTTGAAAATATTTAAAACTCTTTGATTTGAATCAAAATCCTTGATTTTAAAACCCAAATCTTTGTTTGAAAATTGTGAAAAGAATTTGCCACAGCCCATTGTCAATTCGGCCCGATTCACCTTGATAGCCCAGGTCATTTCCTTGGAAATTTTCGCAACCGGCCCGCTCCGCTCGACCGATTCAGCCCAAAC
>JBNKHI010000184.1:0-539 GCA_050290265.1 Cellvibrionaceae bacterium
GCGATGCTGATGAGAGCTGTCAATGGGAAGTCCAAACCGAGGAGGGTTGGACTCCGTACTAGGATCTTCAGGCTTAGAGCATCGATGGATGGCATTCTCTTGTAGGACAAAGAGAATGTTCTGAACGTTGAGAAAAATCACTTCCGCAAACTCTGAGTTATCTCCTAAAGCATGATTTTGGCTTCAAACCTCTTTTGTATAACTAATACGTGAACCTAAGTTGTAATAACTTCTACTTAAACTTCAATATATGGTATTGTACTTATGTGTGTTGATTGTGTTCTCGCTTCACCGAGAATCACTCAAATTGATCCTGGCGATGAACCCCTTCCTGAGGTGGTTCTGTCACAAGTGTGCTCCATCCCATGATCTTGGGACCCCATGGTTGAAGAGGTAGCAATGGGAACAATTGTTGATGTCTCATTACATTGTTGCCATGAGAAAGTAGTCGGCATGGTGGAGCACATGACCAATCCACCACCGACTGCTATGTCACCATGTTTGGGCAACCTCCCTCTTCCACTTGAAAACATTCAGAC
>JBNKHI010000185.1:0-535 GCA_050290265.1 Cellvibrionaceae bacterium
TCCGACAACGAACCCGGATAAGTCCGGAGCGCCGAGGAAATATGGGTGGCCCAAACATATACGGGCTGGGGACCAAACATGTCCGACTTTGGTTACTGGAATCTGGCTTGGAAACTGAATAAGTCCAGATTTTCTGGAGAGTTTGGTTCAAAAGAGTTTTTTTTATAATTTACACTTCACCAACTCACCCAATGTATCCCCCTTAATAGTACGGTATTCCTAGAACTCAAGTAAAACATAAAATTCTATGAAATCTTCGTAACTTTTCCCTTTTTCTTCATTATATTTCATATAGAAATTTATTTCATCATTCGTATTGCCTTTTTGAATATTGTTCACTACAAAACTCTCAACACAAGGTTAGATCTCTAATTGTTGGTCATCAATCCTCCAAAACCCACACGGGGCCTAGATGCACTTTCAATCTCCCCCTTTTTAGTGATTGATGATAAACACTTAGAGTTTTTTAATAATTAAGAATGGATTAATAATTACAAGAATCACACTAAGAAGCATGTGAGAGCTCAATTGTACA
>JBNKHI010000186.1:0-531 GCA_050290265.1 Cellvibrionaceae bacterium
CCTAGAAAGGACTAAGCATCGGAAAAGACACCATCCTGCCACAGGTAGATGACCGGGGTTTTCTCTCACCTAGAAGAAGTCTTCATCAAAGTACTCCTCATCTTCTGAGTAGTAGAGCATAGCAGCAATGTACGAAAAATAGGGCAAGTGTGAGTACATAAAGTACTCAGCAAGTGTAGGAAATAATGATATGTGGGATATAATAACAAAGGTAAAGTTGTAGTAAGGTTAAAAGCAAAAAATGCACCTACACCTCTCAAGTTATTAGCACCTATTTTCTAAGTTAAAGTTGCAGGCTAAGATAACCTAATTAAGTTGAATTAATAATCTCAAAGTATGATCCAAAATGGATCACTATGGATCATACCAATCCGTAAGATCTACATCATAACAATTCCAACCATCCCACATGTAACACCCTGTGTTACGGTTTCCTTAATAACTTTCATTAAGGTCTTAATCAAGAATCAAATCTATTGATTAATCCAATTCTAAGTAGCAAAAGTCAAAATTTAAATCAAATTCTCGAAG
>JBNKHI010000187.1:0-528 GCA_050290265.1 Cellvibrionaceae bacterium
CGTGAAGACGCGACCGACGCGCGGGCTGGATGGGCCGGCCGGGTGCTTTCGGCCTGCGGGGAGCAGCGCGGCCAGTGGGCTGGCTGGGCCAGAGGCCAAGCGGGCCGCGGGGTCGGCCGGGCCGAAAATCAGGAAAAAATGAATTTCTGAATTAAAATTGGATTTTTGAATTTATCAAGGCTTTGGAAATTTGTACAAGGAGATTTAGGAGGAATTTTGACATGAGGATTTTTTCTAAATTATTCTAGGCTCCTCAAGGATTTTAGAAAAATATAATATGCCATGCCATGCAATGCATCCTATACAAGATTTATTTTTGGAAAGTTTTTCATATGTACTACAAATTGATATGCATTTTATATGCACTCCTATGTGGACAAAATTTTATTCTTGTAAAAAGTGGGTGTTACAAACCTACCCCCCTTAGAGGAATCTCGCCCCGAGATTCAAGAAGCACTTGGGAATAATTTAGGATAATCTGCTCTGAGCTCTTCTTCATGTTCCCAGGTAGCTTCGTCCTCGGTGTGG
>JBNKHI010000188.1:0-527 GCA_050290265.1 Cellvibrionaceae bacterium
TCTGACGATACGGTTTTTAATCGTTGGCCAAGAGACTCTCGGTAAGAGCTGGATGCAACGATTAGCTCACCTTTGCTCAGTAACGTGACGTTAGCTTGGCCGTCGTAGAGGCTTGCGCTTAATGCATCGGTAATCGTCTGAAATGCTGGCAAAGTCACATCAACACCGGTTATCCCATGAAACTTGCCGCCAAGCACAATAGGAACCGTTAAACTCGTCATTAACTCTTTATGTGTGGGCGAAATTTCAAATAAGTAAGGCTCTGTTGCACAGGGCTTTAGCGTATCGCGCCCACACAGATACCACTCTGATTCGCGCTGACCAAATTCGTCGGCAGTTTCCACGTACTTAAAGTCGGCGGTTTCAAACTGTGATTTGACAATATCGCCGTTCAGCTCCCGCTGCCAGGCAATGGCCACAGACCCGTCAGCAGCAATCGAGTGGTCATAGCCCTTGCCGGTATACAGAGCATCTTGATTATCGTAGGCATCGGGTTCCATAAACATATACAGCGAACCGATACTGCC
>JBNKHI010000189.1:0-513 GCA_050290265.1 Cellvibrionaceae bacterium
CTTGCGCTTCCAATATCAATACTGATGGGGTTTTAATCCCTGTTGTTGGCAGTAAGCTTGTTTAAATTTACTAAGGGCAGTACGCGGACTTATTGTTGGTGAGTATTCGCTTTCTCTGCGTGATCAGTGGTAGTTATCCATTGAGGAAACCGTTACGGCTCTTTTGGCAACGAGGAGAAGGTCTTCCCAGCTTACAGCCCTATTTGTATGAAAAATAAATCGAAATGGATTAGAATTGGCAGCTTGGAATTGGTGAAATACCAATAATTTGGGCTCTTTAAAAATTTGCTTACAAATCAAACAGTTACAGAATCCGTTAAAAACATTGGTCAATCGTTCGCTTTTAAGCTAAGTCTTTGTTGTAGCTATAATTTTGTGTTTTATACTTCAGTTCACTGCCGCACAGGCAGCTTAGAAATCGATTTTTGATGGCGACAGCCAAAACGTCGCGTTCACTGCCGCACAGGCAGCTTAGAAAATGCCCGCGCACTAATGCCGTGACGTCTCGCCGTT
>JBNKHI010000190.1:0-512 GCA_050290265.1 Cellvibrionaceae bacterium
GGGAGTTTCAATTTCGCCTAGCCTTAGGAATTTTGTTTCTTGCAACTGTTGTACTGTCCAGTTCAGTTTTCAGCAGTTTTGACGATGCGCAAAATTCCATATCTTCTAAACTGTTGGTCTGATGAGACTGTTTAAGTAACTGATGGAAAGTTGGGAAAGTTGTGTAACTTTTTGGTATTCAATTCAAAGGGAAAATCCCAACCAAACAGCCTCAGAATTTATTTTTATTTCAGCACTGCAATCTGTCCAGAATTACAGTTTTCAGCAAACCCGTTGTCATGCAAAAAGCCATAGCGCCTAAACCGTTTATCGTATTAGGGAAAGTAAATACCCGTTGAAAAGCTGGTGGAGTCCTATACCTTATTGGTATTCAACTCTCAGTCAGATTTTAGATCAAATAACACCAGATTTCAATTTACTGACTGCTGCTTGTAGTCAAGACTGAATTGACATCGTTATCGGATTTTTGCTGTTTGGAGGTGATGTTGTTGGATTGAGCATAGCGACTTGCT
>JBNKHI010000191.1:0-509 GCA_050290265.1 Cellvibrionaceae bacterium
ATGGAAATGAAGCTGGAACCAAAACCGATAGAAGTATAAATATTGCCCTAGCTTTGACGGGCATCAAGTTAGATAAGGATTTTACCAAAACTATGTAAATCCCTATAAGTAGTAAAAAACCCAATGCCCACATGTGGTGAAATCCTTTTTTAGCGCTTAACGCCTGTGTCATTTGCGTTTTGGTTGTAGTGGAGTTTTGGGGTAAAATTAAAGGGGTCAGACCCCTTTAATTCGTTATGCTTCACTTCTCCACTCAGGCGTCATTGCTCGAAGCCCCTCTTTGATGCCAACGCAATTAAAAATTGGATAAGAATCTTTCATTCGCGTAATATTGAAGTATGCGTGCAAATTAAACTTATCATTCTTTTTAATGTACACCCCATATCTCAAACCATCAGTTACGATTAATCGTTTGCATTTTTTCTTTCCTAAAGCGTAGGACTCTGCCTGTGAAAACGCAGACAAACAAGAGTTACCTTTCTTTTTAGCTTCCACTACGACACTCACAT
>JBNKHI010000192.1:0-509 GCA_050290265.1 Cellvibrionaceae bacterium
TATTCGGCCCCTGTGAGAGAGGGTAAGTCACCCACTTCCTCAGGGTTGTTTCTGGTTGTGCCCCGTATATTGGGGACAGTTTGAGCTATCGAACCCGGTGGAGTCATTTGTTGACGACCAGGGATTCGGTGCTGTTTTGAACGAATACTTTATTTTTTGCTACTTTATTAAGGAGAATAAACATGTCAAAAGGGCATAGTTTACAAGACCCTTACCTGAACGTTTTGCGCAAAGAGCGGATTCCGGTCTCCATTTACCTTGTCAACGGCATTAAGTTGCAGGGCCAGATTGAGTCATTTGACCAGTTTGTGGTGTTGTTGAAGAATACCGTCAGCCAGATGGTATATAAGCACGCTATATCCACGGTAGTCCCTTCCCGTGCCGTACGCGTACCTATGCTGAACCCACAGCAAGAGCAGGAAAGCGAAGCCAGCAGTTGAGGCTGGTTCACTGCCGATGTTGAATTCCTTTTTGAGGTAATTCGTTGTTTTTTGATAGACCCGACTCCG
>JBNKHI010000193.1:0-508 GCA_050290265.1 Cellvibrionaceae bacterium
GCAGTGGCATGCCTCGAGGTCGGCCTGACGCAGTTTGGCAACATGCTTGGTCAGCACAGCCAAGCGATCGGTCATCAATGGTTCTGATCCCTTATTCTTGATAGCTGTAGGAAACAGAAACTTGTTGACCCACGGAGGTTGATCATGCATATCTATAAGAATCCACTTCTGTTGGGCACCTTTCTAGTAGCCCTTGAAGGTGGCCTTGATATATTCATCCATACAGTTGCATCGCAGGGAAAAACCGATCCCGCCGAAGATTGTCTTGCTGTATCGGGCAGGAGAATAATAGTACCAGAAAAGGATAGTATCTGGAGGGATTCCCAGCCACCACTCGCACAGCATTACGAAGCTGCTAAGTGCCGAAATGGCGTTGGCGTTGAGATGAACTAGTGAGCATCCCAAATAATGCTAGACAAGAATTTACCTCAGGGAAGAGCCCTCGACGGTGGGGACATCTACCACAGGGATGAAAGAGAAAAAGTTACCGGTCAGCCATCCACAGTCG
>JBNKHI010000194.1:0-474 GCA_050290265.1 Cellvibrionaceae bacterium
GAAATGAGGTTAGGTTCACGTCTTGAGAAGAGAAGGTTATTGGCATATGAGACCATTTGATTTGGGTGATAGGACCATCGACAATAACATGATTTACTTGGCGGTAATAGTCTCTGCTCTATCTTTTGGTTTCAAAGTATGTGTTTGAACCTCTGGTAGTTGTGAGTATAGTGCCATGGGTGGGGAACATATTAGGTTGTTGCGGAGGTTCTTGAGCTTGTTGCGGAGGTGGAGGTAGTGGTGGATTTGGTTCAGCTTTGACCTGGTTGGCGTTGGTGTTGCTTGGTGTGGGATATGTAATTTGGGGTAGTGCAGGATGGTAGGTTATTTGTGGAGTTAGCGGAGATTGAGGATGGTTGGTATTGGCGTAATGGTATGGTTGGTAGTATGCCAGAGATTGGGTCTGGATATTTTGGTATGCTTGTGCTGGGTAATGCGGGAGGTAGGCTGGGGAGTGTTGCCGGTTGTACGGAG
>JBNKHI010000195.1:0-503 GCA_050290265.1 Cellvibrionaceae bacterium
ATCTTGTGTCCTTGTGCCTCTCATTTCAATTTACTTCCTGTTCTTGTTCAAGTTTGTTCTTGCTTAGAGTTTGACCTAACCCTAGATTTGATTCCTAGAGTTTAGGTTGCTTCTAGTTGTTCCTGTTATTTCTCTAAGCTATATATTGTCTAGCTTGCTAATAGTAAGCTTATCGGGACCTAGATGCATCGTCTTGGCTCCTGATCTACTTTTCCGCTGCACAAAGTTTATAGTGACTAGACATATCTGGCCCCAAGCCGAACATCTCCGTCCTAGCCTGGACATATCTGACTTGAGGCTGGACATATCTGACCCTGCTATTTTTAACTGTTTAAATTAAGTAAGTTTCAGGTTTGATTGTCTATTCATCCCCCTCTAGTCAACTTTCAGCAGGTCTTTAATATCTGAAACTCTCTTATGTGGTGGAAACCTAATAAGAAATCTGCATGGAGTGAGCTCCCTTATCTGTCAAGGTCAATCCTTACAAAAGATATCAGATAGTT
>JBNKHI010000196.1:0-503 GCA_050290265.1 Cellvibrionaceae bacterium
GGAGGGGAAAGGGAGAAGACGGCGCCAGTTGTGCTGATGAGAATCTTGCTGGGCCAAAAAATAAAGAAAATTCACATGATTGATTCAGCTGGTACAAATGAACGGTGAAGATTTAAAGCAACGATGAGTTAATTTTTTTGAAAAAACATATGCAAGTCAGATCTAGTTTTGTTCATCTCATCACGTAGAACACAACGGTGAAAATAGAATTTTAAATGGATATCATATGAGTGAGATAAATCATTTTAAAGTTTTGTTATTATGTGAAATGATGTTGCAAATGATATTGGACGAATGTTGACGTGGCATGACCTGATTGGATGCTGATGTGGATACCTATCTGGCGGTCTAGGGATGGTGGCTGGTGGCAATGGCGCAAATTCAATGCTTTGTTTTCGGCTCGAGAGGGGAGGCGACGGGACGAAGCGTTACCGGAAGATGAAGTAGAGACAGCGAGCTCGTCTTGGCTCCATGGGAAATAAGTGTGACACAACATGGTGGCA
>JBNKHI010000197.1:0-500 GCA_050290265.1 Cellvibrionaceae bacterium
CTGAGAGCCAAAGTGAACACCCAGTAAGCCAGAAGAAGACTCCAGAAAGGAGGGATAAGAACATTTCCCCCTTTCATTTAGCAAACTTCTCGAGTGCTCTACTCATCTCCATTGTAATAATGTTCATCTTCAATATCAAAAATATTGGACGTTAGGCTATTACCTTACGAAAGGGGCCTGAACCAGGATAAACTATAGTGTGCTTTGTAGTTCTTCATAGTTCGCAAGACCACCTCGGAATAGGAACACGCGATCTTGACCACCCTATATCTTGCCAGTGCAAAAAATACCGACAGTTGGTGTGCCAGGAAGGGGGATTTGTAGCGTACTTTTCCTCTAGATGTTCAGATGGTTTAATTATTTACAATCGCCGTCGCCGCCGACGATGAGCGTTTGACGTGTGGTGGATTCTCCTCGGCAAAATAGTTCACCTTGGGAACTTTGAGTGCACCGTCGACTACTTGGGCAGCCTAAGCCTCTCCCCTAGGAGGGGGTGACAT